>NZ_LAVL01000130.1 GCF_001083785.1 Nonomuraea sp. SBT364
CCGGGAGAGGGTCGGGGCATGACGACTCCGAGGGCCGGCATCGGCCGGATCACCGCGGCGATCGTGGCCATCGCCGCCATGCTCCCCTACCTCACCATCAAGGTCCTCTGGCTGACCGGCAGCTCGCTGGGCGTCACGGACCCCGCCCTGATGGGCACCTCCACCATGCTCGGGATGAACGCGATGACGTTCGGCATGGACGCCATCGCCCTGGTGCTGGCGCTGGCGTTCACGACGCGGTGGGGGATGCGGCTGCCCGCCTGGCTGGTGCTGCTGCCGCTGTGGGTCGGCACCGGCCTGCTGGCCGTGGTGATGGTCACCGCGCCGCTGGGCGTCCTGCTGGAGGGCGTGTCGGTGTTCGACACCGGCGGGCCGATCGAGACGTGGGTGTATCTCATGGTCTACACCGGCTTCATCGGCCAGGGCGCGGGCCTGCTGACGGCGTTCGCGCTCTACGCGCGCGACCGCTGGCCCGCCGCCTTCACCACCCCCGTCCGGTACGGTTCTGCGTCGGCGACGAAGTCATTCCAGCTGGTCGTCGGATGGGGCGCCCTGCTGGTGTCCGCGCTGCTCGGCGGCACCCGGCTCTACTGGGCGCTGGGCGGCGCCGCCGGCCTGCCGCCGGAGATGGCCGAGGCGCTGACGGCGGCGGGAGCGGCCCAGGGCGCCATCAAGGGAGTGCTGACCGTCGCGGCCGGTGTGGCGCTGGTGGTGATGGTGCGCGGGCTGGGCCGCGGGCCGTTCCGGCAGCCGCTCGCGGTGGCGTGGCTGGGTTCGGGCGCGATGTTCAGCTGGGGCCTCTACGCGATGATCGTGATGATCGCGGGCAACCCTCTGGGTGGCGGCGTCACCGGCGCGGCGGACCTGGTGGAGCTGTTCAGCCTGCTGACCGGGCTGGTCATGGGGATGTGCGGGGCGTTCCTGCTGGCGGAGCGGTCAGCCGTGCGCGACGTGCAGCCTGCGCAGCACCCGCTTGAAGGCGAAGACCGAGACCGCGATCGCCAGGCCGCTCATCACGGCCACCGCTGACGTACGCAGCAGCATGAACCCGGCGAGCGACCCCGCCAGCGACTCGTACACGGCCAGCGCGATACTCACGGTCGAGTTGGCCAGCAGCACGAACGCCCACAACAGCGTGATCCGGGCGAAGAACCTGCGCACCCGCTCGTGCTTGAGCACCGCGTTCGGCAGGTGGATGTAATCGAGGGTGAGCTTCTGCACGAGTGGCCGGTTGAGCCGCACGGAGGCGAGGAAGGCCATGCTGATGCAGATGGTGCCCAGTTCCGGCTGGATGAAGTACCACATCCAGGTGCCGGTCCACAGCCCCACGATCGTCCGCAACGTGATCGCGGCGGCGGCCAGCAGCATCGTCGCCGGCACCGGGATCCGCCTGATCAGCCGCCACGCCACCCCCGTGTACACCCAGGCGCAGGTCAGGATCAGCGCCCAGTCCAGCCCCAGCACCACCATCGCGAGGTAGAACACGGCCATCGGCGCCACCACGGCTTCGAGCAGCCGGGGCGCCGCCTGGCGGGCGAGGGCGGTGAGTCGGGGCAGGGTCACAGGTGGATGGTTCAACGCAAACTCCGCAGATAGGCCGATAGCCGGGCACTACCCGGGCTTTCGGGCTGGCAGGCTTGCCGGATGGGCCGCTCGATGTCACCTGGCGGTCACCCTGACGCCTGAGACGATCGCACCGGTGGGTTGCCGGTCGCTTACCGGTGGCTTACCGTACCCGAGGTCCCGCGCCGCGACTGCCTCTTTTGACACGTTCCCACCGGCCGCTCACCCGTTACCGCATGTCGGGGCGGCCATACCTGTTCGGAAGAGTCACCCGAGCGACGTGGTCGCCAGCTTGGCCCCGAACCCGACGAACAGCGCCCCCACGCCCGAGGTCAGCCCCGCGCTCAGCCGCCTGCGCGAGCGGAACTGCGCCGCCAGGAAGCTCCCGCCGAAGATCAGCGCCGTCAGGTAGAGCAGGCTGAACACCTGGATGATCGCGCCCAGGATGAGGAACGACAGCGCCGGAGCGGCGTAGCCCGGGTCCACGAACTGCACGAAGAACGAGACGAAGAACAGGATCGCCTTCGGGTTGAGCAAACTGATCGCGAGCGCCTTGCGGAACGGGCGCGGATCGCGGACCGGCCTGCCTGCCGGCACCGCCTCCACCGTCTCCCCTGGTGACCGGTCACGCCAGGCCCGCCAGGCCCCGCGCAGCATCTGGAACCCGATCCACACCAGGTAGCCGGCGCCCGCGTACTTCACGATCGAGAACAGCAGCGGCGACGACTTCAGCAGCGAGGCCGCTCCGACGGCGGCCAGCGCCATGAGAACCGTGTCGCCCACGAACACCCCGGCAGCGGCCCGATACCCGTCACGAACCCCACGCTGCGCGGCCAGCGCCAGCACGAACAGCGAATTCGGCCCAGGCAGCAAAATGATGAAGAAGGCACCGATGACGTAGGTCCACAGATCGGTGATGCCGAAGAACATGGGGGCTCGCTCCAGGTGAAACGTGATGACACATCACGGTATCGCCTGCCGGAACTCAGTCGAAGAGCTCCTCGACGGAGGTGACCTTCAGCGACCGGATGAGCCACTCGTCCAGCAGGTTCACATCCGTGCAGCCCGTGATGCGCTCCCGTACGGGATCGGGGACGTGCACGCCACGCTGCCGCAGCACCTTCAGCACAGACCGTGCCTCCCCGCGTGCCTCTCCTTCGGCGCGGAGCTGTTGAGCGTATTCGGACTGGTAGCGGTAGGTCTTGGTGGACATCAGACCCACCTCGGTGAACTCGGCGAGGAACCCAGCGTGGTCGCATTCACCCTGCGTGAGGTCCCGTGCGTGATGGCGGAGAACGCCGCCAGGACCACGTCCCTGGCCGCCTCGGACCGGTCCATGATGGCGGGGACGTTGTCAGGCCCGAGGACGATCGGATACAGGACCGAGGTCGGCCTGTCGGAGAGCCCGATGGTCTTGGGCTCGCGGGCCCAGCGCGCGGTGCCCGGCTTCTGGCAGATCACGATCAGCACCTTCCGGGAGTCTTCCTCCAGCTGGGATTCGATGATCATCGTGTACGGCCCGCCGGGGCACTTGACGTTGAGCAGCGTGTCGCACCGGCGCTCGATCGGCACGATCTCGGTGAGATCGGCGTTGATCACTGATACCTCGCACTCATCCGGAAACGGGATGTCCACGATCCGGAGCGTGCGAGGAAGCAACGAGGGTTCCTCCTGGAACAGGCGGTGGAGGGCCTCGTGTTTCGCGGTCACCGGCCCAGGGCGGCGAGGGGGTGGACGCGGTGGGGGACGACGGTGGACAGGGTGATGACCGTGGTGCTGCGGCGTACGCCCGGGATGGCGAGCATGCCGTCGATGACCTGCTGGACGTGCTCGTTGTCGCGCCCCGCGATGCGGCACCAGACGTCGCCGGGGCCGGTGACGATGTACGCCTCGAGGAGTTCGGGCATGGCCGCCAGCGACTGGGCGATGTGCGCGCGGGCGGCCTGTTCGACCTCCAGCGTGGTGAACGCCTGCACCGGGTAGCCGAGGGCGGCGGGGGAGAGGGCGGGGCCGAAGCCGGTGACGACGCCATCGGCGGTCAGGCGGTCGAGGCGCGCCTGGACGGTGCCGCGGGCGACGCCGAGCAGGCGGGCGATCTCCAGCAGTCCGGCGCGGGGCCGTTCGGCGAGGAGGCGGAGCAGCCGAAGGTCCAGATCATCCAACCCGTCACGCTTTGCTGGCATATTTACCACCTTAAGCCGATTTTTCGTGTCAAAGCGTGCAGCATAGAGCGCCACCTGTTGTCAGAGAAGGCACCTGTGCGCACACTGCGACTTCATGGAGCACCCTTTCGTCCCTTATGCACCACCCCGCTATAACCCCGACGAGATGATCAGACGTGGCGCCGAGTTCCTCGCCTTCGCCGACGCCCGGCGCAGCGTGCGGATGTTCAGCGACGAGCCGGTGCCGTTCCGGGCCGTGGAACTGGCCGTCCGGGCCGCCGGCACCGCGCCGTCCGGCGCCCATCAGCAGCCGTGGAAGTTCGTGGTGATCGGCGACCGGGAGACCAGGAGGCGCGTCCGTGAGGCCGCCGAGGTGGAGGAGCGGCAGAACTACGAGGGCGGCCGCCTGCCCCCCGAGTGGCGCGAGGCGCTGGCCCCGCTGGAGACCACCTCCGACAAGGGCTACCTGGAGGTCGCGCCCTGGCTGGTGGTGTGCTTCGCGGAGAAGTACGGCGTCCGCCCCGACGGCTCGAAGGTCAGGCACTACTACGTCAACGAGAGCGTGGGCATCGCCTGCGGCCTGTTCATCGCCGCGCTGCACGCCATGGGCCTGTCGACGCTGACCCACACGCCCAACCCGATGGCCTTCCTGACCGAGATCTGCGAACGCCCGCCCAGCGAGCGGCCCTACATCCTGTTCCCCGTCGGCTACGCGGCCCCGGACGCGCTGGTGCCCGACCTGGTGCGCAAGCCGCTGGACCAGACGATGGTGACCTTCCCTCCGAATTTGGGCCTTTCCTAGCCGGGCAGCCGTCTTCACTCTCGGTTCAGGCGCGTGTCAACACCAAGCCCGCGCGCCTGAGGAGGACGAAGGTGAAACGCCGATTAGTCATCCTGCTCGCCGTCCTGGGTCTGATCTGCCTGACCGGCGCGACCGGGGCGGGAGCCGCCGCCGAACCGCCGCCGAACAGGCAGTACCGGGTGCAGGGCCCGTCGGACGCGCAGCAGCGCAGCGCGGTGGCCGCCACCGGCGCGGCGATCGACGAGGTGACGAAGGACTCGGTCCTGGTCACCGCCACGGAAGCCGAGATCTCCGCGATCAGGAAGCTCGGCTTCCGGGTGACGGAGGCCCCCGGCCCGTTACCCCCGACCGGTGCCCGGGTGGCTGACTTCCCGCCCGCGGACTCCGGCTACCACAACTACGCGGAGATGATCGCGTACATCGACGACCTGGTCGCCGACCATCCCGGGCTGGTCAGCACGTTCACGTACGGCACCTCGTACCAGGGCCGGGAGCTGGTGGGCGTCAAGATCAGCGACAACGTGGCGACGGACGAGGCGGAGACGGAGGTGCTGTTCACCGCGCACCAGCACGCGCGCGAGCACCTCACCGTCGAGATGGCGCTGTACATGATGGACCTGCTGACCGACGGGTACGGCACGGACTCCCGGATCACGAACCTGGTGAACACCCGGGAGATCTGGATCATGCCGGACCTCAACCCGGACGGCGGCGAGTACGACATCGCCTCCGGCAGCTACCGGTCCTGGCGCAAGAACAGGCAGCCGAACAGCGGCTCCTCGGCCGTCGGCACCGACCTGAACCGCAACTGGGCCTACCAGTGGGGCTGCTGCGGCGGATCGTCGGGGTCGACGTCCAGCGAGACCTACCGGGGCCCGTCCGCCGAGTCGGCGCCCGAGGTCAGCGCGGCGGCGAACTGGGTGCGCGGCCGGGTGGTCGGCGGCATGCAGCAGATCAGGGCGCACCTCGACTGGCACACCTACAGCGAGCTGGTGCTGTGGCCCTACGGCTACACCTTCAACGACACCGCGCCCGGCCTGACGCAGGACGACCGGGACGCGCACGCCACGCTCGGGCAGAGCATGGCGGCCAGCAACGGCTACACGCCCGAGCAGTCGAGCGACCTCTACATCACCGACGGCACGATCAACGACTGGATGTGGGGCGTCTACAAGATCTTCAGCTACACGTTCGAGATGTACCCGAGGGGCGCCAGCCCCGGCTTCTACCCGCCGGACGAGCAGATCGTCCCGCAGACGACGCGCA
This sequence comes from Nonomuraea sp. SBT364, assembly GCF_001083785.1. Lineage (GTDB taxonomy): Bacteria > Actinomycetota > Actinomycetes > Streptosporangiales > Streptosporangiaceae > Nonomuraea. The sequence continues at coordinate 5,794 of NZ_LAVL01000130.1, forward strand.
ACCGGGAAGCCGTGCTGCTCTTCCTGGAGAGCGCCGACTGCGTCTACCGGGTCATCGGCAAGGAGGCCCAGTACTGCGGCACCGGCAACCCGCCGGAGACCGTCTACAACGACACGTTCGAGACCGCCACCGGCTGGACGGCCGACCCGGGCGGCACCGACACGGCCACCGCCGGGCAGTGGGAGCGCGGCGACCCCGCGGCGACCACCTCCTCCGGCGCCAAGCAGCTCGGCACCACGGTCAGCGGCGTGAACGACCTGGTGACGGGCCGTCTGGGCGGCTCGGCCGGGACGTACGACATCGACGGCGGAGTCACCTCGATCCAGTCGCCGCCGATCACGCTGCCGTCCTCGGGCACGCTCGGCCTGTCCCTCTCGTGGTATCTCGCGCATGGTTCCAACTCCTCCGGCGCGGACTACTTCCGGGTCAGGGTGGTGGGCGGCACCACGGCGACCGTCGTCGACCAGCCGGGCGCGGCCACCGACCGCGACGCGGCCTGGAGCGTGGCCACCGCGAACCTGAACGCCTTCGCCGGCCAGACGGTCCGCATCGTGATCGAGGCCGCCGACGCCTCGACGGCCTCGCTGGTCGAGGCCGCGGTCGACGACGTCCGGATCACCCGGCAGCCGTAGAAACGGAGGGTCCCGAACAACCATTGATGGCGTCCCGAACCTGGGGAACGGCATTGGGCCTTGTAAGGCAACGATGTCAAAGCTACGATCGCGGCAACTCTTAGGAAACTTTCCTAAAAGAAATCATGGCCCCGCGTGACACCCCCCAGGAGCCCGCGCCTCGCCGCTGCGGGCTGTGCCGTACGGCTCGCGTTCTCACCCCCCGGCGCGAGCCGTACGGCACATCATCAGAAGGACGACATGTGAAACTTCGCGTCATCCTCGTAGCCCTCGCGACTCTCGCCGTCAGCCTCGTCGCGCTCCCCGCACAGGCCGCCTCGGCCACCGCCACCTTCGCCAAGGTCTCCGACTGGGGCTCCGGCTTCGAAGGCAAGGTGACCGTCGCCAACGGCAGCCCCACCGCCATGACCGGCTGGAACGTCCAGTTCGACGTGCCGGCCGGCTTCACGATCCCGTCCGCCTGGAACGCCGTCATGTCCAGGAACGGCCAGCACTACACCTTCACGAACCCGAGCTGGGCGGGCGGCCTGGCAGCCGGGGCGAGCACGAGCTTCGGCTTCAACGGCAGCCCCGGCAACTTCCCCGGCATCACCAACTGCACGCTCAACGGCGCGCCGTGCGGCGGCGGCGACGACAACGAGCCCGGCGCGCCGGGCAGGCCGGGCCCGGCCCAGGCCACCACCACCGACGACAGCATCGCGCTGACGTGGGGCGCCTCCAGCGGAACCGTCACCGGTTACCGCGTCTACGAGGGCACCGCGGTCAAGGCCACTGTCAGCTCGACGAGCGCGACCATCACCGGCCTCGGCACCTGCGAGACCCACACTTACACGGTCAAGGGCTACAACGCGCAGGGCGAGTCGCAGGCCGGCGATCCCGTCACCGCCACCACGACCGGCTGCGACACGGGCAACCCCGGCCCGCTGCCCAAGCACTTCCTCACCGGTTACTGGCACAACTTCGTCAACGCCGCCACCGAGCTGAAGCTCTCGCAGGTGCCGGACGACTACGACCTGGTGGCGATCGCGTTCGGCGAGGCCACCCCCACGGCCGGCGAGGTCGTCTTCTCGCTCGACCCGGCCCTGTCCGCCGCCGTCGGCGGCTACACCGACGCCCAGTTCAGGGCCGACGTCCAGGCGCTGCACCAGCGCGGCAAGAAGGTCATCCTGTCCGTCGGCGGCGAGGCCGGCCGGGTGCAGGTGGCGAGCGCGGCCGCCGCTACCAGGTTCGCCGACTCGGTGTACGGGCTCATGCGGAGCTACGGGTTCGACGGCGTCGACATCGACCTGGAGAACGGCCTCAACGCCACCTACATGGGCCAGGCCCTGCGCTCGCTGCGCGCGAAGGCCGGCGCCGACCTCATCATCACGATGGCCCCGCAGACCATCGACATGCAGTCGACCGGGATGGAGTACTTCAAGCTCGCCCTGAACATCAAGGACATCCTCACGGTCGTCCACACGCAGTTCTACAACTCGGGCTCCATGCTCGGCTGCGACCAGGCCCAGGCGTACTCCCAGGGCTCGGTCAACTTCATGACCGCGCTGGCCTGCATCCAGCTCGAGAACGGCCTGCGCCCCGACCAGGTGGCCCTGGGCCTGCCCGCCGGGCCGGGCGCGGCGGGCGGCGGCATCGTCGCGCCCACCCTCGTCAACCAGGCGCTCGACTGCCTGGCCAAGCTGACCAACTGCGGGACCTTCCGGCCGCCGCGCGCCTACCCGGGTATCCGGGGCGCGATGACCTGGTCCATCAACTGGGACGCCAGCCACAACTGGAACTTCTCCAGGACCGTCAAGCCGCACCTCCGGGGAATGCCATGAGAATCCGCCGACTGTCCGCCGCCCTGCTCACCTCACTGGCGCTGACCGCCTCCGGGCTGGCCACCGTCACCCCGGCCGCGTACGGCGCGGCGAGCGCCGCCTACCCGGCCTGGGCCGCGTGGACCTCCTACACCGCCGGAACCCGCGTCACCCACAACGGCGCCGACTACGAGGCCGTGCAGAGCCACACCTCCCAGCCCGGCTGGGAGCCGCCGAACGTGCCCGCCCTGTGGAAGGCGGCGACCGGCGGCGGCAGCGACACCCAGGCCCCCTCGGTGCCCGGCAACCTGCGCTCGACCGGCGTCACCTCCACCAGCGTCTCGCTGGCCTGGAACGCCTCCACCGACAACGTGGGCGTCAGCGGCTACGACGTCTACCGGGGCGGCACGCTGGTGACGACCGCCACGGGCACCTCGTTCACCGACACCGGCCGCACCCCGAACACCGCCTACACCTACACGGTCCGGGCCCGCGACGCCGCCGGGAACGTGTCGGCCGCGAGCGGCGCGGTCACCGCCACCACCTCCGACGGCCCCGGCCAGCCCGACCCGGCCAGGATGCCCGGCGCGCCCTACCTCTACATGGGCTGGGGCAGCCCGCCCAACCCGGGCACCGTGATGGACGCCACCGGCGTCAAGTCGTTCACCATGGCCTTCATCCTGGCCGGCGGCGGCTGCAACCCGGCATGGGACGGCAACCGGCCGCTGACCGGCGGCGCCGACGCCCAGGCGATCTCCACGATCAAGGCCAAGGGCGGCAGCGTGCAGATCTCCTTCGGCGGCTGGTCGGGCAACAAGCTCGGCCCGAACTGCGCCACCCCGGCGGCGTTCGCGGGCGCGGTGCAGCAGGTCGTCAACGCCGTCGGGCCCGCCGTGGTGGACTTCGACATCGAGAACACCGACGAGTTCGAGAACTACACCGTCCAGGACCGCATCCTGAACGGCCTCAAGATCGTCAAGCAGAACAACCCGAACCTCAAGATCGTCGTCACCTTCGGCACCACCAGGACCGGCCCCAACGCGCACGGCATCCGGCTGATCAACCAGGCCAGGGCCCTGGGCGTGCCGATCGACAACTTCACGATCATGCCGTTCGACTTCGGCGGCTCCAACATGTACCAGGACACGGTCAACGCCTCGGAGGGCCTGAAGACCGCGCTCAAGAACGCCTACGGCTGGACCGACGCGCAGGCGTACGCGCACATGGGCATCTCCGGCATGAACGGCCTGTCCGACCAGCAGGAGCTGACCTCGCCGGCCACCTGGACGCAGATCCGGGACTGGGCCCTGTCCAAGGGCCTGACCAGGCTCGCCTACTGGGCCGTCAACCGGGACCGTCCCTGCCCGGGCGGCGGCGTCACCGCGCACTGCAGCGGCATCGCCCAGACGGAGTGGGAGTTCACCAGGACCACCGCCGGCTTCTAGCCGTCCGGTGATCGACGGGGAGGGCGCCACACCTGCCGGCGCCCTCCCCCTCGCCGTACAAGGAAGGATCGCCATGAAGTTCCGAGGGTTCGCGGCGGCCGCCGCGCTCGCCCTGGGCCTGACCGCCCTCCATCCTGCCTCCGCCCTGGCCGCGAACATCGTGACGAACCCCGGCTTCGAGTCGGGCCTGTCCGCCTGGGCCTGTTCCTCGGCCGAGGCCGTCTCCACCCCGGTGCACGGCGGCGCCGGCGCCCTGCGGGGCACCCCCGCCGGGAGCGACTTCGCCCGCTGCCAGCAGACGATCACCGTGCGGCCGGGCACCACCTACCAGTTGTCGGCCTGGGTCCAGGGCGGCTACGTCTTCCTGGGCGCGACCGGCACCGGCGTGAACGCCAGCACCTGGGGCCAGCCCGGCAGCCAGTGGCAGCAGCTGAAGACCTCCTTCACCACCGGCGCGAGCACCACCAGCGTCGCCATCCACGTCAACGGCTGGTACGGCACCGGCCCGTACCTGGCCGACGACGTGATCCTCGACGGCCCCGGCGGCACCCCGGACACCGAGGCCCCCAGCACGCCCGGCAACCTCGCCGTCGGCAACGCGACCAGCACGAGCCTCACCGCCACCTGGACCGCCTCGACCGACAATTCCGGGAATGTCGCCCGCTACGAGGTGTCCCGCAACGGCGGCGCTCCCACCCCCGCGACCGGCACCACCCACACGGCCACCGGCCTGACCCCCGAGACCGCCTACCGCTTCAAGGTCCGCGCCTGCGACGCCGCCGCCAACTGCTCGCCGTACACGGGCGAGGTGACCGGCACCACCACGGCGGGCGGCGGCGGAGGCGGCGGCGACCTGCCCGAACGCGTGATGGTCGGCTACCTGCACGCCTCGTTCGCCAATGGCTCCGGCTACATCCGCATGAGCGACGTCCCCGCCGAATGGGACGTCATCAACCTGGCCTTCGGCGAGCCCACCTCGGTGACGTCCGGCGACATCCGGTTCAGCCAGTGCCCCGCCGCCGAGTGCCCCAATGTCGAGTCCGAGGCCGACTTCATCGCCGCCATCGACGCCAAGCAGGCCCAGGGCAAGAAGGTGCTGATCTCCATCGGCGGCCAGAACGGTCAGGTCCAGCTCACCACCACGGCCGCGCGCGACGCGTTCGTCCGGTCCGTCAGCGCCATCATCGACAGGTACGGCCTCGACGGCCTCGACATCGACTTCGAGGGCCACTCCCTCTATCTCGACCAGGGCGACACGAGCCTGGCCAACCCCACCACCCCGGTGATCGTCAACCTGATCCAGGCACTCAGGACGCTCAAGAGCAGGTACGGGTCCGGCTTCGTGCTGACGATGGCCCCGGAGACGTTCTTCGTCCAGCTCGGCTACCAGTTCTACGGCCCCGGCCCGAACGGCGCGGCCGACCGCAGGAGCGCCTCCTACCTGCCGGTCATCCACGCCATGCGCGACGACCTGACCCTGCTGCACGTGCAGGACTACAACTCCGGGCCGATCACCGGGCTCGACAACCAGTACCACACCATTGGCGGCCACGACTTCCACGTGGCCATGACGGACATGCTGCTCGCGGGCTTCCCCATCATGGGCAACCCGGCCAACGTCTTCCCCGCGCTGCCGCCGGAGAAGGTCGCCATCGGCCTGCCCGCCTCGCCCAACGCCGGCAACGGCTTCACCACCGTGGGGGAGGTGCAGAAGGCGTTCGACTGCCTGGCCAAGGGCACCAACTGCGGGCCGTACAAGCCGCGCGGGGTCTACCCCGGGCTGCGCGGCCTGATGACCTGGTCCATCAACTGGGACAGGTACAACGGCCACGAGTTCTCCCGCGGCCACCGGGCCTACCTGGACCGCCTATAAGACCGGACCGTCTAGAGGACCAGGTGCGTCGGCTTGACCGGCAGGCCGGTGCCGGGCGGGCGGTAGACGGGCAGGGCCTCGCCGTACTCGTGCATCCAGGCGTGGTCGACCAGCGTCCGCATCCGCCGCCCGTCCGGTTGCGGCCCTGGGCATACCCGCCCGGTGTGCCCGGCGTGCCCGGCCGACAGCTTGGCCACCGCGTCGGCGACCAGGCCGGGGTCGGGCGGCGCCAGGTCGCACCGGTCGTCCGGCCCGATCAGCAGGTCCACCTCGGGCGGCAGCGGATAGATCCACCTGGGCAGGCAGAGCACCCGCGGCGGCGGCGCCATCGGCAGCCCGTCGCCCACCGCCTCCAGCAGCATCGACCGCGCCGTCCGCCGTTCGAACAGCCCGTCGCCGAGCACCCAGCTCAGCGCCCCCACGTCCGCCCGGTCCTCGCCGCAGGCGTGCAGGCACAGGTACGGCACCAGCGGGATGTCCGTCCCGCCCGCCGCCTGCGCCCACCCGTCGCGGCATCCGGTCAGCACCAGCAACGCCAGCATCGCCCGGTAGGCCGTGTCGGCGTGCGGCGTCTCCAGCCGGCCGGGCACCACCATGCACCGCCCGCCCGTCTTCTCCGCCGTCACCCCCAGCTCCCGCGCGATCTTCAGCGCGCGCGAGGCGGCCACGCCCGTGCACGCCTCCTGCCAGCCCGGCGTGTACGGCTCGTCCCGGTCGTCGTACCCCGACGGCCACCGGCCGGGCATCCCCGGCCTGGCCACCCCGTACACGGCCAGCAGCAGGTCGAACACCGTCGTCACCAGGTGGCCGTCGTCGGAGGCGGCGGGCACGCCGCGCCGCAGCACGTCAGGGCCGGCGTCGAAGCGCGGCAGCAGCACCTCGGCGGCGTTGACCCCGTCCTCGCCGTACAGGCTCAGCCGCCCCGCCGAGCGCCCGTGCAGCCCGCCGGGCACCAGCGCGCCGCCGCGCTCGCGCAACCGCACGAGGAACGGCAGATCGGTGTCCGTCAGCGCCTGCGCGGCGAACGCGGGCCGGTCCAGGTAGAACTCCTTGAGCAGCACGTGCCCGACCGCCATGGCCAGCGCCCCGTCGGCGCCCGGCCGCATCACCACCGTCTCGTCCGACAACCGGGTCGGGTGCGGGCCGATCGCCACCACTTTCTGCCCCTTGTACCGCCCGGCGATCACCCAGGGCGTGCCGGGGGAGCGTACGGTCCGGTTGTTCTCCCCCCACAGCAGCACGTAGGACGCCCGCGCCCAGTCCTCGGGGCGCGGGCCGCCGAAGGCCGGGCCGAGCATCTGCGCGGGCGCGCTGGACTGTTCGGTCAGCACCGCCCCGCCGAGCCCCGCCACCAGCCCGGCCAGCGGCGCGGTCGCCAGCGCCGCCACCTGGTCCGCGCCGTGCTCGGACGCGGTGTGCACGATCGCCGCGGCGGCCAGCTCGGCGGCGGTGCCGTCGTCGAGCGGCACCCGCCGCCCGCCCCGCGCCCGGCGGTAAACCTCTGAGTTGGCTGTGAGTTCCGCCCAGGCGGTCACCGGGTCCCCCGGCCCCTCCCGTGCCTCGAAATAGAGTCTGACCAGCGCCTGGTTGACTTGCGATCCCCCCATGGAAAAAGTTCAGCACAGACGGTCATGATCTGACGCCGTACGACCCGGCATGTCGGGGATAAGAATGTGGCAGCATGCGGGCGCGTACGGCACTCTAGATTCCGCCATGGAACACGCAGTCCTCACGGGGGTCGTCCTCGTCACCGGTGTCGTCCTCGCCCTGATCGCCCAGTGGCGAGACTGGCGGCCGTCCCTGCTCGTCGCGATCCTCGCCGGCATCGCGGTGCGCGTGCTGCTGCTCTTCACCGCAGCGACCGACGCCGAATGGCAACCGGTCGACTACGTCAACAGCTTCAGACCCGCCGGTGAGGCCGTGCTGCGCGGCGAGGATCCGGTGCTGGCCAGCAACGGAGGCTGGCACTTCCTGCCGACGATCCCCTACGTCTACGGCATCCTGCTGTGGCTGGGCATCCCGTGGGACTTCGCGGGCCGCCTGGTCACGGTGGTCGCCGACATCGTCCTGATCCCGCTGGTGGCCAAGCTCGCGGGCGGCCCGAAGGCGTCGCTGCGCGCCTTCCAGTACGCGCTCAACCCGCTGGCCCTGCTGGTCGCCTCCATCCACGGCCAGGTCGAGCCGGTGGCGCTGGTGTTCGGCGTGGCCGCGTTCGTCGTCGCACGCGGCCCCGGCTCGCCGGACCGGGTGGGCGTCACCGACGCCGCCGTCAGCCGGGTGCGCCAGGCCGTGTCCGCCGAGGGCTGGCGGGTCCTGCCGCGCATGGCCGGCCGGGCGTTGCGTCCCGTCCCCACCGACCGCGCCGATCTCAAGCGGGCCGCGCTGGCCGGCGTGCTCATGGGGCTCGCGCTGTGCGCCAAGAGCTGGCCGATCTGGCTGATCCCCGGCTTCCTGCTGCTGCTGCCGCACACCCGCTCCCGCATCGTGGCGCTGTTCACCACGGGCGCGGTGCCGTTGTTCTTCCTGCTGACGCTGCCGGTGTTCGCCGGCACCGCGTTCGACCAGATCCCCGAGGTCATCCGGACGATCCAGTCGATCCGCCCGATCGTCGGCGAGTGGGGCTGGACCCCGCACTTCACCGGCGGCCACTGGGACCTGCGGCCCGACCTGGCGACGTTCGGCACCTACCTGATCTACGTGTGCGTGGTGGCGGCGATCCTGATCTGGCGGCGCGCCGACCCGATCGACATGACCACCGCGATCCTGCTCATCTTCATGGTCGTCACGCCCCGGCTCGGCGCCCAATACCTGCTGTGGTTCATGCCGTTCCTGGTGGCCAGGCCGACCCGGTTCGCCTGGCCGGCGATCCTCGGCGTGTCGCTCTGGTCGGCCTACGGCTACATCTACATGACCCAGTACAAGGCCGAGGCGTGGGGCGTGCTGCACGCCGACTGGTCGCGGGCGTCGATCGTGCTGCTGCCGGTGCTGCTGCTGGCGATGCCGTGGGGCCGCCGCAACCCGCCGCTGCCCGGCCTGGTCGGGCCCGCCACGCCGGCGGGCCCGGCCGACCTCACCTCAGCCGGTCATAAAGCGTGATCCACTGGTCGGGACGCACGTACCCGACCACGGTGTCGCGAGCCACCCCCGCTGCGGCGAGCGCCGCGTCGACGCCCTCGTAGCGGGTCCGCAGCGAGGCGCGCAGCGACCCGCCCACGCCACTGAACCCCAGCTCGACCAGCGCCTGATAGTCCCGGCGCGCGTCGGCCAGCGGCTCCGGCCTGCGCTCGACGCGCAGGATCGCCGAATCGACCGACGGGACCGGCCGGAAGCTCTCCCGGCCCACCCGGTCGCCCAGCCGCCAGTCGAACCACGGCCACGACTCGATCGTGACCAGGCTCCAGCGGCCGTAGTCGCCCGTCCGCTTGCGCGCGTACTCCAGCTGCGTGAGCAGGGTCGCCGAGGTCAGCTCCGGCGCGCGCAGGCACCAGTCGACGATCCTCGACGTGAGCGAGTAGGGGATGTTGCCCACGACCGCGAACGGCTCGCGGGGCGCGCGGGCGCCGGTGAAGTCGCCCCGCACCACGTCGATCCGCGGATCGTCGCGGGTCCGGGAGGCCAGCCTGCCGGCCAGCCGAGGGTCGATCTCGTAGGCCGTGACCTGGGCTCCGGCCTCGGCCAGCGCCCGGGTGAGGACGCCCTCGCCCGCCCCGGGCTCCAGCACGAGCCCGGCCGGGGCGGCGGCCTTGACCACCAGCTCCAGGGCATGCCCGTCAGCCAGGAAGTTCTGCGACAGCTCGCGCCGCGCCCGATCCCGGGGTGTGCGGCCGCCGCCGGCGTTCCTGGCCTTCTTCTGCGTGTGTGAATAGTTTCCGTGCGCGAAATTCTGCGCCACAGCTGCTGCCCTTTCGGGTCCTCGAGTCGATGGGATCTCGAAGGGCCCCGGGCGCGCCGCGGACGCGCTCAGCCGTCCGCTAGCGGGCCTGAGGCCGGCTGCGGCGCATGCGGATGAAGACGGTACAGAACATGCGGCCGATGCTAGGCAGCGGCGTCACGGCACGGCAACCGATTAAATCCGCTTTGAGCTGGCATTGAAGTCCCTGGGGTATTTCTTGACCCATGGACCGTCCGGCCAGGGTGCTCGTCGTCGACGACGAGCCCAACATCCGCGCCCTGCTCTCGCAGACCCTGCGCCTGGTCTCCTTCGAGGTCAGGACCGCAGAGACCGGCGCCGAGGCGGTGTCGGCCGCCCGCGAGTTCGCCCCCGACATCGTCGTGCTCGACGTCATGCTGGAGGACATCGACGGGTTCGAGGTCGCCGGCCGGCTCGGCGAGCACGTCCCGGTGCTCTTCCTGACCGCCCGCGACGCCGTCGAGGACCGGGTGCGGGGGCTGACGCTGGGCGCCGACGACTACGTGACCAAACCGTTCAGCCTGGAGGAGGTCGTGCTGCGGATCCGCGCCATCCTGCGCCGCAGCCGCACCCCCGCCCGCCCGGACGACGTGCTGCGCTACGCCGACCTGGAGCTGGACGAGGCCGCGCACGAGGTGCGGCGCGGCGGCGTGCCGGTCGAGCTGTCGCCCACCGAGTTCAACCTGCTGCGGTATCTGCTGACGAACGCCGGCCGGGTCGTCAGCAAGGCGCAGATCCTCGACAGCGTCTGGCGCTACGACTTCGACGGCGACTCCAGCATCGTCGAGTCGTACGTCTACTACCTGCGCAAGAAGATCGACAAGTGGGAGCCGCAGCTCATCCACACCGTGCGCGGCTTCGGCTACACGCTCAGGACACCGCGGTGAGGCCCGCCACCTGGACACTCCGCGCCCGCCTCGTCATGGCCGTCCTCGGCCTGACCACGGTCGCGCTGGTGCTGGCCAACGTGTTCGGCATCACGCTGCTGCACGACACCATGGTCGACCGGGTGGACAAGGAACTGACCGGGCTGAGCAAGATCAGCACCGAGCGGTTCCTGCCGATGGGAGTGGCCGCGAAGAGCGACGTGCTGACCAAGCGGTTCGCCAGCGAGCTCAGGATCGCCCTCTACACCGCCGACGGCCGGATCATCAGGCAGTCACCCGACGCCGGCAGCCCAGGCCCGGTGATCGAGACGCTGGAGCTCGGCGCCCCGTACACCGTGCCGGGCACCTCGGGCGCCTCCTGGCGGGTGCTGGCCTCCCCGGCCTCCGACGGCACCGTGTGGGTGGTCGCCCAGTCGCTCACCGAGGCCGAGCAGGTCAGGACGTCCAACATCGCCATCGCCACCGCCGTCAGCGCGCTCGTGCTGCTCCTGCTCGGGCTCGCCGGCGACGCCCTGGTACGGCTCGGCCTGCGCCCCCTCACCAGGATGGAACGCACGGCGGGCCACATCACCCGCGGCGACTTCGCCAGCCGCGTGCCCGCCCCCGACCCGCACACCGAGGCGGGCCGCCTGGGCGCCGCCATGAACGTCATGCTCGACCGCGTCGAGTCGGAGATCGCCGCCCGCACCGCCTCTGAGGCCCGCATGCGCCGCTTCCTCGCCGACGCCTCCCACGAACTGCGCACCCCGCTCACCTCGGTACGCGGCTTCGCCGAGCTCTACCGCCGGGGCGGTGGCGACACCGGCGAGATGATGGGCCGCATCGAGGACGAGGCCGCCAGGATGAGCGTCCTGGTCAACGACCTGCTCACGCTCGCCCAGCTCGACGAGGAGCGGCCACTCGACCGCCGGCCCGTCGACCTGCTGGCGGTGGCCGCCGACTCCATCCGCGACGCCCGCGCCCGCGTCCCCGACCGGCAGGTCAGGCTGGCCGGCCTGGGCGGCACGCTGGCGCCCGTCTTCGCCGTGGGCGACGAGGCCCGGCTGCGGCAGGTCGCCGCCAACCTCATCGGCAACGCCCTCACCCACACCCCGCCCGGCGCCGCCGTCACCGTCCGGGTCGGCAGCCGCGCCGGCCAGGCGGTGCTGGAGGTCGCCGACACCGGCCCCGGCATCGCGCCCGAGCACGTCCCCCAGCTGTTCGACCGCCTCTACCGGATCAGCCAGGGCAGATCCAGGGCCGACGGCGGCAACGGCCTGGGCCTGGCCATCGTCGCCGCGATCGTGCGCGCCCACGGCGGCCGGGTCGACGTCGACACCGCACCGGGCCGGGGCGCCACCTTCTCGGTGCTCCTACCTGTTTCCCAGGCGGCTCCCAGCCCGCTCTGAACCGCGCCCGCCACTGTCGGGCCATGAGACGAACACTTCTCGCCGCGGCCCTGACCGCACTGGTCGCGGGATGCGGATCGCAGCCGCCGTCGACCGGCGTCGCCTCCGTGTCGGCCACCTCGGCCGCGCCGTCGGCCGCCGCCTCGCCCACCGGCACCGCCGACCCGGAGGAGCAGGCCAGGAAGTACGCCCGGTGCATGCGCGAGAACGGCGTGGACATGCCCGACCCCGAGCCCGGCGGCGCCTTCCGGGTCATGACCAAGGTCGAGGCCGGGACGGAGACGTTCAAGAAGGCCATGGAAGCCTGCCGCGAACTGGCCCCGTTCAAGGACCGCGGCGAGCTCACCCCCGAGGACGAGGAGAAGATGCGCGCCTTCGCCCGATGCATGCGCGAGAACGGCGTGGACATGCCCGACCCCGAGCCCGGCGGCGGCCTCAGGGTCAAGAGCGACGGCCGCGTCGACCCTGACGACCCGGCGTTCAAGGCCGCCATGGACACGTGCCGAAGCCAGATGCCCCGGCTCGGGAACCGGAAGTGACTCGGGTGACGCAACCACAGAGGGCCCTGCGCCGCCGCGGCCCGCTGCGCCTGGCCGCCTGGACGGGCGGCACCACCCTGCTGGCCGCAGCCGTGGCGGCCGCCGCGTTCGGCTTCGGCGGCGACGGCACCGGCCCGGCCGCCGCCACCCGCACCCCGCCCGCCACCGCCACGGTCACCAGGACGACGCTCACCGAGACCAAGACCGTCGACGGCACCCTCGGCTACGGCCCGGCCATGACCGTCCCGGCCAAGGTCCAGGGCACGATCACCTGGCTCCCCGCGGAAGGCGCGACCATCACCCGGGGCAGGGCCGTCTACAGCGTCGACGCCGATCGCCGCCCGCTGCTCTACGGCACCACGCCGCTCTACCGCATCCTCCAGGACGGCGTCGAGGGCAAGGACGTCGAGCTCCTGGAACGCAACCTGGCCAAGCTCGGCTACACCGGCTTCGACGTGGACGACGCCTACACCTGGGCCACCCGGGAAGCCGTCGAGGACTGGCAGGACGACCTCGGCCTCGACGTCACCGGCACGGTCGAGCCCGGCGACGTGGTCGTGGCCGACGGCCCCCTCCGCGTCGCCGAACTCAAGAAGGCGCTCGGCGACGCCGCGAGCGGCCCCGTGCTCACCGCGTCGGGGACCACCCGCCAGGTGCTCGTCGACCTCGACGTGGCCGACGGCCACCTGGTGCGCAAGGGCATGCGGGCCACCGTCGAGCTGCCCGACGGCAGCGAGGTCAAGGGCGAGGTCGCCGGCGTCGGCCGGGTCGCCGAGCAGACCGGCGGCGCCGACGACGCCACCACGACCGTCGAGGTCAAGGTGTCGGTGTCCGGGCTGAAGAAGACCTACGACAGCGCCCCCGTCAAGGTCACCCTGGTCTCCCGGCAGCGCGAGAGCGTCCTCGCCGTCCCCGTCGGCGCCCTGGTCGCGCTGGCCGAGGGCGGCTACGGCGTCCAAGTCGTCGAAGGCCCGGCCACCCGCTACGCCGCCGTCGCGACCGGCATGTTCGCCGACGGCCGGGTCGAGGTCACCGGCCTCGCCGAGGGCACCACCGTGGCGGTGCCCAAGTGATCGCCGAACTGCTGGACGTGCGCAAGGAGTACGGCGACGTCGCCGCACTCCGCGGCGTCTCCATGACCATCGGGTACGGCGAGCTCGTCGGCATCGTCGGCCCCTCCGGATCAGGCAAGTCGACCATGCTCAACATGATCGGCACCCTGGACCGGCCCTCCGGCGGCACCGTGCGCATCGCCGGCCACGACGTCGGCGCGCTCGGCGACAGGCAGCTGTCGGCCCTGCGCGCGAACGTCATCGGCTTCGTCTTCCAGCAGTTCCACCTGGCCGCGGGGGTGCCGGCGCTGGACAACGTGGCAGACGGTCTCCTCTACAACGGCCCGGCGCTGCCCGAACGCCGCGAACGGGCCGCCGGGGCGCTGGAACGCGTCGGCCTCGCGCACCGCCTCGGCCACCGCCCGCACGAGCTGTCCGGCGGCGAGCGGCAGCGGGTGGCCATCGCCCGCGCCGTCGTCGGCGACCCGCGCCTGCTGCTCGCCGACGAGCCCACCGGCAACCTCGACTCCAGCTCCGGAGCCGGCGTCATGGACCTGCTGCGCGAGCTCAACGCCGCCGGCACCACCGTCGTCGTCATCACCCACGACCGCGACATCGCCGCCTCGCTGCCCCGCCAGGTGGAGATGCTCGACGGCCGGGTGCTGGACGGAGCACGCCGGTGAACGTCCTGGAAAGCACCCGCATGCGGCCGCGCGACGTGGTCAGGACGGGCGGTTCCGGCCTGCGGGCCAGACCGCTGCGCGTGTTCCTGTCGGCGCTCGGCATCGCCATCGGCATCGCCGCCATGCTCGGCGTCGTCGGCATCTCCGCCTCCAGCCAGGAGGACCTGAACCGGCAGCTCGCCGCGCTCGGCACCAACCTGCTCACCGTCGCCCCCGGCAAGACCTTCTTCGGCGCCGCCGCCCACCTGCCCGCCGAGGCGGAAGGCATGATCGGCCAGATCGGCCCCGTCACCGCGGTCACCGCCACCGGCCGCACCCCGGCCAAGGTCTACCGCAACGATCACATCCCGGAGAGCGAGTCGGGCAGCATCTCCGTCATGGCCGCCCGGCTCGACCTCCCGGCCGACGTGAACGTCGAGACGGCCGCCGGAGTGTGGCTGAACGAGGCCACCCACCGCTACCCGGCCACCGTGCTCGGCGCCAAGGCCGCCGACCGGCTCGGCGTCGTCCACGCCGGCCCCGACCAGCGGGTCTGGCTCGGCGGGCAGTGGTTCACGGTCGTAGGCGTGCTCGCCCCGGCCCCGCTCGCCCCCGAGCTCGACACCGCCGCCCTGGTCGGCTGGCCCGTCGCCGAGGAACGGCTGGACTTCGACGGCTACCCGACCACGATCTACGCCAGGGCCGACGAGGCGTCCGTGACCGGCGTGCGCGACGTGCTCGCCGCCACCGCGAACCCGCCGGCGCCGAACGAGGTCGAGGTGTCCAGGCCGTCCGACGTGCTGGCCGCCAAGCAGGCCACCGACGCCACGCTCAACGCCCTCCTGCTCGGCCTCGGCGGCGTCGCCCTCCTGGTGGGTGGCGTCGGCGTGGCCAACACGATGGTCATCTCCGTGCTGGAACGCCGCGCGGAGATCGGCCTGCGCCGCTCGCTCGGCGCCACGCGGGGCCAGATCCGGCTGCAGTTCCTGGCGGAGTCGCTGCTGCTGTCGGCCATCGGCGGCGTCGGCGGCGTGGCGCTCAGCATCCTCGTCACCGCCGCCTACGCGAGCCTGCAGGGCTGGCCGGCGATCGTCCCCGTCTGGGCCATGGCCGGGGGAGTGGTGGCCACGCTCGTCATCGGCGGCGTCGCCGGCTTCTACCCGGCGGTCCGGGCCGCCCGCATGTCTCCCACTGAGGCACTCGCCACACCGTGACGAGGGCCGATTCGTACAAGAGGTCCATGCGGCCGGTGGCGTACCGTCGGCCGCATGGACGTTCTCCACCGTGCCGGCGACTATCTCCAACTGCACGCCAGGCTCATCGACAGGCTCAGGTTCGAGGCGCTGTTCGCCGGCGGCTCCCGTGACCGGGTGACCGACGCGCTGCGCGCCTACCAGAACCCGGACGGCGGCTTCGGCCACGCGCTGGAGCCCGACCTGCGCGGCTCCGGCAGCCAGCCGCAGCCCGTGGAGGTGGCGTTCTGGCTGCTGGACGAGCTCGACGCGTTCGGCGGCCCGATGGTGGCCGCCGCCTGCGACTACCTCGCCGCCATCAGCACTCCCGAGGGCGGCGTCCCGTTCGTGCTGCCCACGGACGCGCCGCGCGCCCCCTGGTGGCAGACCGCCGGCGACCCGCCCGCCAACCTCAACCCCACGGCCCCGCTCGCGGGCCTGCTCCACAAGCACGGCGTCACGCACCCGTGGCTCGCCCCCGCCACCGACTTCTGCTGGTCGCGGATCGCCGAGATCGACAAGGCCGAGCAGTACGAGGCCCGCGCCGTGCTCACCTTCCTCGAACACGCCCCGGACAGGGAGCGGGCCCTGGCCGAGTTCGCCCGGCTCAAGCCCGCGCTCCTCGCGGCGGTCTCCCTCGAACCGGACCAGCCCGGGCACGTGCACTACCCGCTCGACTTCGCGCCCGAGCCGCTCGGGCTGCCCCTGTTCGACGCCGCCGTGCTGGAGCGCCACCTGGACGTGGTGCTGCGCGACCAGGCCGACGACGGCGGCTGGGCGCCCAACTGGCCGATGTGGACGCCGCTGGTGCAGCACGAGTGGGGCGGCTTCATCACGGTGGCCAAGCTGAAGACGCTGCGGGCGTACGGCCGCCTCTAGCGGTTCTGTCGGAGGCCCCGCATAGCCTGGGGGCATGTACGCGGAATGGGCTCCGGAGCCGGCGCTGGCCGATCGGGTCGCCTGCCTGTGGCGGCAGGTCAGTGAAAACGACCGGCCACAGCTGGTGGTGCCCGACGGCTGCATCGACCTGATCTGGGGTCCCGCCGGGCCGTTCGTCGCCGGGCCCGACACCCGTCCCGCTTCGGCCCGGATGCGCCCCGGCGAGCGGTTCGCCGGCATCCGCTTCAAGCCGGGCGCCGCCGGTGACGTCTTCGGGGTGCCGCTGGCCGACCTGCGCGACCAGCGCGTCCCGGCCGGGTCGCTCGGCGCCCTGGCCGGGCTTCTCGCCGAGCCCGTCGGCGCGCCCCTGCCGACCCTGCTGGCGGCGGTCCAGGCGCGCCTGCGCCGCACGGCCGCCCCCGATCCGGCCGCCCCCGCCATCGCGGCACGCCTCCGCACCGGCCGCACCGTGGCCGAGACGGCGTGGGACCTCGGTTTCAGCGTCCGCCAGCTGCACCGTCGCACCCTTTCCGGCTTCGGCTACGCGCCCAAGACGCTGCAACGCGTCGTACGGTTCCAGCGCGCCCTGACGCTGACCAGGGCCGGAGTCGCGCTCGCCGACGTGGCGGCCCGCGCGGGTTACGCCGACCAGGCTCACCTGGCCAACGACGTCAAGCGGCTGAGCGGCCTCACGCTGCGCCGCCTGGTGCCCGCCGGTTAGTCGGGCAGGCTGGCGGGCTTGCTGGAGATGAGCGCGCCGGCCCACGCCGCCCTCGGATCGCTGTCGATCAGCAGCGCTCTGACCAGCAGGCTCAGCGGGATCGCCAGGATGGCGCCCAGCGGCCCCAGCACGAACGTCCACAGGATCAGCGACAGGAACGTCATCGTCGTCGACAACCCCACGGCGTCCCCGAGAAACTTGGGCAGGATGAACGACTGCGTCACCACGTTGATGGCCGCGTAGGCGG
Organism: Nonomuraea sp. SBT364; assembly: GCF_001083785.1. Taxonomy (GTDB): domain Bacteria; phylum Actinomycetota; class Actinomycetes; order Streptosporangiales; family Streptosporangiaceae; genus Nonomuraea. The sequence goes on from NZ_LAVL01000130.1 coordinate 23,060, forward strand.
CGACCACCAGCAGCATCTCCTGCGCGCCGCCGTGCAGCAGCGCCAGCAGCGCGGGCGGGATCAGGCTCAGCACGAACCCGATGTTGGGGATGTACATCCCGATCATCGCCAGCACCCCCCACAGGAGCGGCAGCGGCACCCCGATGAGCGTGAGCGCGATGACGTCCAGCACGGCGTTGAGCAGCCCGAACACCGTGGAGACGATCAGGTAGCGGCGCGTCTTGTGAGTGAACCCGGCCAGCGCGATCACCAGCCCGCGCTTGCGTCCTTCGCCGGCCGAGAGGATCCGTGACGTGATCGGCGCATCCAGGCACATCGCCAGCAGCAGCACCACGATGAGGAACAGGCTGGACAACACCCCGATCACGCCGCCCAGCAAACTCTGGGCGATGCCGAGCAGCCGCTCGGGGTCGAAGCTGGCGAAGGCCCGGTCGATCTGCGCGTCACTGATGCCGTGCGAGACCGCGAACCTCTCGGCGTCGCCCAGCAACTGGCCGAACTTCCCCGCGTACGAGCTGATCAGCGTGGTCAGCTGGACGGCCGAGACCGTCAGCACGGCAGCCATCCCGAGCAGCACCAGCACGAGGATGAGGAACGGCACGGCGACCTGGAGCCAGCCCGGCGCGCCCCGCCGGGCGAGCCAGCCGCGCAGCGGCGACACCGCGATGACGAGGACCAGCGCCAGGATGACCGGCCCGGCGATGGAGGCCACCTCGCGGATCCCGAACAGAGCGATCACCGCGCCGGCGATCCCCATCAGGATGATGAGCGCTCTGGGCACCGACTGATCGTTCACGCGGGGGTTCCTACCCCTGCCTCCGGCGTGACACCGCCGCGCGCCGCCGATTTGACGGTTGCGGGAGCCGTACATAGAGTTCACCAGTCCCGCGAGGACGGTGTGATCACCGAGCTCGCCCAGGGCACCTCCTCCAACCACCTCCGGTCTGTGGATGTTTCACGTCCACGGAGCGCCGATTCGACAAGAGTCGGAGTTCGGAGTAAGTTAGAAGGGTTGCTCCGGAAACGGGGCGGTCGAAATTCCCGCAGGTCGAGCGGGTCCGGTCAATTTGACAGGGACTTGAACGGCTGAAAGAATTAAGACACAACGAAATGAGCGCCTCTCGCAGGACCGGGGAGTATGCGTCCGTTTCTTGAGAACTCAACAGTG
>NZ_LAVL01000131.1 GCF_001083785.1 Nonomuraea sp. SBT364
CGGGTCGGGCGCGGTTGCAGGCCGGCCCAGCCGCCGAGCAGGATGCGCTCCGGCTGGTGGAGATTGATCAGGTTGGACAGTCCGGCGCCCAGGTATTCGGCCGTCTCCTCCAGGACCGCCACCGCCACGGGGTCGGGCTCCGGAGCCCCGGCCGCGGCGAGCATGGCGGCGACCGCGGCCTCCTCGTCGAGACCGGCGGGGATCGCCGCCCCCGCCTCGCGCCAGCGCTCGATCAGCGCCTCGGCCCCCGCGTACGCCTCCAGGCAGCCCGCCGAGCCGCATCGGCAGCGTCGGCCGCCGACGTGGACGGTGGTGTGCCCCCACTCCCCGGCGCTGCCCTCCACGATCTGCCCGCCGGCGACCACGCACGCGCCCACCCCGGACCCGCACAGGACGATCACCGTGTCGCCGGCCCCGCGCCCGCCGCCGAACCACATCTCGGCCCGCCCGAGCGTCTGGGCGCCGTTCTCGACGAAGAACCGGCCGCCGGCCGGGTGGACGGCCGAGGCGCGCAGCATCGCCTCCAGCGGGACCGCGTCCCAGCCGATGGTCTGCCCGTGCACCACGGCGCCGTCGGGCGAGGTGCGGTCCACGATGCCCGGGACGCCGACGCCGACGCCGAGCAGCCGCTCGGCGGGCACCCCCGCGCGCCCGATGACCTCGGCCACCCCGTCGCTGACGTGCCGGACGATCGCCTCGACGTCGTAGTCGCCATGATCGAGTCCGTGCTCGGAGCGCGAGAGCTCGGTCAGCGCGAGGTCGAACAGCTCGACCCTGACCCGGGTCTCGCCCACGTCGACGCCGATGAGGAAGGCGTGGTCCGGGACGACGCGCAGCAGATTGCGCGGGCGGCCGCCGTCGGAGTCGACGGTGCCGGCGTCGGCCACCAGCCCCTCGCCGACCATCTCCGCGGTGATGGTGCTGATCGAGCCCGAGCTGAGGCCGGTCGCCGGGCCGAGGGCCTGCCGGCTCATCGGCCCGTGGAAATACAACTGCCGCAGAACGGCGCCGCGGCTGTTGCGTCGCAGATCACGGACGGTCTGCCTGTTCGGACTCGCCATGGAGCTCCCTTCCCCGAAGGCAACCTATCGCTGCCGGGCCCTTGACGCGACAGTTCCCTCAGGTATTAACTCAAGCCTTGAATTAAGCCTTGAACTGCTCATCCACCCCCCTGGTGCTCCTGAAAGGGACGACCTCGATGAACGGATTACGAGCCGCGACGGCCATCACGCTTCTCACCGCACTCACCGCGACCGGCTGCGGCGGCGGCGGGCAGGCGGGTGGCGCCGAGGCGCCGAAGACGCTGACCTACTGGGCGTCCAACCAGGGCCCCAGCATCGAGGCCGACAAGGAGATCCTCGCGCCGGAGCTGAAGAAGTTCGAGCAGCAGACCGGGATCAAGGTCGAGCTGGAGGTCGTGCCCTGGTCCGACCTGCTCAACCGCATCCTCGCCGCCACCACCTCGGGCCAGGGGCCGGACGTGCTCAACATCGGCAACACCTGGTCGGCCTCGCTGCAGGCGACCGGCGCGCTGATGCCCTGGGACGCCGCCGCCTTCGGCAAGATCGGCGGCCGGGACCGGTTCGTGGAGTCGGCGCTCGGCTCCACCGGCGCGGCGGGCAGCGACCCGGCCGCGGTGCCGCTCTACTCCATGGCGTACGCGCTCTACTACCACAAGAAGGCGTTCGCCGACGCGGGCATCGAGCGGCCGCCCGCGACCTGGGACGAGCTGGTCGCCGCGGGCAAGAAGCTCTCCACGGGCGGCAAGTGGGGCCTCGGCGCGGAGGGCTCGAACCTGTCCAACAACATCCACCAGGTCTTCGTGCTCGCCAAGCAGCACGGCGCCGACTTCTTCGACGCCACCGGCAAGGCCGACTTCACCTCCGACGGCGCGGTCGCGGCCGTGAAGCAGTACGTCGACCTCATGGCCACCGACAAGATCATCGCCCCGGGCAACGCCGAGTACGACAAGAACCAGTCCCTGCAGGACTTCGCCAAGGGCGACACCGCCATGATCCTGTGGCAGACCGCCGCCGCCACGCTCGAATCCCACGGCATGAGCCCGGACAACTTCGGCGTCGCGCCGGTCCCCGTCGCCTCCGGCACCCCGGGCACCGGCCGCAACGTCAACTCCATGGTCGCGGGCATCAACCTGGCCGTCTTCAAGAACACCGACAACCTCGACGGCGCGCTGAAGTTCGTGAACTTCATGACCGGCGACGAGGAACAGAAGATCCTCAACAAGACCTACGGCTCCATCCCGCCGGTCAAGGCCGCCCAGCAGGACGAGGCGTTCGGCACCCCGGCCCTGTCCGTGCTGCGCGAGACCCTCGCCACCAGCGCCGCCGCGCTCCCGCAGGTGCCGGCCGAGTCGCAGTTCGAGACCGCGGTCGGCACCGCGGTCAAGGAGCTCTTCGCCGACGCGGCGTCCGGCCGGGCGATCACCACTGAGCTCGTCAGGGAGCGCCTGACGAAAGCCCAGCAGCAGATGCCGTGAGCCGGGCAGCCGTCACCCGGCGCCGGGCGAGCCTGCCGTACCTGCTGCTGCTCCCCGCCGTGCTGCTGGAACTCCTCGTGCACCTGGTGCCGATGCTCATCGGCATCGTGATGAGCTTCAAGGAGCTGACCCAGTTCTACATCCGGGACTGGGGCGCCGCCCCATGGCGCGGGCTGGAGAACTACCGCGTCTCGGTCGACCTCGACGCGCCGGTCGGCCGCGACCTGCTCAACTCCTTCTTCGTCACCTGCGCCTTCAGCGTCCTGGCGGTCGCCCTGTGCTGGCTCATCGGGACCACGGCCGCGATCTTCATGCAGGACGCCTTCCGTGGCCGCGGCCTGCTGCGGGCGGTCTTCCTCACCCCGTACGCGCTGCCCGTCTACGCCGCGGTCATCACCTGGGCGTTCATGTTCCAGCGCGACAACGGCATGGTCAACCACGTCCTGCATGACCAGCTCGGCCTGGTCGACGAGCCGCCCTTCTGGCTGCTGGGCGGCAACAGCTTCCCCGCGCTCGTCGTCGTGGCCGTCTGGAAGACCTGGCCGTTCGCGTTCCTGATGATCATGGCAGCCCTGCAGAACATCCCCGGGGAGCTGTACGAGGCCGCCTCGATCGACGGAGCCGGCGTCTGGCAGCGCATCCGCAAGATCACCATGCCGTCGCTGCGGCCGATCAACCAGGTGCTCGTCCTGGTGCTGTTCCTGTGGACGTTCAACGACTTCAACACCCCGTACCTGCTGTTCGGCGAGGCGGCGCCGGAGCGGGCGAACCTCATCTCCGTGCACATCTACCAGTCCTCGTTCGTCACCTGGAACTTCGGCGCGGGCTCGGCCATGTCGGTCCTGCTGCTGCTCTTCCTGCTCGTCGTGACGGCCGTCTACCTGCTGGCCACCTCCAGGGGAAGGAAGTCCCGTGCCTAGCGCCCCGCCCCGGTCCTACGTGTGGGCCCGGCGCGTGTTCCTGACCCTGCTGACCGGCTTCGTGCTGCTGCCGGTGTACGTCATGGTCAGCAGCTCGCTCAAGCCCCTGCAGGACGTGTCGGGCAAGTTCCGCTGGCTGCCGAGCAGCGTGACGATCAGCCCGTACATCGACATCTGGGACACCGTTCCGCTCGCCCGCTACTTCGTGAACTCCCTCGTCGTGGCGGGCGTGGCCACCGTCTTCTCCGTGGCCATCGCGATCTTCGCCGCCTACGCGGTCAGCCGCTACGACTTCCCCGGCAAGCGGGTCTTCACCGTCACCGTGCTGTCGACGCAGATGTTCCCGGGCATCCTGTTCCTGCTGCCGCTGTTCCTGATCTACGTCAACATCGGCAACGCGACAGGCATCGCCCTGTACGGGTCGCGTACCGGGCTGATCCTGACCTATCTCACCTTCTCGCTGCCGTTCTCCATCTGGATGCTGATCGGGTACTTCGCCTCCATCCCGCGCGCCCTGGACGAGGCCGCGGCGGTCGACGGCTGCGGGCCGGTGGCCACGCTGTTCCGGATCGTCATCCCGGCCGCCATCCCCGGGATCGTCGCCGTCGCCGTCTACGCGTTCATGACCGCGTGGGGCGAGGTGCTGTTCGCCTCCGTCATGACCAGCGACGCCACCCGCACGCTCTCGGTCGGCCTGCAGGGCTACGCCACCCAGAACAACGTCTACTGGAACCAGGTCATGGCCGCCTCGCTGGTCGTCAGCGTGCCGATCGTCGCCGGGTTCCTGCTGCTGCAGCGCTACCTGGTCGCCGGGCTCACCGCCGGGGCCGTCAAGTGACCCCTGCCGAAAGGACCGCCGTGACCCAGCCCATCGACCTCGCCGCCCTGCCCGGTGACTTCACCTGGGGCGTGGCCACCTCGGCCTACCAGATCGAGGGAGCCGTGGCGGAGGACGGCCGATCCCCGTCGATCTGGGACACCTTCTCCCGCACCCCCGGCGCGATCGACCACGGCGACACCGGCGACGTCGCCTGCGACCACTACCACCGCTGGCCCGGGGACGTCGCGCTGATGAAGGAGCTCGGCGTCACCTCCTACCGGTTCTCCGTCGCCTGGCCCCGCATCGTCCCCGGCGGCGACGGCGCGGTGAACCGGCGGGGACTCGACTTCTACTCCCGGCTCGTCGACGCCCTGCTGGACGCCGGCATCGCGCCGAACGTCACCCTCTACCACTGGGACCTGCCGCAGACGCTCCAGGACCGCGGCGGCTGGCCCGCGCGCGACACCGCCGCGCACTTCGCCGCCTACGCCTCCGTCGTCGCGGGCGCGCTCGGCGACCGGGTGGGCCAGTGGGCCACACTCAACGAGCCGCTCTGCTCGGCCTGGATCGGCCACCTCGAAGGCAGGATGGCGCCCGGGATCACCGACCTCGCCGCCGCCGTCCGCGCCTCCTACCACCTGCTGCTCGGCCACGGCCTGGCCGCCCAGGCGGTGCGCGCCGCCGCGCCCGGCGCGCGGGTCGGCATCGTCAACAACCTGTCCACCGTCGAGCCCGCCACCGCGTCCGACGCCGACCTGGCCGCCGCCCGGCGCATGGACGGCCACACCAACCGCTGGTGGCTCGACCCCGTCCACGGCCGGGGCTTCCCCGCCGACATGCTGGAGACGTACGGCGTGGACCTCCCCGAGCGGCCGGGCGACCTCGCCACGATCGCCCAGCCCCTGGACTGGCTCGGGCTCAACTACTACTTCCCGGCCGTGGTGGCCGACGATCCCGCCGGGCCGCCGCCCCACGCCCGCCAGATCCGCAGGCCGGACGTGCCGCGCACCGGCATGGACTGGGAGGTCGACGCCGGCGGGCTGGAGGAGCTGCTGATGCGGCTGACCCGCGAGTACGGCGCGCGCACGATCCACGTCACCGAGAACGGCTCCGCCTACCCCGACACCGTCGGCCCCGGCGGCGCCGTCGACGACGCCGAACGCGTCCGCTACCTGGAGGAGCACCTGGCCGCGTGCGCCCGCGCCGTCCGCCGGGGCGCCCCGCTGGCCGGCTACTACGCCTGGTCGCTGCTGGACAACTTCGAATGGGCCTACGGCTACGACAAGCGCTTCGGCCTGGTCCACGTCGACTACGCGACCCAGCGCCGCACCGTCAAGAGCAGCGGCCGCCGGTACGCCGACCTCATCCGCGACCACGGCCTGCTGACCGGGGGCGCCGTGCCGCGCCGGCCTCACCTGCCGGGGACGACGACCCGGGCGACCTGCGAGCCCAGCCATCCGGCCCCGTAGTACAGCCGGGGCGGGATGCGCGACAGCAGCGGCGAGTGCCGCCGGCCGAGCAGCGTGAGCATCTGCAGCGGCGGCAGGCCGATGTAGCGCGGCAGGTTCTCGTACCACCGGGCGCTGTAGCGGGCCGCGCGCTGCGTGGACCGGATCGCGGCCATGCGCTCCCGCTCGTAGCGCTTCAGCGCGTCCGGCAGCCCCGGGGCGTTGTGCAGCGCGTTCGCCAGATACGCGGCGTCCCCCAGCGCGAGCGCGGTGCCGGCGCCGATGGAGTAGTGCGTGGTGTGCGCGGCGTCGCCGAGCAGGACCAGGTTGCCGCGGTGCCACGTCCGGTTCGTCAGCGTGCGGAAGTTCAGCCAGCGGGCGCCGCCCTCGGCCTGGCCCCGGCCGATCAGCGGGTGGCCGTCCAGGATGTCGGCGAAGAGCTTCTCCAGCAGCGCCAGCGTGTCGGCCTCGTTCGCCTCGTGCAGCCCGAGGCCCCGCCAGGTCTCCGGGAAGCACTCGATGACGCACGTGCTGCGGTCGGCGCCGTACGCGTAGCCGTAGCACCAGATCCAGCCGTGCTCGGTCTCGGTGAAGGCGAAGGTGAAGGCGTCGAAGACCTTGGTGGTGCCCAGCCAGACGTACGGGTTGCGGCCGGTCGTCACCTCGGTGCCGAAATGGGCGGCGTGCCGCTCGCGCAGCACGCTGCCCGCGCCGTCGCCCGCGACGATCAGGTCGGCGCCGGCCAGCTCGTCCTGGCCGGTGATCTCCCGCTCGTACTCGACCCGGACACCGAGCGAGCGGGCCCGCTCGGCCAGGATGGCGAGCAGCTCGCGGCGGCCGATGCCCAGCCCCTCCTCCGCGTGCTCCAGGATCACCGTCGAGCGGTCGTGGATGTGCGCGGCCCAGCTGTCCCAGCTGACCGAGCCGGCCACGATGGCCCGCGCCGACTCGGGATCGGACCCGTGGAGAGCGAGCAGCATGTCCTCCCAGAAGGTCACGCCCCAGCCGTACGTCGAGCCCGCCGGGTTCCGCTCGTAGACGGTGATCTCCCGGGCCGGGTCCGCCAGCTTCATCAGGATCGAGAAGTACAGGTTGGCCGGCCCGCCGCCGACGCAGGCGATATCCACGAGAACCCCTAAGTCACTGTTCGTCACCATTCATTACTTACAGTAACAGGCGGGTGTGGCGAGCCCGGCCGCAGTGTCAAGCAGTGGCGAGCCGATCGTCCGGGTGCCGCAGGCCGTACATGCGGGCCGCCTGCTCGCGGGCGTGCAGGCGGATCAGGTCGGGCACCCGGTAGCGGCCGGGCCCGGCGGGTTCGAGCAGGCGGACGTCGAGGAGAACGGTGAGCGCGGCCTCGGCGCGCCGTTCGGGCCAGCCGGTGAGCGCCGACGCGGCGGCCGCCGTGCACGTGGCCGTGTCCGGGAGCGCGAGCATGAGGAACGCGTGCGCGGCATCGTAGCCGGCGGGCTCCTCGGGCAGGTGCTCCAGGCTGACCGCGATGCTGTCGCGGATCGACAGGTCGGCGTGCTGGAGCGCGTCGAGGCGGCGGCCGGGGTCGGCGAGCTGGCCGGCCAGCCACGCCAGCGTACGGTCCGGCCGGGCGGCCAGGCGTGCCGCCGCGATGCGGAGCGCGAGCGGAAGACCCCCGCAGTACCGGACGATCCGCTGCGCCGCCTCCGGCTCCCGGCGGATCCTGGCCGGATCCCCGAGGCGGTCGAACAGCGCCGTGGCGTCGGCGTGGCCCAGCGTGGTCAGCCGGGTGTGGCTCGCCAGCTCCAGCGAGGTCATGGTCTGGCGGCTGGTGACGACGACCGCGCAGGCCGGCCCGGCGGGGATGAGCGGCCCCACCTGGGCGGCGTCCAGCGCGTCGTCCAGGATGACCAGCAGGTTCCGCGCCGAGGTGAGCGAGCGGTACCGGGCGACGGCCTCGTCCAGCGTGGACGGCACGGCGTCGAGCCCGAGCGAGCGCAGCAGCCGGCTCAGCGCCCCCAGCGGCGACAGCGGCCGCCGCCCCGGGGTGGCCGCGCGCAGGTCGACGTAGAGGACGCCGTCGGCGAAGCGGCCGGCGACACCGTGCGCGGCGTGGACCGCCAGCGCGGACTTGCCGACCCCGCCGGCGCCGTCGATCGTGGCGACGGCCGGCGTTCCCGACGGCGGGGCGGTGAGCGTCTCGCGCAGCGCGGCGAGCTCCACGCCCCGCCCGGTGAACGCCCGGGTGCCGGCGGGCAGCTCGATCGGGATGACGGGCGCGGCGAGCGCGGCCCGCTGCGCCGGGCTGCGCCGGTCCAGCGCCGGGTCCCGCCGCAGGACCGCCTGCTGCAGCCGGCGCAGCGCGGGGCCGGGCTCGATGCCCAGCTCGTCGATCATGATGCGGCGGGTGTCCTGGTAGACGTCGAGCGCCTCCGGCGAGCGCGAGGCCCGGTACAGCGCCAGCATCAGCTGCGCACGCGACCGTTCCCGCAGCGGGTGGGCCTGGACGTGCGCGGTCAGCACCGGCACCACGTCGTGGTGGTCGCCCGCCCCCAGCCGGAGATCGACGTGGTCCTCCAGCGCGGACAGGCGCTCCTCCTGCAGGCGGGCCGACTCGGCCTGGGCCCACGGGGCGGTCATGCCGGCCAGCGCCTCCCCGCGCCACAGCGCCAGGGCCCGCCGGAACAGGCCGTCCGCCGTCGCGACCTCGCCCCGCGCCCGAGCGGCCCTGGCCTGGCCCGCCAGGGCCGAGAACAGGTGCGCGTCGATGTGCTCGCGGGCGAGGTTCAGCTGGTAGCCGCCCGCGACCGTCGCGATGACCTCGTCGTCCTGATACGGCGCGAGCAGGCCGCGCAGCTTCGACACCACGATGTGCAACTGCTTGTCGGCCGTCGTCGCCGAGCTCTCGCCCCACACCTGTGTCAGGAGCTGCTTGGCGGCGACCGGCTGGCCGGCGCTCAGAGCCAGCCTGGCCAGGACGCCCACCCGCCGCTCGCCCGCCAGCGCGGCCGGTTCGCCGTGCGCCGTGATCTCCCAAGGCCCCAGGATCTTGATCTCCAGCCCCATCAGGGCTCTCCCTGTCACTTGCCGGGGGCGGGGAAATGGAGAATGGAGGGATACCCCCTCGCCCCCGTCGCAGTGGGTATCCGCGCGGCCGGACGCAACTTTACGGACGGGCGATATGCGGCAGTGTCCGGTGAATGCCCTACAAAACGGTCCGGCTACAAACCGGCTCGCCACCCCACGGGCCCGCGACCCGCGGGCCCGTTACAGGACGGGCTCGCTACAGGATGGGCTCGTTGAGCTCGGCGAGCGTGATGACGCCGTCGTCGAGCGCGCGGCCGACGAGCTCGCTCTTGGTACGGGCCGCGCGCCCGGCGTTGGCGTACTTGATCCGCACCCGCGTGATGTAGGTGTCGACGGTCTTGACGGTGATGTTGAGCTTCGCCGCGACGAGATCCTTGGACGAGGACACGAACCAGGCCCGCAGCACCTCGGTCTCACGCTGGGACAGGCGCGGCCGGTCGGGGGAGTCGTCGGCGATGATCGCCCCGGACAGCGACGGGCCCGTGTAGGGCTCGCCGCGCGCGGCGGCGCGGATGGCGGGCACCAGGTGCTCGGGACCCTCGCGCTTGGTCAGGTAGGCGAGCGCGCCCAGGTCCACGCATTTGATCGCGGTCGCGTCATCGGTGTGCTGGGAGTAGACGATCACGCGCCTGCCGTTGTCGACCAGCCGGCGCAGCTCGCCGAAGTCGGGCCTGCGCGGCACCAGCTCCAGGTCGAAGATCACCACGTCGGCCTCGCCCCCGGGACCGGTCCAGACGTCGGCGAGCCGGTCACCGGCGTCGATGAGCTCGATCGGCGGCACGGCCTGGGAGCACCAGAAGCGGACGCCGGCGGCGATGGCCGTGTGGTCGTCCACGATCACCGCGGTGATCAGTTCGTCGGTTGCCATTGGGCCTCCATCCACACCGTCTCGTCGTTCTGCAACGCCTCCACCCGCACGCCGGGCGTCGCCGGGCTCGGCACGCTCACCTCGCCGCAGTCCGCGACCACGCTGACGGACACCAGGCCGGCGCCGCCGGTGACGGTGACGCGCGCCCGGGAGGCGGCAGTGGCGAGCATGATGACGACCGCCTCGGTGAGATCGCGCCGGACGGCCACGGGCGGCGCGGGCCACTGGCCGCGCGCGTCCAGCTCCACCACCACGCCCCTGCGGTCCGCCACGTCGACGCAGTGGCGCAGCTCGTGCAGCAGGGGGTCGGCGACGGAGTCGGTCTCGGCGAACAGCCGGCGCATCCGGGCGGCCTCGATCGCGCTGCGGCGCTGCACCGCCGGGTCCTCAGGGCGCAGCGAGCCGTCCGCTAGCCCCTCCAGCAGCGGGACCGTCGTCGCCGACAGCTCGGCGAACCGCTGCTGCCTGCGCCGGTGGAACTCGGCGGCGACCGCCTCGGCGACGCGTACCCGCTCGATCTCCTCACGCGAGGCCGCCGCCGCGGCGCTGAGCCCGTGCAGGATGCCCGCCACCACGGCCACGCACAGCGGGAAGCCGATCACCGTCACCGAGCCGGTGGCGAACCGGGCCAGCGCCTGCCGGCTGGACCCCTCCAGCACGAGCAGGTTCAGCAGCGCGGTGAGCTCGTGGGCGATCAGGAACGACACGATGACCCGCAACGGGCGGTCGAGCAGCACGACGACGCCCACCCAGTTGGCCGCGCCGAAGATCCAGTCCACGGTGGTCGAGGTCCGCCCGTCGGGCAGGGTCGCGTACGACAGCATGGACGCGGCGAGGACGACGGCGATGGCGGGCAGGCGCAGCCGGTCCCACGAACGCCGCCGGACGAGCAGCACGGCCTCCCCGGTCAGCACCACGGCCAGGAGCCCCAGGGCGGCGAACTGCGTGAGCGGCCACTCGTAGCGGTCCAGGTGGTGCAGCAGGTTGGTCAGCCCGAGCCCGCCCACGATCACCAGGGCGATGAGCAGCGTCGCGACGCGCAGGCCGCGCCGTAACCGCGCCCGCGTCGCCTCCTCGACGGCGTCACCCATCGGCGTCACCCATCGGCCGCACCGTCGGCGCGCCATTCCAGCCTGACCAGGGTGCCCTCGCCCTCGGCGGTGGTGATCGTGGCCGTGCCGCCGATGCGGTCCATCCGGCCGCGCAGCGACTCGCGGATGCCGCGCCTGGTGAACGGCACGTCCGAGGGCGAGAACCCCTTGCCCCGGTCGGCGATGTCGAGCCGCAGCGCCCGCGCGTCCCCGCGCAGCCGCACGGTCGCCCGCGTGGTGCCCGCGTGGCGGCGCACGTTGGTGAGAGCCTCCCCGGCCGCGTCGGCGAGCGCCGTGGCGACGTCGTACGGCAGCGGCAGCCGTGGGGGAGCGTCGAACTCCACGGCCAGTTGCGTGGTGCCGAGGTCGGCGCGCAGCCGGTCGACCAGGTCGGCCTCGCCGCCCGCCCGCCCGCCGTCGGAGCGCAGCCGGTCCAGGTCGCGGCGCGCCTGCGGGGCCAGCCAGCCGGCGTCCGAGCGCACCTGACCGGTGCCGACCATGAGCAGGGTCGTCGCGGCCGTGTCGTGCAGGGAGTTGGCCAGCTCGCGCTCCTCGGCCCGGACCGCCTCGGCGACCAGCGACTCGCCGCGCGCCCGGACGGCCTCGGCCGCCATCCGGTCGGCCCGTTCGGCGGCGTGGTGGACGAGCACCCAGGCCACCCTGGACAGCGCGGCGGCCGGTATCGCCCACAGCACCCCCGAGACCAGGCTGCTGTCGGCCCGCTCGGCCCCCGCCGCGATGAAGAGGGCCGCCGCCCCGCCCCCGGCCGCCACGGCCGCGATGCCGCCCACGAACGGCGGGGTGTGCCACTGGAAGGTCACGCAGGCGAAGGTGATCAGGAGCCGCAGCCATCCGGTGTTGCGGTCCCCGACGGCGTCGGTGAGGAAGACGCTCGCGCACAGGCCCAGCAGGACGAGCACGTCGAGGGCGATCGGCGCGTTCCCCCGGCCGGCGCGCATCCACCAGGCGTAGCCGCACGTCCAGGCCGCCGCGACGGCGACCACGGCGGCGGTCGCCGGGAGGTTCCCGGCGGAGGCGCGGAACAGGGCGATGCCGCAGATCGGCACCAGCGTCGCCAGGCGCACCGCGGCCGCGTAACGGCGGCCGAAGCGCACCAGCAGCAGTGCCGCCTCCCCAGCCACCGGTCACCCCTCAGCCGTCGCCCACGATCTCCGTCACGCAGCCTAACGAGTACTGGCGTTCATGTTCGCGCTATGGGCAAGCTCCTCCCGGTTCAGGGCTGGACGTGCACGAACTCGGCGCCGAGCAGGTCGGCCACCGCGCGCAGGTCGGCGGCCCGATGGCCGGTGCCGAGCGCCCAGTGGTGGGAGATGCCGGTGGCGCTCCAGGCGTCGGTCCATTCGCCCGGGTCGCAGCCGAAGTCCACCCGGGAGGTGGTGTTGCCGATCCGCAGCAGCGGGCCGGGCACCACCTCGCCCTGCGAGACGACGAAGCCGAACGCGCCGTCGCGCCGCTGCCGCAGGCCGAACGCGGTCACCGGCCCCCGCGTCACGTCGAACTCGACCGAGACGCCCCAGCCGCGTTTGCCGTGGTAGACGCCGAGACCGCGCAGCAGCGGCCGGTGTGAGCTGATCGCCAGATGCGCCGGTCCGTCGTGGCCCATCTCCACGTGGCCACGGGCGAAGTCGAGCGCCTGCAATTCGGTGAAGGAGCCGCCGCCGCCCAGCCGGTCCATGACGAGCATGGCCAGCGAGGTGCGCAGCTCGTACTCGCCGGCCGCCGGGATGCCGCGGGCGGTGAGCAGGGACGCGCCGAGGATCATGCCCGCGCCCAGCCGCTCGTGGATCTCCCCGTCGAGCCCGCGGTGGTAGTAGGCCAGGCTGTCCAGCTCGAAGTCGGACACCAGCCGGTCGAGGCCCACCGAGACGCGGGCCGCCCACGACAGGTCGTCCTCGTTGACGGTGTCGGCCAGGTCGAACACCTCGCGGGCCAGCTCCGTGCGCTCCCGCGCCTCGGCGTCCGTCACCTTCTCGACGCGGACCCGCAGGTCGTCGAACTCCAGCACCTCGACGTGCCCGCCGAAGTTGGCGCTCACCAGCGTGAGGTCGCTCGCCACGTCGAGCATGCCCGGGTACAGGTGGCCCATCAGGCCGTGCCGGCCCCGGCGCAGCGCCGCCCTGACCCCGGCCGCGCGCACCCAGCGGCCGATCTTGTCCCACGCCCGCTCGTCCTCCAGGTAGCCGGAGACCGAGCGGAAGGGGATGTCGCAGCGCAGGAACGCGTTGGCCATCTCCGGCAGCGGGCAGGCGCCGCAGTAGGCCAGCCACTGGCCGGTGTCGAAGGTGGCGTGGTCCATGGACTCCGTCGGCTGCAGGTTGATCAGCAACACGGGCGCGCCGCTGCGCTGCGCGATCGGCACGAGCATGGTGGCCGTCATGTACGTGGTGAGGAAGCCGACGATGAGATCGCAGCCGGCCTCGCGCAGCCGTTCGGCGGCGGCGGCGCCCTCCTGCGCGTCGGAGATGAAGCCGACGTCGACCACCTCGCAGTCCAGCGCCTTCATCCGTTCGGCGACCCGCGCGGACGAGCGCTCCAGCTGGGGCAGCAGGTCGGGGAACTGCGGCCAGTACGCTCCGAGCCCGCCGGCCACCAGCCCCACCTTGGTGCGGGGCGGGGTGACACGGGTGAACGTGCTCATGAGGCTCTCCCTTCGGTCAACGGACTTCGACCTCGATGATGCGCGTGTAGTCGTTGGCGCCGTTCGACGCCAGGGCCACGATCCGGACGGCGTCGGCCCGCACGGGCGCGAAGTCGGAGCGCACGCTGCCCGCGACGTTGCCGCGCACCTGCGCGACCGTCTGCCACTGGCCGTCCAGCCCGGTCTGGACGTCCCAGTCGCGCAGCCCGACCGAGGAGGCCGGGTAGCGCTCGGTGTCCAGCGTGTACAGGTCCACCCGCGAGACCTGCTTGACACCGCCGAGCGCGACGTCGACGGTGTCGGGCCATCGGCGGCTCGTGGCGTCGTTCCAGCCGTTGCCGCCGGCCCAGCCGTTGGAGCTGACGTCGCCGTCGGCGACGCTGCAGGGCGGGTAGTTGGCGTTGGTGTGCTGGGAGGAGGCGGTCACGGGCCGGCGCAGGGCGAGGTTGCCCCCGTTGGGGAGCCGGTCCGGGGTGACGACCTCGACGGGTACGGCCAGCGTCTTCCGGCCGGCCCGCAGCCGCAGGCCGTACTCGCCCTCGGGGGTGCCGGGAGGGACGGCTACCAGCAGTTTCGCGGCGAGTTCGTGGCCGGGCGGCAGGTAGCTCGACAGCATCGAGCGGGAGGCCGTCAGCGGCTCGCCGATCTCCACGAACAGGTCGGCGTACGCGGGCTTCCGCGCGTCGCTGCGCATGCCGATGTCGATCTTGGCGGGGCAGGCGGCGTCGACGCCGAGCGGGGCGAGCAGCCGGTCGGCGCCCGCGATCGGGGTCAGCTCGCCGGTGCCCTTGGACGTGCCGGGCCTGACCTTGACGGACGGGACCGAGGGCGGCCCGCTCTCGGCGGGCGCGGGGGCCGGGTCCTGGGCCGTGGCGCTCGCCCCCGGCGAGGCCAGCAGGGCCGCGGCGGCGGTGACGACGGCGAGCGCGCCGGTGAGGTTTCGCATGGTCGTTCCCATCTGTCAGAGCGCCTGCAGGCCGGGGACACCGTCGAGCGTCACCAGGCTGGCCCTGGTGGAGACCGGCGCGCCCGGGCGGTCCACGTACGCGACGGCCCTGAAGTCGGCCCGCCACTGGCTCCGGGTGACCTCGCACGAGACGTAGCCGCGCTGGTAGCTGGAGAAGCGCAGATGCGGGTTGACCGGGTCGCTGCCGCCGGGCGGCAGGCCGGTGGCGGGGTTGCCGTTGCCGCCGCTGCTGATCGAGGTGCCGACGAACTCCACGCCTACGGTGGCCGAGGCGGGGTCGTCGAAGTTCGCCTTGAGCTCGCCCGCCAGGTTGTAGTGGATGTCGCCGGTGAGCACGACCGGGTTGCTGACCTCGCGCTCGGTCATGCCGGTCAGCAGGCGGTCCTTGGCGGACTTGTAACCGTCCCACAGGTCCATGCTGAGCCGCTGGGCGGGCGAGGGGTCGTAGTCGAGCTGCATCAGGGCGATCTGCTGGGCCAGCACGTTCCACTTGGCGCCGGAGCGGCCGAGGCCGTCGAGCAGCCACTTCTCCTGCTCGGCGCCGAGCATCTGCCTGCCGGGCGTCAGGCGCTCCTCGCAGCCGACCTGCTGGCCGTCGCCGCAGACCTGGTCGTCGCGGTACTGCCGGGTGTCGAGCACGTTGAACTCGGCCAGGTCGCCGAAGGTGAACCTGCGGTGGATGCGCGCGTCGGGCCCCTGGACGGGCGGCACCCGGATGGGCAGGTTCTCCCAGTAGGCGCGGAAGGCGTTGGCGCGGATCACCAGGTAGTCCTGCTCGCTCACCTCGCCGCCGGGCCCGTGCTGCCCCGCCCAGTTGTCGAGCACCTCGTGGTCGTCCCAGGTGACGATCCACGGGGCTCGCTGGTGCGCGGCCTGCAGGTCGGGGTCGCTCTTGTAGAGGCCGTACTGGACGCGGAAGCGGTCGAGGGTGTCGCACTGGACGCGGAACTGCTCGGGCACCGGGGTCCGGCGGTTGCCGCCCGTGGGCACGATGCCGTACTCGTAGATGTAGTCGCCGAGGTGGAGGACCACGTCGGGCTCCTCCTCGGCGAGGTGCCGGTAGGCGGTGTAGTAGCCGTCCTGCCACAGGGCGCAGGAGGCGAAGGCCAGGCGCAGGCTCTCGGGGCTGCTGCCGGGCGCGGGCGCCGTCTTGGTCCGGCCGGCCGGGCTGACATGCCCGCCGGTGCGGAAGCGGTAGAAGTACTCGCGGCCGGGCCGCAGTCCCTTGGCGTCGACGTGCACGCTGTGGCCGAACTCGGGGGTGGCCCAGGTGGAGCCGTGCCGGACGCGCCGGGTGAACGCCTCGTCCTCGGCGATCTCCCACTGCACGGCGACTCTGGCGTACGGCATGCCGCCGAGCGGCTCCAGCGGTTCGACCGCCAGGCGGGTCCAGAGGATCACCCGGTCGGGCAGCGGGTCCCCGGAGGCGACGCCGAGGGTGAAGGGGTGGTCGCCGCCCGCGGAGGCCCGCGCGGTCCAGGGGTCGGCCAGGTTGGTGGTGAAGGCGAGGGCGAGAGCGGAGCCGCCGAGACCGAGGAATGATCGGCGCGTGGGACGGTGCATGCTGCTTCCTCACGTGGGGGGTGAAAGCCCTCACTTTGTAGCAAGCCGCCACAGCTCTTAACAAGAGACGAGTTACAAGTAACAGTCTTCGTTGTTACATCTGTGCCACCTCGACGTGCCGGTGATGGTCGCGCAGCCGCTGCAGCATCTCGGCCGGGGCGTTGGAGTCGACCACGACGACGTCGAACTCGTCCAGGGCGGCCACCCGGTGCAGGGCCACCCGCGCCAGCTTGGAGCCGTCGACCGCCAGGATGCGGCGCGCTCCCGAGCGCAACATCGCCCGCTTGACCAGCACGATCTCCTGTTCCTGGTGGAAGGCGTACTGCTCGGAGATCGCCGAGGTGGACACCACCACCACGTCGGTGCTGACCGCCTGTGTCGCGTCCACGCAGCCGAGGCCGAGAAAGGAGTCATGGGTGGCGTGATATTCGCCGCCGAGCGCGATGAGCCGGATGTCGGGGGCGCCCGACAGCAGCCTGATCGCCTCCAGGAAGTTCGTCACCACGGTCAGCGGCGCCATCTGCACCAGCCGCCGAGCCACGGCCAGCGCCGTGGTGGAGTCGTCGAGCATGACCGAGCTGCCCGGCTCGATCAGGCCGGCCACCACCCGCGCGATCGCGTCCTTCTCGGCCGCGTGCGCCTGGAGCCGGTAGGCGATGTTGCTCTCCCAGACGTTGGACGCCTGGGCCGTGACGCCGCCGCGGACCTTGCGCACCATGCCCTGGCGCTCCAGCTCGTCGAGGTCGCGGTGCACGGTCATGACGCTGACGCCGAAGCTCTCCGCCAGTTCGGTCACCGACGCCGACCCCTGGCGCACGATCAGCTCGGCCATGCCGCGCCATCGGGCGGACCTGCCGGAGGAGTGCTGCCGCGCATTCACCTGAACCCCACCTCGCCTGGACGGTCGCGAATCCTACTCTTGACACCCCGCTTGAGCGACTCCTACTCTCCCCCCAACCATCACTTTTAACAGGGCTGGCTGTGAAGTTAACACCCGACCGGGATGGAGGTGGGGCGTGGGCTCGGTACGGGCATACGGCCTGAGCTGTGACCATCGCACGACCCCGCTCGGCGTGAGCGGCGCCACGCCACGCCTGTCGTGGCGGCTCGCCGGCGCCGACCCGGTGGCCTGCCTGGTGGAGGTGGACGGCCTGTGGTCCAGCGGCGAGCTGGCCGACCCGGCCGCGATCGGCGTCCGCTACGCCGGGCCCCCGCTGCGCCCGCGCACCCGCTACGACTGGCGGGTCACGCTGCGGGCCGCGGACGGCACCACGAGCACCGCCCGCTCCTGGTTCGAGACCGGCCAGGACCGCTGGACGGCCGCCTGGATCGCGGCCGACCCCGACGCGGTCGAGCACGTGGACCCGCCCACCGACGGCGAGTGGGCGCTGCGCGACCACGGCCTGCTGCCCTGCCCCCAGCTCCGCCGCTCGTTCACGATCGGCGCGCCGGTGACGGCCGCCCGCCTCCACATCAGCGCCAAGGGCCTGTACGAGGCGGCGATCAACGGCACGCGGGCCGGGGACGCCCAGCTCGCCCCCGGCTGGACCGACTACCGCCACCGCCTGCAGTACCAAACCCTCGACGTCACCTCCCTGCTCACCGGCGGCGAGAACGTGCTGGCCGTGACGCTCGCCGACGGCTGGTGGAGCGGCTTCGCCGGGTTCGACCCGCGCCGGCCCGGCTACCACTACGGC
Organism: Nonomuraea sp. SBT364; assembly: GCF_001083785.1. Classification (GTDB taxonomy): domain Bacteria; phylum Actinomycetota; class Actinomycetes; order Streptosporangiales; family Streptosporangiaceae; genus Nonomuraea. Next base: position 17,591 of record NZ_LAVL01000131.1, read on the forward strand.
CGCTTCCCCGAGCTGATCGCCGAGCTGCACCTCACCTTCGCCGACGGCACGACGCGGGTCGTCGGCACCGACGCCGCCTGGCGCACCGCGCCCGGCCATGTCCGGCACGCCGACCTGCTCAAGGGCGAGTGTCACGACCTGCGCTCGGCCACCCCCGGCTGGGAGCTGCCCGGCTTCGACGACTCCGGCTGGCGGCCGGTCCTGGTGACGGGCCACGACCACGGCACGCTCGTGCCGTCGCCGGACGAGCCGGTCAGGGCGGTCACCCGGCTGCCGGCGGTGACGCTCACCCGGACCGGCCCCGACTCCCACGTCGCCGACTTCGGGCAGAACCTGGCCGGCCGCGTCCGCCTCGCCCTGCCCGAGTTGCCGCCCGGCACCCGCGTCACCATCAGGCACGCCGAGACGCTCGACGCGCAGGGCCGCCTCGACACCGCGAACCTGCGGACCGCCGACGCCACCGACACGATCGTCAGCGCGGGCCCCGCCACCGTGTTCGAGCCCGCCTTCACCTACCACGGCTTCCGCTACGCCGAGATCACCGGCCTGCCTCGGCCCGGTGACGTCGAGGCCGTCGTGCTGCACAGCGACACCCCGTGGACGGGCACGTTCACCTGCTCCGACCCGGAGATCGAGCAGTTGCGGCGCAACATCGAGTGGGGGCAGCGGGGCAACTTCGTCAGCGTCCCGACCGACTGCCCGCAGCGCGACGAGCGGCTCGGCTGGCTGGCGGACGCGCAGGTGTTCCTGCCCACCGCCTGCTTCAACGCCGACGTCGCCGCGTTCTTCGCCAAGTGGCTGCGCGACGTGCGCGACGCGCAGACGCCCGAGGGCGGCTTCCCCAACGTCGCGCCGCGCATCAGCGGCGTCGCCGAGGAGGGCGCGCCGGGCTGGGCGGACGCCGGCGTGATCATCCCGTGGCACCTGTACCGGACCTACGGCGACGCCGGATTCCTCGACGTGGACTCCATGGCCGCCTGGGTGGACTTCGTGCACCGCAACAACCCGGACCTGATCTGGCGCTTCCGGACCGGGCCGCACTACGCCGACTGGCTGGCGCCCGGCCCCGCGACGCCGCGCGAGCTGCTGGCCACCGCCTTCTTCCACCACAGCGCCGACCTGACCGCCAGGGCCGCGCTGGTCCACGGCCGGATCCGCGACGCCGAACGGCTGCGCGCGCTCGCTGACGACATTCGCGACGCCTTCATTAAAACGTTCGTATCGGCGACGGGCCGGCTGACGGGCGACACGCAGACCGGATACCTGCTGGCCCTGGCCTTCGGGCTGCTGCCCGGCGACCGGATCGCCCCCGCCGCCCGGCGGCTGGCCGAGCTGGTGGAGGAGCACGGCCCGCAGACCGGCTTCCTCGGCGTGAGCCTGCTGTGCCCCGTCCTGTCCGCGCACGGCCGGGCCGACCTGGCCCACACGCTGCTGCGCCGCACCGCCCCGCCGTCCTGGCTCTACCAGGTACGCAACGGCGCCACCACGATCTGGGAGCGGTGGGACGGCCGGGGGGCGCCGTCGATGAACTCCTTCAACCACTACGCGTTCGGCTCGATCGGCGCCTGGCTGTACGGCGGCGTCGCCGGCATCGGCCAGGCGCCCGGCTCGGTGGCCTACCGCGAGCTGGTGATCCGGCCGCTGCCCGGCGACCTGACCTGGGCGCGGGCCGAGTACGAATCGGCGCGCGGCCGGATCGCCGTCTCCTGGGAACGCCGCGACGACGGCTTCCACCTGGACGTGACCGTTCCGCCCGGCGCCACCGCCACCGTCCACCTGCCCGACGGGCAGACCCGCCAGGTGCCCTCGGGGGACCACCACTTCAGCACGACCGAGGAGTCATGACATGACCGACCTGCGCAACGCCCGCGTGAGCCGTGGCCAGTTCTTCCGCATGATGGGCGGCCTGGCGGTCGCGGCGGCCGCCACCGCCTGCTCGACCAAACCGCAGACCACCGCCACGACCGGCGGCCAACCGGCCGCCACCGAGCTGAAGTTCGTCGGCGTCGCCGACCAGAAGGCCCCGATGGACAAGCTCGTGGCCGCCTACCAGAAGGTCAAGCCCGGCGTGCGGCTCACCACCTCCTTCGCGCCCACCGACCAGGTGCAGACCTCCGTGCGCACCCAGCTCGGCGCGGGCAACGCCCCCGACCTGCACGTCGTCTACCCGGGCAACGGCAGCGCGATGTCGATGTCGCAGATCGCCAAGGCCGGCCTGCTGGCCGACCTGTCCGATCAGGCGTGGACCCAGACCATCCCGGACGGGTTCAAACCGGCCTTCCAGCTCGACGGCAAGACCTACATGCACTCCGCCGGATCGACGGTCATCGGCGCGATCTACAACAAGAAGGTCTTCGAGAAGGCGGGCGTGGACACGCTGCCGACGACGTGGAGCGAGTTCCTCGCCGCCTGCGACAAGCTGAAGAAGGCCGGCCTCGCGCCGATCGCCCTCGGCGCGCAGACCCCCTGGGTCACCCAGCTCATCACCTACGCGCTCGTCCCCTCGACCGTCTACGCCAAGGACCCGACGTTCGACGACAAGCAGCTCGCCGGGCAGGCGGACTTCGCCGGGTCCGGCTGGCGCGAGGCCATGGAGATGTACCTGGAGCTGCAAAAGCGCGGCTTCTTCAACGACAACCCGAACGGCACCACGTTCGAGCAGCAGATCTCCCTGGTGGCGACCGGCAAGGCGGGCATGGCGATCCAGGTCTCCGCCGTGCTGCCCGACTTCCGCAAGGCGGCCGCGTCCGCCGACGACCTGTCGATGTTCCCGGTCCCCGGGGCCGACCGGGCCGACGCCGTGTGGATCCCGGCCGGCGTCGTCGTCGGGCTCGGGGCCAGTGCCAAGGGCGCGAACGCGGCCGAGGCCAAGGCGTTCGTCGACTTCCTCGGCAAGCAGGAGAGCATCAACGCCTGGGCCGAGACGATCTCCGCGATCCCGCTCACCCAGGACGCCTCCTCCGCCATCGACCCGGCCGTGCAGTCGTTCCTGCCGTTCACCAAGGACCGGGCGGTGCCGTTCATGGACCAGCGCTGGCCCAACGCCGAGGTGCAGCCCGTCCACTTCGCCGTCGTCCAGGAGCTGCTGGCCGGCAAGTCCACGATCGACGAGGCGCTGAAGAAGATGGACGAGGCCTACCAGAAGTGACTTCTGTGAAACGCTCCCGGCTCACCTCACCACCCTGGCTGTTCGCCGCTCCCGCGCTCGTCGTCTACGCGCTGGTGGTGCTCTACCCGGCGGCGAGCGGCGTCGTCTACGCCTTCACCGACTGGAGCGGCATCGGCCAGGACATGTCCTTCGTCGGGCTGGACAACTTCGCCACGCTCCTCGGCGACGAGCAGGCGACCGGCTCCATCGGCAACACGCTGCTGCTCACCGTGGCCATCATGCTCGTGCAGAACGGCGTCGGGCTGCTGCTGGCGCTGGGCGTGAACGCCAAGCTGAAGAGCCGGGCGCTGCTGCGGGTGATCTTCTTCGCGCCCGTCGTCGTCAGCCCGGTGATGGTGGCGTTCCTGTGGAAGTACGTCTACAACCCCGACCCGTCCGCCGGGCTCAACGGGCTGCTCGGCCTCCAGGTCGACTGGCTGGGCGACCCGTCCGTCGCGCTGTGGTCGATCGCGGGCATGGTCGTGTGGCAGTACGCCGGCTACTCGATGGTCATCTTCCTGGCCGGGCTGGAAGGCGTGCCCAGGGAGCTGCACGAGGCCGCGATGATCGACGGCGCCGGCACCTTCCAGCGCTTCCGCTACGTCACCTGGCCGCTGCTCGCCCCCGCGGTGACGATCAACCTGATGCTCTCCACGATCGGCGGGCTCAAGCTGTTCGACCAGGTCTTCGCCGCCACGAACGGCGGCCCCGGCTACGCGACGGAGACGCTGTCCACGGTGCTCTACAAGCAGGCGTTCGTGTTCGGCAAGTTCGGCTACAGCACCGCGGTCGCGCTGGTGCTCGCCCTGTTCGTGGCCGCGGTGTCGCTCGTCCAGGTGTACTACCTGCGCGGCCGGGAGGTGACGGCATGAGAAGGACGTTCCTGCTGGAGATCGTCATGGTGGCGGCGGCGGTGGCGTTCCTCTTCCCCGTCTACACGCTGGTCTCGTTGTCGCTGAAGGACCCGGCGCAGATCTCGCAGACGCCGCTGGCCCTGCCCAGCCCGCCCACGTTCGACAACTTCGGCAAGGCCTGGACGGCCGCGGCACTCGGCCCGTCGCTGGTGAACAGCACCGTGATCACCGTGGCCAGCCTCGTGGCGCTGATCGCCCTCGGCTCGTTCGCCGCCTACTTCCTGGCCCGCGTGCAGACCCGGCTCGGGTACGGGCTGTACATCCTGTTCCTGCTCGGCATCGTGCTGCCGTTCCAGCTCGGCATGATCCCGCTCTACGAGCTGGTCACCGGCCTCGGGCTGATCGGCACGCACGCCGGGATGATCCTGTTCTACACCGGCATCCAGTTGCCGTTCACCGTGTTCCTCTACACCGGCTTCATCCGGGCGCTGCCCCGCGACTACGCCAGCGCCGCCCAGATCGACGGCGCCTCGCACCTGACGGCGTTCACCCGGGTGGTCTTCCCGCTGCTGCGGCCGATCACCGGCACGGTGCTCATCCTCAACGCGGTCTTCATCTGGAACGACTTCTTCACCCCGCTGCTGTATCTCGGCGGCTCCGGCTTCGAGACGGTCCCGGTCAGCGTCTTCGCCTTCGTCGGACAGTACGTCTCCGACCACGGCCTGGTCTTCGCCGGGCTCGTGCTGGGCGCGCTGCCCATCGTGGGCGTGTTCCTGGCGCTGCAGCGATACGTCATCAAGGGCTTCTCCAGCGGGCTCAAAGGATGAACGTCCACGACGTGCTGCGCGAGCCGCCGGCCAGCCACTCCCCGGCGGCCATCTGGTGGTGGAGCGGCGAGCCGCTGCGCCGCGACCGGCTGCGCTGGCAGATGGAACGCCTGGTCGCGGGCGGCGTGCGCAACCTCGTCATCCTCAACCTGGCGCCGTCGGGGCCGCTGTTCGGCTCCGACGCCGACGACCCGCCCTTCCTGTCGGAGGCGTGGTGGGAGCTGCTCGACGGGGTCTGCGCGGACGCCTTCGAGCTGGGCGCCCACCTGTGGTTCTACGACCAGCTCGGCTTCTCGGGCGCCGACCTGCAGGCCCGGCTCGTCCAGGAACATCCGGAGTTCGCCGGTCAGTGGCTGGGCGCCGACGGGTCCGTCAGCACCCGCGGCTTCGACTACCTGTCGCCCGGGGCCTGCGCCGTCCTGCTCGACCGGGTGCACGGGGAGTTCGAGCGGCGCGTCGGCCACTGGTTCGGCCGGGTGATCGCGGGCTCCTTCCAGGACGAGCTGCCGACCCTGCCCACCTGGTCGGCGACGTTCGCCGACGAGTACGCGGCCCGGCGCGGCCACGCGTTCTCCCTCGCCGAACCGGACTGGCGGGCCTACCAGCTGACCCGGGCCGAGCTGGCCGAGGAGGCGTTCTTCCGGCCGCTGGCCGACTGGCACCGGCGCCACGGCCTGCTCAACGGATGCGACCAGCAGGATCCGGCCCGCGCCGGCCACCCCGTCGACGGGGTGCGGCTCTACGCCGACTACGCCCGTACCCACCGCTGGTTCAGCGCGCCCGGCTCCGACCACCACGGCGACGCGCGGCTGCACTCCTCGCTCGCCCACCTGTACGGCAGGCCGCGCACCTGGATCGAGGCGTTCCACTCCAGCGGGTGGGGCGGCACCCTGGAGGAGACGCTCGACTGGCTGCTGCCCTGGCTGCGGGCGGGCGCCACCCTCTACAACCCGCACGCCGTCTACTACACGACCAGGCGGGGCTGGTGGGAGTGGGCGCCGCCGTCGACCGACTGGCGCCAGCCGTACTGGCGGCACCACCGCGTCTTCGCCGACGCGGTCACCCGGCTGTGCGCCGCGCTGTCGCTGGGCCGCCACGCGTGCGACGTCGCCGTTCTGCTGCCGGCCACCACTGCGCGCGCCGGCACCCCCGCCGACGGCACCCCCGCCACCGGCGACGCCGAACGGGCGCAGCGGGTGTACCGGGAGATCGTGGGCGACATGGCCTGGTTCGCCACCAGGCCCGGCGCCCTGGACCGGCTCCGCCTCGACGCCGACGTGATCGACGACGACTCCATCCGCCGCGCCACCATAACCCCCACCCCGCCCGTTTCCGCATCTCCCTCTTCTCCACCTCTCCTCCTCCCCCCCACCCCACCAGTACTC
>NZ_LAVL01000132.1 GCF_001083785.1 Nonomuraea sp. SBT364
GGGCGGGCGGGCAGCACCGACGGCAGCGCGCCCAGCACGATCCCGGCGGTGGCGCCGATGAGCGCGGCGGCCAGCGCGAGCAGCAGCGAGAAGCGGCCGGCGACGAGCACCCGGGCGAGCAGGTCGCGGCCGAGGTTGTCGGTGCCGAGCGGGTGCGCGGCCGAGGAGCCCTGCAGGATGGCCCCGGCGTCGATGTGCCCGGCGGCCTCGCCCCAGATGGGCGGCCCGATGACGGCCAGCACCACCATGGCGGCGACCAGGACGGCGCCCGCGACGGCCGCGGGGGTGCGGAACATCACGACTCCTTGATCGAAGAGGTCGGGTCGAGGACGCCGAGCGCCAAGTCGACGAGGAGGTTGACGAGCAGCACGATCGCGCCGTAGACGAGGATGACGCCCTGGGCGACCGGGTAGTCCTTCTGCGTGATCGACTCGACGATCTTCATGCCGAGTCCCGGCCAGGCGAAGACGTACTCGACGAGCACGCTGCCGGCGATGAGCGCGCTCAGCAGCAGGCCGCCGAGGGTGAGGGTGGCGGTGAGCGTGTTGGGCAGCACGTGCCGCAGGTGCAGCCGGGCGGCCGGCAGCCGTTTGGCTCTGGCCAGGCGGACGTAGTCGGTGCCGAGCGCGCGCAGCGTCTCCACCCGGGCGATGCGCGCGATCATGGCGGTGGGGCCGATGGCCAGCGCGAGCACGGGCAGCACGTACGAGACGGCGCCTTCCTTGCCGGCGGGCGGGAACACACCGAGGCCGATGGCGAAGACGGTGACGAGGGCGATCGCGTACAGGAACTCGGGAACGGCGACGGCGGTGCCCGTCACCGAGCCGAAGGCGGCCTCGGTGCCGCGGTTGCGGCCGTTCTCGGTGCGGACGGCCGCCCACATGCCGAGCGGCACCGCGGCCAGCAGCGAGGCCACGGTGGCGAGCAGCGCGAGTCCGAGCGTGTTGGGCAGCCGGGCGGCGATCACCTCGGCGACCGGCTCCCCGGTGAGGAAGGAGGTGCCGAGGTCGCCGGAGAACAGCCCGCCGACGTAACCGGCGAGCTGGGCGGGCAGCGGCTGGTCGAGGCCGAGCGCCGCCCGGCGGGCCTCGATCAGCTCGACCGGGGCGGCCGGGCCGAGCGAGGCCCGCACGGGGTCGCCGGGGATCAGGTGGATCATGGCGAAGGCGGCCACGACGAGCACCGCGAGCGACACGGCGAAGCGGACCAGCCTTCTCAGCACATGGTGTGACACTCAGGTCCCCGTGACGCGGATCGAGGTGGGGACCAGCGATCCGGCCTGGATGGCGAAGGTCGCGCCCTTGGTGGCGACCAGCACGGTGTTCTCCACGACGGGCACCAGGTCGGCGTTGTCGAACAGCGCGGACTCGGCCTCCAGCCACGACTTGCAGCCCTCGGCACCGGGCACCGGCATGGCCTTGGCGACGAGCTCCTCGTAGCGGTCGTTGGCCAGGTGCGCGAAGTTGGCGCCCTTGGGGGCGGCGGGGCCGGACAGGAACCCGATGAGCTGGGAGGGCAGGGTGACGGAGATGGGCAGCCAGACCACGTCCCAGTCCTGGGTGGCGTTGAGCGACTCCGACAGCTTGGTGTCCAGGACGCCGTTGAGCTTGACCTCGACGCCGGCCTTCTTCCAGGCCGCGGCCATGTACTCGACGGCGGCCTGCACGCCGGGCCCGCGCGTGGTGGCGTACAGCACGCGCAGGCTCAGCTTCTCGCCGTCCTTGGCGCGGATGCCGTCGGGGCCGGCCTTCCACCCGGCGGCGTCGAGCGCGGCGGCGGCCGCGGCGGCGTCGAAGGCGGGCACGTGGCCGGCGACGGTGTCGCCGGGGCAGGGGCGCGGGTCGAGGATGAGCCCGGTGGCGGGCCTGCCGGTGCCGCTGGAGGCGATGCCGGCCAGTTCCCCGAGGTTGAGCGCCTGGGTGAGGGCCTTGCGCACGGCCGCGTCCTTGGCGGGCCGGTCGTCGCCCTGGTGGTAGAAGAACTGGCCGTTGCCACCGGCGGGCGTGAGCTTGCCGATGCCCGGGGTGGACTCCATGCGGGCGCGGTCGGGGCCGTAGAAGGTGGCGCCGTTGAGGCTGCCGGCGACGATCAGGTTGGCGGCGGTCTGCTCGTTCGGCACGACCTTGAGCACGACCCGGTCGGGCAGGTCCTTGCCGGTGGCGCCGCCGGGGCCCCAGGCGTAGTCGCGGCGCTTCTCGAACGTGTAGTGGTCGCCGGGCGCGGCCTCGGTGAGCACGAACGGGCCGGAGCCCGAGGTGGCGCGGGCGAGCAGGGAGCGATCCTCGACGGCCTTGCCGCAGACGATGAACAGGTTGCGGGTGGTCTCCAGGATGAACCCGTACGGCTTCGGCATGGACAGCGTGACGGTGCCCGCGGTGTCGTCGGCCTCGGCCTTCATCCCGGTGGGCACCAGGACGCCGTAGATGGGCGACTTGGTGTCCGGGTCGGCGATGTGGTTGACGTTCTCGGCGACCTGGGCCGGGGTGAGCTTGGAACCGTCGGAGCAGGTGACGTCCTTGCGCAGGGTGAAGGTGACGGAGTCGGGCTTCACCTCCCACTTCTCGGCCAGCCCGGGGATGATCTCGCCCTTGTCGCTGACGTTGACGAGCGTGTCGTAGGCGAAGACGAGCAACCCGTTCGTGGCCGACAGCACGGCCGTGGCGGGGTCGAGCAGGCCGGGGTCAGCGGGGATGGCGTAGGTGAAGGTGCCGCCGCCCCCGGCGGCGGGCGCCGTCTCGGGGGCGCCGCCGCAGGCGGTGGCGAACAGGGCCAGTGCGGCGGCCGCTGCTGCTTTTCTCATGGTGACTCCGGGAGTCTGGGGGTGATGCCTCACCCTGTCCGCTCACCGGCGCGCGTTCTTCGTCCCCTGCGACGAAATGTACGGCTGGCCTCGTGCTAGGGGCCGAAGATCCGCATCTGCAGCATGACGGTGAGCCTGGCGTCGGGGTCGGCCAGGTCGAGCCCGCTGATCTCGACGAGCCGCTTGAGCCGGTAGCGGAAGGTGTTGGTGTGCACGTGCACCCGGGCGGAGGCGGCGTTGACGTCGCCGAAGGCGTCGAGGTAGGCGCGCAGGGTGGCGACGAGTTCGCTGCCGTGCTCGCGGTCGTGGGCGAGCAGCCGCTGGTAGGGGCCGGTGGGGGTCTGCTCCTCGGCGTTGACCACGTCGGCCACCTGCAGGAGCAGCGACTCGAAGTGCACGTCGGCGTAGCCGGCGGCCTCGCCGGAGGCGCCGCGCGAGCGTAGCACGCGCAGCGCCCGGTCGGCGTCGGCGCGCGACCTGGCCACCTGGGCGAGCGTGCCCGCGAGCCGGCCGACGCCGACGTTGGCGGGGTGGCGGGGGCCGACCCTGGCCAGGAAGCTGCGCGCCATCCGCACCGCGCGCGCCTCCTCGTCGCCGCCGCCGGGGTTGAGCGGCAGGACGGCGTAGGCGACGGAGCCGACGAGTGCGGCGGCGGCCTTGGGGTGGATGGTGGCGACGTGCAGGGCGAGCGCGTCGCAGAAACGCTGCCGGTCGCTCTCGCCGCGTGCCGGGTCGGCCTCGGGCTCGCCGGTGATCTGGGCGGCCAGCACGCACAACCGCTGGGTGGCGACGCCGAGGCGGCCCGCGGCCTCGGCGGCGTCGGCGCCCCCGGCGAGCACGGTGGACAGCAGGTCGGCGCGGAGCCGCCGCTGGGTGTCGGCCCCGGCCCGCTCGCGCAGCAGCCGCAGCGCGACGATCTTGGCGGCGTCGGCGAGCGCGCGTTCGCGCTGCTCGGTCAGCGGCTCGTGGACGGCGGCCCAGATGGAGCCGAGGATCTCGTCCCCGGACCGCACGGCGACGGCGGCCCGGTTGATGCTGTCGCCGGGCAGCTCCATGTAGATCGGGTCGCGGCTCTGGTAGAGCTGCTTGATGAGGCCGCGCTCGTCGAGCATGCGCTGGTAGCGCTCGGGCACCTGGCGGCCGAGCACGGTCTCGACGCGGCCGGGGTCGGCCTCGTCCTGGCGGCCCGAGTAGGCCAGCACCCGCGAGGAGCGGTCCTCGATGGTGACGGGCGCGTCGAGCAGCGCGCACACGGCGTTGGCCAGCGAGAACAGGTCGCCCTGGCCCTCCTCGCCCGCCTCGGCCAGGTCGCCCTCGGCCAGCAGCGAGCGCAGCAGCGCGGCCACCTGGGACCACGAGGCGGCCCGGGTGAGCCCGAGCACGGCCACCCCGGTCGCGGCGACCGTCGACCGGACGCCGTCGTCCACGTCGACGGGCAGCTTCACCACCACGCCCGCGGCGCCGGGCACGGACTCCAGCAGCGCGCGGATGCCGGCCGCGCCGTGGACGCCGACGGCGAGCACGATCCCGCCCGGCGGCACGTGCGGCTCGTCGAGCGGGTCGTGGATGTGCACCCCGGTGACCTCGGCGTCGAGGTCACCGGGCGCGGCGGCGACGTCGAGGACGGTGCTGCCGAGGTCGTCCAGGATCCGCCGCAGGCTGGCACGTGGGCGGGTGGTCATCCACACACCATAGGCGGCGTCCGTCATCGGGCGCGCAACCGGTCCACCGCGAGGCGGGCGGCCCGGCCGATGGCGGCGTCGGCGTCCGGGTCGCGGCCGCCGAGCTTGGCGGTGCGCAGGAAGACGGCGACGGCGTAGCGGCCCCCGTCGGGGTACTCCACGACGCCCGCCTCGTTGCGCACGCCCCACAGGGTGCCGGTCTTGCCGGAGACGATCACCTCGTCGCCGAAGCCGGCGGCGAGGCGGTGCGGCCAGATCTGGTTGCCCATGATCGTGCGCACCTCGGCGCACGCCTCGGGCGGCCCCGCCTCGTCCCGCCAGATGGCCGCCAGCAGCTCGGTCGTCTCGCGGGGCGTGCTCGACGTGGTGCGCTCCGGGTCGCGCACGGCCAGCGGCTCGATCAGCTCGCGCGGCAGGCCGTCGAGCTCGACGGTGCCCAGCTCGGTCACGACCTGGGCGAACAGCTCGGCGCAGCCGCCGATCAGCCGGGTGCGGCGCAGGCCGAGCCCGGCGAGCGTGGCGTGCACCCGGTCCAGGCCGACCCGGCGCAGCAGCACGTCGGTGGCGGCGTTGTCGCTCATCGTCAGCATGAAGTGGGCCAGGTCGCGCAGCGTGAGCGAGACGTCGTCGGCACAGCCGGAGGTGCCGATGCCGCCGTCCTTGTCGGCGGCGGTGACGGTCAGCCGCTCGGTGCGCGACAGCTCACCCGCCGCGGCCTGGCGGGCGTACTCCAGCGCCACCGCGATCTTGAACACGGAGGCGAGGACGACGGGCTCGTCCGGGTCGACGCCGAACTCGGCGTCGCCGTCGATGTCGCGGGCGTGCACGAAACCGCGCGCGCCCGCGAACACCTCGTGCACGGCTCAGCTCACCTTGGGGGTGGCCCTGGCCCCCAGGTGCACGTACGGCGACCCGTCGGGCAGGTCGTAGAACACCGCCGACAGCCAGTCGGGGTCACCCTCGCGCCGGCCGACGAACGTGACGTCGTCGACGGGCACCAGAGCGAGCTCCACCGGCTCCTGCAGCTGGGCCAGCGCGCCGGTGGCCTCCATGAGCAGGTTCAGGCCGCCCTCCCGCGCACCGATCGTGATCCGGGCGCCGGCCCGCTCGTACACGCCCGCGTAGCGGGCCGCGTCGGCCTCGACCGGCGTTTCCGGCGGGCCGAGGGTCGGCGGCACGGTGATGCCGTCGAGCTCGGCGAACAGCTCGGTGGCCACCGCCCGGGTGAACGAGCCGCTGTGGCCGCCGTTGGCGACGACCGCGACGACGGTCCCGGTGTCCGGCACGACCCACAGCATCGCGTGCTGGCCGATGGTGTTGCCGCCGTGCGAGATGACGCGGTGGCCGTCCCACTCGTCCAGGATCCAGCCGATGCCCCACTGCTTGCCGAGGGTGTGCGGGTTGGGGATCTCGATCTGCGGCTCCCACATGGCCTGCGGGTTCTCCAGCAGGCCGCCCTCCAGGTGGGCGCGGCCGAAGGCGACCACGTCGGCGGGGCGGGCGCAGATGAGCCCGGCCGGTCCGGCGGAGCGCATCAGCCCCCACACCGGGGCGGCCTTGCCGTCGAGGTGACCGATGGCGGCGCGGTGGCGCAGCACCTCCTCGGGCAGTGTGCAGGTGTGAGTGAGGCCGAGCGGCTCGATGACGCGCTCGCGCAGCACGGCGTCCCAGACCTTGCCGTCCAGCTTCTCCAGGATGCGCCCGGCGATGGTGAACCCGGAGTTGCAGTAGGACTGGGTGACGCCGAGCGGGTGGTTCTGCACCAGGTCGGCGCAGGCCTCGACGTAGCGTTCCACGCAGTCGTCGCCCCGGCCGGTGTCGAGGAACAGGTCGCCGTCGATGCCGCTGGTGTGCGACAGCAGGTGGCGGATCGTGACCGTCTTGGTCACCTCCTCGTCGGCGACCCGGAACTCGGGCAGCACCTCGGCGACGGGCGTGTCGAGCGTGAAGGTGCCCGCCTCGACGTGCTGCATGAGCATCGTCGCGGTCCACACCTTGGTGACCGAGCCGATCTGGAAGAGCGAGTCGGGGGTCGCCTCCACGCCGGTGTCCGCGTTGAGCACGCCGGCGGCGAACTCGTGGACCTGGCCGTCGTGCAGGTAGGCGAGGGCCGCTCCGGGCACCTCGTATCGGGCGATCAGCTCGGCGAACCGGTGACCCATTGCTCCAGCCACGCGATGATCCTCTCGTTGTAGTCCAGGCGGTGTGAGGGGCGTCCATTGAGAATGAACAGGTGGGAGGCGCCCGGGTAGCGCACCAGGCGCACGGGCACGTCCCGCTCGCGCAGCGCGGCGAACCACTGCTCGGCCTGGCTCACCGGGCAGCGGTCGTCGTCGTCCCCGTGCAGGATGAGCGTGGGGGCCGTCACGTCGCCCACGTGCGTGAACGGGGACTGCGGGACGACATCACCCCCACATTCAAACGTCTTCAGGAAATATCCCATGTCGGAGGTTCCTGCCATGCTGACCAGATCGGTCACGGCACCGCCGGGGATGGCGGCCTTGAACCTGCCGCTGCGCGCCGACAGCCAGCACGTCATGTAGCCGCCGTAGCTGTAGCCGGTGACGGCCAGCCGCTCCGGGTCCGCGATGCCGTCGGCGACCAGGTCGTCGAGCGGCCCGAGGAAGTCCTGCTCGTCGGCCAGCCCCCAGGCGCCGGCCGCCGCCGTGTAGAACGCCTCGCCGTACCCGTCGCTGGCGCGCGGGTTCATGGTGAGGACGGTCCAGCCGCTCGCGGCGAGCACCTGGTGATAGAGGTGCGCGCCGTCGAAGACGGGCGCCCACGCGTTGTGCGGCCCGCCGTGCACGTCGAGCAGCAGCGGGCCGGGCCCCTCCAGCGACTCGTCCCGCAGCACGAAGCCCTCGACCTGCGTCCCGTCGGCGGCGGTGAACGTCCGCCGCACCGGCGCGAACAGCTCCACCCCGGCCAGGCCGTACGCGGTGAGCGCCTCCCCGGGAAGCCCCTCTCCCCCGGAGCCATCCGGCACCCCCAGGTACACGTCCCCGGCACTGTGCGGCGTCGACGCCACGTACGCCATCACCCCGCCGGCGACGCTCGCCCCCGACACCACCGCGTCGCCGCCCGCGACCTTCACGGCCGCTCCCCCGCCGGCCGGCAGCGCGTACAGGTGCGTGCAGCCCGCGTCCCTGGCGGCGAACAGCAGCCGGTCGCCCGCGAGCTGCGGCGCCGCGCCCGGATAGCCGGGGGCGCCCACCATGACGTTGCGGTCGAGCCCGGTCTCCAGCTCCTCGGCCCCGCCCTCGCCGACCGTGAACAGCCGCGAGTGCCCGACCGGCCCGCGCATCCCGGCGGCCACCAGCCGCCCGCCGAGCCACCACACCCCGGTGGCGATGACCTCCGGCCCGGTGAGCCGCTTGGGCTCCCCGCCGGCCGCCTCGACGGTGTACACGGAGCTCGACAGGTCGAGGTCGCCGTCGGCCTCCATCCCGGCGGTGAACGCGAGCCGCTCCCCGTCGGCCGACCACGAGGGCTGGCCGGCGTGGAAGTCCCCCTCGGTGAGCCGCACCGGCTCGGCGGCTTCCGGCGCGGCGTCCACCACGAACAGCTGCGTGGTGATCCCCCGCAGCAGCCCGGCCCCGTCCGCCTTGTAGTCCAGGCGGTCCGCCACCACCGGGGCGTGCGGATCGGGGGCGCCGTGCGGGCCGGCGTACGCGATCCTCGTGCCGTCAGGCGACCACACCGGCGCGCCCGCGCCGAGCGGCCCGGCGGTCAGCGCGCGCGGCTCGCCGCCGTCCATCGGCAGCAGGCAGATCTGCGGCGGCCCGCCGGCGGCCCGCAGGTAGGCCAGCGTGCGCCCGTCCGGCGACCAGCGCGGGCACGTGCCCTCCGCGAGCAGCCGCGGCTCCGCGCCGGGCGCGGCGAGCCAGATCTCCGTACGGTTCTCGTCCGGCTCACGCCGGGAGGTGGTCAGCGTGTACGCGACCGCGGAGCCGTCGGGCCGCGTCTGGGGATCGGACGGTACGGCGATGCGGAACAGGTCGTCCAGCGTGAGGCGGGGCATGAGCGAACGCTAGGCCAGCACCGCCCCGCGTTCTTCGGTCTGCACGACGAAGGCGAGCCCGGACCTTGTACGGCGGGCCAAAGGGAATAACCCGTTGCCCGGGAACGCTTCCTCCCGCACCATGGTCACCATGATCCGGCACGCCCTCCTGATGACGCCCCGCACCGCGGGCGCGTCCGGGCTTGCCCGCGACGGCCTGGAGCGCTGACCTCTTCCCGTATGTCCCGAGTGTGACCCGGCGGGGAGAGGTCGCGGCCCGTACGGGTCACCACGGATTCCAGGCGTCAAAGAAGGAAGGATCATGGCCAAGCAGGCTTACGCCCGCGACAAGCCGCACCTCAACATCGGCACGATGGGCCACGTCGACCACGGCAAGACCACGCTGACGGCGGCGATCACCAAGGTGCTCGCCGAGCGGGGCCAGGCCACGTACACGCCGTTCGAGCGGATCGACCGGACCCCGGAGGAGCACTCCAGGGGCATCACGATCAACATCTCGCACGTCGAGTACGAGACCGCGACCCGGCACTACGCGCACGTGGACATGCCCGGGCACGCCGACTACGTGAAGAACATGATCACGGGGGCGGCGCAGCTCGACGGCGCCATCCTCGTCGTGTCCGCGCGTGACGGCATCATGCCGCAGACCAGGGAGCACGTGCTGCTGGCCGGGCGGGTCGGCGTCGAGCACCTGGTGGTCGCGGTCAACAAGGCCGACGGCGCCGACCCGGAGCTGACCGACCTGGTCGAGCTGGAGCTGCAGGACCTGCTCGACGAGCACGGCTACCGCG
The DNA here is from genome assembly GCF_001083785.1 of Nonomuraea sp. SBT364. Lineage (GTDB taxonomy): Bacteria > Actinomycetota > Actinomycetes > Streptosporangiales > Streptosporangiaceae > Nonomuraea. The sequence continues at coordinate 9,295 of NZ_LAVL01000132.1, forward strand.
GCACCCCGATGGTGCGGGTGTCGGGGCTGCGCGCGCTGGAGGGCGACCCGCTGTGGACGGCGTCGATCGAGGCGCTGCTCAAGGCCGTCGACGACCACATCCCGGTCCCGGTCCGGTACGTGGACGCGCCGTTCCTGATGCCGGTGGAGAACGTCATGACGATCACCGGCCGCGGCACGGTCGTCACGGGCGCCATCGAGCGGGGCTCGGTGCGCGTGGGCGACACGGTGGCGGCCGTCGGGTTCGGCAGCGAGCTGTCGGCGGTGGTGACGGGCCTCGAGACGTTCGGGCGGACGATGGAGCGGGGCGAGGCCGGCGACAACGCCGCCGTGCTGCTGCGCGGCGTCAGGCGGGAGCAGGTGCGGCGCGGCATGGTGCTGGCGGCCCCGGGCCATCAGCGGGCCCACCGCTCGTTCACCGCCCGCGTTCGCCTGCTGACGGCGGACGAGGGCGGGCGGCGCAAGGCTGTCGCGCCGGGCTACCGGCCGCAGTTCTACCTGCGCACCACCGACGTGCCGGGTGAGCTGCTGCTGTCCGGGCCGGCCCGGCCGGGCGACACGGTGGAGGTCAGGGTCGAGCTCGGCGAGCCGGTCGCGCTCGGCCCGGGGCTCGGCTTCGCCATCCGCGAGGGCGGCCTGACGGTCGGCGCGGGCACGGTCCTGACCGTCCACGACTGACCGCGATGAGGTGGATGAGCGCTTCCCGCCAGGGCCTGTCCCGGCGACGGGATCCGTCGGCCCTGGCCGGGAAGCGCTCATGCGCATCACCGGACGCGGCGTCACCGTCTTCACCGTCACCGTCGTCATGGACGGCCTGGCGAGCCGGCGAACGCACCGCCCTGCTGGTGGTCGGTGAGGTCGCGCAGGCGCCGGATCGGTGAGGCCAGCAGGACCAGCGGGACGCAGACGGCCGCGACGACGAAGATCATCAGGGTGACCCGGCCGCCGAGCGCCCCGGCGATCGCCCCGGCGACCAGCCCGCCGATCGGGATCGCCCCCCAGGAGACGAACCGGACCGTGGCCATCACCCGGGGCAGCAGGTCGGGCGGGCTGGCGAGCTGCCGGTACGTGCGGGTCACCACACTGAGCACCACGACCCCGGCGGCGAACACCACGTTGCCCGCGGCGAAGGCGGCGAAGCCCTGCCAACCGGCGCCGAGGGGAACGACGACCGCGCCCGCGACCGCGACGAAGCCGGCGGCGATCACGGCGCGGGCGGTGCCGAGCCTGGCCGTGACGCGGTTCGTCAGAGCCGCGCCGATGAGCGTGCCGGCGCCGTCGGCCGCCAGCAGCAGGCCGACGAGGCCGGGCCCGGCGTGCAGCTCGCGCACGAGGTAGAGCGCGTACAGGGCGTGCTGTGCCCCGCAGACCGTGTTGGCCGCGGTGGCGGCCCACATGCACGGGCCCATGACCGGGTGGCGCACGACGAAACGCCAGCCTTCGCGGATCATCGCGCGCATCGGCGGCCAGCGGTCGGGGGCCTCCGCGCGGCGTTCGGGCAAGGTCCGCAGCAGCAGGGCGGAGACCAGGTAGCTCGCCGCGTCGACGAGGAGGGTGGGCACCGCCCCGAGCACCTGGACGACGAGACCGCCGGCCGACGGCCCGCCGAGCTGGGTGGTGGCATGGGTGCCCGACGTCAGGCTGTTACGGGCCTGCAACTGCTCCTTGCTCACGATCGACGGCAGGAAGGTCGAGTTGGCGACGTCGAAGACGACGTTCGCGAAGCTGGTCACGAGGGCCACGATCACCAGCTGGGCGACGGTCAGCCGGTCCAGCCACCAGGCGAGCGGGACGGAGACGACCGCCGCCGCGCGGGCCAGGTCGGCGCCGATCTGAACCCCGCGCATGGGGAGCCGCTGCACCACCACCCCGGCGGGCAGGCCTATCACGATCCAGGCGACGTACCCGGCGGCGGCGATCACGCCCATCTCGAACGCGGAGGCGTCGAGCACCGTCAGGGCCGTCAGCGGCAGCGCGACCGCACCCACCGCCGAGCCGGCCGCGCTGGTCGTGCCGGCCGTCCACCACCGCCAGAAGACGGCCGCCCCGCCTCCGCTGCCGAGTTCCATGCCGGCGCCCCTCCGAGTAGGTTCCAGATTAAAACGCACTCTACGGCACAAGCGGCGGCCCATGAAGACGGCGTCTCTCCCGTCGTGGAGAGACGCCGTCGTGGTTCGACCCCGCCGGGATCAGATCCGGTCGAAGCGGAGGCCGAAGGTGGCCGGGGCGGCCTTCAGCTCGTAGCGGGGCAGGGTGCCGGGGCCGCAGGCGGCGGTGCCGATGCCGTGCTGGGCCAGGTCCAGGTTGACGTGCACCCGGTCGCCCGGCACCAGGTCGGGCAGGTGGGTGGCGCGGTCCAGGTCGGCGGTGCTCCAGCGGCGGGCGGTCAGGCCGAACACCGGGCCGCCCGTCACTCGCAGGCCCGTCGCCGGGCCGGTGAGCTCCGCCCAGCGGACGTCCGCCCGCTGCCCGTTCTCCTGCGGGTAGACGTAGGGGGTCTGGAGCTCGTCGACGGTGGCGCTCCAGCGGCCCACCCGGGTCGCCATCCCGGTGTCCGGGTACGCCTCGCCGGGGCCGCGGCCGAACCAGGTGACGCGCTCGAACGCGCCGGGCAGCGTCATGGCCACGCCCAGCCTGGGCAGCGGCTCGGTCCACTCGCCCTCAGGCGTCACGTCCACGGTCAGGGCCAGGCCGTCGCCGACGGCGGTCCACCGGTAGGTGACGCGCAGGCCGAGGTCGGTGGCCGCGGGCGCGACGCGGGCGCGCACCACGAGGCCGTCGCCGGTCTCGACGGCGTCCACGCGGTGGGTGAGCCGGTGCAGCCCGAGCTGCCGCCATCGCCACTCGGCGCCGCTGTAGCGGTCGTTGTCGATCGGCGCCCGCCACAGCTCCAGCCTCGGCCCTTCGACGTCGATCCCGAACATCCGGGTGAGCCGCCCGCTGACCGCGTCGAACACCCCGCCGCCCAGGACGGGGCCGCCGCCGGAGGACCGGCCCTCCGCGGCCCGGCTTCCCTCGGGCGAAGCCGCGCCGGGCAGGACCGTCACGGCCGCAACCGGCGCGACGGCCGGGGTCAGGCAGACCTGGGCGAAGGCCACCTCGTGGCCCGCCGCCGCCCACGCCTCGTCGCGGGCCAGCACGGCGCGCACGGTGAGCCAGCGCTCCCCGCCTCCTTCCGGCAGCGCGGGCAGCTTCACCTCACCGCCCGTGGCGGGCACCTCCAGGGGGAACTCGGCGACCTTCTCCCCGTCGGCCTCCAGCAGGGCCGAGAAGGCCAGCCCGGAAAGGTCGCGGAACCCGTACAGGCAGGAGACCGACACCACCCCGGCCGAGAAGGCGAACCGGACGGGCTCGAACACCTTCTTCAGGTCGAGCAGCCCCGGCGACGGCGTCCGGTCGGGGAACACCAGCCCGTCGATGACGAAGTTCCCGTCGTGCACCGGCTCGCCGTAGTCGCCGCCGTAGGCGTGGCCGAGCACGGGGTGGGTGAGCCCGTGGTCGATCCACTCCCAGATGAACCCGCCGGCCAGCCTCGGGTGGCGTTCGAACAGCTCCTGGTACTCGGCGAGCCCGCCGGGCCCGTTGCCCATCGCGTGCGCGTACTCGCACTGCAGGAACGGCATCGCGCGCCGCCGGGCGTCCAGCTCCGGGTCGTCCAGCGGCTCCTCCACGCGCTGCCCGATGGCCTCGACCTCGGCGTGCGTGGCGTACATGCGGGAGTACACGTCCACGTCGGCGCACGACCGGTCGCCCTCGTAGTGGATCGGCCGGGACGGGTCGCGCTCGCGCGTCCAGGCGGCCATGACGGCGAGGTTGCGCCCGGTGCCGGCCTCGTTGCCGAGCGACCACATGACGACGCTCGGGTGGTTCTTGTCGCGCTCCACCATGCGGCGCATCCGGTCGAGCAGCGCGTCGGCCCAGCGCGGGTCGTCGGTGGGGTTGGCGCGCCAGCCGACCTGGCCGAAGCCGTGCGTCTCCAGGTCGCACTCGTCGATCACCCACAGCCCGAGCTCGTCGCACAGGTCGAGGAAATCGGGGTGCGGCGGGTAGTGGCTGGTGCGGACGGCGTTGACGTTGTGCCGCTTCATCAGCAGCACGTCCTCGCGCATGGTCGCGTACGGGACGGCGCGGCCGTGATCGGGGTGGAACTCGTGCCGGTTGACCCCCTTGAACAGCAGCGGCCGCCCGTTGGCCAGCAGCACGCCGTCCACGATGGAGATCGTCCGGAACCCGATCCGCAGCCGCACGGTCTCCTCGTCCAGCCGCACCTCGGCGTCGTACAGCCGGGGCGTCTCGGCCGTCCACGGCTCCACGTCGAGGGTGACGGGGGTGCCCGGGGCCAGGCCGGTGACGCCGAGCTCGGCCACGGTGAGCAGGCCGGGGCCGTCGAAGCTGAGCGTGCCGCGCCCGTCGTCGTAGGAGGCGCGGACGAACACGTCGGCGGCCGAGCGGGTGAGCGTCACCTCACGGAAGATGCCGGGCAGCCACCACATGTCCTGGTCTTCCAGGTAGCTGGCGGCCGACCACTGGTGCACCCGGACGGCCAGCACGTTGCGTCCCGGCCTGAGCCACGGCCCGGCGTCGAACTCGGCCGGGAGGCGGCTGCCGGTGGTGAAGCCGAGCTCGTGCCCGTTGAGCCACACCTTGGCGTACGACTCGACGCCCTCGAACCGCAGCCGCCCGCCGGACCAGCCGTCCGGCAGGTCGAAGACGCGGCGGTAGTCGCCGGTCGGGTTCTCCGACGGCACGTGCGGCGGGTCGATCGGGAACGGGTAGGACACGTTGGTGTAGGCGGGCGCGCCGTGCCCGTGCAGCGGCCAGTGCGACGGCACGGCCAGCTCGCCCCAGGCGGAGTCGTCGTAGCCGGGGGCGGAGAAGTCCTCGGCGACGTGCGCGTGCGGCGACAGGCGGAAGCGCCAGTCGCCGTTGAGGTCGAGGGAGGGGGCGTCGGAGCGAAGGGCCGCCCTGGGAGCCAGGCGACCGGAACCGGGGGTGAAAGCTTCGAATTCCATCGCCGCCGAGCCTAGAGGTTTGGCACGGTTTCGTCATCGATGGGCAGCTGCCAGGTAGCCGGCCAGCATGCTCTCCGCGACGGCTCCCACGCTTTCGTCGTCCGGCAGGAACTCGGGTGTGTGCAGGCCGGTCGCGGTGTCCACGCCGACGAACATCATCAGCGACGGCACCAGCGCCCCGTACTGGGCGAAGTCGTCGGCGCCGCACGAGCGCAGCTCCGCGGTGACCGTACGGCCGTGCTCGCGCAGCAGTTCGCCGGCCCGCACGGCCAGCGCCTCGTCGTTGACCAGCACCGGCTCGCCGGGCAGGACCGTCACCTCGGCCTCGCAGCCGTGCGCCCTGGCCACGTCGGCGGCCATCTGGGCGAAGCGCTCGTGCAGGGCCTCGCGCCACGGCTGCGACAGCGACCGGAGCGTGCCCCGGGCGACGGCCTCGCCGGGGATGGCGTTGGGCGCGGTGCCCGCGTGCACGGTGCCGAACGTCACCACGGTCGGCGTCATCGGGTCGGCGGCCCGGCTGACGAGCTGCTGGGCGGCCACGATGACCTGGGCCATCGTGACCACCGGGTCGCGGGCCAGGTGCGGGTAGGCGGCGTGCCCCTCCACGCCCCTGATCGTCATCCGGAACTCGTCGGAGGAGGCGTTGACCGCGCCGGGCGTGCAGGCGATGACGCCGTCGTCCAGCACCGGCTGCACGTGCGCGCCGATCATGGCGGTGACCCGGTGGCGGCCGAGCACCCCGGCGCGGACGATGTCCCTGGCCCCGGACGGGTAGCTCTCCTCGCGCGGCTGCAGCACGACCACGAGCGGCGCGAGGCCGCCTTCCCGGCCGCCCAGCACGTCCGACACCCGGTGCACCGCGCGGGCGAGCGCGACCACGGCCGCCAGGTGCACGTCGTGGCCGCAGGCGTGCATGGCGCCGTTGGCCGACGCCCAGGGCACGCCGGTGCGCTCGACGATCGGCAGCCCGTCCAGCTCGCCCCGGACGCCGACGGCGGGACCGGCGCCGCCCACGCGCAGCACCGCGCCGGTGCCCGCCACGTGCTCCACCTGCCCGCCGGGCAGCGCGTCGAGCACCCGCTTGAGCGTCGGCCCCTCCTTGCCCGACAGCCTCGGCTCGGCGTGCAGCTCGCGCCGCAGCTCCACGGCCGCGTGCAGCTCGTGGTGCAGCACCTCGCGCAGCAGGACGTCGCTGTGGCTGCTCACGCCGCCCCCAGCCCGTAGACGCGGCGCGCGTTGCCCGCGCCCACCATGGCCGCCACCCGCGCCGCCTGGGCGGCCGACCACTCCCCGTCGGCGACGAAGCCGCCGAGCACCCGGGCCATCGCCCGCCGCCACAGCTCGGCCCCGAGGAAGTGCAGCTCGGCCGGGCCCCACGCGTCGGAGGAGAACAGCAGCTTGGCGAACGGCGCCACCTCCAGGCTCTCCGCCACCAGCGCGGCGCCCGCCGCGCCGCTGTGGTGCACGCCCAGGCCGACGTCGAAGTAGACGTTCGGGTACGCGTGCGCGAGGTAGCCGGCCTGCCGGTGGTAGGGGTAGCAGTGCAGGAGCAGCAGCGGCACCCCGGACGGCTCGGCCAGCTCGATCAGCCCGCGCAGCAGCAGCGGGTCGGAGCGCCGCAGGTCCAGGTCGGGGTCGCCGAGACCGGTGTGGATCTGCAGGGGCAGGCCGCGCTCGATCCCGGCCCAGATCACGTGGCGCAGCAGCACCGGCTCGTCCAGCCGGGCGCCGCCCCCGGCCAGCCAGCGGCCGGCCGCCTCGGTGACCTCCCCGGCGGACGGCGGGGCCGGGTCGAGGTCGAGGCCGTGCCGGTAGGCGGCGACGCTCTTGACCGCGCGTGCCGTACGGGTGCGCTCGGCCAGCGTCTCGGCGAAGCGCCGCGCGAACCCGGCGGCGTCCACGCCGCTCGCCGCGACCTGCTCGGCGACGGCCTCCAGGCGGACCACCTCGTCCACCGGGACGCCGGTGACCTCGGCCATGCCGGACGGGCCGAGGATCTCCCCCGGCCGGTAGCCGGTCTCGACCAGGTAGTGCGCGACGCCGGAGGCGCCGAGCAGGCGCCGGTTCACCTCGCCGGCGCCCAGCCGGGCGCGGCGGGCCAGGTACGCCTCGGGCGAGGTGTGCGGCTCCAGGCCGAGCAGCGGCGCGCAGTGGCGCAGGATCGCATGGCCGAGCTGGGAGTCGAACTGCGTCATCCAGGCGGGCACCGGCCGGTCCGACTCGGTGATCAGCTCCTCGAAGGCGGTGCGGGACAGGTCGTGGGCGCCGGCGCCGTGCACATGATGGTCGACCAGCGGCAGGTCGCGCAGCTCGGTGATCAGGTCGGTCACGGGGTGGGTCCTACCCGGTTGGCGAACATCGGCATCCCCACCCCGTGCCCGTAACACGGTCCCCAAACGCCCCGCCCGCTACGGGCGGGGCGCCCGGGTGCGTCAGGCGGCCGCCCTGGCGGTCAGGGCGACGCTCGCCCGCTCGGTCACGCCGCTGACGGTCACCGCGACCGTCACGGTGCCGGGGCGCAGCGCGGTGAGCGTGCCCGACGCGGGGTCGAGGACGGCCACGTGCCACGGCCGGGCCTTGGAGCGGGGCCCGACGTGCAGGTTGGGCGAGCCCGACCAGCGCGCCGACACCGGGTAGGCGGCGGGCACCTCTCGGGCGCCCTGCTTGACCGTCGCCGACACGGTGGCCGGCGCGCCGACCGCGACCGTGGCGGGGGCGGTCAGCGTGAGGTCGTCGACGTGCGGCCTGACCTGCGTGCCGATCCAGGTGGGCGCGTCGGCGAACCAGTTGCGCCTGACGTGCTCGGCCTCCTTGCCGGTCACCGGGTCGACGCCCCACAGGGACCAGCCGGTGAAGCCGCCGTCGCCGGGCGCGGTGGCCGGGTTCTTGCCGGAGTTGCCGTTGATGAAGTACGGCACCGCGTCCACCCGGGAGGCGTGGAAGGTCCCGACGTGCGCGCCGATGAAGGCCGCGCCCTTGCCGGTGTCACGCTGGAAGTCGGCCAGCCAGCCTTCCACCAGCGCGGCCTCCTTGCGGTCGCCGAGCTGGCTGCCCTTGCCGGGCGTCGGGTCGCGCGGCGGCACGTGGAACAGCACCGCCACCGATCCCACCGAGGAGTCGCCGGCCGCCTCGTCCAGCTCCGAGCGCAGCAGCGCGATCTGCTCGAAGCCGCCGCCGCGCAGGTTGAGGCGCGAGGTGTCGAGCGTGATGAACCGGGTCCCCTTGTGGTCGAAGGTCCGGTACGTGTCGCCGAAGACGGCCTTGAAGTTGTCGATCTTGCCGCCCATCACCTCGTGGTTACCCGGGATGTAGTGATATTTCACCTCACCGCCGAGTTCCTCATCGAGGATCCGCTTGGCCAGCGCGAAGTCCTCCGGCGACGCCTCGTCCACCAGGTCACCGTTGATCACCAGGAAGTCCGGCCCGGCCGCCTTGATCTCCCGCAGCGTGCGCCGGGCGTTGCGGACGATGTCGCTGTCCGGCTCACGCGCGACGAACTGCGCGTCGGACATCACCGCGAACCGCCACGGCATGTCGCCGACCTCGGGCCGCACCACGGGATCGGCCACCGCCGGCTCCGCGGGCGCCTCGATCGACGGCGGCACCTTCGCCACCAGCCCGTCGATCATGATCTCGCTGGTGTACGAGGCCGCGGCCTTGGTCTCGGCCACGTAGAAGCGCCGCAGCTTGAGCGGGTAGTTGACGCCCGGCGGCACCGCGAACTCGACGAACTTCCAGCCCGTCCACTTCAGGTACGGGCCGCGCAGGATCTGCGACTGCCCGGCCGCGTCGTAGAACTCCAGGCTGGGCCACTCCCCCTTGCCGCTGGAGTGGATCCACAGCCCGAACGCCTGCGGCTGGCCGTTCACCAGGATCTGCTCGGGCGGACTGGCGTACGCGGCGCGGGTGGCGGTGGACTGGGTGAAGTCGTAGGCGAGCTTGAGCCCGCCCCCGCTCTGCCCGGGCGCGGCCGACAGCGAGCCGGTGGCGCGCGCGGCGGCGAACTTCCACGAGCCGGCGTTCTCGAAGTCGGCCACCGGCTGGTCCTCGTAGCCGACCGTCACCGGCACCGCGGCGCTGATCTTGCCGACCTTGGCGGTGATGAGGCCCGACCCGGTGGCACGCCTGGCCTTGACCGTGAAGTACCCCTGCTCGGCCGCGGTGACCTCGAACAGGTCGCGGTCGTAGTCGAGCGTGAGGTCGGCCGGCTCGATGGGCGCGGAGTTGCCGTTGCGGTCGTAGCCGACGACGCCGAACGCGGCGGTGCCGTCCTGACCGGGCAATCCGACCCGGTCGGTGGTGGCGCCGAGCCGGCTCAGCGGCTGCAGCACGGTCAGCTCCAGGGTGCCCTTGGCCTTGCCGCGCGAGGCGGTGACCTTCGCCTGGCCGGGCACCAGGGCGTGGAACCTGCCGTCCCGCACGACGCCGTGCACGGCCGGGTTGGAGCGCCAGATCGGCGCCCCGGACGCGGGCCCGTACGTCTCGTCGTAGCCGGCGGCGGTCAGCCGCCGGGTGAGCCCGGGGAAGACGCGGTCGGGGCGGCCGCCGGCGACGGGGGCCGCGCCGGGCGCCCTGGCCGGGTCGGTGGCGGTCTCCAGCCAGAAGCCCTTGAGCTTGCCGCTGCCCTCGGGCGCGTAGAGGGCCAGTCCGTTGGGGACGTGGCGCTCGCCGCCGTCGGAGGGGCTGTTCTCCACCTGGACGTCGGCCTGGCCGGGCTCGCGGGCGAGCAGCGTGGAGGAGCCGCCCCCGTCGAGGTTGAGCGCGTCGGCCGCGCCGAGCTCGACCATCATGGCGGCGAGCTCGTCGAGCGTGACGCCGCGGCTGTCGGCCTGGCGGCCGTCCACGGTGAGCAGGTACATCTTCCTGCCGTCGGCGGAGAATCCGACCGCGGTGCGCGGGTGCGCCGACTGGTCGGAGGAGTGCTGCACGGCGCCGCCCTTGACCAGGACGTGGTTGCCGCCGACGGCCGACTCGACGCTGCCGCCGTCGGACGCCTTCGGCCGGTAGCGCACGTCGATCCGGGCGCCGGGCTCGATCGCGGCCAGTGCGGTCGCGCCGGCGTCACGGCCCAGCAGGATCGTGGTGCCCGCCGGGATCGGGCCGCTGCCGGCCTCCCGCCGCACCGCCGTGACCACGCCGTCCTTGACCTCGACCTCGGTGACCGAGGCGGCGCCCTCGACGGCGCGGGCCCGGGTGTAGGAGCCCCAGAGCGGGGTGAACAGGCCGATGCCGTCGTTCTGCACGATCTGGTTGAACTGGGTGAGCGTGATCGGCGCGCCGCCCCCGGGGGTGGCGGTGCCCTCGAAGTACATCTTCAGCACCCGGCCGACGCCGTCGGCGCTGACCGCGACCGCGTTGTCGTGGCCGGCGCGCGGCGACTGGACGAGGTCGCCGTCCTGGACGCCGACGCCCTGGGCGGCGCCGGAGTTGTTGATGTCGAAGAAGTCGCCGTTGACGGCCGCCACGGCGCGCGAGCGCTTGGCCGGGCCCGACAGCGGCTCGGTCTTGGACACCTCGCCGGAGTACACGTACCCGGCCCTGGCGCCGCCGCCGAGGTCGGCGGTGAGCGCGTCGGCCCGGAGCCAGCCGAGCGCGTCGTAGGTGTCGAAGGAGGTCAGCGTGATCCCGGGCGCGACGGGCCGGGTCTTCGTGGCCGTCTCCAGCTTGCCGCCGGGGGCGTCCGCGGTGGCGATCAGCGTGGAGGGCGGCGGGTAGGACGACGCCGTGGGCGCGTCCTCTGCGGGGGGTGTGGGTTCGGCCTGAGCCGGCGAGGCCGCGGCTAACACCAAGGCCGCCGCGGCCAGATAACGGAGGGTCTGCACGACCGAACTCAATCGCCCATGGTTATAACTTTCAAGTCTTGAGCATGAACTAAAAGAAAATTTCAGATCTTGCCCGCGACGACCCGCTCCCCCGGCGCCCCGTCACCGGTCCCCGTCACCGCCGGCTCGGACCTGATGCCCGCATAGAGCACGAGCGGCACCGCGGTGGCCACGGCCATGGACAGCACGGCCGTGCCCGAGTCGTTGACCAGCATGCCGATGACACCGCTGACCAGGGCGCCGATGAGCCCGGCCCGCAGCATCGGGGTGCGCGCGAACGCCCGCGGCACCACGCCCGCGCTGATCTTCTCCGGCCGCAGGATCGCGAAGACCAGGAACGCCAGGCCCGCGATGACGATCGGCATGAGGTTGGGCGAGAGCATGGTGTTGAGCATGGCCCCGAGCTTGCGCATGATCATGGGCCAGAACGTGCCGTCGATCACCTGCGCGACGAACCTGCCCAGATGCGTCTGCGAGGCGGGCGGCCGCAGGTGGTCGAGCACCGCGATGATCGACACGGCCACGCCGCCCAGCACGCAGAACGCGCCGAGCTTGAGGATCGACACCTTCCGGCCCGCCACGAGCAGCGCCGTGACCGCGATGCCGGGCACGAACGCGATCACGCCGCCGAAGTCGCTGCCGACGCCCGGCCAGCCCGCGAGCAGCATCGCGGCCACGCCCAGCCCGGTCACCACCCACACGGCCGCCCGCCTGCGCCCGCGGCGCACCAGCCGGTCGGCAGCCATCGCGGTGGTCATCAGCACGCCGGTGGCCAGCAGCGCGAACGGGATGTTGGCCAGTCCGTAGTAGCGGCCGCCGACCACGGCGGTGTAGCCCATGAGGCTGTTGAACTGCAGGTTCGTGCCGGTCAGCAGGTCGGCGACGAGCACCAGGCCGGTGAACGTGGCCACCACCGCCGGCGGCCCGAGCGGGTCGCGCCGCCACGGCCCGCCCACGGCCAGGCCCACGATGGCCAGGTCGATCGCGACGACCGCGCAGACCAGCGGGATGATCGGGTACGTGCCCTGCACCCAGGGCACCAGGTTGACCAGATACGTCGAGACGGGGACGGCTGCCAGGCCGAGCGCCACCGGGCCGATGGCCCCGGGCCGCTTGCGCCTCGACAGCACGAAGTAGGCGATGGCATAGAAGAACACCGTGATCGTGGCGAACACGGTGAAGAACACCCCGGTCGCGCTCCGCACCGTGGTCGCCTTGAGGTCGGCCTCGCGCAGCTCGGCCACGCCCGCGTCGAGCCCGGCGACGTGGCCGGGCGCCCAGGCGATGCCGATGACCGTGGGCGGCACCGGGATGCCGGCGGCGGTGAGCACCGTCGTGGTGATGTCGGTGAGGATCACGATGTCCTCGCGCCGGGTGGAGCTGGTGCCGAGGATCGCGCCCCGGGCCCCGTCGTGCTTCCACATGGCCACGCGCAGGTGCGGCACGGAGCCGTGGTCGCCGTTGCCGGCCAGCACCACCTGGGTGCCGGCGGGCAGCTTGGCCAGCGCCGCGCCGACCTCCGCGTCGGCCGCCCGCACCGCCTTCAGGCGCTCCTCCGGCGTGATCGCCTCCGGCTCCCTGGACAGCTTGCCGTCGACGCCGAGGTAGGGCCTGATCAGCTCGTCCACGTCCACGGCCAGCACCCGGCAGCGCGACCAGTCGGCCAGCGAGGCGGGGTCGGGCGCGTACACGTCGACGTGGCCCTGGCGGTCGCCGAGCGCCAGCGCCGCGCCCCTGCCGACCGCCGTCGTGCACTCCCCGGCGGCCTGCACGGCCGAGCCGAGCGTGCCCGTGTAGCCGCCGTCGCGCTTGGCCAGGATGTCGACGAAGCCGGGGATCACCGCCCCCTCACCCCGGCGCTCGGGCTCCGGCGGCAGGCCGCAGCGCTGCCCGAAGGCGGAGCGGAGACCGGCCGAGACGGTCAGCCAGCCGTCGTACGGGCACGCGACGGTGCCGAGGGTCTTGACCGAGACCGAGCCCAGATCGCTCTGCCCGGCCAGCCGCCACAGGTTGGGGGCCGCCTCGGGGGTGACGTCGTCCCAGTGCAGGCCCGGCACCCCGATGAAGGCCACCCGGCCGGGTGCGGCGTCGTCGGTCGCGGCCACGGCGGGCGCCGCCCACCACAACGTCGACGCGACCAGCAGGAAAAGCGCCCACCTCACCGTTGGCCCCCATGCGGAGAAGGAAGGGAGTGCGGCGGGGCCGCCCCGCGCCACTCATGTCATGGAACGCAGGCAACCTAGCACGGGAGCCGCCGGAAAGGTGATCCTTTTCCGTGTCGCGCGACGGGCCCACGGCGGCCCCCCGCCCGCGTCACAGGAACGCGGCGACGACGACCCCGACGATGATCATCGCCGCTGCCGCGTAGCGGAGCATCGCCGTCCGCCCGATCCTCATGACGAGGCGTCCGGGCCAAGCCCGGCCCGCTCCTCCAGGCGCTCCAGGCGCCGGATCACCGGCTGAAGCTGCTCCTTCATCACCGCGGCCAGCATCTGAGCCGGCCCCCCGGCCCCGCCGGGGCCCTGGGGCGCGCCGGGGCCCTGGGGCGCGGGCGTGGCCGCCGCCTGGGTCTGGGCCCGCAGGTGGACGTAGCCCGCCAGGGCGGCCACCACGGCGCGGCGGGTCAGCCTCGGCTCGGCGCCCAGGCCGCGCAGGACCTGGCCGGCGGTCCCGTCGGGCTCGTTCACCAGCCCGAGCAGGAGGTGCTCGCAGCCGATGTAGTTGTGGCCGAGCGAGGCCGCCTCGTTGACGGCGAACTCCAGCGCGTTGGCCGCCGCCCCGCTGAACCGCCGCTCCTCGCCGCCGTCCTCCCCCGCCTCGGCCGGGGATGACACGTCCCCCC
>NZ_LAVL01000133.1 GCF_001083785.1 Nonomuraea sp. SBT364
CAGCCGGGCGTTACGGTGGGACATGAAGCCTCCGTGCGGTGCAGATTCGACACCTTCACCACATCGGAGGCTTCTCTATTGATCAAGCTCCTCTGTTAACAACGCTCGTGGTCGATACAGCTAGCCGGCCAGTGCGGCGCTCATCCTGGACGCCGCGTCGCCCAGGATCGGTAGGAGTCGAGCATCGTGTCACGGTCGAGGTCGAACACGCCGGGCATCACCTGGCCGTTCACGTGCGCCACCGTGTCGCCGGTGAACAGCACGCCGTGCTCCGGCAGGAGAGGCGCGAGGCTGCCGTCGGCGTGACCGGGCGTGGCCACCACCCGGGCGCCGCCGCAGTGGTCCTCGTGGAAGTGGGTGAGCACGACCTGGCGCACGTCGCGCTCGGTGAATCCGAGTTCGCGGATGGCCGTGGCGATGCCGGTGCCGACGGGGGTCAGCGAGCCGCCGTCGTTCCACACGTACGACTGCCCGAACTCGAGGAAGAGCAGGTGCAGGCCAGGACGCACCTCTACGATCTTCATGTTCCCCCACCCCGGCCGCCCGGATCGCCGCGTGAGCGAGGAGACGATCATCGTCTCGGTGGCATCCTGGGAGCATGTCCGGCACTTCCGCACGACTGCTGAGCCTCCTGTCCCTGCTGCAGTCCCCGCGCGAGTGGCCCGGTAGCGAGCTGGCCGAGCGGCTGGAGGTCAGTGGGCGGACGATCCGCCGCGACATCGAACGGCTGCGCGAGCTCGGCTATCCCGTCGAGGCCACCCGAGGCGGCGACGGCGGCTACCGGCTGGTCGCGGGCACCGCCATGCCGCCGCTGCTCCTCGACGACGAGGAGGCGGTGGCCATCGCGGTCGGGCTGCGCACCGTGACCCGGCACGCCGTGGACGGCATCGACGAGGCGTCGGTGCGCGCCATGGCGAAGCTGCAACAGGTGCTGCCGTCGCGGCTGCGCCACCGCGTCGGCGCCCTGAACACCGCGACCGTCCCCGCGCCGCAGCTCACCGGCCCGAGCATCGACCCGGAGCTCCTCACGGTCCTCGCCACGGCCGCCGCGCACGGCGAGCGCCTGCGCTTCGCCTACCGGTCCGACGGCGCGGAGAGCAGGCGCCACGTGGAGCCGCACCGCCTGGTCACGGCGGGCCGCCGCTGGTATCTGGTGGCGTACGACCTCGACAGGGACGACTGGCGCACCTTCCGCGTGGACCGGGTCGGCGAGCCGCGCCCGACCGGCGCCAGGGCCACGCCGAGGCGGCTTCCCGCCGAGGACGCCGCCTCCTTCGTCACCTCCCGGCTGTACTCGCTCGCCCCCACGTACCAGGCGGTGGCCACCCTGCACGCGCCGATCGAGCAGGTCGCGGCCCGGCTCGGCGACGGCACCGAGCTGGAGCCGGTCGACGAGCACCGCTGCCGGATCCGCAGTCACGGTGACACCCTGGACTGGCTGGCGTTCCGGCTGATGATGCTGGGCTGCGAGTTCGAGGTGCACGAGCCGCCCGAGCTCGTGGATCATCTCCGCGCCATGGGCGCCCGGACCTTGCGCGCCGTCGAGGACAGAAACTGACCTATACGCCTTCTAGCGTGAAAGCATGACGAACTTCAAGCCCGAGGGCTACACCACCGTGACGGCGTGGATCATCTCCCGCGACACCGCCGCGGTCATCGACTACCTGAAGGCGGCGTTCGACGCCGAGGAGCTCGGCCGCGTCGTCGACGACCGCGGCGTCATCGGCCACGCCGAGGTCCGGATCGGGGACGCGATCGTGATGCTGTTCGACGCCGCCCCGGACTGGCCGCCGACGCCCGCGTTCCTCCGCCTGTACGTCGAGGACGCGCGAGCCGTCCTGGCGCGGGCCGTCAAGGCCGGCGGCGTGCCGATCAGCGAGGTCACCCACCTGGCCTTCGGCGACCTGGTCGGCCGGGTACGCGACCCGTTCGGCAACGTGTGGTGGATCCAGACCCACATCGAGGACGTGACGCCGGAGGAGCTGGAGCGCCGCTGGAGCGACCCCACGTTCGCGGCGGCGATGGCGTACATGCAGCGGCCGGAGACGGAGATCTTCGCCCGCTAGCAGCGAAAACTGGTCGACAAGCGGCCTCGGGACGCACTGTGATGGTCGGGACCGCCCGGACCCAGGAGCCGCACTTGCCCCAGATCGACACCGCACTGGCCAGACGCCTGGTGGACGCCCAGTTCCCGCAGTGGGCCGGGCTGCCCCTGAAGCTGCTCGACCCGGCCGGCTCCGACCATGTGATCTACCGGCTGGGCGAGGAGCTGTCCGTCCGGCTCCCCCGCCACGCCGGCGCCATCGGGCAGGCCAGGAAGGAATCGGAGTGGCTGCCCCGGCTCGCTCCCCACCTGCCGCTGGCCGTCCCGGTGCCGGTGGCGGTCGGCGAGCCCGGCTTCGGCTACCCGTGGCAGTGGGCCGTGTCCCGCTGGCTGGACGGCGAGGTGGCGACCGTCGAGGCGCTGGGCGACTCCCCCGAGGCCGCCGTCGAGCTGGCCGGGTTCCTCGTCGCGCTTCAGCGGTTCGCCCCCGTGGAGCCGCGCGACGACCTTCGCACCCACCCGCTGTCCGACCGGGACCGGGCGACGCGCGACGCGATGGCCGAGGTCAGCGGCACGTTCGACGCCACGGCCATGACCGCGCTGTGGGACGCCGCGCTGGACGCCCCCGGCTGGGACCGCCCGCCGGTCTGGGTGCACGGCGACTTCCACACCGGCAACCTGCTGGTCGACGACGGACGGCTGAGCGCGGTGATCGACTTCGGCGGGCTCGCCGTCGGCGACCCGGCCTGCGACCTGACCATCGCCTTCACGCTGATGTCGGCAGGCAGCCGGGCCGCCTTCCGCACGGCGCTCGGCGTGGACGACGCCACCTGGCTGCGCGGGCGCGGCTGGGCGCTGGCCACCGGACTGAACGCGTACACCTCCTACGCCGCCACCAACCCCCGCATCGCCGCACAGACCGCCCGCCAGATCACCCAGGCATTGGAGCCGTCGTGAAACTCACCGTGCTCGGAGGATGCGGCGCGTGGCCCGCGGCCGGTCAGGCGGGCAGCGGTCATCTGGTCGCATGCGACGGGTTCAAGGTCCTGATCGACGCGGTGCCGGTGACCTGGCCGTGGCCTCCTGGGGCGGCACCGTGACCTTGTGAGGCGTTCTCCGCGCGTTGCTGGAACGGCAACAATACTTGCCGGATGATCAGCGATCGGAGCAGCATCGCCTCCGGAGGTGATCGCCATGATCATGGTGACGGAAGACCGGGGACCCGGTGATGCTCGATGAGCGTCGAAGCCACACAGCAGCAGGAGACGGTAACGCGCGGGAGACTCCCGTTCGGTGTCTACTTGCTGGCGTTCAGCCTGTTCGCGATGGGCAGCGCGGAGTTCCTGCTGGCGGGGGTGCTGCCGGCGGTCGCGGACGACCTCCGGATCGGGTTGCCGTCCGCCGGCGCGCTGATCTCGGCGTTCGCCATCGGCGTCGTCGTCGGCGGGCCGCCCTTCGCCATCCTGACGCTGCGCTGGCCGCGACGGACCACGCTGGTGACCACCCAGGCCGTCTTCGCCGCCTCGGTGACCATCGGCCTGGTGACTGACGACTATTCGGTGCTGCTGGCCACCCGTTTCGTCTGCGGCCTCGCATATGCGGGCTACTGGGCGGTGGCGGCGGTCACCGCGATCAGCCTGGTCACGCCCGACCGCACCGCCCGCGCATCCGGGGTCGTCGTCAGCGGGCTCAGCCTCGCGATGATCGCCGGCGGCCCGGCAGGCGCGTTGATCAGCCACTTCGCGGGCTGGCGGGGCGGATTCTGGGTGGTGGTCGCCCTGACCGCCGCCGGCGCGGTCCTGAGCCTGGTCGCGATGCCCGCGACGAGCGCGGGCGAGGAACCCAGCGTGCGGCGTGAGCTGCGCACCATGCGGCAGCCCCGGCTGTGGGTCGTCTACGCCGCCACCATTCTGAGCACCGCCGCCTACATGATCTCCTTCAACTACCTCGCGGCGTTCCTGACCGACATCACCGGCATGCCCGGCGTGTGGGTTCCCGCGATCCTCGCGTTGTTCGGCATCGGCGCCCTCGTCGGCCTGTCCGTCGGAGGCAGGATCGCCGATCGGCGGCCCTTCCACGCGCTCCTCGTCGGGGCGATCGGGATTCTGGCCGCTTCCGTGCTGCTCGCTCTCTTTGCCCAGTACGCGCTCATCGTCGTCCCTCTCGTCCTGCTCCTGGGGATCGCCGGATTCGTCCTGAACCCGGCGATCTACGGGCGGGTGTTCACCATCGCGGCGAAGGCGCCGACGCTGGCCGGGGCCACCACCGTCTCCGCCTTCCAGCTCGGCATCAGCCTCGTCCCCGTACTCGCCGGGGCAGCGCTCAACGCCGGCGCCGGCATCACGTCCGTCACGTGGATCGGCGCCGCGCTGGCTTTGGCCCTCGTGCCGGTCGTCCTGCTCGATCGCCGGTTGGAGACCCGGGGGACTTGGCGGCCGTCGCCCTGACCGTCACCGTGGGGGTGTGAGCGGACCGGGTGAGAGGATCTTTTGGTGATCAGTGTGGTCTCGGCAGTGATCGCGGTCATCGGCGCAGCGGTGACGGCCGTGCTCGGCTATCGGCTGCAGGCTCAGGTGAAGTCGCGCGAGCGCATCGACTACATGAGCCGATACCGGGACGCACTGCTCTGGACGGCATTCGACCTGCAGAGCCGGATCTACAACATCCTGCGCGGGTACGACGTCGATCGCCACACCGACCACAAGGGGTTCCTCCAGGGGTTCTACCTGGAGGGCTCCACCCGCCAGGTCCGGTACGTCCGGACCAGCACCGCGTTCCTCTTCGCCGAGTATCTGGGCTGGGTGGAGATCTTCCGCCGCGACCTCCCGTTCCTCGACCTGGGAGACAGCAAGCAGAACCGGCAGGCCATGTCCCTGATGGCCAAGATCGGCAGCACCCTCAACGCGGCCGGCACCAACGAGACGGAGGCGTTCCGTATCTTCCGGGGCGAACAGCGGGCCATCGGCGAGCTGATGATCGCGGAGGGCGGCGAACCGGGGCAGCGGGCCTGCCTGGGGTACGCGAGCTTCTGCGGCAAGCTCGAATCGGACGAGGACTTCGCCTCATGGATGGCCGACCTCCTCGAACACGTCGATCTGGCCGCCCGCGAGCCTCTCGGGCCGCGCAAGCGGCTCCTCACACTGCAGCACCAGCTGATCGAGCTGATCGACTTCCTGGATCCAGGGAAGGAGCGCTTCCCCGAGGGACAACGGTCCCGTTTTCGCCCGATGGAGTCCCCCCGAGGCCTTGCCCATCTGAACGAGTAGTCATACGGTCACGCTGACCCCCCGTCATGGCGAGGGAGATCACATGGGCGAGACCGAGACCGCGCCGCGCGGTCTCCTGCCGCCCGGCTCGGCCCTGATGCCTGGCGTGGTGACCGCAACGACCAGCAGCATGGAGGTTTCGGCTATGGGACGGCGAGGGATCACGAGCAACGGTCAACTCCGAACCGGACCACCGACGGTGCGCCGCGGAGAGCCCTGGGACTAGGCGTCTGCAGACTTGAACGAGCCGCCCCAACAGTTCCCTGTGCAGCGGCACGGGGATGTCGGCGCCCTCATCGGCATGCCGTCGTCGCCGCTATCCAGCGATGGCAGCGCGGCGGAACAGGTCGGCAGGCATTTCCTCGTCCAGACGCCACGTGATGGCCATGGGCCGCTCGCCCTGATGCTCCACGTAGCGGGCGGTGCCGTGGAAGACGAACGGCTCAGGATGGCCGTTTTCGTTCTCCTTCCGCTCCCGGGTGAACAGAAGGATGTGGCTGCCTTCGCGCTCGTGGTTCCGATACCGAAGACCAGTCGTGGAGTGCTCGCCCGTACGGTTTTGCGATTCCCAATGAAACAGCCCTGGCGTGAGCGCGAAGTCCCGATACATGGTCTGCGGAGAGAACTCTTTGTCATTTTTCTGCAAGGTGACAAGGAGAGCGTCGCAGCGTGTGGCGGCACTCCAAGCGACGCCTTCGCGCATCGTTGAGGGCACCGATCCGCCCAGCGATGCCCATCTCATGGCTGCGAGGATTTCGTCGGAGGAATATCGAGCATTGATCGCGAGGGGCAACTGGCCGAGCGGCTCAGGCAAGGGCTTAGGCACGTGTCTGGGGCGTTCGAGACCGTACGCCAACACCTGGCGGATTTCCTCACACAGTTCGGGCTGCGCGCGCAACTGCCGCAACGCCTGGTTGTACGTGGCGAAGTCCCCGCCGTCGCGCCAGAACGAAAAGAACAGCATCCGCGCGTACGCCTGATCCATCACGGTACAGGAATCGTAATCAGGGGCTCCTGGATCGAGTAGCCGCACATACGCCTCTGCCCGCCCGCGATCATCCACGTGAAGAAGCGCACGCACGCGCCGACCGAGCATTGTCTCCAGCGGCGAGCCCTCGTCAGGCAGAAGCTTGCTACGGCGAAGCAGGTCTGTCCAGTACCGTCGATTACGGTAAATGTCATCAATGTCGCGACCGCTCAATTCAAGATAGTCGATCAGCGACTTCTCTGCGAACGAGCGAACCTCCTGCGTGAGGGTGGTTACTGTGGCATTAAGGTGAACCTTAAGCTCGGCGAGCAAGCGATCCTTCGTGACCCGGTCCAGCACGATTTGGCTGCCTGAGGGCATCTGCGGAAAATCATCCTCCACCACCGCCTTCAGTCGGCCGCGACCCCGCCCAGTCAACGCCTGGAAGCGGTTAGCGAAGCGATACTCCTTGCGATGCTGCCCAACGAAGTCCAGGACAGTCAAGACGTCCTTCTCCGGAGTCCGCCGCAGGCCGCGGCCTAACTGCTGCAGAAAGATCGTCGCGCTCTCAGTGGGACGCAGCAGGAGAAGGGTGTTCACGTCAGGAACGTCGAGGCCCTCGTTGAAGAGGTCCACCGCGAACAGGAACGTGACCTGTCCCTCCCGCAGAGCCTGCAATGCTGCCCTACGCGAAGAATCATCAGTCGTCCCATCCACAGCCAATGAGGGCAGCCCGGCTCGGGTGAAGAAGTCCGCCATGAACCGCGCATGCCGTACGGTCACGCAGAAGCCCAGTCCCCGCACGGCCGATAGGTCGGAAACCTTGTCGCGAAGCGAGTTGAAAATCAGGCGGGCACGGGCGTCATCGCCGGTGAAGACGTTGTCCAGCGCCGCGGAGTCGTAGGAGCCCCGCGACCACTTCACCGAAGTAAGGTCGGTCTCATCATTGATCCCGAAGTAGTGGAACGGGCAGAGTAGATCCGCATCGAGGGCATCCCACAGGCGCAACTCAGAGGCGATGCGTCCGTCGAAGAACTCGTCCTGGACCCACGTACCGTCTGCACGCTCGGGCGTCGCGGTCAGGCCAAGCAACTCCGCCGGCCGCAGATGATCAATAATCTGGCGGTAGGTACGAGCAGCAGCATGATGAAACTCATCGATGACGACCACATCGAAGTGGTCCGGGCTGAAGGTATCGATGCCGCGAGAGGTCAGCGATTGCACTGAGGCGAACACGTGCCGCCAGCGCCGCGACCGCTCCTCACCGACGTGCAGTTCCCCAAAATCGGGTACGGCCAGCACCTGGCGATACGTGCGCAACGCCTGAGACAAGATCTCACGTCGATGCGCGACGAAGAGCACTGACGGCTGTCCGCCGAGGCGCTGCTGCAAGTTGCGGTAGTCAAAGGCGGCCACGACCGTCTTTCCAGTCCCGGTGGCCGCAACGACGAGGTTGCGATGTCGATCATGGACAGTCCGCTCTACGTCCAGGTCTTCCAGCATCTCTCGCTGATGCGGGAAGGGATGAGGGACCAGGGCAGGGATATCAAAGAGCTGCCGCCCGACCTTGGAGCGTGAAAGCGCCTCATCTAGGCGTTCGCCATCGGTGTCGGGATCGTACGGCTCGAACTGTGGGCGGTTCCAGTACGAGTCGAAGGTGGCCTCGAACTTGTCCAGCAACCGAGCGGTCGTCACCGACGAGAGGCGCACGTTCCACTCCAAGCCGTCCAGCAGCGCGGCCCTGGAAAGGTTGGAACTGCCGACGTACGCGGTGTCGAAGCCGCTACGGCGCCGTAGCAACCATGCCTTCGCGTGGAGGCGCGTTGTGTTCTGTTCGTAGCTGATCCGTACCTCAGCGCCGAAGTCACGGACGAGTCGATCCAGAGCCTGTCGTTCGGTGGCCCCCATATAGGTCGTGGTGATGACCCGCAGTGGCACGTTCCTACGGCGAAGCTCCGCCAGCGGACGCTCCAGAATGCGCAGACCGGACCACTTGACGAACGCGCACAGCAGATCTACCCGGTCGGCGCTGGCCAGTTCGGTCGTCAGTTCGTGGGCCAGGTTGGGGTCCTCGCGAGCGTTGGTCAGGAGTGCGGCCTCAGACAGTGAGGTCAGCGGCCGAGGCGGGGCGACCACGCCAGCCGCTTCCTCCACGACCGACAGCAGCCTTGACGGGCCGTCCGCGACGGTCTCACGGTCAGTCAGATGACTCAACAACTGGTTGGCCAGTTGTATCTGCTCTTCCGGAGTTTTGAGTGTGGCAAAGGCACGGGCGGCGGCCTGTCCCACGAACCGGCCAAGCAGGTGAGCAACCTCCTCGGCGTCGACCTTCGCGGTCTCTACGAGGTGGCCTGTCTCACGCCAGAGATCCACTTGCTGCTTGAGCCTTTGGGTAAGCAGCGAGTCGTATAGGCCAGCAACCGGGGTGTCGTGCACAGGTGGATGCCTCCGCTGAGGGGCTTGCCATAAGCGTTGGCCAGTCTGGCGCTCGTCCCTGTGATCCGCAACACGTCATGAGGTTTGTGGCATTTGGCGGCTATGGCACATTGACGTGAAATACGGCATCTGTAACGGTGGATCCCCACCAAGATCAGCCGGAGGCAGCATGGTTTCGCCGCTCCCCTCAAGCGTGCCCGAATGGACCTTGCAGCCTGGGCAGGCCATCCGGCGCAAGGAACTTCATGAAATCTTCGGCGGGCGGACACAAGGCGGCATCGGTCCCTCGGCGAAGACCCCCAACGTCTTCCTCTTCACTGACCGCGCTGCAGGCAAAAGGTACGGGTACGAGGACGACTGGATGTCCGACGGCCTCTTCGACTACACGGGCGAGGGGCAGCAGGGCGACCAGCAAATGAAGTCTGGCAACGCCAGCGTCCTTGACCATCGCAAGGACGGACGCGCACTGCGGCTCTTCCAAGGCGCCCGCGGCACCGTCACCTACCTCGGTCAGTTCGAAGTAGCTGAGGAGGAACCGTGGTATCCGGCGGATGCGCGCGATGCTCGAGATGGTTATCCGCTACGCCAGGTCATCATCTTCCGACTACGTCCCATCGACACCGCCGCTCAACCACCTCGAACTTCCCTGGCGAAGCTGCTTGCGGACACCCAGCATGTGGTCCAGGCAGTGCCCCTGGAGCAGCAGCTCACTGAGCGGACATTCGTCAATCCTGCCCCGGAGCTGTACGAGGCCGAGCGCAAAGAAGCCAGCCTGGTCCATACGTTGGGCAAGGTGTTACGCGAGAAGGGACACACGGTCGATCGCCCTCGGATCTTGCCCGCGGGCGAGAGGCGGCCGCTCTTCGGCGACCTACACGATCACCATTTGAACCTGCTTGTCGAGGCCAAGAGCAGCCCCACCAGGGAAAACGTTCGCATGGCGATTGGTCAGCTCGCGGATTATGGCCGCTTTCTCCCCACCGCCCGGCTGGCCATCCTGCTCCCCACCGAGCCGCGCCTGGATCTGATCGAGCTCGCCCACAGCCAAGACATCGTGGTCCTCTGGCTCATCGGGGACAAGGTGGAGAGCAGCCGTCCAGACTTCAGCCTGGACGTGGGCCAACCGTAGGCTCGCTTCTCCCGTGAGAATCGTGGCATGACCTAGTCGCACCAATTCGCGCCAGGATGAGCGCCGGCACGCGAAGTCGTGAGGCGGCGGGCTCATTGGTGGCGGGCGTTCCTGCACGGGGCTCGACATCTGACCTTCGGAGGCCCGGGGCCGGCGGTCCCTGGTTGGATGCCGACCGCGTACCCCCGCCCCGGCAGAAGCCAGTGCCTACTTGCAGGTGAGCCTGATCGCGCCCCCGTGGACCGAACTGACCTTCTTGGCATCGATCCACACGCGCCAGTCGTGGGTCCCGTCGCAGGACGAGTCGATGGTCGTCGACGAATTGTGGTACGTGGCGCGCCAGGTGTCCTCGGCCATGGTCTGCCAGCCGTACCACCGCTTGCGCTGGAGCTTCACGGTGACCCGGCCGCAGTTGTCCGTCGCGCTGCCGACGCCTTCGATGACTTTCGAGCTCGTCTTGTACGGCTTGCCGGGAAAGATCTTGCACGTGGCTGCCGCCCCGGCGGATGCGGGCTGGGCGGTCACGAGCAGTCCTGCGGCGAGCGCCGGTACCAGTACGGCCGTAGTCCATCGCATTGAGAAGCATCCCCTTTTACCCCGAGTTCCTTACGGCGAAGAGGTTAAAAGTGAGCGGTATATCGCCGGTATGTCCGGTCACGGGATAGGTGATGGTGGAACGGTCGCGGGTGGGGTGGCGGCCGTTCCGGGCCGTCGGCATCAGTAGCTGAACGTCGTCGCCCCCTCGTCGCCGATCCACTGCCACATGGGGACCGTGCCGCCGATCGTGGCGGCCTTGATCAGCCGGGTCTCGTCGAGCCCCTTGGCGGTGAAGCAGATCGGGCAGACCAGGAACGACCCGCCCGCGGCCTGATAGCGCTGGACCAGGTCGGCCAGCGGTGGGCAGCCCTCGCAGGCCACCCCGGTGGCGATGCCGTGCAGGGCCGGCCGGACCGCTTCCTTGGTCAGGAACATCATCGTCTGCCGGCCCTGCTCGGCCGCGCCGACCGCGACCAGGAACGCCACGGTGACCCGCTCGGCGTCCTCCAGGCCGGTCGTCAGGCTGACGACCGCTTTCCGGACATGTCACTCCTCCTCGGGTGTGTGCTTTCGCCTTCGCTCCTGAGGGTGGGTGACGCGCGAGTGGCCGCCCAGTACGTTTTTTGTAGCGGTCAAAGGCCACCCGCCACCCCGATGATGGGGAAATGAAGCGCTACGGCCAGTACTGCCTGTCGCCAGGGCCGCCGAGATTCTCGCCGAACGCTGGACTTTGCTGATCATTCGCGAGCTGCTGTGGGGCGAGGATCGGTTCAACGCCATCGCGCGCGGCCTGCCCCGGATGTCGCCGTCGCTGCTCGCGGCCCGGCTGCGCGAGCTGCAGCGGGCGGGTCTCGTACGGCGTCACCTGGTCGATGGTGAGCCGCGTTATCGGCCCACGCCGGCGGCGCGGGAGCTGGCGCCGCTGCTGGAGCAGATGGGGGCGTGGGGGGGCGCTGGATGCGTGAGCTGCGGCCGGACGAGTTCGATCCCGTGCTGCTGATGCTTCAGATCAAACGGGAATCGCAGCCGGCCCGGATGCCCGAGCAGGCGGTCACGGTGCAGCTTCACTTCGGTGACGCTCGGCCTGGTCAGCAGCGCTGGTGGCTGGTGCTGTCGCGGTCGGGCGGGGCGGACGTGTGCGACACCGATCCGGGTTTCGCGGTCAGCGTCTGGCTGGAGACCGAGGTGCCGACCCTCACCCACATCTGGCTGGGCGATCTGAGCTGGTCGGCGGCGCTGCGCGATCGGGCGTTGCGGCTGACCGGCGACTTCGCCGCCTGCAGGGCGCTGCCGTCCTGGCTGGACGTGAGCCCGTTCGCGGCGGTCGAGCGGGCCGCGGAGCCGTTGGCCCGGTGAGGCTCAGCCGGTCATCACCGCGCGCCTGACGCTCTCGCGGAGCAGGGCGCGGCGCTGGTCGTGCAGCTCCGGCGGCTCCTCGGCGGTCGCGGCGTAGACGTTGCTGACCGGTGACCAGGCCATCGACATCGCGATGACCAGGGCCATCACGTCGAACGGATCACCCGGCCGCACCAGGCCGGCGGCTTGGGCCTCGGCGATGACGCGTAGTTTGTGGTCGTCGAGGCGGTCGGCGTCGTCGACCAGGTGGCCGGCCGGGCGTCGTTCGAGGCGGGCCCAGGTGGCCAGCCGGATGAGGTCGGGACGGCGCAGGTATTCGTCGTAGAGCCGCACCGCCCAGTCGTCGACCTCGGCGCCGTCGATCGGCACGACGTTCACGATCCGCTCCAGCGAACCGTGGAAGATGGCGTCGAACAGCCCTTCCTTGTTGCCGAAGTAGCCGTAGAGCTGGGCCTTGTTGGTGCGGGCGGCGGCCACGATGCGCTCGATGCGGGCCCCGGCGATCCCGTGCTCGGCGAACTCCCGGGTCGCCACGTCGAGGATGCGGCTCCGGGTAGCGGCGCCACGTGCGGTCAGGGGCTGGTCGGCCATGCGGTTCACCGTACCAAACAGAACATTCGGTAGTCTTGGACAGACAGAACAGTCTGTTTAGAAGGGCGGGCCGACATGAGGACCACTGTGGGATGGGGAGCGGACGGCACGGCGCCGACGCTGCGGCGGACGACGATGGAACGGCGCGACCTGCGCCCCGACGACATCGCGGTACGCGTGGACTACTGCGGCGTCTGCCACACCGACCTGCACGCCGTCCGGGCCGGTGACCGGGACGGGCCCGTCGTGCCGGGGCACGAGTTCACCGGCGTGGTGACCGAGGTCGGCCCGGAGGTGAGCCGGTTCGCGCCGGGTGATCCCGTCGCGGTCGGCAACATCGTCGACTCGTGCGACGTCTGCCCCATGTGCCGGGCCGGGCAGGAGAACTTCTGCCACGAGTTCCCGACGCTGACCTACGGAGGCACCGACCGGCGCGACGGCTCCACCACGCTGGGCGGCTACTCCCGCGAGTATGTCGTCCGCGACCGGTTCGCCTACCTGCTGCCCGCCGGGCACGACCCGGCCGCCGCGGCTCCGCTGCTCTGCGCCGGGATCACCGTCTGGGAGCCGCTGCACGCGCTCGGCGTCGGCCCGGGCAGCCGCGTCGCCGTGGCGGGGCTGGGCGGCCTGGGCCATCTGGCGGTCAAGCTCGCCGTGGCGCTCGGGGCCGACACCACGGTCATCAGCCGGACGGCGGCCAAGACCGGCGACGCCCGCCGGCTCGGCGCCCACGACCTGCTCGTCTCCACGGACGCGGAACAGATGGCCGCCGCCAGGGACCGGTTCGACGTCGTCGTCGACACCATCTCCGCCGCCCACGACCTCGGCCCGTACCTGCGGCTCGTGGCCATGGACGGGACGCTCAGCCAGGTCGGGCACCTCGGGCCGGTCACCGTGCGGACCACCGACCTGCTGGTCGGCCGCAAGAAGCTCAGCTCAGCGGGCAGCGGCGGCCGGCCCGCGACCGCCGCCATGCTCGACTTCTGCGCCGAGCACGGCGTCGCCGCCGACATCGAGCTGCTTGCCTCGGCCCGCGTGAACGAGGCCCTCGACCGCCTCCAGCGCAACGACGTCCGCTACCGCTTCGTCCTCGACCTGTCCGATCTGTCCTGACCGGCCACCCCACCTGTCCGCCCTGTCCTGGCCGGCTACATGTCCGGGGCGGGCATTGCCGGCTGGGCTCCGGACGCCAGCCGCCGGCCGCGCCGGACGATCTCGCCGCCCCACTCCTTCGGCACCACGGCGAACTCCCCCGCCCGCGCCGCCGCCAGCGCCGTGTCGGCGATGTCCAGCGGGTCCTCGCCTTCCGGCGACATGGCACTGCGTACGAGTGCCGGGCACAGCAGCGTCACGCCGATCGGCGTGTCCGCCAGGGTCAGCGCGGCCTGCTCGGCGACGGCGACGACGGCGTGCTTGGAGGCCGCGTACGCGCCTCCGGCGGGGAACGTCGCCAGGCCCGCCAGCGAGGCGGTGATCAGGATGTGCCCGGGCCGCCCGGTGGCGAGCAGGCGGGGGACGAACGCGCGCAGGCCGTTGACGACGCCGCCCAGGTTCACCGCGAACACCCGGTCCCAGTCCTCGGGGGCCACCTCCCAGGGGGCGCCGAGGTCCTTGCCCACGATGCCGGCGTTCAGGCACACCAGGTCGGCGTCCGGTGCGGCGGCGGCCAGGGCCTCCATCGCGGCGGCGTCGGAGACGTCGGTCCGGACCGCCGTGCCCGCTCCGAAGCCGGTCAGGCCGTCGGCGTCGATGTCGGCGAGTACGAGTCGCGTGCCGGCCTCGTGAAGGCGGGTGGCCAGGGCTTTGCCGATCCCGCTCGCGGCGCCGGTGACGACTGCGGTGGTGAAATGCATGAATGCCATTCAACCAGCCGCGACCTGCGGTGCCCCGCCCGGCAGGCACCTCGAAAGCGAGGCCAAACCGAACGTAAAGTGGCCCGCTTTATCGTTCCCAGCGACCGAGAAACCTGACGAGAAGGGGTCCGAGAATGCGAGCACCGAAATGGCTGTCGGGTGGCCTGGCCGCGGGAGCGCTCCTGGTCGTGGCCGGTGCGGCAGCGCCCGCCGCCGCTGCCGGCGGTTCCATCTGCCTCTATTCCGAAATCCAGTCAGTCTGCGTCTCCGCGAGTCCCGGCCACGTGAAGCTGTCGAGAACGGTCACGTCCGCGCGCAACAGCAGCCCGTACGCGGCACGCCTGATCCCGGCCGAAGGCGCGAGCGTCGGCTGCCTGGAGCCGGGCGAGACGGAAAGCTACGCGCGGGCGCACCGGATCTCCGGCATCCAGATCTTCCCCGGGGCCACCTGTCCCGTGTGAGGCAGGCACGGCCATGCCGAAAACATGCTCCCGATATACCGGACCTCGATAGGAATGCCGTCACCGAAATCCCGTGCTCGAAAGGCCGATACATGGGCGACGCCCTCCCTCCCTTGCTGGTCACTCCCCCGTGGATGCGGAAGGCCCCCGTGGTGCCCGGCCTGCTGCCACCCGCGGAACGGGTCGTCGACTGGCAACCGGGGGAACGCGAGGAGTTGCGGCAATGGCTTCCCTGCCGATCCCGGTTGACGGGCGAGCTCCAGGAGATCGTGCGGCTCGAGGGCTGGGAGGGGGTCGTACGGGAGTTCGTGAACGGGCGGATCACTCGCGAGGCCGCCCAGTTCTCCCTGTTCGAGCACGGTCCGGAGGAGCTGCTACGGCCGTTGCTGGCGAACTGGCGGCTGGAGCTCACGCGTTCGTCCGACTTCTCGATCCTGCGGACCGTGACGGTGCGGTTCGAGGCGGACGCCCTTGATGTGGTGTTCCCCAACGCGAAGGCGCACCGCTCGGGCTGGGCGCTGATGCCGTTCCGCGACGTCGAGGTGGCCAGGTTGATGGCGACCTGGCTCGGGAGGTCCTCGACGCGCCGCCACGCCCGGGAGTGGTTCGCCCGGCACGGGGCGGCGGCGGTGCCGTTCCTGGTGCCGGACGCACTCGGCGCGCGGCGTCCGCGGCGCGACAAGGCGGTGGCGGCGCTGCTCCACATCGCGGCCCGGTGCGGGGAGGCGGACGTGGTGGCGGCCGCCCGCCCGTACGGCGATCAGGCCGCCGACGCCGTCGCGCGGATCCTGGACGGCGGCGCGCCCACGAGCAAGCCGCGCGACGTCCCCTGGCTGGACGTGGACGCGCTGCCCGAGGTGCTGCTGCGCGACGGCCGGGCGCTGCCGGGCGACGCGGTGAAGAATCTGGTCGGCGCGCTCACGCTGTCTCCCGGCGTCCAGTGGAACGCCCCGGCCGAGAGCTATCCCGGCCTTCAGGACGCGCTCGACCTCTGCGACCGGGCGTCGCTGGCGGCCTTCGGCTGGGCCGTCTACGAGAGGTGGGAGGCCGCCGGGGCGCCGTCCGGCAACCGCTGGGTGGTCGATCAGCTCATCTGGCTGGCGGACGACGAGGTCACCGGCCGGCTCGGGACCCTGGCGCTGAACGGTCCGGCGAGCATCCCCGAGGACGTCACGGGCGTGCTCGCGGACATCGGCACCGACACGGCGCTGGCCCAGCTGGAGTTCGTCGCGCGGCGGGCCGGGCCCGGGTTGCGCGGGACCGCCAAGGAGAGGATCGCCTGGACCACCAGGCGGCGCCATGCCGGTCCCGTTCTCGCCTGGAGGTGATCTCCCCGAACCTTTCGGACAGGTCGCACATCTCATGACTTGTGATCAAACGTGTGATGGCGGCGGCGCTGGTGGCCGGGACCGTCCTGGCGGGAACGGGTGTGGCGGACGCGGCGGTAGGCAAGATCCCCAAGAACTTCCTGCTCACCGAGGTCGAAGCGAGGAAGCCGCTTCCGCCGGAGGACATGGACGAGGCGTGGTGGACGATCAGTGACCGCCTGTCCCGCCCGCTCGAGCTCAATCCCTGCAGAACCAAGCGCAAGCGCGGCGACGGCCGGGTTTCGATGCGCACCATCACGTATCTGACCAGCGCCCCCCATGAGAGCGCCGAGCAGCTCGTGGTCCACCGGAATGCGACGTACGCCCACGCTGCCTTCCGCAAGCTCCAGGCCGACCTGAAGCGATGCCGGCTCAGCGACTCCGAGCACCGCTACGGCACCCGGAGCGTGCGCGTCGGGAGCGAGGCCATGCTGGTCGGGTACCAGTCCCTCGACAAGGGCAGGTGGGTGCCCCATTCCGGGTGGCGCTACATCGTCGCGCGACGCGGTAGCGCCCTGTTCCTCTACAAGGCCCACGTGGAGACCGGCAAGCTGGGGAGGCCGCTGACCGGCCCGGCGAAGAGGATGGCCGTCAAGGTGTGCCGCATCCGTGGCGTGTGCGGCTCGTGAGCTGGACCCTGGAGTCCCACGCTGGAGCTGCTGGAGAGCGTGCTCGACGAGGAGAGCCCAGGCAAGCTCGGCTTCAACGGCGGCTTTCCGGTGGCCGAGGCGCCGGTCGCGTGGCTGCGGACCTTCCGCGATTTCTGCCGGGCGGCGCCCAACGGGTTCGTCTGCCTCCGAGGCTCAGCGGTAGCCGGTGGCGTCGGCGGGCCTGCCCGGGTCCTGGACCTCGACGAGGTAGCGCCAGCAGTCCGGCTGCGAGCCGTCCACGTCGGTGAAGTCGTACTCGCGGGCGAGTTGCCCGCTGGACAGCGACTGGCCGCTCCAGCGCATCACCTCCGGGTCGGACGCGAGCGCGGCGACCGCCCTGCCGACGTAGCGAGGCGTCTCGGAGATCACGAAGTGCGGCTCGCGGGCGGTGGCGTCGCGCCAGTTCTCCTCCCTCACCTCGAACAGGTCCAGCATCAGCTCCGACCTGAGCCAGCCCGGCGTCAGCGTCACCGCCGCGCAGCCGTACTGCCGCAGCTCGTGCGCCTGCGCGAAGCCCAGTCTGATCACCGCGCTCTTGGCGTGGTCGTAGAAGAAGGACACGCGGTAGTTGTGGTCGTTGTACGCCTTCGTCCCGTCGGTCATCTCCACCACGAGGCCGCCCGGCCGCTTGATCAGCAGGGGGAGCGCGTAGTGGCTGGTGATGATGTGGGTGTCCACGGCCAGGCGGAGCAGCCGCATCCCCTTGTCGAGGTCGTGCTCCCACAGCGGCACGTCCCACTCGGCCAGCAGCTCGCCGCCCCAGATGTCGTTGACCAGGACGTCCAGGCGGCCCTGCTCGCGCTCGATCCGCTCGACCAGGGCGCGTACCTGGTCGCGTTCGAGATGGTCGACCCGGACGGCGATGCCCTGGCCGCCCGCCTCGGTCACCAGGGCGGCGGTCTCCTCGATGGTCTCCGGCCGGTCGTATTCGGAGCGGCTCTCCCGGGTGGTCCGGCCGGTCACGTACACCGTCGCCCCGGCCGCCCCCAGCTCCGTCGCGATGCCCCGCCCGGCACCCCGCGTCCCCCCGGTGACCAGCGCGACCTTGCCCTTCAACGTGTTGTGCATGAGCCGAAGGTAACCGCGATACCCGACAACGGCTGTCATCTTTCGCCGGACCCGGGCGATGCGCCGGCACTAGGTTGAGCGCATGGATCTGATGAAGCGGGCCGGGGACCTCAAGGGCGAGCTCTCGGAGTACGCGAAGTCGCCGCGGTTCCAGCGGGCCACCAGGAACATGATCCTGCGTGCGTTCCCGAACGGCGTCGACAACGAGATGATCTTCTCCACGGCTCTCGACGCGTTCGTCTTCACCGAACGGCTCGAAGGCGGGCAGACCGTGCTCGGCTCGTTCGCCGAGCGCTTCACCGGCGCGGACCGCGCGCTGCTGCTGTCCTGGGCCGACTACGTCCAGGGCGTTTTCGAGATCAAGGAGCCGTACGGGGAGGACGGGGTCGTCGCCGTCAACCACGTCGACGAGCTGACCTACCGGATCCGGTCCAACATCGGCGCCGAGGGCGTCGAGCAGCTCACGCCGGGCGTCATCATGGTCGGCGGCATCGTGCCCGTCGGCGACGACTGGATGATCAGCGGCGCGGCGACCGCCTACTCCGCCGAGGACGCCGACATGGTGCTCGCCGGGGTGCGGACCCTGCAACTGCAGAACCCGAAGATGGTCTTCCGCAATCCGGACAAGCTCGCCCAGGCACGTGTTATCCAGGCGGAGCAGCGCGCGTCCTTCATCGACCTGTACGGCGGCGACCTGGTCGTGGTCGGCGGCGACGCGGTCAAGGAGACGATGCTGGCCTTCTACCGGCACCACCATGAGCGGGGCGGCGGCGAGGCCGCGGAGTGGCAGGAGCCGGAGCTGCCCGACCTCGGGTTCGCCGGGGTGTCGAGCGTCGCGATCGTCTTCGACGCGGACGAGGGGCTCAGCTTCTTCCCGAGCTTCGACCTCGCGCAGGCGGTGTTCGCCGACCCCTCGCTCATCGTCCGGCGGCCGTATCGCGACGTGGTCAGCGGCTATCTGCGCGGGGGCGACACCGGGCCGGGAATCCTGCGCCGGCTCGCCGCGACGGATCCCGCCAAGGCGGACGAGGTGTTCCGGAGGCTGCTGAAGAAGCCCGGGTTCTCCTGGGACCGCGACGGCGAGGCGTTGCTGCGCAAGCACAAGCCGACCTGGTTCGACGGCCCCGTCCTGCCGAGGATGATCCCCGTCTAGACCCGGCTCTGGCCGCCGACAGCGTTCGGCGCCGCCGGCCTCGATCCGCACCGCGGCCGAGGTCGTGTGGCGCGGGGATGCTAGGCCCGCACCAGTGAGGCGAAGTCCGTCACGGCGGTGACGAACGCGCGGGGCTTGTGGTCGTGGATGACGTGCCTGGCGTCGATGCGCCGGTAGACGGTCTGGGGGGCGAGTTCGCGGACGCGGCGGGCGTCGTCGTCGTCCATGGCGCCGACGAGGCCGTGCTTCTCGAACCGGTTCCAGTTGGCGTGCAGCAGCAGGAGGGGGCCGCGCGTCTCCCGCAGGGCGGCCTCGTGGGAGAAGTCGCCGTAGAAGCGGCCGTCGACGAACGCCCTGGCGAAGTCGGGGTCGAACATCGAGGCGGCCCGGATCGTCTCGTCCAGGGAGCGGGGCAGCCAGCGGACGCCCAGGCTCGCCGGGCGGCCGGGATGGCGGCGGGCGTGCCGGGCCACCAGGCGGTCGAGGAGGTCGACGAACCGGTCCGGCATCCGGATGGTCCTGTTCTCGGCGACCGGGATCTCCTGGCGGAAGATGTCGGCCGCGCGCCCGGACTCTGCCACCCGGACGGCGTGGGCGAGGCCGGCGTGGACCCAGCGGTCGCGGTCGCGGAAGCGCGGCATCTCGACGGAGAAGATCGGCGGGTCCTCCAGGACGGTCGCCGCGACGAGGTCCGGGACGTGGGCGGCGCACCACAGGGCGAGGATGCCGCCGGAGGAGTTCCCGCTGACGATCGCGGGTCTCCCGACGACCTCGCGCAGGAAGCCGGCCAGGTCGGCGCCGGCGGAGTCCCAGGAGTAGTCGCCCGGGGTCCAGGAGGAGGCGCCGTGCCCCCGGACGTCGAGGGCGTAGACGGTGAAACGCCGCGCGAGCTCCGGCAGGACGCCGCGGTAGCTGCTCCACAGGCTCATCTGGCCGGGGACCAGGACGAGGGGGATGCCCGACTCGGGGCCGCGGACGTAGTTGATCAGCACGCCGCCGAGCTCGGCGAACTCCTGGCGGAAGCCGGCCAGCGAGTGCGGCAGCGGCTCGCGCAGGCCGTGGAAGGGGTTCACTGCTCGGGCTCGCTCTGCGCGGCGAGGACGCCGGTCGCGAACTGCCGGAACCTCTCGTTGTCGACCAGCGCGATGCCCTGTTTGGGGTCCACGAGCACGAGCAGGGTGTCGCCCGGCTCGATGCCGAGCAGGTCCCGCGCGTCCTTGGGGATGACGATCTGACCCTTTTCGCTGATCTTCACGGTCCCCACGATGTAGCGGCCGTCCGGTCCTTCGATCATTTTTCCGGTCACGGGTACGACTTTACCTACTTTTCCTACTTTCCGCACCGACGGCCACCATCGGGGACAGCGGGAGCATCACTTCCACGCGGGTGCCCTCGCCCGGTTCGCCGGTGATGACGCAGATGCCGCCGAGCTCCGCCGCGCGCTCGCGCATCGAGGCGAGGCCGACGCCGGGGCGGTGCGACTCGGGCAGGCCACGGCCGTCGTCGGTGACGGTGACCCGCAGGACGGAACGTTCCCTGCGCAGCTCGACGGTGGTGGTGTCGGCGTCGGCGTGGCGGCGGATGTTGGTGAGAGCCTCCTGGACGATGCGGTAGACGGCCACCTCGGCGGCCGCCGGGAGGTCGGACAGCATCCCCTCGACCTCGACCGACACCCCCGGCCCCGCCAGTTCGCGCAGCGCGCGGGCCAGGCCGAGGTCGTCCAGGGCGGGCGGGCGCAGGCCGTGGACCAGCTCGCGGACGTCGCCGGCGACCGCGTCCATGCCGGCGCGCAGGTCCTGCAGAAGGGCGTCGGCGGACTCGGGCGAGTCCTTGAGACGGCTGCGGGCGATGTTGATGATCATCGCCATGCTGGACAGGCTCTGGCCGAGACCGTCGTGCAGGTCGCGGCGCAGGCGGCGGCGTTCCTCCTCGCGGGTGCTCAGGATGCGTTCGCGCGAGCGTTGCAGGTCGGCGGCCATGCGTACGGCATGGGCCACGTCGGCAGCGTACGGGGCGAGGGTGGCCAGCACCCGCTCGTTGTGGGCGGCCGGGAAGCGGCGCGGGCCGGGAGCGCCGACGAGCAGCCGGCCGACCTGCTCGCCGTGCCAGACCAGCGGGACCCGCCGGGGCCGGTCGCCGACGCGGCCGTTCTCGACGTAGCGGGGCTCGCCGTCGGCGACCTCGACGGCCACGCCCTCCACCGCGAGCCCGTCCTTCAGGACGGCCACGACGGACGTGAGCGCCTCGGCCGGGTCGCCGCGCCTGATGGCCTGGGTCAGCCGCTCGGCCAGCAGGCCGGGGTCGCCGACCCTGCCGTACAGCATCCGGTCCACGATTCGCTGCAACGCCCGGCGCAGCGGCTGGAAGAACGCCCCCGCGAACAGGGCCGCCCCCAGGCCGGCGATCTGGCCGTACCCGGAGACGAGCACGCTGGAGACGGCGCCGACGCCGAAGTAGACGGCGCTGACCACGACCAGCAGCCCGGCCGCCACGAACGTACGGCTGACCACGGTGTCGATCCCGTACAGCCGGTAGCGCATCACCGCGAACGCCATCGAGACCGGGATCAGCGCCGCCCAGGTGATCGACAACCACATCAGCTCCGGCAGGGCCGCGCCCACCAGCAGGAACACGATGTAGCCGCTGAACGTGAACATCGGCCAGCCGATCTGCCGCCTGCCCACCGGGTCGGCCCACCGCATCCGCAGCACCATCGAGCACGCCGCCAGCGCCATGGACGTGTAGATGAACGTCCAGCCGACCACGCTCATGGTCTGCAGGTACGGCCCGAGCGCGGGCACCTCCAGCGGGTTGTGGATGACGACCGGGTACGGGTACCCCTCGGCGGGCGGGTCGGGGCGTACGAAGCCGCGCAGGATGTTCAGGCCGAGCCCGGCCACGCTCAGCACGATGACCCAGCGCCAGCGCGGCGACGGCAGCCTGCCGTCGGGCGAGTAGAGCGGTAGCACCGCCGTGAGCGTCGCCCCGCAGATCCCCCACGGGATCAGGGCCGCCAGCCGCAGCCAGCCCGCCGCCTCGAAGTCGCCCCGGGCGGCGGAGTGGAAGAGCAGCGCGTTGGTGATGTCGCTGGCCGCCCCGGCGAGCCCGCCCACGCACATCACCCACGCCATGCCCAGCCTGGGCCGGTGGAAGATCAGGACCGCGCCGACGATGGGGAAGGCCAGGGCGGCGGCCGACTGCGGGGTGGCGGTCACCGCCGGGGTCCACTCGGGTGGCAACGTGCGCCAGATCGTCAGCGCGGCCAGTTCGAGCAGCGGGGACAGCACCGCCAGGGTGACGGCGGCGGCACGCGCCGCCACGGTGGCGTTCCGAGCCATGCTGGTCCCTGCCTCTCCTGGAGCTGGACAGGATTATGCACGGCTTTATATTGATAAATGGTTATAAGAGGGTTGCTCACCTGCTGAACGTGGCCAGCGTCCCCCGCCCGTCCGAGACCGCGATGGTCTTGTCCGACCCCAGCACCAGTTCGTCGTCCCCGTCGCCGTCGTAGTCGCCGGCGGTCAGCGGCGTCAGACCCCGCCCCGCCCCGATCGGCCCGGCGTCCCGCAGCCC
>NZ_LAVL01000134.1 GCF_001083785.1 Nonomuraea sp. SBT364
TCAGGGGCGGGGGTGGGGCCCACGACCGGCGTGGTCTCCAGGCGGGCCCGGTGCTCCCGGTCGAGCCGCGTGTCGGGCAGCGGCTCCGCGCGGGGCGGTTCGTACGGCTCCCGATGCGGCTTCTCCTGCGCGCCGACGGCGCGAGGGAAGGGCACGATGTCGTCCTCGTCCGTGCCGTGGCCGGCGCCGGACGTCCTGCGATCCTGTACGTGCTTGATCAGCAGCAGCCACAGCCAGAGCGCGACCGCCAGCATCACCCACGGCGCGATCGCCACGCCGACGGCGGTCGGCGCCACCTGGAACTCCACCCGCAGCGCCACCGCGGCGTCCGCCGCCGCGGCCGCCACGATGAGCAGGACCAGCGCCACCGCCGCCTGCACGCGGACCAGGGTCCGCGCCGAGCGCAGCAGCAGCACGCTGATCAGCGCCACCACCAGGAGCGCCGCGAACCCGGCCGGATAGAGGTAGGCCAGATCCGGCCTGGCCTCGCCGCGCACGGCGAGCGCCCTGAGGTCGTCGAAGGAGAGCGCGCACGCGGCCCCGGTGAGGGCGGCGACGGCGAGCCCGGCCAGGGCGATGCCCAGCCGGCGGAGCGTAGAGGGGGGAGTCACGTCCATGGCGGTTTCGAGCCTACAGAAGAATGGAAGCCCGGACCGATCCAGAGGAGCATCATGACCGAGCTCTCCGAGGCGGCGCGCAAGCTGCTCGACGCGCCCAACTTCGCCACCGTGAGCAGCGTCAACCCTGACGGCTCGCCGCAGTCGACGGTCGTGTGGGTCCGCCTGGACGGCGACGACGTGCTGTTCTCGACGGTCAAGGGGCGTCGCAAGCCGCGCAATTACGACCGCGACCCGCGCACCAGCCTGCTGGTGATCGACCCGGATGACCCGTACCGCTATGTCGAGGTACGGGGGCGGGTGACCATGGAGGACGACCCGGAGGGCGCGCTCATTCAGGAGCTGTCGCACAAGTACACGGGCGGGCCGTTCCAGGACAAGCCGGGTGCCGAGCGGGTGATCGTGCGTATCAAGCCGGAGAAGGTCACGCTGCGAGGGTGAAGAGGCGTTAGCCTTGCCTTCGTGAGCCTGCACCTTTACGACACCACCACGCGCGCCATCCGTGAATTCGTTCCGGTCGAAGCCGGCCGGGCGTCGATTTACCTGTGTGGTGCCACCGTGCAAGCTCCCCCTCATATCGGACATATCCGGTCTGGCGTGAACTTCGATGTGCTGCGCCGCTGGATGGCGCGATCCGGATATGACGTGACTTTCTGCCGCAATGTCACGGATATCGACGACAAGATCATTCGAGTGGCCGCCGCGGAAGGCGTGCCGTGGTTCGTCGTCGCCGAGCGCAACCAGCGAGCCTTCACCTGGGCCTACGACACGCTCGGCTGCCTGCCGCCCACCGTCGAGCCGCGCGCGACCGGGCACGTGCCGGAGATGATCGTGCTCATGGAGCGCCTCATCGAGCGCGGCCACGCCTACGCCTCCGGCGGCGACGTCTACTTCAACGTCCGCTCCTACGAGGAAGACTACGGCAAGCTCTCCAACCAGCGGCTGGAGAACATGCGCCCCGCCGCCGACACCGAGGACGAGACGTGCAAGGGCGACCTGCGCGACTTCGCCCTGTGGAAGGGCGAGAAGCCGGGCGAGCCGACCTGGCCCACCCCCTGGGGGCCCGGCCGTCCCGGCTGGCACCTGGAATGCTCGGCGATGGCGACCAAATACCTGGGGCCGACGTTCGACATCCACGGCGGCGGCATCGACCTGATCTTCCCGCACCACGAGAACGAGATCGCCCAGTCCCAGGCGGCCGGCGACGGCTTCGCCCGCTACTGGATGCACAACGGCATGCTCAAGATCGGCGCCGAGAAGATGAGCAAGTCGCTGGGCAACTCGCTGCTGATCCCGGAAATGGTGCAGAAGGTGCGCCCGGTCGAGCTGCGCTACTACCTGGCGGCGCCGCACTACCGCTCCTCCATCGAATACTCCGAGGAGGCCCTGCGCGAAGCCGCGGCCGCCTACCAGCGGATCGAGGGCTTCGTCACCCGCGCTGCCGAGGTCATCCACGACGTCGACGCCGACGCGCCGCTCCCGCAGGCGTTCGCCGACGCCCTCGACGACGACCTGGGCACCCCGCAGGCGCTCGCCGTGGTGCACGAGGTGGTACGCGAGGGCAACGTCGCGCTGGCCAAGGGCGACAAGGAGGCGGTCGCCCGCCTGCTCGCCGAAACCCAGAACATGCTCGACGTCCTCGGCCTCGACCCCCGCTCCCCGCAGTGGCGCACGGCCGGCTCCGACCTCAAGCCGGTGGTCGACGCCCTGGTCGCGGTGGCCCTGGAGCAGCGCAAGGCCGCCCGTGCCCGCAAGGACTACCCGGCGGCCGACGCCATCCGCGACCAGCTCGCCGCAGCGGGCATCACCGTCGAGGACACCCCCCACGGCCCGCGCTGGGAGCTCAGCCACCAGGCGTGACCCGTTACCCTTGGACGCATGGCAGCTGGTGGCAGGGCGTCGGGCAGGCCCGCGAAGAAGAAGGGCCCGTCCAAGGGCGCCGGTGGGCAGGGACGACGCGGTCTGGAGGGCCGCGGCGCGACCCCGCCCGCCGAAGCGCGCCACTGGTACAAGGACAAGGCCAGGGCCGAGCGCATCGCCCGCGAAGACCGCGGCGGCCGCCGCCCGGCCCCCCGCGGCAAGCGTTCGGAAGACGCCCCCGAGTTCATCGGAGGGCGCAACCCCGTCCTGGAGGCGATGCAGGCCGGCGTGCCCGCCAACGCCCTCTACATCGCCCAGCGGATCGAGAACGACGACCGCGTACGGGAATCCATCAAGATCGCGGCTGAGCGCGGGATCGCCCTGCTCGAAGTCACCCGCGACAAGCTCGACAGGCTGACCGAAGGCGCCGTCCATCAGGGCGTGGCGCTGCAGATCCCGGCCTACGACTACGCCCACCCGTCGGAGCTGGTCGACCTGGCCCACGACGCGGCCGAGGTGCCCCTGATCGTGGCCCTCGACGGCGTCACCGACCCCCGCAACCTGGGCGCGATCGCCCGCTCCGCCACCGCCTTCGGCGCCCACGGCCTGCTGATCCCCGCGCGGCGATCAGCCGGCGTCACCGGCGGCGCCTGGAAGACGTCCGCCGGCACCCTGGCCAACCTCCGGGTCGCCCGGGCCGCCAACCTGACGGCCGCCCTGCGCGAATACCGCGAGGCGGGCCTGTTCGTCATCGGGCTCGACGGCGAGGGGCGGACGGACATCGGCGACGTCGACCTGCTCGGCGAGCCGCTGGTGGTGGTCGTGGGCTCCGAGGGCAAGGGGCTGTCGCGGCTGGTGCGCGAGCACTGCGACGTGGTGGCACGCATCCCGATGGCATCGGCGGCGGAGTCGCTCAACGCGGGGGTGGCGGCGGGAGTGACGTTGTACGAGGTCGCTCGTCACCGGCGTGGTTGACCGTCTACACTGGTAGGCCGTGCCGACGTAGCTCAATCGGCAGAGCATCTGTCTTGTAAACAGAAGGTCAGGGGTTCGATTCCCCTCGTCGGCTCTGCATGAAGAAGCCCCTGAACTGGTGATTCCGGTTCAGGGGCTTTTCGTTTGTCAGGACAATGTCGGGATCTTGCTAACACCCTTGCTAACAGGAGGCCACCGCCTGGGCGAAGATGTCGGCGGCGGTGGCGGCCTGCTCGTGGATGACGTGGGCGTACACGCGCAGGGTGATGGCGGGGTCGGCGTGGCCGAGGCGGGCAGCGACGACGTGCACGGGGGTGCCGGCCATCAGGAGTGTGGTGGCGTGGATGTGGCGGAGGTCGTGCAGGCGGGCGTGGGGGAGTGGCGTCCTTGGGTTCTGCTTGTTGTGGGTGGCGATGAGCTTGGGCATCAGGGAACTGGGCGTGTCGGGGAAGATTGGATCTCCCCAGCCGGTCGTGAAGACGTAAGCGTGGCCGCCTTTCCAGGACTCCCCGAGCTTGAGGCGTTCTTCGTCCTGTTGGGCGCGGTGGGCCTTGAGGACCTTGACCGTGCCCGCGTCGAGGGAGACGACTCGGGAACGGCCGCTCTTCGTGGTGCCTTCAATGCGCTGGCGGTCGAGGACGGCGGCGGTCCCTGTGATGTGGATTTGGGGCTTGTCGAGGTCCACGTCTGTCCAGCGGAGGTTGAGCAGTTCGCCTCTGCGGGCGCCCGTGTAGGCGGCGAGGTGGAAGAAGGCGAAGAGGCGATGGTCTCGCGCGGTCTGAAGGAACGCCCGGAGCTGGGCGGGTGTCCACACCATGCCGGGTTCTGTGGATGAGACCCGAGGGAGCTTGGCCCGTTCCGCTGGGTTGTTCGGCAGGAGCTCGTCCACGAGTACGGCGTCCGTGAGTGCTTTTCGCAGCACCGTGTGGACGTGCTTGACGGTGTTGGGAGCGAGAGGGCTATTCTTCCTGCCGCCGCTGGTCAGGAGGTCTCGGTAGAACTTGGTGATCGCCGAAGGGCGTAGTGCCTGGAGGCGTACGGTGCCGATGCGTGGGGTTATGTAGAGGCGGATCATGTCGCGGTAGCCCTTGAGAGTGTGCGGCTTGATTTCGACGGCGTGGCCCTCGATCCACTCGGCGAGGTATTCGGCGACGGTAATGGTGTTCCGGTCGATGTATTCGCCGCGCCGGGCTTTTACACGGGCTTCGTCGCGGGCGGCTTTGGCGTCGTCCTCTGTGGTGAAGCCGCCTACCCATTTAGGCTTGCTCTCTCCCGTTTCAGGGTCACGGACTCTGATCACGTACGACCAGGTGGTGCCGCGTTTCATGACGCCGTCGCGCAGCTTGGGTGCCTTCTTCTTGCGCGGTTGCTCGTCCGGCGTGCCGACGAGGGTTTTGGTCATACGGCTGCCTCCTTCCTGGTCAGGCGGGTGACGTAGTCGGTGAGCGCGGAGACGGGGATGCGGCGGGAGCCGTCGATGCGGATCGAGGTGACAGTGCCGGTGGCGAGCAGTTGGTAGAGCTTGCTGCGCGAGATGGACAGCGCTTCGGCGGCCTCAGGGACCGTGAGCAGTAGCCGGGTCATGAGCGGCTACCGCCGGGGTGCTGAGACGTCGGCAGCGGTGTCCTGGTGAGGGCAGCGGCGAGGAGGGCGTCTCCGAGGGAGTGGCCCTTGCCTGCGTACTCCCATTCGCTGATGACGAGGACGGTGTCTTCGTCGAAGAGGGGGAGGCGGCCGGTGGTGATGTCGTGGTCGCGGGCGTGGTGTTCGCGAGCTGCTCGGAGTTGGCCGAGGGTGGTGGAGTAGCGGCGGGATCGGGTGGAGAAGTGGCCGCGGAATCCGAGCATGTGGGCCCAGTCGGCAAGCCGGAGTTCGGCCAGTTCCGGCAGGGCGCCGAGGTGCATGCAGGTGGTGATGAGGCGGCGGGCGTGGTCGCGCAGGTTGAAGGCTTCCAGGTTGTCGAGGGGGTTGATGCGGCGGTCGAGGGTGCCGACGCATTCGGCGGCCTTGGTGGCGTACTTGGCGATGTAGCCGGCCACCGCTTGTTCGGTGAGGTCGCCGCCCAACGTGATGGGCCGGATGTCGAGTTGGGCACCCCAGCGCAGGACGCGCGCTGGTTGGTTGGTGTGGGCCGATGCGGTCGCCGTGACGGCCTTGGCGGCGTGCCCGACGGCTTGGGTGAGGGCGTCGGCGGTGGCCCAGGCCGGGGGTGGTGTGGTGGGTCCGTCGGGGCCGTCGAGGCGGATGACGGCGTGGAAGTGGACGACGCCGCGCCGCTGGTATTCGGCGACTTTGGCGAAGGAGAGGGTGAGGTGGTGGCGGAGGTCTTTGAGGGCCAGGCCGCCGGTCTTGGCGAGGTGGCGGCGTACGGAATCGGTGAAGCGCTTCCACAGCAGCGGCGCCAGGGCGTTGAACAGGACGCTGCCGGTGTAGTCGTAGCAGTCGGGGCACAGCGGTTCACCGAGGCGAGGGTCGTCCTTGCTGTGGCGTTCGGTGCAGGACATGACGCGGCCGTGCGGGCACGTTTCAGCGTTGCGGCGGGCGTGGCAGGGCTGGGCCTTGCCGTTCTTCTCATTGCGCGCGTGGACGGTGCCGAAGGATGGGGCGGTCAGGGTGACGAACAGCGTTGGATGTGTGGTGACGGTGTCGGGGACGCCTTTGCCGCCGATGAGTCCGGCGCGGATGAGTTGGTAGGTGTCGGCTCGGTAGGTCTCGGCGCAGGCGGGGCAGCGGGAGGCGCGGCGGGTCTTGCATGGGACGCGCAGGATGCCGTCGGGTTCGGTGCGGGTGGTGTAGCGGTGCAGGAGTTGGCCGGTGGCGCGGTCGTAGTGGTCGACTTTGCCTCGTAGGTGGATGGGTTGGCGGCAGCCGCCGGTGTGGCGGATCTGGGTTGCCCAGCGGTCGTAGTCGGCCCGGTTGAGGCGCTTGATCATGCCGGTGATGGCGTGCGCGTTGGCGTGGGTTGTGGGCATGATGGGGACCTCCTCTCACTCGTTCGGGTGATGGGGATGGCCCCCGACCTGGCGTGTGTCTTGGCGGATGTGCGGCCAGGCCGGGGGCGCTGCGCGTTATGCGCCGTGGTTGTCGATGCCGGTGCCGTCGCAGTTGGCGCACCGGTCGCCTTCGGAGTGCAGTCCGGTGCCGTTGCAGGTGCAGCAGCGGTAGTGGATCACCGGCAGCTCAGCGAGCATGGGTTACCTCCTTTCGCGTGGGCGGGTGGTGAGGTAGACGCGCCAGTGGTCGGGGTGGGCGCGGTCGGGATAGGCGCGGGATACGGCGTAGACGGTGAAGTGCAGGCGCAGGCGGAACAGGGCGTCGACGATTTCGGCTCGGGTGCCGTCGATGCGGACTCGCATGCCTGTTGGTTCCTTTCCGGTCAGGCGGTGTGCAGGGTGCGCAGCAGGTCTGAGGCGAGCTGGTTGGAGACGCCGAGGTGGGTGCGCAGGGCGTCGCGGGTGATGGGTCGGCCGTGTTTGGTGTGGTGCTCATCGGCGACGCGGCGGGCGTAGTCGACGAGGGCCGGAGCCAAGGTGCCGTCCTGCGGGCCGTTGTCGTCCGGCTTGTCGTGCGGGACGAGTTCGGGGACTGGCGACGGGGCTAGGACGGGCGAGGGTGCTGGGACGGCGGAAGGTTCGGTACGGGTGCGGGTGACGCGGCGTTCCAGCATCGAGACGGC
Organism: Nonomuraea sp. SBT364; assembly: GCF_001083785.1. Lineage (GTDB taxonomy): Bacteria > Actinomycetota > Actinomycetes > Streptosporangiales > Streptosporangiaceae > Nonomuraea. The sequence goes on from NZ_LAVL01000134.1 coordinate 7,129, forward strand.
GATGAGGAAGGCGGCGGCCGGGGTGGCGGCGGTGATCCAGCCCCAGACGGTCGGTTCGGCTTGGGCGAGGTTGGCGGCCAGGGACAGGATGATGCCGCCGGTCAGGACGAGGACGGGCCAGGTGATGCGGCCGGGCCGGCCTTTGCCGGTCTTGTTGTCGCGTTGGCGTTCGCGGGCGGCCATGACGCAGGTGAGGTCGATGCAGACGGCGACGGCCCAGGCCATCCAGCCGGTCTGGCCGTGCTCGGTGGCGGTGTCGCGGATGTGGGTGAACGATCCGGCTCCCGCGATGACGGCCAGGACGAGGACGGGGCCGGTGTCGAGCAACCAGCAGGCGAAGCGTCGCATCGTTGCCCCTCCCTTCGTGGTTCAGGCGTTGACGGGTGCGGGCAGGTGGGCGGTGATCTCGTCCCAGTCCGGGGCGAGGTGGGCGTGGGTGCGGGCGGCGTGTTCGGCGGTCTGCTCGGTGACGTAGAAGGAGCGAGCGCGGTACCACTGGCCGTCCTGGCTCGCGACGATGGCGACGCCGGGTGTCTCGGCGGCGATGGCGCGGGCGGAGACGAGTGCGGCCGGGTCGAGGTCGCCGAGGGTCATGGTCGCCGTCTCCGGATCGTTGACGCGGTGGCAGATCCGGCCTGAGCACTGGGCGCGCAGGGCGGTGACGCCGGGGCCAAGGTCGGAGCCGATGCGCTGGCCGCAGCAGAACAGGTAGATGCCAAACGCTCGCCCGAGCTGCGCCACCCGCAACAGGGCTGTCGACGTTTTGGCGATCTCGTCCTTCTCGCTCTTGTCGGCCATCAGGTACAGCTCGGCCAGCTCGTCGACCAGGACCACGACCGGGACGGGGCGGATGGCAGGCGGGAGTTGCCAGATGTTGCGGGCACCAGCCTGACGGCACAGCCCCATCCGGTCGATCATCAGCCCGACCAGGTCACACAGCAGGTCGACGGATTCGGCGCGGGAAGTGGCCAGCGCCGACAGCCGGGGCGCATACGGAGTGAACTCGACCCCGCCCTTGAGGTCGAACCCCACCAGCGCGACCGGTTGTGGCGCGAGGCCGACGATGAGCGCGTTGGCCAGGTTGGACTTGCCGGACTGAGTCGCCCCGGCGTTGAGCCAGTGCGGCACCGTGCGGAAGTCGATGACCCACGGCTTGCCGGTCTCCAGACGCCCCACGGTGACCTTGAGCAGCTCAGGCGAGGCCGGGAGCTGGTCGACGGTGACCAGCGGGTCGCGCATGGTCGCCATCAGCACGACCCGGCCGGGCCGAGGCGAGGACACCCGTACGGCGTGGACGCCCCAGGAGTGGGCGAGCCGTTCGGCGGCGTCGGCGTAGTCGCCCGGCGTCTGGCCTTCAAGGGTGTGCAGGCTGACGCGCCAGCCGTGCCGGGTCGGCAGCGGCAGCCACATGAACGGCTTGGTGTCGACGGCGACCCGCTGGAACCGGCGGCGGACCTTGACCAGGCCGGTCGAGGCGATCGCGCCGGGGACGGTGGTGAACCACCAGCGCTGCCGCTTCTTGGTCAGCCCGCAGCCGAGCGCCACCCGCCGCCAGGAGGCGCGGACGGACAGGGCGACGATCGGGAAGCCGACCGCCAGCCAGAACGAGGGGTGGTGCCAGCGGCGCCAGGCCCACAGCCCCGCCGCCGCGACGGCGAAGGCTGTGAGCAGCAGGAGCGCGTCAGACATCGGCGGCCTCCCGTACGGGGAGCAGCGCGGTGGCGCGGTAGGCGATGCCCCACCGGCCGGCGATCTCCCAGACGTAGCCGAGCAGGCCGACCGCGTTGACCTGGTCGCCGACGCCGACGGGCGGTTCACCGGTGACGCCGATCTTGACGAGTTCGATCCGGCCGAACTCGTCCTCGACCGAGACGGTGACTTCGTAGACGGTGTTGCCGTTCTTGTCGGTCTTGATCTCGCCGGTGTCGCGGTTGAGCACGCGCGGGCGCGGAGCCTTGACGCAGGTGATGGCGAGTTTGCTGACATCCACGGGGATCGGGACGGTACGCATGGGTGGTGACCTCCTCTTTCATCGTGAGCAACATAGTTAACCTAGTTGGCTCGGTTGTCAATGTTCCCTCGGTTGGCCAGGTCGAACATTCGTGGTGAGATAGAAGGGCGATGGTCAAAAACACCGGGCAGCCCGCCTACCTCCAGATCGCTGACGACCTGCGCGCGCAGATCCGCGGCGGCTCTCTCGCGCCCGGAACCCCGCTGCCGTCCACCACCAAGCTCGCCGAGCAGTACGACGCCTCGCTGTCGGTGGTGAAGCTCGCCGTCGGCGTGCTGCGCACCGAGGGCCTGGTGATCGGCCAGCAGGGCAAGGGCGTGTTCGTCCGCGCCGCCGACGAACTCCCGCTGGCCCCGGAGGTCGGCGACGAGCTGGCCGAGCTGCGCGCCACCGTCCAGGACTTGGCCGTCCGGCTGGCGAAGGTCGAGGAGCAGTTGGCTACGTCCACGACACGCCGTTCCGGACGTAGCAGCCGGTAACCTTCCGGGCCAGCGACGCCGACGCCCCGTCAGGGCTGCGGCGCAGGCTGAGCGCCTTGTCCTCGCGGCGGATGCCGACCAGGACCGTCACGTACCCCACCAGCAGCGCGACGCCGAGCACTCCAGCGATGATCAGCGGGATCATGGTCATGACCAGATCACCCCCGCCACGGCCAGGCCGCGCGGAGCGCGCGGGGGACGGCGGGTCTCGCCGCGCCGGCTGGTATGCCTGCGCTTGCCGGCCTGCTTCTTGATCCAGCGCTCACGGGAGCGGCACTTGCGGCACCGGGTCTCGCCCTCGTCCAGGCGGGCGCTGCACTCGCAGGTGGGGTCCGGGTAGATCTCGTCAGTCATGGGGATCGCCTCCTTCTCAGTCGCCGTTCTTGCTTGCGAACTGAGAATGCGACGCAGCGTCAGGACGAGATCACTACACGACGGGACATGTTCAAGACGTCCGGCCTACGATGGCCAGGTCCCCGGACGTCCCTCGGAGCAGGTGAGATGGCGAACGAACGGCTACGCGCAGCCCTGTTGCAGAAAGGCGTGTCCATCGCGGATCTGGCCCAGGCCATCGAGGTCGACCCCAAGACCGTCGAAAGGTGGGTCACCAAGGGCCGCGAGCCGTACCGAAAGCACCGCTTTGCCGCGGCTTCGTACCTGGGTGTGGACGAGTCGTACCTGTGGCCGGACGCCCTCACCCGTGAACAGGTCACCGCCGCCTCCCAGAGCGAGGTGATCGCGATCCACCCGCACCGCTGGGCGGTACCTCGGGACATCTGGGGACGACTGTTCGGCGGGGCGTCCGAGGAGATCGGCGTCCTGGTCTACAGCGGGCTGTTCCTCGCCGATGACGGCGGCATGGTGAGGCTGTTCGGCGACAAGGCGAGGGCCGGGGTACGGGTGCGCATCCTGCTCGGCGACCCCGACAGCGCCGAAGTGGCCCAGCGTGGTGCCGATGAGGGCGTCGGCGATGGGATGGCCGCGCAGATCCGCAGTGCGTTGGTGTTGTACCGGCCGATCAGCAGCCTGGAGAACGTCGAAATCCGGCTCCATCGCACGGTGCTGTACAACTCGATCTACCGCGCCGACGACCAGTACCTGATCAACACCCACGTGTACGGCACCCGCGCCGGAAACGCGCCCGTCCTGCACCTGCGACGGGTGGCCGGCGGGGACATGGTCGCCACGTACGCCGACAGCTTCGAGAAGGTCTGGGCCCAGGCAACGCCGGTGGAGAGCTGATGGCCCGCCGGATCGACTTCTACGACGATCCCGACGCACCCGCCCTCAACAGCCTCGTCCCCTCGGTCAACGTCATCGTCACCAACGAGGCCGGCGACCTGCTGATGATCCGCCGCACCGACAACGACAACTGGGCCGTCCCCGGCGGAGCCATCGACCTGGGCGAGTCCATCCCACAGGCCGCCGTACGCGAAACGCTCGAAGAGACCGGCATCACCTGCGAGATCACCGGCCTGGCCGGCACCTACAGCGACCCCCGCCACGTCATCCTCTACACCAGCAACGGCGAAGCACGGCAGGAGTTCTCCATCGTCTTGACCGCCCGAGCCATCAGCGGCCAGCCGACCCCCAGCGACGAGTCCCGCGAAGTCCGCTGGGTGCCACGCAACCAGGTAGGCGGACTTCAAATGGACCGCTCGATGTACCTGCGCATCAAGCACTACCTGTCCGAGCTCTCATCCCCGTACATCGGCTAATCCCCGAGCTGGTCCACATAGCGTCGGCGATGCGCTAACCACTGCTCGGGGCGGCCGGTCATGCAGCACGCGGCGAACCCGAGAAGCAGTTCCATGTGCGCCTTCGCCGCGGCAGGGTCTCGGTCAGCCACGGCCGAGTTCTCCCACAGGCCGCCGGCGGCGAGGAACCGCGTTGCGTGATCGGCCGAGTGAAGCTCGTCCAGGTACAGGAGCGCGCCCATCGCGTCACCCTGGTCGTAGTCGCAGGTGTCCTCCGGGAGCCACCGATCCAGGTAGGCCGTGAGGATCTCCGCGTCACGCTCTTCGCCGAAGCGTGCGAGCGCGAAGCAGTAGCCCTCCCCGGCGTACGGATACTCACTCTCCAGGAGCAACGCGCCCAGCCGCTCCCGGAACCGCGTACGCCGATCCAGGCCGATCAACCACGCGGCGGTCAAGCGGCACCGCCACTCCGATGCGAGCAGCATCTCCAGATCGCTGTCAGCGATCCGCCTCGCGTCCCTGGCCAAGGACCGCCCGAACCGCACCACCTGCCGGTCCGACATCAGAAACACGAACCCGCCGAGCAGCCGCAGATACCGACGCACCGACCCCCGGCCGGTGACGACGTAACGGCGCACCACGAGGCCCTGGCGGACATGGAGCGGCAGCGGTAATCGCATCACGAGATCAGCTTGTCAGCGATGAATGATCAGGCCCAGGTCCAGCCTTGGCCGCAAGCGCCGCCTCCACCGCCCGCACCGACGAGACGATGCATGGGGTGGCGTCGGTGATCGACCGGCTGACCACGTGCTCGGGGCCGTAGCGGGAGTGGATCTCGGCCAGCCGGTCACGTACGTCAAAGTGCCGGCCATCAGGGCTCGTGGTCATGTCGCAGTACGTCAGGGCCCGCGCCAAGTCAGGCCGTTCCTGGTCGAACTCCTTGACCAGCACGTTGAGCAGGTCCCGTTGCCGCGCCTCGTTGTCCGCGCACGAGTGGTAGGCCACCAGACGGCACAGCCGTTCGTCGGCCCTGGCGATGTCGCGTAGATAGCGGGCGCCGTCGAGCTGATGCATGCCGGTGTCGACCAGATCCGGCGCGTACCCGATGTCATGCAGCAGGCACGCGGCGATCAGGGTCTCGGTGTCCGGGCCAAGGATCGGCGCCAGGGTTTCGGCCTGGTCGGCGACTCCCCGGGTGTGTGCCCAGCGCCGGGGCAGCGTCGTCTCCAGCAGATCCTTGGCCAGGTCGTAGGCCCACTCAACTTGTCCCACGTGGTACACGATAGGCAGCAAGTCCGGGGGCGAATCCAGAGGGCGAGCCTAGACGTCCCAGGACGTCTCACCATCGGCGTTTCGTACCCGGACGAACCGGCCCCGGCCATGCCTGACCACGACCAGCCCTTCCTGCTCCAGGAGAGCTAGAGCCTGCCGAACAGTGTTTCGCGAGGCCGCGAACCGGCGCCGCAACTCGGCCTCACTGGGCAGGCCGGCACCGGGTGCGAGGTGGCCTTGTGCGATCTGCTCGCGCAGCCTCGCGGCGATGCTCTGGTAGAGGTACGGGGCCGCCGCGCCGGTGCCGGCAACGACGCGACCCTTGGACGGGACGGAGACCAGGAGCCCCTCGTCCTCCAGGATCGCCAGACCGCGCCGTACCGTGTTGCGCGCGACCCCGAACGCCCGGCACAGCTCCGCCTCAGACGGCAGGGCCGTGCCCGGCGGGAACTCGCCCGCCTGGATGCGTTCGCGGACGCGGGCGGCGATCCGAGGATAGACCCGCCCGCCCGTCAGCCATCGGCCGGTCGACACGGGGTCAGCCGCGGTAGGTGTCGAGGATGCTGTCGAGGTTGATGCTGAGGTCGCCCTGTTCACCCTCGTGCCAGCCCTGTTCCGCTGCCTCCTCGATCCGGTCGACGGCGTCGGCCATTTCCAGGAACGACACCCGTTCCTCGTTGCGGTCGCCCCAGTAGAACCAGCAGAACGACAGGTGGGCGAACACCCGACGCGTCCGGCAGTGCGTGTCGGTGACGTCAAGGGCGGGGCGGCCGTCCTGTGTGATGACGAGAACGCTCGCGATGCCGCGTTCGGCGAGGTGCTTGCACAAGGAGGCCAGCAGCCGCTGGGTGTAGGCGTGCTGTTGCTCCTTGAGGGTCTTGCTTGTGTGCATGGCTTCGTCTCCCTGACGTCCGGTGCGGGCTCATGGGGTGTGGGTCGAGCGTCGCCCCGGAGGCAGGGGCGGGAACACCACAACTTGGGGACGTCTTGGGACGTCTGATGTTAACGTCGCAGGACAGGGTCATCTCGCGAGAGGAACAGGCAGGCCCCATGAACGACAACCTCCGCTACGCACTGGCCGCCGCCCGCCTCAATACCACCGACGTCGCCGCCGCCCTGGCCGTTGACCCCAAGACCGTCAGCCGATGGCTCCAAGGACGCATCCCCTACCCGCGCCACCGCTGGGCCGTTGCCGACCTGCTTCACGTCGACGAGGCCGAGCTATGGCCCGAGGTTGCGCCACGACACCAAGCACTCGCCGACGGCATACAAGCGATCTACCCGCACCGCTGGGCCGTCCCACAGACGGTCTGGCGCAACCTGTTCGGCGGAGCCCGACAGGAGATCGGCATCCTGGCCTACAGCGCGCTCTTCCTCGCCGAGGACTGGGGCGTTCTCGACATCCTGGCGGACCGCGCCGAGGCTGGCGTCACGGTGCGCATCCTGCTAGGTGATCCAGAGGGGGAGAAGGTGGCCGCGCGAGGAGTCGACGAGGGGATCGGCGCCGAAATCATGAAAGCGAGGGTCAGGAACGCGCTCACGCTCTACCGATCGCTGCGCGACGTCCCAGGCGTCGAGATCCGGCTCCACCAGACTGTGCTCTACAACTCCATCTACCGAGCCGATCGGGAACTGCTGGTCAACACCCACGCGTACGGCACCCCCGCCGCCAACTCCCCCGTCATGCACCTATCGCACACCGGCGACCGAGGACCGGCAGACGCCTACATCACCAGCTTCGAAAGGGTGTGGGACACCACCCAGCCCCTCCACCAGGGATTGGCTTGACCGGCGTGAGCCCCATCACCGGCCTACCACTGGTAAGAGTGCGGGATGCTACCCCTCTATCGCGAACCGGTAGACCGTGGACTCCCTGACCTGGAAGCCAAGACGTTCATACAACCGGTTCGCCGCCTCACGATCCGGGCGCGAGGTGAGATCGACGGTTCGCGCTCCTGCATCCTGAGCCAACCCCAGAGCATGCTGAGTGAGCTTCGCCGCAACTCCCTGGCCACGCGCTGCGGTGTCGACCACCACATCCTCGATCCGGGCACGTACTCCAGAGGGGATGGAGAACAACAGCAAGGTCAACGTCCCGACGATCTCACCGCCCGCGCGAGCGACCACGATCGTGCTGCCGTCACCTCTCACGATACGTTCGACCGCTTCAAAGTCCAGCGGCTTCGCCGACGAGGACAGTTGCGGCAAGAGCCGGCTGAAGGCCACCACGAGTTCCTGACTCGCCTCTCGGATGACCTCAATCTCAACACCCATGCAGCGAGCCTACGACGACGCATCGGAAGACCAGGCCTGGACACGAACCAAGATCAGAAAGCAACTTATCTGCACGTCATCAAGCCGCCGCCCGATGGGCGGCGGGCGGCCGGGCGGTCCGGGCGGGCGTGCGGCCTCTCCGGGCCGGTCCCGCCCGGCCACCCCGCCGCACCAAAGGACGCGGGCATCACGCAAGGTCGGCACTGGCACTCCGCGATTCAGCATTGTGCCTTATGTGTTAGATTCTGCCCTCTTGATCCATCACGTCCCAATGGTCATCGAGGAGAGGTTTCGTTACTCTCGGAACAACTGGACTCGACTAGTCGCGCGAAAGCATCGGAAGAGAGTCTCATGCCACGCCTAACAGACAGCTTCGGAGCCTACTATCCTCCCAGCCAAGAGCTTCTGGGGAGTGTGTTCGCTAGTGGTTTGATCGCTCTAGACGCTAATGTGCTACTCAACCTGTACCGATATCTTCCGTCGGCCCGCGACGAACTATTTAAAGTTCTTGAAAAGCTTCAAGACAATCTTTGGATTCCGCATCAGGTTGGCCTGGAATTCTCGCGACGGCGACTGTCGGCTATCCGAGACCATGAGTCCACTTTCGATGCGCTCAACGCACATCTCGATGCATCGCTACAAACAACGACGAGTCAAATAAATGCTTTCGCCAACCGGGTTTCACTAGACCCTTCTACGAAGGCTCATCTAACCACGCAGCTAGAAGGGGCGGTCAAGAGTATCCGCGACGAGATCGAGAAAATCAAGTCCGGAATTCGAAAGGCGGGGGTGAGTGAAGATCCCGTTATCGGTCGGCTGGATGTACTTCTCGAAAACAAGATAGGGCAGGCTCTAGATAAAAAAGAGCTTGAGTCGGCGGTAGCCGAGGCTGCGCGTAGAGCTGAATCGAACCTACCTCCCGGCTATAAAGACAAGAAGAAAGATGACTCCACGGGCGACTATGTATTGTGGCACCAGCTTATTCTCCAAGCGTCCAAACGCAGGGTGCCTGTGCTATTGGTGACAGACGATGTGAAGGAGGACTGGTGGCGCAAAGATCAAGGGCGAGCCTTGGGGCCGCGGCCTGAACTCTATGAGGAGATGGTCGAAAAGGCAGAGGTGCCATTTCTTATAATGACGACCAGCAGCTTCCTGCGGAGTGCCAACAAGTACGTCGATGCGGCAGTAAGTGTGGCTACTATCGAAGCTGCACAAGAAGTTGTCACGAACTACTACGAGCGGGGATCCTCCTCGATCAGCCGCGAAGTCGAGTCGCTGATATCTCAACTAGAAGCGGACTTGGCATATCCCGGTGGTCGCGGTGCCATTCAGCACATGGTCTTCGCGCGCGAGGTGCACGCGCTCCTGTGTGAACTTCCTGGAGCAACAGTGGAGCGGCTGGACAATGGGAGCGGTTTTGTTGTTAGTTTGAACGACCAATTCCCTGTTTTTGTAGTTACTAAGTTCTTCGACACATCATCACAGAAGTTGCTTAGGTCGCAACTGCGAAGGTTTGCTGAGCGCAAGTTAAACCCATTCACCTCCCAATCCCTTGCGGGCGTCCTTTTGGTGACAAATGTCGAGATTCCGAAGAGTGCACGCGAGGAGATTAGCGTCTATATGGATAACTTGGAAATTGTGGTATGGGACGGAGACTCCGGGGGGACACTGAATATCATCAATGCCCTTAGGAGAATCGAAGAATCAACATAGATAAGGCAAGCTTGACGTTCGTGATGCATCAGGTAGTTGCGTCGACGTGAATTAGGGCCGTGACGATCGCTCACTTCGGTGCCCGTATCTTGGGCTGGGGCGATCGCTGCCGCGAACCGACTTCGTCGGTTCTTGCCGTCGATTTCCGGGGCTGCCGTCCGTTCTACAGCCTCCAAGGGCATGCTGGACAAGCGACGCAGCAGCGTTGGCGGCGTGGCTCGCCATGGACGCCGGCGTCGAAGGGTGAACTCCGCGCTGTACAGCAGTCAGTACAGCAGCACTATCTCACCTGGCCGCATGGGGATCATTCAAGACTGCTGCTCAGGTATGCCTGGACCTGATTGACGAAACATCTGTCCTGCCCTACGGCCGAGAAGGCGGTGTGGTGGCTGGAGCCGTGACGATCGCGGACTTTGGGCCCTCTTAAGGTGGCTGGGCGGTCGCTGGTGTCGTCGAAGATCTCCATGCCTGCTTTATGCGCTCTGGCTATCTTGATGCTGTTGGACGCCGGGCGGGCCGCCGGACTGCTAAGGGGGTGAGTTGCCGGTTAGAGTCGGAGCGGCGAGGGCGCCAAAGCGGGTACTTAGGGACGTTTCAAGAAGCAGCCCGGCCGAGGCGGCTGCGGCCACAGCCCGTGGCCAATCTTCGATCCTACTTACGTGTCTCGCCTCCGCCACCTGACTAATTTCGCGAAGATGGGGCGGAGGAAGCGGGAGGAACGAAGCAGTGACACGGTCATCGACGGGTGGGGCCGGAACCTCGGGGGGCGTCGGGCATGAGGATCGCTGCCTGGCCTGGTTCGCAGCGCACCTACTGACTGAGAGTCGACTGCCTGGCTGGGCCTCCGGCCACCGCATAGTCGGTGTTGGCAGCCAGACCGCGCGGCCCGTCGACGACGTCGGCGCCGTCACAGATGCGGGCGGTTGGCTGATGGTCCAGGCAAAGAAGAGTCTCCAGCTCACCAGAGCTGAAGACGGCGCACTGGCTGAGGCACTTCGGCAACTCGTGGACGCCGTAATCGACGAGGTTCCTAGCTCACCGCCGAACCAACACATGCTGCGGTCCCTTGACCGAAATCTCGACCTGGTGCTGTTGCTTGGTGATGAACACACGCCAGCTACCGTCAGGGATCACCTGGCTAGAGTGACGGATCGGCTGCGCACCAATCCTGAGGTGGTTCCCCTAGAGGAAACTGCTACCAACCAACCTGAGCGTCAGGCCCTCAACGTGCTTCTCGCACATCTTCGGCGGCTATGGGAGGAATGCAAAGGCAGACCGGCCGATGACGCCACCCTGCGGCGGCTCCTCCGCCCCCTCGTCGTCCGAGCTCTGAACCTGCGCGACGATGGGCTCGAATACCAAACGGTTCAGGTGATGCTCAGCGACATGCTGGTCGACCAGGACCAAGCGCGCGACCTCTGGGAGGCGCTGGTCTCCATCGGCCACGAACTAGGGGAGAGCCAAAGATGGATTGACCGCGATGCACTAGTGGCCAAGCTCGAAGAACGACGCTTCTGCCTCAGGCCAGTAACTCGGTTGCGGAGGGACATTGCTCAGCTATGGCAGGTCACCAGAAGCAACATTGCGGTGCTCGGTAGTGCCCTCACCCTCACGACTCCCGAAGGAGGCCTGACGCTTGAGCGAGAAGTGGGGCCGACCCTGCACGCTGCGGAGGGCAGCTTCGCGCTGACCGGTGAGCCTGGTACAGGTAAGACGGCACTGCTTTGCCAGTTGGCTACCGATCTGGTCGATCGGGGAAACGACGTGGTCCTTCTGAGCGCTGAGCAGTTGAGAGCGTCCGCTGGCCAGACCCGTACGGAGCTGAACCTCGAGCACGACCTCAAGGACATCTTGCTGGGCTGGTCAGGTACTCGTCCCGGCAGGCTACTGCTGGATGGCCTGGACCAGACCCGTGGGGAGAATCCCTCACAGTGGCTGCCAACGCTGGCCAAGCAGCTTGCAGGTAGCCGCTGGGAGATCGTTGCCACTGTCCGGCGCTTCGACCTGCGTAACGGCCACAAATGGCGTGCGATGTTCCGCGGTGCGCCCGTTGATCCTGCTCATTCTGATTCCTCGCTTCAGACCGTCCGGCACCTTCTGGTCGAGGATCTGCCACCAGGGGAGCTGGAGAGCCTTCTACAAGAAAGTCCCGCGCTTGCCGACCTCCTCCGAGCCGCCGGAAGCAGGATGCAGCGGCTCTTGAGTAACCCGTTCAACTTGGACATCGCCTCGCAGCTGCTGGCTGACGGCGCCCTCCTCGAGCCCAGCAGCATTCGCAACCGGCTTGACTTGCTCGACTGCTATTGGCGGGTGCGGGTAGTTGAAGGTGGCAGGAATCCGTGGGAGCGAGCTTCAACACTCGCACAGGTCGTTGCACAGATGATCGCTGGTCGCCGGCAGCAGGTCACTCCCCTGCCTCACGCCGATGCCGCTGCTTTGCAGGGCTTGGTAAGCGACGGCGTACTTCGTGACTTGCCGCAGGCGATTGGCCAGCCACAGCCGCCGATCGCATTCAGCCATCCAGTGCTTTTCGACTTTGCGGCCGGCATTTCGGCGCTCGGCGACACCTCCCGTGCAGAGAGCCTTGCAGAGCAGTTGGACACTGAGCCTAACCTGGCGCTGCTCCTGCGGCCCAGCTTGGACTACCGGCTGGCCATCGCCTGGCGAAGTGACCCGACAAGGCAAGAGTTCTGGCGGCTCGCCCTCAGGCTCAACGCCGAGACGTCAGGGCATCACCTAGCCGCCGCTGCAGCGGCCACCGCATGTAGCCGCGAACTTCGTTCGTCCGATGACTTGGCTCGTCTTGCGGAAGCATGCTTGTGCGGCACCCCTGCTTCGGCAATCGGTGAGAGCCCGGAGTCTAACGCTCGCCGCATGGCATTCTTGATCGCTGCCGCGATAGCCAACTCGGATTTGCAGTCTAGCCTTTTCGGGGTATTCTCGCCATTTATTGGAGACCTGGCTCGTGCGGCTCGTGCCACCGATGACGTCTCTCTTGCCCTGGATGCCGCCCAGCTGCTCAGACGGGCGGCTGGCTCCGAAATGTCTCGGTCCGACACAGAAGCGACAAATTCTTGGGTGCAGGTCGTCGGTGACTGCATGACTGTGGCCTTGGATGACGTCAACGATCCTGCCCGAGCGCGAATTGGGAGGATGCTTGCACGGCCTCTCGCTCGCGCAATCTCCATCGACGGAACTGGTTGCGAGCAGATCGTGCGTATGGCAATTTCACATGAAGTGCTGCGAGCATGGGGTTTCGAGATAGTCAGAGTGCTCATTGAGTGTTTGCCGGATATCGCTCAGAGAAATGCGGAACTGGCTGTTGAAATCGCGGCAACGCCCTGGGAGTACGAAGAAGACCGACAGCAGGTTACCATAATCTCAGATAGTCAGATTCTTGGACTCACTAGCAATCTTCAGCAAGATCTGAATCACCTCCGCTGGAGCGTTTGTAAGAACCTTCCCGAGGTTGCATCCACTAATCTTGAGGCTGCCGTTCAGATGCTCATACGGATTGTAGAAGTACCACGGATGTTCCAGTACGACCGCAGCACTGATAACGGCCGGAGGCCACGCATTCGCTACGGCGATACTCTGCGGTACGCGGGAGGGCACTCCGAGCTGGACACAGCTGTCGACGCCGTCATCGTTGAGCTTCAGGCGAGCACTGAGCGCGCGAGCTCAGGGCTGACGAACGCTGAAAGAAACGGCAGCGTCGACCAGCAGGGGCTTCACCGGGTTGTCCAGCTCATGGTCTCCGCCTTGTCGCATGGCGAGGTCTGGCAGCGTCTCCTGATGCAGGCGGCCAACGCCGAGTCGCCAGCTCTCGCGCATCTGCTTGTTCCGGCGCTGGAAACCGGCATCTTCGAGCGAGACCAGACGCGGGGCGCAGCGGGGCTCGTAGCCGCTCGCCTATCGCCAGAACTTGACATTGCGATTCACCGTCGGATCGAGGCAGCGATCCTCAGCGCTACGAGCCTAGAGACCGACGAGGTTGACGATCCCCACAGGCAGGATTGGCAGCGCCGCCAACGCGATGCGCTTCTAGGCGCACTCGATCTTAGGAAGGTCAGCGAACCTGAAGCGCTCCGGCACCTAGAGGAGCTAGCCAGTAGCGGCCGAGATGACCGGCGGCGCTCTCGTGGTAACGCAGACAGTGACCTTATAGACAACTCACTGCCTTGGTTGGCAGGGGAACCACGGGATGACAACGCTTGCGACGTTGGCGCAGGTGAGAGCCCTTCTGCCGATGTTGCTGAGGCGCTCCAAAGAACGAGCGACCATGACCCGGCAATACGTGGGATGGGATATGAGAAGCTTGCCGAAAGTTGGCCGGCCCTGCGAAAACAGCTCCTGACTCGCGCATCTGAGACAATCGCACAAGAAGATTATTTCCTGCTGGTCCGAGGAGCGCGGCAACTTGCGCATAGTGGACTCGCTCGGCCTGGGCGGCCTTTGGGGCGTGACGTCCTGGCTGTTCTCCAGGCAGCGCTGCCATCAGCAACGAACCCTCCGCAGCATGACAAGGTCGAACCTGGGTGGCGAGTATGGGGTGTCACGATCACCTCGGAGTCCGTAGAGGGCGTCACTGCTCTCGCGAGGAGGCATGAATGGCTAGCTGAGCTTCGCGACGAACTATCGGCGGCCGTCATCCCCTTCCTTAACTCGCCTAATGCGCTCTACCGAATGCTGAGCGCGGAAGCAATTCCATTCCTTTTTGGAGAAGAGGAGGCGGCCCTTGAGGATCTCGAGGTGCGGCTATGCTCCGAAATGGACTCGCAGGTGCAGGCGATGTTGGTGTCGTTGCTCAGCGGGTATCGTGACGCCTACCCCATCGAAGTTGATGAGATTCTCCGGCGCATCGCCACCAAGCCTCAATGGGAAATCCTTGCGGAAGGCCCGAGTGGTGACACAAAGCTCAGCGACCAAGACCGCGCTGAGGTGAGCGTAAAATTGCTCATCGTTATGGCCGCTGAATATGGGACCCCCTACGCCCACAATACTCTGCAATCTTGGCTATCCTGCCCGTTGGAGAATCCTCGTCGAGCGGCGTTGGTTCCGGCTTGGCTGCGGCGCTTTCTAAGTCCAAAGGATACGAGCTCCTCGGTTTCACAACAGCGGGCTTTTTCTTTGCTCAAGCTCCCCCTTGCCGCAGTTGGAGAGGCATGGACTGAGCAGAATGTGGCAGCCGCCTCGGATGTAGAACGAGCGACCAATGCAGTGAAGATCGCCAAGAGCGTCGTTGAGAACATTTATTACGCAAGTGGTGCGGCCGATAGTGGCGAGTCCCAGGAAGAACAGGCCACCCTAATGATGTGGAAAGCGTTCGCCGAACAAGCTTTCCCGCTGCTGGAGGGCTACAGTATTGTGCACCACCCCAGCGTTACTCATCATATTATCCAAACGCTAGATCACATCAGCATTCAGGCACCCGAGCGGGCGCTCCTCGTGGCCGTCCGAGCGGCTGGAGGTGACGTCCACTATGCGCGAGAGCCATTGGCCCTGAGTGCAGTGCTACGGCTCATACAAGGCTACCTCGCTGATCACCGCGAGTTGATCGTCAGCAGTCCAAAGTGAGCCGTTTTCATCCCCGTGCGGCGGGCTGCTGATCACAGCATGATCGCAAGGTCGACATTCGCCTGATGGCATGGCGAAACCCCTGGTAGACGGGTTGATCACCACAATCACGTCCGTCAC
>NZ_LAVL01000135.1 GCF_001083785.1 Nonomuraea sp. SBT364
ACACCACTCCGGCCTCCGGGGCCCGGGCGGGGGGCCGGGGGGCATCAGTGCTCCGCCCGGGCCCCGGAGGCCGGAGTGGTGTCGAGCGGGGTGGCGTCGAAGCAGGTGCGGTCTCCCGTGTGGCAGGCGGCGCCGACCTGGTCGACCTTGAGCAGCACGGTGTCGCCGTCGCAGTCGAGAGCGGCGGACTTGACGTGCTGGACGTGGCCGGAGGTGTCGCCCTTGACCCAGTAGGCGGCCCGGCTGCGCGACCAGTAGGTGGCCCTGCCGGTGGTCAGGGTGCGGTGCAGCGCCTCGTCGTCCATCCAGGCGAGCATGAGCACCTCGCCGGTGTCGTACTGCTGGACGATCGCGGGCACCAGCCCGTCGCCGTTGCGCTTGAGCCGCGCGGCGATGGTGAGGTCAAGGGACATGTCCTCATTCAACCAGGCGCCCTGAGCGGTCCCGGCGGCGGTCAGGCGAGCGCCTGCGACAGCGTGTCGTAGATGGGGAACAGCGGCGCCAGATTGGTGCGCCGCAGCCGGCGCAGCACCTGGCCGTCGGGCGCGACGAGCGCCATGGTGCCGTCACGGTCGCGCAGGCTGGCGAGCTGGCGCACCAGGACGCCGAGCCCGGTGGTGTCGATGAAGGTGAGCCGGCTGAGGTCGACGACGAGGCGCGGCCCGTGCGTCTCCACCGCCTGGTCCAGGCATTCGCGCACCTCGGTCACGTTGTCGGCGTCGACCTCGCCGGCGAGGCTGACCACGACCAGCTCGCCGTGCCGCCGACGCGTCATCTGCAGAATGTCCAACGCCATGCTCCTCACGCCCCGTCACAAGGCGGCCCGCGACGAAGCTACACCCTCCGGCCCGCCGTCACAGTCTGTTTTGCACAGAACGCGGTACGTGACCATGTTCCGCAGGGTAGTTTCGCAGCGACGCACGGTAGGGAGGGCGCCATCGTGCCACCGGGCTCCGTCCTCGACCCCGATCTGGGCGACCATGTCTGCCTGCCGTTCCGCGGCGACCGTGAGCGCCGGGCGGTGACCCGGCTGTTCACGCTCAACGCGCTGCGCCGCCGGGCCAAGGTGCTGATCATCACCTACACCGACTCCCCCGTCCGGACGCGGGAGTGGCTGGGGCCGCTGGTGCCGGGGTTCGCCGCCGCCGAGTCGTCGGGGCGGATCGAGATCGCCGGCGCCCGCACGCACTTCGCCGGCGGCCGCCTCGACCCGGGCAAGGCGCTGAGCGGGCTGGCCGCCGCCGTGGAGCTGGCCGGCCGGCAGGGGCATCACGGGCTGTACGCGCTGGTCGACGCGTCGTGGGGGGCGCACGACCCGCCGGGGCAGGTGGCCCTGGAGACGGCCGCCAACGCGCTGTTCGGGCGGCTTCGGCTGGCCCTGGTCTGCCAGTACGACCGGCGGGTGTTCCCGCGTGAGGCCGTCGACCCGGCGGCCTCGGCGCATCCGATCTCGCCTGGTCAGGCGATGCTGCGCTACGCCGCCTCGGGCGGGCCGGGCGCGCTGCGGCTGTGGGGTGAGATCGACCTGACGAACCGGCAGGCGTTCGCGTCGGTCCTGGAATCGCTGCGGGAGGAGCGGGGCGAGGTGGTGATCGACGCGGCGGGGCTGGCGTTCATCGACGCGGGCTCGGCGCAGCTCCTGGTGGCCATGGCGGTGCGCAGGCCGCCGGGGCGGACGGTGGTGGTGTGCGGCGCGCGGCTGGCCCGGCTGCTGCAGCTCATCAGGGGCGACGAGGTCGTCACCGTCCGCCGGGCCGGCGATGTGTAGACAGGTGCTGTGCGCCTCGTTCGCCCGTGGGCGCATCACCGCCCTGCGCCGCACGGTCGGTGAGGAGGTGGCGGGCGAGGGGCTGAGCGGGCGCCGCCTGGAGGACTTCGTGGTGGCGGTCAACGAGGTGATCACCAACGCGGTGCTGCACGGCGGGGGCGGCGGAACCCTGCGCGTGTGGTGGCAGAACGGGCGGCTGTGGTGCGAGGTCGCCGACGAGGGGCCGGGGATGAGCGGCTGGAGCAGCGCCCTGCCGCCGCCGTCGGGGTTCGAGGCGGGCGGCAGGGGGCTGTGGCTGGTCCGGCTGCTGTGCGACCACGTGACGATCGTGTCCGGGCCGGGCGGCACCACGGTGACCTTCAGCGCGGCCCTGTGAAGCACCGTCCGGCAAAGGCACCGTCCGGCGAAAGGCACCGTCCGGCGAAAGGCACCGCTCGCCGTCGGGCCGGGGGTCAGGAGCGGGCGGCCGACACCCAGGAGGCGTGCAGGTCGGCGTAGACGCCCGGTTCGGTCACCAGCTCGGCGTGCGGCCCCCGCTGGACGAGCCGGCCGGCGTCGAACACGAACACCTCGTCGGCGTTCTCCGCCGTCGACAGCCGGTGCGCGATCGACACGGCGGTACGCCCGCGCGTGACCCCTTCCAGGGCGCGGGCCAGCCGCACCTCGGTGGCCGGGTCGACGGCGGAGGTGGCCTCGTCGAGCAGCAGCAGGTCGGGGTCGGCCAGGTAGGCGCGGGCCAGCGCGACGAGCTGCCGCTCCCCGGCCGACAGCGACTCGCCACGCTGCCCGACGGGCGTGTCGAGGCCCGCGGGCAGGCCGTCGAGCCAGTCGGCCAGGCCCAGCTCCGTCAGCCCGAGCAGGATCTCCTCACGGGTGGCGGCCGGCTTGCCGTACCGGATGTTGTCCTCCAGCGTGCCGTCGAACAGGAAGCCGTCCTGCGGGACCATCACGATCCGCTCGCGCAGCGAGGAGAAGCGGACGTCGCGCAGGTCGTGGCCGTCGACGGTGACGCGCCCGCCGACGGGGTCCATGAGCCGGGTGAGGAGCTTGGCGAACGTGGTCTTGCCCGAGCCGGTCTCGCCGACGACGGCGACGCGCGAGCGCGGCGGGATGTCCACCGACAGCTCGTGCAGCACCGGCGGGCCGCCGGGGTAGGCGAAGCGGACGTTCTCGAAGGCCACGGAGATGGGGCCGCGCGGCAGCTCGACGCCGGCGTCGCCGGGGTCGGCCACGTCGGCGGGGGTGTCGATGACGCCGAGGATGCGCCGCCAGCCGGCGACCGCGTTCTGCGCCTCGTTGAGCACCTCGGTGGCGGTCTGCATGGGCGAGACGAACAGCGTGATGAGGAACAGGAACGCGATCAGCCGCCCCTGCGTGATGTCGCCGGACAGCCCGAGCCGGACGCCGAGCACCACGATGCCGGCGATGGCCAGCGCGGCGACGATCTCGGTCAGCGGGAAGACGAACCCGACGATGGTCTGCGCCTTGACCTGGGCGGCCCGGTTGGCGTTCACGGCCTTGTCGATGCGCTCGGCGGTGCGCCGTTCGGTGGCGTACGCCCTGATGACGGCCGCGCCGACGACGGACTCGCTGACGGCGGCGAGCATGTCGCCGGTGCGCTCGCGCACGGTGGTGTACGCGCGTGACAGCCAGCGCTGGAAGCGCGGCAGCGCGATCATCAGCGGCACGAAGCAGAGCCACACGAGCAGGGTGAGCTGCCAGGAGTAGACGAGCATGAGCACGCTGGCCACCACGAGCTGGCCGAGCGCGACGATGATCATCAGCCCGCCCCACTGCATGAACGTGCTGATCTGGTCGATGTCGTTGGTGACGCGGGAGACGAGGGCGCCGCGGCGCTCGGTGTTCTGGGTGAGCACCGACAGGTCGTGGACGTGGCGGAAGCCGCGCACCCGCAGCGTCGCCAGCGACGCCTCGGTCGCCTTGTAGAGGCGGACGTTCATGATGTACGCGGCCAGCGCGGTCAGCAGCACGGCGGCGGCGCACAGGGCGACCGTGCGGTAGATGTACGGCAGGTCCGGGACGCCGTCCTTGAGCCCGGTGTCGATCGTCTGCTGGACCGCGATCGGCACGATGATCTTGCCGATGGTGGCCACGACCGCCAGGGCCAGCGTGACCGCCAGCCCCTGGCGGAACTCGGGGGTGAGCGAGAGCCCCCGGCGGATGGTCGCCCAGGCCGTGCTGTCGGCGTTCGTGCCGATGCCCTGCCGCTCGGTCTCGGCGGTCACGCGCTGACCCCTTCCTCTTCTGCGTCGATGCCGGCATGCGTGCCGGCACGCGTGCCGATGTCCGCGACGCCGTCGGCCTCGAGGTCGAGGGCGGCCCGTTCGGCTTCCTCGCGCTCGTAGGCGGTCACCAGGTTGCGGTAGCCCTCGCACCGCTTGATCAGCTCGTCGTGGGTGCCGCGGTCGGCGACGCGGCCGTGTTCCAGGAAGACGACCTCGTCGGCCAGCGCGATCGTGGCCATCCGGTAGGCGACGACCACGACGGTCGACGCCTGCGCCCGGTCCCGGAGCCCGTACAGGATCTTGGCCTCGACCTGCGGGTCCACGCTGGAGGTGGCGTCGTCGAGGATGAGCAGGCGGGGGCGGCGGACGACGGCGCGGGCCAGCGCGAGGCGCTGGCGCTGGCCGCCGGACAGGGAGGTGCCGCGCTCGCCGACGCGGGTGTCGAGCCCGTCGCCGAGCCGGTCGACGAAGCCGTCGGCCTGCGCCACCCGCAGCGCCGCCCGCACCTCCTCGTCGTCCATGGGCAGGTCGAGCGCGATGTTGCCGCGCACGGTGTCGTCGAACAGGAACGTCTGCTGCGGCACCAGCGCGACGGACTCGGCGAGCTTGCCGTACGCGAGCTCGCGCAGGTCGACGCCGTCGAGCCGGACCCGGCCCGAGTCGGGGTCGACGAGGCGGACCAGGAGCTGCACGAGCGTGGACTTGCCGGAGCCGGTGGGCCCGACGAGCGCGACGGTGCGCCCGGCGGGGACGTCGAAGGTGACGTCGTGCAGCACCTCGGCGTCGCCGTAGGAGTAGGAGACGCCCGAGACCTCCAGGGCGGCGGGCTCGTCGCGGTCGGCGGCGGCCTGTCCGTAGGCCATCGAGCCCTCGGCGTCGAGCACGGCCTGCACCCGGGTCCAGCCGACGACGCTGCGCGGCAGCTCGGCCAGCACCCAGCCGAGCGCGCGGATCGGGAAGGACAGCAGCGTGAACAGGTAGGCGACCTGGACGAGCTGCCCGGCCTCGATGGAGCCGGTGGACAGCCGCAGCGCGCCGACCGCCAGGACGGCGAGGACGCCGAGCGTGGGCAGCGCCTCCAGCATGGGGTCGAACAGGCCGCGGACGCGGCCGACGGCGATGTTGGCGTCGCGCAGTTCGTGGGCGCGGCGCCGGAAGCGGTCGGTCTCCAGGTCCTCGCGGCCGAGCGTCTTGACGACCAGGGCGCCGTCGAAGCTCTCGTGCGCGATCTCGCTGACCTCGGCGCGCAACTGCTGGGCCCTGGTGGCGAGCGGGCTGAGCTTGCGCTGGTAGACGAGGTTGAGCACGGCGATGGCCGGGAAGATCAGGAAGCCGACCAGCGCCAGGACGAGGTCGGTGAACAGCATGCCGACGGCCGCGGTGAGCAGCATGACGATCACGCCGACGGCCATCGGCAGCGGCGCGAGCGGCGCCCAGGCGGCCTCGGCGTCGGCGCTGGCGTTCGACAGCAGCTGGCCGGTCGGGTGGCGGTGGTGCCAGGCGAGCGGCAGCCGCAGATACTGCTTGGTGACGTCGCGGCGGGAGCGGGCCTGCATGCGATATTGGATGACGCCCGCCAGGATGCGCCGCCCGGCCACGCCGATCGACTTGAGCAGGGCGGTGCCGAGGATGAGCAGCACCCCGGTCCACAGGGCGCCGGCCGCGGTCTCGCCGCTGGTGAACGCGGGCAGCACGACGTTCTCGGTGGCCCAGCCGAGTGCCCATGCCGAGGCGACGGTCATGCCGCCGTAGAGGGCGCTCGCCAGGACCGCGACGGCGAACACCGCCTTCTCCGTACGAACGGCCACCCCAAGGACACGCAGCCCTTGACGCATCACGGCCGAGGTGACCTTGTTCGCCACGCCTGAAGCTTCCTTTCAATGACCTCTATAACTACGTAAGTCAGTATCACGTCTGATCATCCCGTTATTCCCCTGGGTAAGGTTGGCATGTGACTCATGCTCGTGACGAACGCGCGGCGCTCTGCGACCTGTTCGACCGGCTCGGCCCCGGCGCCCCCACGCTCTGCGCGGGATGGGACTCCTACGACCTGGCCGCCCACCTGGTGCTGCGCGAGCGCAGACCCGACGCGATGCCGGGCATCGCGGTCCGGGCGCTGGCGGGCCGCACGGCCTCGGTGCAGCGCTCGCTGAAGGCCAGGCACCCCTTCCCCGAGCTCGTCGGGCTCGTCCGCCGCCCCGGCGGGATCTACGGCCTGGCGCCGTTCCTCGACTCGGCCGTCAACACCATGGAGTTCTTCGTCCACCACGAGGACGTGCGGCGGGCCCAGCCCTCCTGGGAGCCCCGCGAGCTGCCGGCCGCCTTCGACGAGCACATCTGGAAGCGGCTGTCGGCCATGGCCAAGCTGATGCTGCGCCGCTCCCCGGTGGGCGTGGTGCTGCACCGGCGCGGCTCGGGCGGGGCGCGCTCGGTGCTGCTCGGCGGCGCGGGCGAGGGCCCCAAGGTGGAGGTGACCGGCGACGCGGGCGAGCTGCTGCTGTTCTGCTTCGGCAGGCAGGCGCACACCAGGGTCGAGCTCACCGGCGACAGCGCCGCCGTCGAACGCCTGAAGACCGCCAGGCTGGGCGTCTAACCGGTGCAGGCCTCCCCCGCCAGATGGGCCTGCGCCAGCCGGCGCAGTGCCGCGATCAGCGTGTCGCCGAGCAGGGTGCCGAGCACCACGACCTCGACGGCCCGCTCCCGGTCGCTCACGTCTCCCAGGATGCGCACATCGGTCGCGGCGGCAGCCTCGGCGGCGGCCGCGTAGTCGTCCATCCGGTCGAGCACGTCATCCAGCCCCAGCTCCAGGAGGCTGGCCAGGACGCCGGTGAGCGTGGCGGCGGACGGATGGGCGGCGAGGCGGTCCCAGCCCTTCCTGGCCAGCAGGTCCGCCACGTGGCGGCGGGCCCGTCCGGCCCCGGCGCCGCCGCCGGGCTCCGGGGGCGGGGTGACGGCCGGCTGCGCCTCGGCCAGCAGCGTCCCCCCGGCGACGCCGGGGTCGTCCAGGTGGCGCACCAGGCCGGCGATGGCGGCGATGCTCAGCCCGCCGTAGTCGGCCAGCGCCCGCACCAGCTTCAGCCGCCTGACGTGCGCGGGCCCGTACTCGGCCTGGTTGCGGGCCAGCGGCCGGCCGGGCGGCAGCAGCCCTTCCCTCAGGTAGTACTTGATCGTCGGCACCGGCACCCCGGTGCCCGCGCTCAGGTCGGCCATGCGCACGCTCGCGACTCCCCTTCTCGCGGTTGCGGAAAGTGTAGCCAGTGGGTAGTGCCGCTATCCATCGAGGCCCTGTCGCACCCGTCACATCGCCGAACCACCGGCACGTATGACGCCCCCGCCACGCCCGCAGGCCGTACGATGGCACAGGAAACAAGCCCCCCGGTTAGGATCATGAACATCTTCACAGAAGATGCCTAGTGACCGCCCAGATCCGGGTATATACGGCTGGGAATGGACTGCAGGAGGCCCCCCATGCAGGTCAAGAAGGTGATCACGTACGTGGCCGTCGCGTTCGTGATCTTCTACCTGTTCACCCGGCCGGCCGAAGCCGCCGCCGCGGTCAACGGTGTATTCGACGGGATCGTCCAAGGAGCCAACCAACTCGCCGTCTTCTTCAGCAGTGTTTTGACCTGAAGCGCGGTCCTGTCTGCGCCAAGTGGCTTCCCCGCGCTGCCAAGTCGTGTTACGCAGACAGGATGAGAGATCGTCCAGCAGCTGCCAAGCTCGTCCAGCCTGACCCCGGTGTCAGGCGGATCCTCGAGCGCGCCGAGCTCGAGGGCGTCGAGCTGATCCGGTTCCTGTACGCCGACCACGGCGGTGTCATCCGCGGCAAGGCCGCTTCGCGGTCCCGGTTCGCGGAGCGGCTCAGCACGGGCATCGGGCACACGGTGGCCATGATGGCGATGAACATGCTCGACCAGTTGCAGGAGGTCGAGCACCTGGGTCCGGTGGGTGAGGTCCGCATCGTCCCCGACCCGTCCACGTACGTCCCGCTCCCCCACGCGCCGGGGGCCGCGGCCATGCTGTCGGACCTGCGCCTTCCCGACGGCTCGCCCTGGGCGGCCTGCCCGCGCACCTTCCTCAAGGACGCGATCGCCCAGCTGGCCGGCGAGGGCTACACGCTGCTGGCGGCGTTCGAGCCGGAGTTCACCTTGGGGCGGCGGCTGCCCGACCCGTCGGGCGGGCACGACCGGCTGGTGCCGCTCGACGACTCGCTGTGCTACGCCGGACATGGCTTCGACACTGCCCACGACTACACGATCAAACTCATCCGCGCCCTGGAGACGCAGGGGCTGCGGGTCGAGCACTACCATCCGGAACTCGGCCCCGGCCAGCAGGAGCTGACCGTGCGGCACGCGGACGCGCTGCGGGCCGCCGACAACCACGTCCTCTACCGCGAGACCGTGCGCGGCGTGGCGCTGCGCATGTCCATGTGGGCGTCGCTGGCACCCAAGCCGCTGGCCGACCAGGCGGGCAACGGCGCGCACCTGCACCTGTCGCTGTGGCGCGAATCCCATAACCTCTTCGCCGGTGACGGTGACAGCGACGGTGACAGTGGCGGTGACAGTGGCGTGCGCGACTGGTTCGTCGGCGGGCTGCTCGCCCACCTGCCCGCGCTGACCGCCCTCACCTGCGGCAGCGTCAACAGCTTCCGCCGCCTGGCGCCGCGCATGTGGTCCGGCGCCTACGCCGTCCACGGCCCGGACAACCGGGAGGCCGCCGTACGGATCTGCTCGCCGCTGGGCGAGACCGGCGAGCCCAACCTGGAGCTGAAGTCCTCCGACTCCTCCGCCAACCCCTACCTGTCGCTGGGCGCCGTCATCCACGCCGGGCTCGACGGCGTGCGCCGCAAGCTCGACCCGGGCGAGGCCGTGGAGGTCGACCCCGACACGCGCCCCGGCCGCTACCCCCGGCTGCCCGCGTCGCTGACCGAGGCCCTGGACGCGCTGGAGGCCGATCCGGTGCTCATGGAGGCGCTCGGGCCGCTGCGCGCCTCCGCCTACCTGGCCGTCAAGCGTTCCGAGGCGGCGGCGTTCGCCGCCCGGGACGCCTCCTACGAGCTGTTCCAGCACATGCGGGTCTTCTAGCGGACCGGGTGGCCCGCCGTGCGCAGGGTCTCCTTGACCTCGGAGATCTTCAGCGTGCCGAAGTGGAAGACGCTGGCCGCCAGCACCGCGTCGGCCCCGGCGGCGACGGCCGGCGGGAAGTCCGCCAGCCGGCCGGCGCCGCCGCTGGCGATCACCGGCACCCGCACGGCGGCCCGGACCGCGTGCAGCATCTCCAGGTCGTAGCCGTCGAGGGTGCCGTCGCCGTCCATCGAGTTGAGCAGGATCTCACCCACGCCCAGTTCCTCGCCCCGGGCGGCCCACTCCACGGCGTCGATGCCGGTGCCGCGCCGGCCGCCGTGGGTGGTCACCTCGAAGCCGCTCGGCGTGCCCGGCGCCCGGCGGGCGTCGACCGACAGCACCACGCACTGCGCGCCGAAGCGCCGCGACGCCTCGGTCAGCAGCTCCGGCCGGGCGATGGCGGCGGTGTTGAGCGACACCTTGTCGGCGCCCGCCCGCAGCAGCCGGTTGACGTCCTCGACCGAGCGCACCCCGCCGCCGACGGTGAGCGGGATGAACACCTGCTCGGCGGTGCGGCGCACCACGTCGAGCATGGTGTCGCGCCCGCCGGAAGAAGCGGTGATGTCGAGGAAGGTGAGCTCGTCGGCGCCCTCCTCGTCGTAGCGCCTGGCCAGCTCGACCGGGTCGCCCGCATCACGCAGGTTGGCGAAGTTGACGCCCTTGACGACCCTGCCGGCGTCGACGTCCAGGCAGGGGATGACCCTCACGGCAACGGTCATGCTCGGTGTGCCTCTATCTCGATCTCGATCAGCATTCGCGGGTCCACCAGCCCGGCCACCCGCACCCCGGTGCAGGCCGGCCGCACGTCGCCGAACGCCTCCGCGATGGCCTTGCCGGCCAGGTCGAAGTGGCGGTGCTCGACGACGTAGTAGCGGACCATGACGACGTCCTGGCGGGTCAGCCCGCCGATCTCCACGGCCTCCAGCGCGATCTCGATGGCGGTGCGGCTCTGCCGGTAGGCGTCGCCCACGTGCCGGACCTCGCCGTCGACGGTGGCGGTGCAGCCCGAGACGATGACCCGGCCGCCCACGACCACCGCGCGCGCGTAACCGTACTTCTCCTCCCAGACGCCACCCGAATACACCCGCATGCCGGTGCTTTCCATGCTCATGGTGCCCATCACGCCCCCTCCCGGCGTCCTTACCCGCCCACCGCGGCCAGCGCGCTCTCCAGCGTGAACGCTTGGGCGTACAGGGCTCTGCCCACGATGGCACCTTCCACGCCGACGGGAACGAGAGAAGACAGTGCCAGCAGGTCATCCAGGGAGGAAACGCCGCCGCTGGCCACGACGGGCTTGTCGGTGCGGGCGCACACCTGTCGTAGCAGGTCGAGGTTGGGTCCGCGCAGCGTGCCGTCCTTGGTGACGTCGGTGACCACGTAGCGGGCGCAGCCGTCGGCCTCCAGCCGCTCCAGCACCTCCCACAGGTCGCCCGCCTCCTGTGTCCAGCCTCGGGCGGCGAGCGTGGTGCCGCGCACGTCGAGGCCGACCGCGATCTGGTCGCCGTGCTCGGCGATGATCTCGCGGCACCATTCGGGGTTCTCCAGCGCGGCCGTGCCGATGTTGACGCGGCGGCAGCCCGTCGCGAGCGCGGCGGCGAGGGAGGCGTCGTCGCGGATGCCGCCGGACAGCTCCACGTTCACATCGAGCCGGCCGATCAGGTCGGTGATCAGCTCCCGGTTGGAGCCACGGCCGAACGCGGCGTCGAGGTCGACCAGATGGATCCACTCGGCGCCCGCCTCCTGCCAGGCCAGCGCGGCGGCCAGCGGCTCGCCGTAGCCGGTCTCGGTCCCGGCCTCACCCTGGACGAGGCGTACGGCCTGGCCGTCGGCCACGTCCACGGCGGGGAGCAAAACGAGCGACATCAGGTCCTCCGGTCGAATGCGAGGGTCACGAGCACGGGAATCAGCAGCAGGGAGAAGACGAGGACGCCGAAGCTCAGCAACGGCGATCCCCACAGCAGCCAGGCGAGCGCCTGGACGAGCAGGAAGGCGAGCGCGACGACCGCGTTCTGGGCGCGGTGACGGCGGGCGAGCAGGCCGCCCTGGCGGGCCACCCGCACCGGGCGCGGGACCAGCCGGGCCAGCCTCGCCCGGCGGTGCGCGCGGCGGGCCTGGCGCTCCTGGTTGAGCCGCATGGCCCGGACCCGCTCGGCCTCGCGCTCGGCGCGGCGGCGCGCCCGCTCCTTACTCAAGGGTGCCGAGCCAGTTGGCCAGCAGCGCGGCCCCGGCGTCGCCGGACTTCTCCGGATGGAACTGGGTGGCCATGAGCGGGCCGTTCTCCACGGCGGCGACGAACGGCACGCCGTGCTCGGCCCAGCTGACCACCGGCTCGGCGAACCCGTCACCGGGACGCAGCTCCCACTCGCGCACGCCGTAGGAGTGCACGAAGTAGAAGCGGTCGGCGGCGTCGAGCCCGGCGAACAGCACGCTGCCCTGGGGGGCCTTGACGGTGTTCCAGCCCATGTGCGGCAGCACCGGGGCCTCGAGCCGCTCGACGGTGCCGGGCCACTCGCCGCAGCCCTCGGTCTCGACGCCGTGCTCGACGCCGCGGGCGAACAGGATCTGCATGCCGACGCAGATGCCGAGCACCGGCCGGCCGCCGGCCAGCCGCCTGCCGATGATCTGCTCGCCGCGCACCCCCCTGAGCCCGGTCATGCACGCCTCGAACGCGCCGACGCCGGGCACGACGAGCCCGTCGGCCTCCAGCGCCTCGTCGAAGTCGGCCGTGACGGTCACCTCGGCGCCGACCCTGGCCAGCGCGCGCTCGGCCGAGCGCAGGTTGCCCGATCCGTAGTCGAGCACGACGATCTTGCTCACCACCACATCACCCCCGCGGTGATCGCCATGGCCGCGCCCACTCCGCAGATCGCGGCGCCGATCTTGAGCCCCTGCTTGTACAGCGAGAACACGCCGCCGACCAGGAACATGCCGAGGAACACCATGACCACGGCGATCACGTTGCCGGTCACAGCACGCCCTTGGTGCTCGGCACGCCGGTCGCGCGCGGGTCGAGCTCGGAGGCGGCCCGCAGCGCCCTGGCCAGCGCCTTGAACTGGGCCTCGACGATGTGGTGCGCGTTGCGCCCGTAGGGGACGCGCACGTGCAGGCAGATGGCCGCCTGGGCGACGAACGACTCCAGGATGTGGCGGGTCATCGTCGTGTCGTAGTCGGGCCCGATCATCGGCGCCATGCCCTCGGGCTCGGAGTGCACCAGGTAGGGACGGCCGGACAGGTCGACGGTCACCTCGGCGAGCGACTCGTCCAGCGGGCACGAAGCGTTGCCGAACCGCCTGATGCCCGACTTGTCACCCAGTGCCTCGCGGAACGCCGCCCCCAGCGCGAGCGCGGTGTCCTCGATCGTGTGGTGGGAGTCGATGTGCAGGTCGCCCTCGGTCTTGACGGTCAGGTCGAACAGCCCGTGCTTGCCCAGCTGGGCCAGCATGTGGTCGTAGAAGCCGACCCCGGTCGACACGTCCACCGTGCCGGTGCCGTCGAGACCCACCTCGACCAGGACCGACGTCTCCTTCGTCGTACGCTCGACGCGGCCTACGCGACTCACAGGACTCCCTCCAGGGCGGCGCGGAAGGCCGCCATCTCCTCGCCGGTGCCGATCGACACCCGAAGCCATTGTGGCGGCCCCACCTCGCGGATGAGCACGCCCTGCGCCAGCAGCCCCTCCCACACCGCGCGCCGGTCGGGGAAGCGCCCGAACAGCACGAAGTTGGCGTCGGAGTCGGCGACCACCAGCCCCTTGGACCGCAGCCAGGCCACCGTGTCGTCGCGCTCGCGGCGCAGCTCGTCGACGGTGCCGAGCAGCTCGGCCCGGTGCCGCAGCGCCACCCGCGCCGCCGTCTGGGTGAGCGCCGACAGATGGTACGGGAGCCGCACCAGCAGCAGCGCCTCGACCACGGCCGGGTGCGCCGCCAGGTAGCCCAGGCGGGTGCCGGCCATGGCGAACGCCTTGGACATCGTCCGGGTGACGATCAGCCGGGGGTGGCGCGGCAGCAGGGTGAGCGCCGAGGGGGTGCCCTCGCGGGCGAACTCGGCGTAGGCCTCGTCGACCACCACCATGCCGGGGGCGGCGGCCAGGATCGCCTCGATCACCGCCAGCGGCAGGGCGGTGCCGGTCGGGTTGTTGGGCGAGGCCAGGAAGACGACGTCGGGCCGGTGCTCGCCGATCGCCGCGACGGCCTTGCCGAGGTCGAGCGAGAAGTCGTCGTCACGCGCCGCCCTGATCCACTCGGTGCTGGTGCCGGTCGTGATGATCGGGTGCATCGAGTAGGACGGCTCGAAGCCCAGCGCGGTGCGGCCGTGGCCGCCGAAGGCCTGCAGGATCTGCTGGATGACCTCGTTGGAGCCGTTGGCCGCCCACACCTGCTCGGTGGCCAGGCCGTGGCCCAGGTAGGCGGCCAGACCGGCGCGCAGCTCGACGGCGTCGCGGTCGGGGTAGCGGTTGAGGTCGCCGGCCACCCGCCGGACCTCCTCGGCCAGGTCGGCGACCAGCTCCGGGGAGGGCGGGTAGGGGTTCTCGTTGGTGTTGAGCCGGACCGGGACGTCGATCTGCGGCGCGCCGTAGGGCGACTTGCCGCGCAGGTCGTCGCGGATGGGCAGGTCGGCGAGGTTCACTCGGGCACCTGCCCGTCGAAGCGGGCGCGCACGGCGGCGACGTGGGGGCGCAGGTCTTCCGCGTCGGCCAGCACCGACACGTGCCCGGCGGCGCCCGCCAGCGCCTCGCGGCTGTAGTCGACGACGTGGATGCCGCGCAGGAACGACTGCACCGAAAGGCCGCCGGAGTGGCAGGCGCAGCCGCCGGTGGGCAGCACGTGGTTGGACCCGGCGAGGTAGTCGCCGAGCGAGACCGGCGACCAGGGGCCGACGAAGATCGCGCCGGCGTTGCGCACCCGGGCGGCCACCGCGGCGGCGTCGGCGGTGTGGATCTCCAGGTGCTCGGCGGCGTAGGCCTCGACGACCTCGAGCCCGTCGTCGATGCTGTCGACGAGCACGATGCCCGACTGGCGGCCGGCCAGCGCCTCGGTGATGCGCTCGGAGTGACGGGTGGCCGACACCTGGCCGGGCAGCTCCTTCTCGACCGCGTCGGCGAGCTCGGGGCTGGTGGTGACCAGGACGGCGGCGGCGATCACGTCGTGCTCGGCCTGGCTGATCAGGTCGGCGGCCACGTGGACGGGGTCGGCCGTCTCGTCGGCCAGGATGGCGATCTCGGTGGGGCCGGCCTCGGCGTCGATGCCGATGCGGCCCTTGAGCAGCCGCTTGGCCGCGGTCACCCAGATGTTGCCGGGCCCGGTGACCATGGTCACCGGCTCGCACTCCTCGGTGCCGTAGGCGAACATCGCCACCGCCTGGGCGCCGCCCGCGGAGTAGACCTCGTCGACGCCGAGCAGCGCGCACGCGGCGAGGATCGTCGGGTGCGGCAGGCCGCCGTGCTCCTTCTGGGCGGGGCTGGTGACGGCCAGCGAGGCGACCCCGGCCTCCTGCGCGGGCACGACGTTCATGACCACGCTCGACGGGTAGACCGCGCGGCCGCCGGGGACGTAGAGGCCCACCCGGTCGACGGGCATCCACCGCTCGGTCACCGTGCCGCCGGGCACGACCTCGGTGGTGACGTCCGCGCGCCGCTGGTCGCGGTGGACGAGGCGGGAGCGCCTGATCGACTCCTCCAGCGCGGCGCGGACGGCCGGGTCGAGCTCGTCCAGCGCACGGGTGATCGCCTCGGCGGGGACGCGGGCGGTCGCGATCTCGACACCGTCGAACCTGGCGGTCAGCTCCCGTACGGCTGCCGCCCCGCGATGGCGCACCTCCTCGCAGATGGACCGCGCCTTCTCCAGGGCGGCCTCGACGTCGAGCTCGGCGCGGGGCAGCACGTCGCGCAGGTTCGCCGGAAGGGAACCGCGCATGTCGATACGGGAAATCACCCTGACAGTCTACGGAGTCCGGTCCCTGAATCCGGTTCTGTCCACACTGCGGACACCGCGTGGCGGGAATCCCGGACACCGCGCGACCGGACCGTGGACGGCGCGGCTCGCGGCGGGGCCGGGCCCGGTCGTGAGGCCGCGACGGGGGCACGCGACCTCACGACCGCTTCCGCCCTGGCCCGGGCCGAGCGCCAGTGCGGGGTCGCCGTGGCGGTGGAACCACGGCTGGGGTTGAGTCCGGCCGGTTGCCGCCCGGCAGGAGCCGGGGCGGACACGCGCGGGGTTTGGTCAGGGTTTTCCCCTGCCGCAGGACACTTGAAACGCGCTTTGACATTACTTGTCCTTTATGTTCCCTCTCATACGCTTGTCGCCATGGGAATCTGGCGTGGGCCCGACGGCGTCGTCGTCGAGGCGATCGTGCTCGGCGACCGGCCGGTGCTGCGCGTCTCGCACCGGGTCGGCGGACGCGCCTACCTCCAGGGCTACTGCTCCTCGGTCGACGAGCTCGGCCGGCACGGCGTCGACCTGGCCCAGCTCGTCGAGGAGACACCCGACCCCGCGGCTTGACCATCTGTAAACCCCCGGCGATCACTGCCGGCGGGTACGCCGGGGTATGCCTGGGTGCATGGCGCCGCTGCCCACCTATGCGCCGATGCTCGCCCAGCTCGGTTCACTGCCCTCCGTCGACGAGAACGACTGGGCCGTCGAGATGAAATGGGACGGCGTGCGCGCCCTCGCTTACATCGACGGCGGCGCCGTCCGCCTCATGTCGCGCAACGCCAAGGACATCACCGCCGCCTACCCCGAACTGCAGCTCATGGCCGGCGCCACCGGCGGCGCCCCCGCCGTGATCGACGGCGAGATCGTCGCCTTCGACGAGGCCGGCCGCCCCAGCTTCGGCGCCCTGCAGCCGCGCATGCACCAGCGCAACCCGGTGAGCGTCGCCGAGCTGGCCCGCACCGTCCCCGTCACCTTCATGGCCTTCGACATCCTGCACCTCGGCGACGAACCCACGCTCCCCCTCCCCTACACCGCGCGGCGCGACCTGCTGGAGAGCACGTTCACACCCGGCTTCCGCTGGCAGGTGCCGGTCTGGTTCCACGACCACGCCGAGGACGCCTTCGCCTCCTCCCGCCGCCTCGGCCTGGAAGGCGTCGTGTGCAAGCGCCTCACCTCCCCCTACCGGCCCGGCCGGCGCACCGGCGAGTGGACCAAGGTCAAGAACGTCAGCGCCGTCGAGGTGGTCGTCGGCGGCTGGAAGCCCGGCGCGGGCCGCCGGACCGGCACGATCGGGTCACTGCTGCTCGGCTCCTACGACGACCGCGGCCGGCTCCTGTTCGTGGGGCACGTCGGCACCGGCTTCACCCAGGCCATGCTGCGCGAGCTGCACCAGAGGCTCGCCCCGCTGGAACGGCCCGACCCGCCCTTCGACGAGCCCGTCCCGCGCGAGCACGCCCGCGACGCGCACTGGGTCAGCCCCGTCCTGGTCGGCGAGGTGCAGTACGCCGAGATGACCGGCGACAACCGGCTGCGCCACCCGTCCTGGCGCGGCCTGCGCCCCGACCGCGAGCCCCGCGAGGTCCGCGCACCCGGCGAAGCGAACCCGGGCGCGTCCGCGACGGGCTGACCGAGCGGCGAGAACCCGCCACGGGCCGGCCGGCGGCGGTCATCCCGGCCGGGGGGCCGGGGCGTCGGCCCGCACGGGCTCCGGCAGAGTGAGCGACAGCAGCCAGGCCAGCACCGGGAAGACGATCAGGCAGCCCAGCGCCACCCGCAGCGAGGTCGCCTCCGCCACCGCGCCCACCAGCGGGCTCGCCAGCCCGCCCACGCTCACCGCCAGCCCCAGCGTCACGCCGCTCGCCGTGCCCACCCGGCGCGGCAGGAAGTCCTGGCCCAGCGTCACGTGCAGGGAGAAGGGCGCGTACAGGGTGATCGACGCGGCCGCCACGAAGACGTACGCGACGGGACCGGGGGCCAGCACCACGCCCGCCACCGCCGGGACGCTCAGCGCGTACGCCAGCCGCATCGCGCGCACCCGGCCCAGCCGCGCCGCCAGCCGGCCGCCCAGCACCGTGCCCACCGCGCCGCCCGCGAACAGCACGAACAGCGCCACCGCGCCCGCCGCCCCGCCCCCCAGGTACAGGGCCACGAACGCGCTCAGCCCCACGTACACCACCGAACGGAACACGATCACCAGCGTCAGCCGGGTGAACGCCGGCCAGTCGTCACGCCCGCGCGCCGTCACGGCCGCGCGGGCCCGCCGGCCCGGCCCCGCCAGCGACCGCATCACCACGAGCGTCAGCACCGCCCCCGCCACGCCCGGCACCACCAGGTACGGCGACGCCGCCAGCCCGCCCGCCGCCAGCAGCGGCGTCACGATGATCGGCGCCGACGCGAACCCCAGCGTGCCGCCCAGCGAGAACCAGCTCATCCGCACGTCGCTGCCCTCGCTGGCGATCCGCGCCAGCCGCGCCGCCTCCGGATGGTAGGCCGCCACGCCCAGCCCCGACAGCGCCACCGCCAGCCACGTCAGCGGATAGGAGTCCGACACCCCGCTCAGCGCCACCCCGAGCCCGGCCGTCGTCATGCTGACCGGGATCAGCCACGGCATCCGCCACCGGTCCGTCAGCGCGCCGAACACCGGCTGCACGATCGACGACAGCAGCGTCGCGGCCAGCACCACCCCCGACGCGGCCACGTACCCGTAACCCCGCTCGGCCACCAGGAACGGCACCATCGCCGGCACCGCACCCTGATACACGTCGACGCCCGCATGCCCGGCCGCCAGGACCACGACCCTGTCAACCCCTCTGTTCACTCGCACGCTCCCGATCGTGCCGCCGCGCCGCCGTGGCCCGCTTCCGATAAAATGCCAATCGGTTATGGAAATCCGCCATCTGTCCCGGGCACCCACCGGCATCCGCCCGCTCGCCGCCGGCGCGGGCATCGACGCCCACCGGCACGACACGCACCAGATCGTGTACGCCCGCCACGGCGTCCTGTCGGTCACCACCGACGCCGGCACCTGGGTGGCGCCGGCCAACCGGGCGATCTGGATCCCCGCCGGGACCGTCCACGAGCACCGCGCCCACGGCAGCACGGACCTGCGCCTGGTGGGGCTCACCGGCAACCCGCCCGGCCTGACGCGCCCCGCCGTCCTCGCGGTCGGGCCGCTGCTCCGCGAGCTGATCATCGCCTACACCGACGCACCGGCCGAGCCGGACGGATCGGACGGATCGGACGGATCGGACGGATCGGGTGGTGGCGAGCGCGGGAGGCTGCTGACGGTGCTGGTGGACCAGTTGCGGCGGGCGCCGGAGCAGCCGTTCCACCTGCCGTCGGCGCGCGACCCCCGGCTGGCGGCGGTGTGCGCGGCGCTGCGCGCGGACCCGGCCGACAACCGGACGCTCGCCCGGCTGGCCGCGCACGCCGGCACCAGCGACCGGACGCTGGCCCGCCTGTGCAGGGCGGAGCTGGGGATGACGTTCCCGCAGTGGCGCACGCAGCTGCGGCTGCATCACGCGCTGCTGCTGCTCGCCGACGGGGTGAGCGTGACGGCCGTGGCGCACCGGTGCGGGTGGGCGTCGGCGAGCGCGTTCATCGACGCCTTCCGGCGCGCGCTCGGGTACACCCCGGGCCGCGCCTTTACATTGTAGATTCGCTACACTGGGACTCCGTGAGCAAGAAGAGCAAGGGCGGCGGCACGCCGGCCACCGTGGCGCTCGACAAGGCAGGGGCGGAGTTCACCCTCCACCCCTACGAGCACGACGCGTCGGCGCAGGCCTACGGCGAGGAGGCGGCCGACGCGCTCGGCGTGCCCTACGAGCGGATCTTCAAGACGCTGGTCGCCGAGGTGGAGAGCGGCCTGGCGGTGGCCGTGGTGCCGGTGGCGGGCAAGCTCGACCTCAAGGCGCTGGCGGCGGCCACCGGCAGCAAGCGGGCCGCGATGGCGGAGGCGGCCAAGGTCGAGCGGGTCACCGGTTACGTGGTGGGCGGCATCAGCCCGCTCGGGCAGCGCAAGCTCCTGCCCACCGTGGTCGACGCCTCGGCGCTGGAGTTCGACACGATCTACTTCTCGGCGGGCAAGCGGGGCCTGCAGATCGAGACCGCCCCGGCCAACCTGGTCGCGCTGACGCGGGCGGTGACCGCGCCCATCGGCAAGGCGGGCTGATCTCGTCCCATCGCACAACACGTGGGCGGACTTTCGTCCGGGCGCACCAAGCGGGGGCGGCGTTTTCGTATGAACAATGCAGAAACGCCGCAAAACCGGAGAACGCATGGGACTGGCCGAAAACACCCCGGCAACCACCTGGACCCCCGCCAAGATCCGCAAGACCGCCACGCTGACCATCGCGCTGCTCGCCGGCGTATGGGTGATCGACTACGTGGACCGCGTCATGATGGCGGTCGCGCTGCCGTTCATCGGCGAGGAGTTCGCGCTCACCAAGACCGAGCAGGGCTGGCTGATCACCGTCTTCTCGCTGGTCTACCTGCTGTGCCAGATCCCCGGCGGGATGCTCGCCGACCGCTTCGGGGCGCGCCGGCTGCTCGTCACCTCGTTGCTGCTCTGGTCGGTGTTCACCGCGCTGACCGGGCTCGTGTGGGGGCTGGCCGCGCTGCTGGTGATCCGGGCGCTGTTCGGCGTCGGGCAGGGGCTGTTCCCCGGCGCGTCGTTCAAGGCGATCGCCGAGCGGACCACGCCCGGCACCCGAGCCACGGCAGCCGGCGCGATGCTCGCCTCGAACGTGCTCGGCGGCGGCCTGGCGCCGCTGATCGCCGCGCCGCTGCTGTTCATGCTCGGCTGGCGCGACACGTTCCTGGTGGCGGCCGTGGCCGGGGTGGCGATCGGCGTGCTGCTGTGGTCGCTGCTCCCCCGGGCCCTCCCCGGTCACCTCACCGGTCACCTCACCGCAACAGCCGGCGCCACGGGCGCCGCCCGGCCCGCGATCCCGCTGGCGGCGGTGCTGCGGTCGGCGGCGGTGTGGAAGTTCGCCGCGCTGTTCTGCGCCACGAACATGCTCGGCTACGGCATGATCACCTGGGTGCCGAGCTACCTGATGGAGGCGCGCGGCATCTCCCTGCTCGACACCGGCATGCTCGCCGCGCTCCCCCAGCTCGTCATGACCGCGACGACGCTGCTCGGCGGGTGGCTGTTCGACCGCTACTTCCACGACCGGGCCAGGCTGTACGTGATCCCGCTGCTGCTGTGCACCGCCGTGCTGCTGGTGCTCATGATCAACGCCGAGACCGCTGCCGGGTTCACGTTGTTCCAGACACTGGCGATGGCCGTGGCCGGGCTGTCCACGATGGGCATCCTCGGGATGCCGGTGCGCGCGCTGCCGCCCGAGGTGATCGGCTCGGGGATGGGCGTCGTCAACGTCGGCGGCCAGCTCGCCGGCGTGATCGCGCCGGTGCTCATGGGCCGGCTCGTCGACCAGTACTCCTACAGCGCGGCCTTCGGCCTGCTCATCGTCACCACCGTGCTCGGCGCGCTGATCGCGCTCGTCGTGCCGCAGCGGGCGGACCGCTTCACCCTCGGGAGGACCTCATGACCGGACACGACCTGGTGATCTCCCGGGGACGGGTCATCGATCCGGAGACCGGGCTGGACGCGGTACGCGACATCGGCGTCAGCGGCGGGACGATCCGGGAGGTGTCGGCCGAGCCGCTGGCGGGCGAGGCCCGGATCGACGCCACCGGGCTGACCGTCTGCCCTGGCTTCGTCGACCTGCACAGCCACAGCGCCGACGTGGCCGGGCACCGGCTGCAGGCGCTCGACGGCGTCACCACCGTCCTGGAGCTGGAGGCGGGCAGCCTGCCGGTGTCGGCCGCCTACCGGGCCGCCGCCGAGGAGGGGCGGCCGCTCAACTACGGCTTCGCCACCTCGTGGGCGATGGCCAGGATGGCCGTGCTGGCCGGCGTCGAGCCCACCGGCAGGCTGGAGACGCTCTTCGCCAACATCGCCGTCGACGCCTGGCAGCGACCGGCGAGCCCCGGACAGGTGGCGCGGATCGTCGGCCTGCTGGAACGCGATCTGGCCGACGGCGCACTCGGCATCGGCGTGCTGGTCGGCTACGCGCCGCGCACCGGGCCCGAGGAGTACCTGGCCGTCGCCGCGCTCGCCGCCCGCGCCGGACGGCCCACGTACACGCACGCCCGCGAGCTGGTCGAGATGGACGCCGGCACGCCCGTCGACGGCGCCGAGGAGATCGTCCGGGCCGCCGTGGAGACCGGCGCGCACATGCACTACTGCCACGTCAACAGCACTTCCATCCGGCACGTCGACCGGGTGCTCGGCCTGGTCGAACGGGTGCGCGCCGAGGGGGCGCGGGTGACCACCGAGGCCTATCCGTACGGGGCGGGCATGACGGGCGTCGGCGCCGCCTTCCTGGCGCCGGAGCTGCTGCACCGGCGCGGGCTCACGCCGCACTCGATCGGGCTGCTGTCCACCGGCCGGCGCATGGCCGACGCGGCCGAGCTGCACCGGGTCCGGCGGGAGGAGCCCGGGTCGGCGGCGTTCGTGCACCTGCTGGACGAGGACTCGCCCGCCGAGTTCGCCTACATCCGGCGGGCGCTGTCCTTCGAGGACGCGGCGGTGGCCACGGACGCGGTGCCGCTGCTGTGGCGCGGCGGCGGCGACCCGGCGCGGCGGCTGCAATGGCCGTTGCCGCCGGACACGGCCACCCACCCCCGCACGGCGGGCACGTACGGGCGCACGCTGCGGCTGGTGCGCGAGCGGGGGATGCTGGGGCTGGCCGAGGCGGTGCGGCGGTGCACGCTGGTGCCGGCACGGGTGGCGGGGCTGCCGCGCAAGGGGCGGATCCAGCCGGGGGCCGACGCGGACCTCACCGTGTTCGACCCCGCCACGGTCACCGATCGCGCCACCTACGCCGCCACGGCGCTCCCCTCGGCCGGGTTCCGCCACGTCCTGGTGGGCGGCGTCCCCGTCGTACGGGACGGCGACCTGCTCCCGGACGCCTTCCCAGGCACCCCCGTCCGCGCCTGACCCACCCAC
>NZ_LAVL01000136.1 GCF_001083785.1 Nonomuraea sp. SBT364
GCCGGGGGCGCGAGGGCCGAGGGGCGGGCTCGGCGCGCCGTTCCTTCACGCCGTCCCGCTTGCCGGGCGCGGCCTTCCTGCCGGGCGTGCCCTTCAGCTGGTCGGCCACCGTCTGCCCGGCGATCACCTGGTAGATCATGATGCTGCCGAAGCTGATCGTGAACACCAGCGCGGCGCCCGCGCCGAGCCGGAGCCACCGCGTCCGCCCGCGTGACGGCGGTCCCGCCGGGTCCGGCGGCGCCGTGGCCGCCGGACGCTGCCGCCGTCCGGTGACGGTGTGCTGCCTGACCTTGGCGCCGGTGCGCCGCAGGTAGTGGGTGTAGATCTCGGTGCCCACCGTGGTGGCCACGCTCATCACCGCGGCGCCGATCATCGTCCCCGCCACCCCGAGCCAGGAGGCCGCCACCGCGGCGGTGAGCGCGGCCAGCGCGCCACCGGCGATCTGCACGGTGCTCAGCCGCGTGCGGCGCCGCTGCCCACGGCCGTGCGCGCCGGTGCTCTTGCCGCTGGTCGGGGTCTGTCGCCTGCCGGTCATGCCTCCGCTGGCCAGCCTTCCTCGTGATCGGGCGCGAGCGCGCCGCAGGTGTGTCGGTGGTGCCCGGGGTCCACGTGATCCGCGACGGTACGGAACCGGGCCGGCCACGAGCGTGACGTGTGGCGCGCCGATCAGGACCGGGGACGGCCGGGCGACGGCCTCCCGGGGGGAACCCGCTGGAACCAGCCACGATGGCATACCCGGGCAAAGCCGCCACCTCGCCACGCGGCGCCTGAGCAGGACATTGCCATCCTTGGCACATCCCTGACCCGCCGGGGCCGCGACGGAGGAAGCACGCGGGTCAGCGCGCGGGTCAGCGCGCGGGTCGTGCGCTGGCGTGGCGGTAGGCCCTGGGGGAGAGGCCGTGGTGCTTGCCGAACTGGGCGCGCAGGACACTGCTGGACTGGAAGCCGACCCGTACGGCGATCTCGTGAATGGACAGGTCGGTGGTCTCCAGCAGGACCCTCGCGCGGTCGAGCCGCTGGGCGGTCAGCCAGGCGTGCGGCGTGGTGCCGGTCGCGGCGCGGAAGCGGCGGGCGAAGGTGCGCGAGCTCATCAGCGCCTGCCCGGCCAGGTCGTCGACCGTCAGGGGCTGGTGCAGGCGGGTGCGCGCCCAGGTGAGCAGGCCGGTCAGGCGGGCGGCCTCGCCGGCGGCGTAGGACGGCGGATCGGCCTGCGCGGGGAGCCCGCTCTCGTGCCGCGGGGTGTGCATCGCCTCGGCGGCCACGGCGCTGGAGACGGCCTGGCCGTGCTCGCGGCGCAGCAGATGCAGGCACATGTCGATGCCGGCGGCCGCGGCGGCGCCGGTGACCACGCGGCCCTCGTCGACGTACAGCAGGCCCGGCTCCACGGTGATCGCCGGGTGGTGGTGGGCGAGCTGGGCGGCCAGGCGCCAGTTGGTGGTGGCGCGCAGGCCGTCGAGCAGGCCGGTCCCGGCCAGCAGGAACGAGCCGGTGCAGTAGGCCGAGACGACGGCGCCCCGGCGGTGGGCGTCGATGATCGCCCGCCTGGCCGGCATGGGCAGGGTCAGCGGCCGGCCTTCCGTGGGCAGCACGATGATCAGGTCGGCGCCGGCCATCGCCTCGGGCCCGTGCTCCACCTGGAGGCAAAGGCCGAGGTCGGTCCGTAGGGCGCCCGCCCCGTCGGAGCAGACGGCGAAGTCGAGCCGGGGCAGTCCCTTGTCGCTGCGATCGGCGAACAGGTTGCTGATCGCGCTCAGGCCGAAGGAACTGACCCCCGGCCGGGCGTAGGCCAGCACGGACCGGAACGGGGTCCGCGCCTGCGACGACGGTTCGCGCGTGGCGATCTTCGAAGTGCCGTTGATCAGATTGCCTTGCATCATGCAAGCAACCTTAAGGTTGGTCACTTTTATGAAGCAAGCGCGTATCGCTGAGGCCGGGAGGTGGCCGCTGCCCGCCGGGGCGGCCCATCGATCACGCCGCGATGCGGGGAGTCTGCCCTTGCCGTGCCCGCGTCGCCATCCGAACGGCGAGGACACGTTCACCTTGTCGATAAGAATTACGGGAATCCCACTTTCCGGCGTGCTGGCCGAAATGTAGCGATATGTGGCAGATATTCGAACTGTTGGCTGCCGGGTCTGAGGCGGTATGTTGCGCGATAACTTGCCGCATATTGTCGGGGGGACTCACGTGGGCATGAGAGTGCGCGCGCATGGGCGAAATCTGGCCGAGGCGCTGCGGGCCGACCTCGCCGAGTGGACGGAACGCACCGGCTCGGCGGTGGAGATCTGGGCGCTGCCCGAGGGGGCCGTGCCGCCGCGCGCGAGCCGGGCCGTGTCGTGCGTCGTCAGCATGGTGCTGTCCGCGGTCGAGCGGCACGACCTGGCTCGTTCGGTGTCCCTCGCGGTCACCGTGGCCCCCTCGGGGCTGCGCCTGACGGTCAGCTTCGACACGGGCGTGGTGGTCGGCGCCCCGCCCCTGCCCGTGCCGTCGATGCGCGCCGCCTTCGCCGAGGCGGACGGCACACTGAACGTGACGGTGGCCACCATGGGGGGCATCACGGTCAACGGCGCCATCGCCGCCGCCCGGCTTCGGTGAGGACAGGGGGATCGATGATCGCGAGGGTGTGGCGCGCGACCGCCACGGAGGAGGGCGCGCGGGGCTACGCCGAGCACTTCACCACGTCCGTCCTCCCGGAACTGAACGGGCTGGACGGGTTCGTGACCGCGTTCCTGCTGTGCCGCAGCCTCGGGGACCGGACGGAGATCCAGGTCATCACGCACTGGGACTCCTACGACGAGATCCGCGCCTTCGCGGGCGACGACCTCGGCGTGGCGGTCGTGGAGCCGGCGGCCAGGCGCGTGCTGACGACGTACGGGACGACGGTCGAGCACTACGAGATCGTGGCGACCGGCTGACCGGGCCGGTCTCCCGATCAGCCCACGGCGGCGTCGATGCGGGCGCCGATCACGCCGACGTCGTCGGTCACCTCGTTCGGCCGTCCGGTGCCGGTGGCGATGAGCTCGCGCAGGCTGTGCCCCACGTAGAAGCCCCAGCTCTTGTGGCAGACGTCGTAGCACTCGAACTCCGGCACCAGCCCGACGTGGGTGAAGCGCAGTTCGGTGCGGCCGTCCGCGCGGCCGGAGATCTCGAAGCGGACCTCGGTGCCCGTCCACTCCTCCTGGTCCTCGACGAAGGAGAAGGTGTTGTCGAGAACGCGCCAGACCACGCGCCGGTCCGGGACGACCTCCTCCAGCCGGACGCGGCAGTGGTGGACGGCGGGCACGTCGTAGACGAACACGTCGCCCTCGGCCGAGGTGCCGCCGGTGATGTTCTTCGACCACCAGCCGCGGACGTCGGTGACGGCCGCGAACACCTCCGCGGGTGACTGCTGGAAGTCCTGGACGATGCTGGTGCCCTGATCTGTCATGGTTTCTCCGCCTGTCTTCTTCATGGATGTCACTGCTGGTTCCCCGTGCGCTGGATCGCCTCGGCGATCCGCTTGATCCGCCGGAGTCTGGCGTCCCACGCCGCCCCCACCGAGGACAGCTGGGCGACCGCGCGAGCCAGTTGCGCCTCGTCCACCTGGTACTTCCTCTCCCGCCCGGAAGGCGACGCGTGCACCAGGCCGGCGCGGCCGAGCGTGCCGAGATGCTTGGCGACGGCCTGCCGGGTCACCGGCAGCCGCTCGCTGAGGCTGGTGGCGGTGCCGGTGCCGTCCGCCAGGAGCAGGTCGAGGATGCGCCGGCGGGTCGGGTCGCCGATCGCCGACCACAGGTCGTCGTCGACCGCGGTGGTCATCGTGTGGACACCAGGCGCGCGAGGTAGTCGCCGAGCCGGGGCACGAAGGTGTCCCAGCCACTGGCGTGGTCGCGGTACTCCTCCTCCAGCTTGGCGGCCTCCCAGCCCATCTCCCGGAACCCGGTCTCGGTGAGCCGGATCCGCGTGCCCGTACCCGACGGGGTGAGCTCGAAGGTGACCAGCAGCGAGGTGGAGCCGCTCTCGCACCAGCGGAAGGAGAACAGCCGGGGCGGCTCGGCGTCCACCACGGTGATCGGGACGACCTGCGCCCTGTCGCCCCAGACGAGCTCGCCGGCGGCGCCGGGGGTCGCCTCGACGGAGGCGTCGTCGCTCCACCAGCCGGAGATGTGCTCCGGGCTGCTGACGACCTCGAAGACGACCTCGGGGGAGGCGTCGACGTGGATCTCACGTTCGATGCTGCCGTACTCCATGCTCTTCCCACTTCCGGATGCGCAATGTTCGGTTGCGTGTCACGCTAGTGTCCGCCTCGCGAGAAGAGCAACTAACGGTTGCATGTTGGCAGGAATCCGGCGATATCCAGCGGACCTGCCGCTTTCCGGCCGAGCTGGGCGGCTGACCTCTACCGCCACCGTGTCGCCGGGGCCGCCGGGCCCGCCGGGCGGCGGGCGCGTACGAGCGCCAGGCCGAGCAGCGCGGCCGCGTAGCCGCAGAGCACGCCGAACCCCGCCCACCCCGGCAGCGGGAAGTAGCCGTTCGAAGGCGCGTAGTGGGTGATCACCTGCGGGTACTCCGCGCTGGTCTGCAGGACGGCGAAGGCGGCGGCCGGGGTGAGGCGCAGCGACCACGCCGCCACCGCGTCCGGGATCAGCGCGAGGCCCCCC
Organism: Nonomuraea sp. SBT364; assembly: GCF_001083785.1. Classification (GTDB taxonomy): domain Bacteria; phylum Actinomycetota; class Actinomycetes; order Streptosporangiales; family Streptosporangiaceae; genus Nonomuraea. The sequence continues at coordinate 4,638 of NZ_LAVL01000136.1, forward strand.
AGGAGGTAGGGCAGGACGACGGCCGCCACCGCGACGAGCACCGCCACCCAGGCCCTCCGGATCAGTGCGCGCAGGGCCAGCGTGAAGACGGCGGCGCCGGCCAGGATCGCGGCGGTGCCGGCGACGACCCGCAGCCCGGTGAGCGCGGACACCGGCAGCACGTCGACCCCCTTGGCCCGCAGCAGCGCCGAGCCGACCGGCACGACGACTCCCGCGCCCGCCAGCCCGGCCACGAAGGCGGCGGCGCCGATCACGGCCGCCCGCGCCGCGAGCGCCGGACCACCGGGGTGCGCGAACCGCGCCGCGAGCACGATCACGATGACCAGCGCGGCGGTCAGGCCGACCAGCGTGCTCGCCACCGTGCGCCCGCTGTCGGCGATCGGCCCGATGTCGCCGGACCCGGTGACGGTGAACGTGCCGCCCGCCCGCACGAGCCCGGGCGCCCGGTGATACCGCTCCCAGTCGGTGCCGGCCGTCCGCCCCACCGGGGTCGCGCGCCAGCCGGCGGCCGGCGCGCCGGCCAGGCTGACGTGGTCGAACGAGGCGGTCACCTGGGTGAAGCGCGACGCCGGCAAGCTGCCGCCGAGCGCCGTGGGCGTGAACGACAGGTCTCCCGGGGACGTGCTGAACAGCCCCGCCCGTACGGTCGCGGGCAGGCCGGGCAGGCGCGCGGCGCCGACCTTCGTCCAGCGCTTGCCGTCGGGCGACTCGTAGCCGGTGACGGTGTCCCCGGCGCGGGTCAGGCGCAGCCAGCGCGGCTCCCGGCCGGGGCTGCCGGCGACGTCGTGGGCGTAGTCGTACTGCATCCGGACGCCGTGGCGGCCCGTGAGCATGAGCGCCGCGTAGGAGGAACCCTGGGTGACGCCGTCCTTGATCATGATGCCGGCCTTGGCCCACGGCACCAGGCCCGGGACGATCTCGTCATGGCCGGGCGGCGGGTAGGTGATGATGCCCGTCATCGAGGCCAGGCGTACGGTGATGCTGCCGTAGCGGCCCAGTGGCCGGTGCGCGAAGAAGAAGTCGTCGCTCACCGGCTGCCCGTCCGGCCCCACCGGGGCGGCGGGGCAGGCGAGCTCGACCGGCCCGTCCCCGCAGGTGGGCCGGGGATGGACGGCCGCGAACAGCAGGCCGAGCACGATGATCGCCAGTGTCGCGGAGGCCAGGGCGATCGTCCGGCCACGGGTGCGGAAGCTCCGCCATGCGCCCGCCAGGGCGTCGGTCACTCGCATGGGCCGGTTCTACGCCGGCGGCCCCAACACGGCGGGAACCGAGGCCGTCATACCCCTGTCAGGTGCGGCACGGCCTCCGGCGGGCGCTCCGGCCGGGCCGTCGAAGGCTTGTCGAGATCGCCGGCGTACGGTCTCATGGACCGCGTACCGAGGGCACGCCGGGATGGGGGAGATGCATGGAGGGCCGTGTCGAGCAGGCCAGACTGGCCTACGAGCATGCCGTCTTCGTCGGCGATGCCGGCGAGCTGGCCACGGCGGAGCGGGCGCTGGACCAGGCCGAGGCCGATCTCGCTCTGGCCCGGGGCCGGATCCTGCACGCGCGGTTTCTCGGCGATCGGCAGGAAGACCCGCGTGAGCTGATGCTGTTCGAACGCGCGGCGCAGCTGTACCGGTCGCTCGGCGACGCGGGGGGCGAGGCCGAGTCGGTGTTCTGGGTGGGCTGCTTCCACCAGGTCGTACGGCGCGATCTCCGCACCGCCCTTCCCCTGCTCCAGCAGGCGTACGACCTGGCCACGCGGGCGGGAGACCGGCACACCCAGGCGGAGGCGCTTCGGCACCTGGGGATCGCGGACCATTCCGCGGGCCGCCTGGAGGCCGCCCGGGAGCATTTGGAGGAGTCGGTGCGACTGCGCCGGGAGATCGGGCTGTGGGCCGGTGTCGCCGCGAACCAGGTAGGACTGATCTACATCGCCGCCGCGCAGGGCCGCCGTGACGACGCGCTGGCGCTGGCCGAAGAGGCGTATGCCACCGCCGAGGCGTGCGGGGCCCGGCGCATCGCGCGGCAGGTCGAGGAGGCGCGCACGCAGATCACCGCGCCGGGCGCCGATCACGGCGGCACCCCCGGCCAGAGCCGCTGAAGCGCGCGGACCGGGATGCTGTCATGCCGCTGTTAGGCGCGGCGTAGCATCCTGGGCCCGCCGGGTGATCGGGAGGGACGATGGACAGGCTGGGTGGCCGGACGGTACGGCTGCGGTTCACCGTGCTGTACGCCGGCGCATTCCTCGGGTCGGCGGTGGCCCTGCTGGCCCTGACCGTCCTGCTGTCCGGCGCGAACAACACCGAGGTCGCGCCCGGCCAGGCCGCGCGGCCCGGTCCGGCGGCGGCGCATCGGCGCATCCAGGAGCTGGAGGCGCTGCTGTCGGCGCAGTCCCAGCGGCTCCTGATGGGCTCGCTGATCGCGCTGGCCGTGATGGCGGCGGTATCGGTCCTGCTGGGGAACGTCGTGGCCCGCCGGGTGCTGCGCCCGTTGCGTACGATCACCGCCGCGACCCGGCGGATCTCCGCCGCGAACCTGCACGAACGGCTGGCCGTGCCCGGCCCCGCCGACGAGGTCAAGAGCCTCGCCGACACCATCGACGGCCTGCTGGAACGCCTGGAGTCGGCGTTCGCCGCCCAGCGCCGCTTCGTCGCGAACGCCTCCCACGAACTGCGCACCCCGCTGGCCACCATGCGGGCGTCGGTGGACGTGGCGCTGGCCAAGCCGGAGCCGGTGCCCCCGCAGACGGTCGCCCTGGCCGGCCGGCTGCGCACCGAGCTCGACCAGGTCGACCGCCTCCTGGACGGCCTGCTCGTGCTGGCCAGGGCCCAGCACGGCGAGCTGCCCGGCCGGACCGTGCTCTCGCTGGGCGACGTGCTGACGCGGGCCGTGACCGCCCGCGCCGCCGACGCCGCCGCGAAGGACCTGACCGTCGAGGACGGCGACGTCCGGGCGGCGTGGACCCGGGGCAGCCCCACGCTGCTGGCCCGCATGGCCGGCAACCTGATCGACAACGCCGTCGTCCACAACCGGCCCGGCGGCTGGATCCGGGTCGCGACCAGCGCGGACGGCCCGGCGGTGCGGCTGACCGTGGAGACGGGCGGTCCGGCGCTCGACCCGGAGCAGGTCGCCCGGCTCGGCCGGCCCTTCCAGCGGCTCGCCACCGACCGGACCGGCTCCGGCACGGGCTCCGGCCTCGGCCTGTCGATCGTCGCGGCGGTCGCCGAGGCGCACGGCGGCGACCTGGCTCTGCGCGCCCGGCCCGGGGGCGGCCTGCGCGTCACCGTCTCACTGCCGGCGGCGGCCGCGCCGGACGGCGCTGAGGGCGGCACGGCGTGAGGATCCTCGTGGTCGAGGACGCGGCCGCGCTCGCCGACGTCCTGGCCGAAGGGCTACGGGACCAGGGGATGGCCGTCGACGTCGCCCGCGACGGCCTGACCGCCGCCGCCAAGCTCGGCCTCAACGGCTACGACGTGGTGGTCCTCGACCGGGACCTGCCCGGCATCCACGGCGACACCCTCTGCCAGATGATCACCGAGCGCGACGACCGGGCCATGGTCCTGATGCTCACGGCGGCGGGCGCACCGGGAGACCGGGTCGAAGGACTCACCCTCGGCGCCGACGACTACCTCGCCAAGCCGTTCCACTTCCCCGAACTGGTGCTGCGGGTGCGCGCGCTGGCCCGACGGCGTCCCTCGGCCCGCCCGCGCACCCTGCGGGCGGCCGGCGTCGAGCTCGACCCGGTACGGCGTACGGCCACCCGCGACGGCCGGAACCTCGGCCTCTCGGTCAAGGAGTTCGCGCTCCTGGAAGCCCTCCTGCGGGCCCGGCCGGCCTTCCTCAGCACCGAGCAGCTTCTCGAACAGGTCTGGGACGAGAACGCGGACCCGTTCACCAACACCGTCACCGTGACCATCGGACGCCTGCGCCGCAAGCTGGGCGGCCCGCCGATCGTCATCACCATGCCCGGCGTCGGCTACCGGCTCGGCGGCCCGGGCTGACAGGCCCCGGGCCAGGACGTCACCAGCCGACCTCGTCGCAGCCCCGGTGGTCGGCCGGTTCGACCTGCAGGGTGGCGTGGGCGATGTGGTGACGCCGGCTGAGCAGGTCGCGCGCCTGGTCGAGGACGGCGTGGTGGTCGGCCGGGCCGGAGGTGACCAGGTGGGCGGTGGCCACGTTCATGCCGGAGGTGAGCGTCCACAGGTGCAGGTCGTGCACGTCCCGTACGCCCTCGATGGCGGCCAGGTCGGCCGCCACGGCGGTGGCGTCGACGCCTTCGGGCACGTGCTGGCCGAGAACGGCGAAGACCTGGCGGCCGAGGGAGACGGCGCGCACGGCGACGAACAGGCCGATGGCCAGGGCGACGAGCGTGTCCCAGAAGGGCTCGCCGGTGGCCGACACCAGCCAGCCGGCGACGATCACGCCGACCGATCCCGCCGTGTCGGCGACCACCTCCAGGTAGGCGCCCCTGACGTTGAGACTCTCGCCGGCGCCGGAGCGCAGCAGGAGCAGCGCCACCAGGTTGACCACCAGGCCGAGCGCGCCGACGATCAGCATCGGGCCGGAGGAGACCTCGGCCCGCTCGCCGATCCGCCCGATCGCCTCGATCACCACGTACAGCGCGACGCCCAGCATCATGACGACGGCCAGCAGCGAGGCGAACACCTCGGCCCGGTAGGAGCCGTAACTGCGCCGGCCGGTCGTGTCGGGACGGGTGGCGATGCGGGTGGCGACCAGCGCGGCGCCGAGCGTGACCACGTCGGCGGCCATGTGCCCGGCGTCCGACAGCAGCGACAGCGAGCCCGAGATCAGGCCGAAGGCGAGCTCGACCAGGAAGAAAACGCCGATCAGGACGAACGACACGGCCAGCCGCCATCGGTGGCGGCCCGCCGCGTGCCCGTGTCCGTGGCCGGAGCCCATCACGACCTCCCGTCGCGCTCTGGGTGAATGGCTTCGGTGTGCTCGGTGTGGGCGAGCGCCACGTCGAGCAGCAACCGTACGTGCGGGTCCTCCAGACGGTAGTACGCCATCCGGCCGGAACGCCGCGCCGCGACGATGCGGTGCGCGCGCAGCAGCCGCAGGGCGTGGGACACGGCGGACTCGCTCTGACCGGTCACCGCCGCCAGGTCGCACACGCACAGCTCGCCGTCCAGGAGGGCCACCAGCAGCCGCAGCCGGTTGGGGTCGGCCAGCAGGCCGAAGACGTCGGCCGTGTCGGTCACGTCCCCGGCGGACGGCATCCGCTCGCGGACGGCGCTCACCCGGTCGGCGTCGACGACCTTGACGGCGCAGCCGTCCACCATCAAGATGCCCTCATCTGAAGACCTGTTCATATGTACAGGATAGCGAGACCGCCGGATCGGCTGTCAAGGTCACCGGAAGCGCCGCGGCCGTCATTTCAACGACCGATGAATCGATTGGTTAGGATCATGATGTGAGGCTCACCATCTTCGGCGCGACGGGCGGCACCGGCAGGGCGCTGGTCGAGCGGGCACTGGCCGCCGGGCACCAGGTCGTGGCCGCCGTCCGCACACCGGCCAGGCTGGCGATCGGCCATCCCGCGCTGGAGGTGGCCCACGCCGACGTCTTCTCCCCGCGCTCCCTCGAACCGCTCGTGGCGGGCAGCGACGCCGTCCTGTCCGCGCTCGGGCCGAACGGCCGCAAGGACACCTCCCGGGTGTGCTCGGCGGGCATCGCGAGCATCCTGACGGCCATGGACGCCGCCGGCGTGCGCCGCGTCGTGGCCGTCAGCGCCCAGCCCGTGCTGCGCACCGGCGCGGGGGAGACGCCGCTGTTCCGGACGGTGGCCCTGCCCGTCGTCCGGGCCGTCTTCCGGACCGTGTACGAGGACCTGGAACGGATGGAGGAGGCCCTGACCGCCAGCACGGCCGACTGGACGGTGCTGCGCCCCCCGATGCTGACCGGCAAGCCCGCCACCGGCCGCTACCGCAGCGCCGTGGACGCCAACGTGCCCGGCACCATGACGCGCGGCGACCTGGCCGGGGCGATGCTCGGCGTGCTGCCCGACCCGTTCACCGTGCGGCGGGCGATCGGGGTCGCGGGCCCGCGCCGCTGACGCCCGGCCTGCGGCAACCGGTTCGGGCCGTCACCAGTTGCCCATCGTGCCGTCCTCCAGCCGGCTGACCGGCAGGTAGGCCCGCTGGTACGGGTGGCGCTCCGCCAGGTCGTCGCGGTAGTCCACGCCCAGTCCCGGGCTGCCGCCCGGATGCAGGTAGCCGCCGGAGAAGGTGTAGGCGTGCGGGAACACCTCGTCGGTCTCGGCGGTGTGACGCATGTACTCCTGGATGCCGAAGTTCGGGATGGACAGGTCCAGGTGCAGCGCGGCGGCCATGGCGACGGGGGACAGGTCGGTGGCGCCGTGGCAGCCGGTGCGCACCTGGTGCACGTCGGCGTAGGCGGCGGCGTTGCGCAGGTGGGTGATGCCGCCGCCGTGCACCACCGTCATGCGCAGGTAGTCGATGAGGTATTCGCGCAGCAGCACGGTGGCGTCGTGGATGGTGCTGAAGATCTCCCCGACGGCGAGCGGCGTGGTGGTGTGCTGCCGGATGAGCCTGAAGGCCTCCTGCTGCTCGGCGGGGGCGACGTCCTCCAGCCAGAACAGCCGGTACGGCTCCAGGTCCCGGCCCAGCCTGGCCGCCTGTATCGGAGTGAGCCGGTGGTGGGCGTCGTGCAGCAGGCGCACCTCGTCGCCGTACTCGTCGCGGACGCGCGCGAACAGCGACGGGACGGTGGCCAGGTACTTCTCGGCGCTCCAGACGTCCTCCCTGGGCAGGCCGGTCCCGGCGGGCTCGTAGAAGAGCTCCCCTCGCCCGACCCCGTAGGTCCCGGACAGGCCGGGCACCCCGGCCTGTACCCGGACGGCCTTGTAGCCCAGGTCCAGGTAGCGGCCGACGGCGTCCACCGCCTCGCCCGCCGACTCGCCGCTCGCGTGCCCGTACACCAGGACGCCGGCCCGGCTCGCGCCGCCGAGCAGCTCGTAGACCGGCACGCCGAGCGCCTTGCCCTTGATGTCCCACAGCGCCATGTCGACGGCGCCGATCGCGGTCATGGTGACGGGGCCGCGCCGCCAGTAGGCGCCACGGTAGAGGTACTGCCAGATGTCCTCGATCCGGAACGGGTCGCGGCCGATCAGGCATGGGGCCACGTGGTCGCGCAGGTAGGAGACGACGGCCAGTTCGCGGCCGTTGAGCGTGGCGTCGCCGAGCCCGTGCACGCCCTCGTCGGTGCGGACGCGCAGGGTGACGAAATTGCGGCCCGGACAGGTGACCAGCACCTCGACGTCGGTGATCCTCATGCCTGCGATGTCCTCCTAGTCGCTGCCGGTCACGAAACTCTGGATGGCCACCACGGCGCCGCCCCGGGCCCACTCGCGGAAGTCGTCGGCCTCGGCCACCACGTGGACGGAGCCGGGCACGTCGCGCCGGTTCGCGGTGAGGGCCCGTTCGAGGTCGTCCTTGCCCACGCGGGCCAGCTCGACGCCCTCGCCGGCCAGGACCACCGTCTTCACCATGGACATCGTCGTGATGTGCGCGATGAGCCGGCCGAGGGCTGCCGCGGCCTCGCGGACCACGGTCAGGCACACCGGGTCGCCGTCCGCCGCCAGCCGCATGACCTCGGCGTAGGGCACCGCCCGGCGCAGCCCCTGCCCGGCGGCGTTCTCGACCGATTCGCTGGCCAGGTACGCGCTGGCGCAGCCGCGGTGACCTTCCGGGCACATCGGGCCGCCCGGGTTCACCACCAGGTGGCCGAACATGCCCAGGTCCGCCTCGGTGGCGGCCACCAGGTGGTCGTGCACGATGAGCGCGTAGCCGATGCCCGCGCCGATCGTGACCAGCGCGAAGTCGCGCAGCCCGCGCCCGGCCCCGAACCAGTGGTGCTGGTGGGCGAGGGCGGCCACGTCGTTCTCGACCACGCACGGCACCCCGAGCGCCCGCTCCATCATCGGCTCCAGCGCCACCTGCCGCCAGCCGAGGAACGGCGCGTCGACCAGCCGCTCGCGCCCGACCTGGGCCGAGCTGCGGGCGTCGCCGCCGATGGCGACGCCGGCCGCCACGATCCGCGACAGGCCGGCGCCCGCGGACAGCTCGTCCAGCAGGCGTCTGGCCTGGCGGCAGACGGCTTCGGGGGAGTGGTCGGCGATCGGCTCGTCGCGGGCGGCGACGACGCCGGCGCGCAGGTCGGTGATGACGGCGTGGACCTGGTCGGCGGTCAGCTTCAGGCCGAGGAACGGATGGTTGGCGGCGGCCACGTCCAGCGGGCGGGTCGGACGGCCGTTGACCGGGTCGTGCACCACGTCGCCCTCGATGAGGAGCCCGGCGTCGACCATCGGCTTGGTCAGCCGGGTCAGGCTGCCGGTCGACAGGTGCAGGGTCTTGGCCAGCGCGGTCCTGGACTGCGGGCCGTGGATGATGAGCTCCTTGACGATGGAGCGTGCGGCGTCGGGCAGGGCATCCCACATGCCGGACCATCTTCGGGGCACAACGCCCATCAACGCCAGCCTCCTTGATTGACTTCGCGACAAAGCTAACACGGGCATCACGAGTTGAGTCCGGGCATGTCTCTCCTGGAAATCTGTGGCTAAGTAGTGACATGGGACTCACTTTGTCTCTAAGTTGGCTCCCCAGTGAAGCCAACTGTGCTTCGCGGAGAAGGAGGCAGCGCGGATGCGTATCATCGCGGCGCTCGGCATGGTCGCTCTCCTGGCCGCTTGCTCGTCGGGCACGACCGATGGCGCCGGCACGCCGGCGGCCGACGCCGGGCCGGTCACGTTGCAGTACTGGTGCTGGGGCCAGCCCACGAAGGACAAGGTCGAGGCGTTCAACAAGGCCCACCCGGACATCCGGGTCCAGCACACCGACACCGGCGGAGGCACCGACACGGCGGCCAAACTGCTCACCGCGAGCCGGGCCGGCAACGCGCCCGACGTGGCCTGCGTGGAGTATCAGACGCTGCCCGCCATGATCGTGGCCGGCGCGCTGGCCGACATCTCCGCGCACACCGCCGACGTCAAGGACGCCTTCAGCCCCGAGGTGTGGAGCCTGACCAGCTTCGACGGCGCCGTCTACGGCATCCCGCAGGACGTCGGGCCGATGGTGCTCGTCTACAACAGGGCGCGGTTCGGCGAACTGGGCATCGAACCGCCCGCGACCTGGGAGGACTTCGCGAAGACGGCCGCCGAGGTGCGCAAGAAGGACCCCGGGGCGTACCTGGCCACGTTCGCCCCGGCCGAGTTCGGCAACTTCGCCGGGCTCGCGCAGCAGGCCGGCGCCTCCTGGTGGACGGTCCGCGACACCACCTGGACGGTGGGCATCGCCGACCCCGCCTCCCTGGAGGTGGCCGCGTACTGGCAGAACCTCATCGACGAGGACCTGGTCAAGGCCGAGCCGCTGCTCACCCCCGAGTGGAACAACCAGCTCAACAAGGGCAAGATCCTGAGCTGGCCGAGCGCCCTGTGGGGGCCGAGCGTGCTGTACGGGATCGCCGAGAAGCAGGCCGGGGACTGGGCCATCGCGCCGCTGCCGCAGTGGACGCCGGGAGACGAGCGCGTGGCCTTCCAGGGCGGCACCGCGCTGACCGTCACCAAGAACTCCAAGCACGCCCAGGCGGCGGCCACGTTCGCCAAGTGGATGAACACCGACAAGGCCGCCTACGACATCCAGATCGCGAAGGGCGAGTACCCGGCCTCCCTCGCCGGGCAGCGGGCGACCGGCGAGAGCGAGCCGCCGCCGCTGGTGGCCGGGCAGAAGGACTACTGGCAGGTCGCGACCAAGGCCGCGCAGAGCACGATCCCGCACCTCAGCTGGGGCCCGAACGTCAGCACCGCCCAGAGCGCGTTCCAGGACGCCATGTCCGCCGCCGTCCGCGACAAGACCCCGCTGGCCGAGGCGCTGAAGAAGACGCAGCAGGCCGTGGTCGACGACATGAAGTCCACCGGCTTCAAGGTCGCCGGCCCATGACCGGCGGACCCGGCGGGCCCGGCGCCCGCCGAGGGGCGCGGGCGCCGTACCTGTTCGTCGCCCCCGCCGTGCTGCTCTTCGTGGCCTTCCTCGCGGTGCCCATCGGCTACGCGGTCTACCTGAGCGCCCGCGGCCTGCGCCTGACCGGCGGCGGCGTCTTCGGCACCCGCGAGGAGGTGTTCGTCGGGCTCGACAACTACGTCAAGACGCTGACCGACCCCGAGTTCTTCGCCGGCTTCGGCAGGCTCGCCCTCTACGGGCTGATCAGCGTGCCGCTGACCCTCGGCCTGGCGCTGCTGTTCGCGCTCCTGATCGACCACGCGGGCTCGCGCGCCCGACGCTTCTCGCGCACGGCGATCTTCCTGCCGTACGCCGTCCCCGGCGTGACGGCCTCGCTCCTGTGGGGCTTCATGTACCTGCCCTCGACCAGCCCGTTCAGCTACCTGACCCGGGAGCTCGGGCTCGGGGAGATCCCGTTCCTGGGCGCGGGCGGCATCTATCCGTCGGTGGCCAACGTCGCGGTGTGGGGCGGCGTCGGCTTCAACATGATCATCATCTTCACGTCGCTGCGCGGCATCCCGGCCGAGCTGTCCGACGCGGCCCGGATCGACGGCGCCTCCGAGTGGCGGATCGCCTGGCACGTCAAGATCCCGCTGGTGACGCCGGCGCTGGTGCTCACCGGCCTGTTCGCGCTGATCGGCACGCTGCAGGTGTACGGCGAGCCGACCACGCTGCGCCCGATGACGCCGGAGATCTCCCAGGTGTGGGTGCCGCTCATGCAGATCTACCGCGACGCCTTCCTGCGCGACGACCTGCCGCTGGCCTCGGCCGCCTCCGTCATCCTGGCCGCCGGCACCCTGCTCGTGTCGGTCGTGCTGCTGAAGGTCACCCAGAGGCGGGCGTCCGGGGGGATGGGATGAGGGCCGGCGCGCTCGCGCACCAGCGGGCCAGGGTCCTGCCCACGCTCGTGCTGCTCGTCGGCGCCCTCTACTGCCTGGTGCCGGTCGCCTGGGTGCTCGTCGCCTCGACCAAGTCCAGCGCCGAGCTGTTCTCCACGTTCACCTTCGCGCCCGGCACCGGGCTGCTGGACAACCTGCGCGACCTGTTCGCCTACGGCGACGGCCGCTATCTGCGGTGGGCGGCCAACAGCGCCCTGTACGCGGTCGCCGGCTCCGCCGCCTCCACGCTGATCTCGACGCTGGCCGGGTACGCCATGGCCAAGTACGAATTCCGGGGCCGCGGGCTGCTCTTCTATGCCATCCTCGCGGGCGTGCTGGTGCCCGGCATGACGCTGGCGATCCCGCAATACCTGATCATGTCGGAGACGAACCTGGTCGGCTCGTACTGGTCGGTCCTGCTGCCTAGCCTCATCTCGCCGTTCGGCATCTACCTGGCCCGCGTCTACGCGCTGTCGTCGGTGCCGGACGCCACGCTGGAGGCGGCCAGGATCGACGGGGCGAGCGAGTATCGCATCTTCGGCTCCATCGGCCTGCCCATGATGCTCCCCGGCATGGTGACGATCTTCATGCTGCAGTTCGTGGGCATCTGGAACAACTTCCTGCTGCCGTACATCATGCTGTCGGACGAGTCCAAGTTCCCGATCACCGTGGGCCTCTACACCCTGCTGGCCAAGGGGTCCTCCGAGCCCGCCCTCTACGGCATCGCCATCGTCGGCGCGGCCGTGTCGGTGGTGCCGCTCATCGCGCTGATGCTCTTCCTGCAGCGCTTCTGGCGGATGGACCTGCTCAGCGGAGGGCTCAAAGGATGATCGACCGCGGCCTTCGCCGGCGCGGGCCCATCGAGGAGAATCTCGGCGTGGACCTCCAGGCGTGAAGGAGAACGTATGGATCACGACGCCAAGCTGCTCGACTACAACGCGTGGCTGTTCTGGCGGGAGGCCGGCGAGCACGAGCGCAAGGCCCAGCTCGACCGGCAGGCCGCCATCGCCGCGCGGACCGGCGGCTCGATCGGGCGCCACACGTTCATCTCCGAGCTGGCCATGGTGCACCCGGACAGCTTCCGGATGGGCGCCGACTCCTACGTCGCAGCCCACGCGTACGTCACCGGCACCATCCGCATCGGCGACGACTGCACCGTCAACGCCTTCACCGTCGTACGCGGCACCGTGACCATGGGCGACGGCGTGCGGATCGGCGCGCACACCTCCATCCTGGGCTTCAACCACTCCATGGACCCCGACCGGCCCGTCCACCGGCAGCCCGCGACCGAGCGTGGCATCGCCATCGGCGACGACGTGTGGATCGGGTCCCACGTGGTGATCGTGGACGGCGTCACCGTCGGCTCGCACGCCGTCATCGGCGCCGGCTCCGTGGTGACCAAGGACGTGCCCGGCTGGGCGGTCGTGGCGGGCAACCCGGCCCGCGTCGTCAGAGACCGCCGCCACCCCAAACACACCGCCACAGCCACAGCCCCAGCCACCGCGACCACCGCCGCTTGCTCCGCGAGCTCCGGGGGCAACGGGAGCTACGGGGTGCTGGCGGAGCTCGGTGATCGGGCGCGGGCTCAGGCCGGCGAGATCGCCGGGCGGAGCTGGGAGCCGGACGCGGCCGCGCCCGACGGCACCCCGGGAGGCCGCTACGTCGACGCCCCGGGCGAGCCGGCCACCCTGCGCGCGCACGCCGACGCCGTCGAACTGGCCTTCCTGCTGACGGACGCGCCACCGGCCCAGCTGACGCGGGACGAGCACGTCCGCAGGCTGCGCCAGAACCAGGACCCGGCCACCGGCCTCACCCCGCTCCTCCGCCCCGGCGGCAGGCACGGCCCGCCGCCCGCCGGGTTCGAGGACGGCACCGGCCACTACCACGTCCTCAGCCTCGGCTACGCCCTCGACCTGCTCGGATCCGGGTTCGAGCACCCCGTCGGGGCGGTCGGGCGGATGACCTCCGAGGACATCGCCGCCGTCCTGGACGGGCTGCCGTGGCGCGACAACGGCTGGGCCGCCGGAGCCGGCGTGGACACGCTGGGCACCGCCTTCCTGTGGAACCTCCGCCACGGCGAGGCCGCCGCGACGCCACTGGACGCGTTCTTCGGCCGGCTGCTCACCCGCTGCCACCCCGACACCGGCATGTGGTCCAGGTCCCGGGCGAGCGACGGGCTGCTGCAGGCCGTCAACGGCTACTACCGGGCGGTACGCGGCTCGTTCGCGCAGTTCGGGCTGCCCGTGCCGTACCCGGAGCAAGTCATCGACACCGTCCTCGCCCACGCCGCCGACCAGCGCCACTTCGGCCCGGGACGTACCACCGCCTGCAACGCCCTCGACGTCGCCCATCCGCTCTGGCTTGCCCGGCAGCAGAGCGCGCACCGCGCCGGCGAGATCACCGCCTGGGCCGCCGCCCAGGTCGAGACCATCACGGCCCAGTGGGTGGACGGCCGGGGCTTCCCGTTCAGGCATCCGCCGCTGAGCGGGCCCGGCCACCGCGAACACCGGCCGGGGCTGCAGGGCACCGAGATGTGGCTGGCGACCCTGTGGTACGTCGCCGACCTGCTCGGCCACGCCGAGTCCCTCGGCTACCGCCCGCGTGGCGTCCATCGGCCCGAACCCGCGTACGACCTCCGCACCGCCTAGCAGAAAGCCGTACATGCACCTCCATCACTTCAGAGCCGCCGGCGTCTCCGTGGTGCTCGACTGCCCGCCCGACGCCCTGCCCGCGATCCTGCACTGGGGGCCCGACCTCGGCCCGCTCGGCGAGGACGCCCTCGGGCACCTGGCCGCCGAGCTGCGGCCCCGGCCCGACCAGACCGCCGACTCCCCGATCCGCACCGCGCTCGTCCCCGAGGCGCGGACCGGCTGGGCGGGCACGCCCGGCCTGTCCGGCCACCACGAGGGCGAGAACTGGTCGCCCGCGTTCACCGCCGTCACCTACGAGCAGGCCGGGCAGAGCGTCACCGCCACCGCCACGGACCCGCACGCCCGCCTCGGCCTCACCGTCACCGTCGAGCTCGGCCCCTCGGGGCTGCTGCGCGCCCGCGCCGAACTGCGCAACCGGCACGAGTCGCCCTACACGCTCGACGCGCTCAACCTGGTCCTCCCGGTCCCCGGGCACACCGCCGACGTGCTCGACCAGGCAGGGCGCTGGTCGAAGGAACGCATCCCGCAACGCCGCCCGCTCACCGTCGGCACCCACCTGCGCGAGAACCGGCGCGGCCGCACCGGCGCCGACGCGGCCACCGTCCTGTTCGCCGCCACCGCCGACCTCGGCTTCCGGCGCGGCGAGGCGTGGGGCCTGCACGTCGGCTTCAGCGGCGACCACCGCCACTACGCCGAACGCACCGCGACCGGCCGCACCATGCTCGGCGGCGGCGAGCTGCTGCTGCCCGGCTACATCCCGATGCCGCACGCGCACCGGCACCAGCGGCTGGAGGACTTCCTGCGGGCCGACGCGCCGGTCAAGGGCTACTGGGCCGACATGCCCGCCTACCTGGTGAGCCTGCTCAAGGCGTGGTGGGGGCCGTCGGCGCAGCCGGACAACGACTTCCGCTTCGGCTACCTGCCCCGGCTGACCGGCAGCCACAGCCACTACGACACGGTGATGGCGCAGCTCGACGGCACCTGCAAGGGCTACCTGCTGCTGGGCGAGAACCCGGCGGTCGGCTCGGCCAACGCCCGCATGCAGCGCCTGGGCATGGCCGGGCTCGACTGGCTGGTGGTGCGCGACTTCAATTTGATCGAGAGCGCCACCTGGTGGCGGGACGGGCCGGAGATCGAGACCGGCGAGCTGTCCACCGCCGAGATCGGCACGGAGGTGTTCTTCTTCCCGGCGGCGGCGCACACCGAGAAGGACGGCAGCTTCACCAACACCAACCGGCTGCTCCAGTGGCATCACAAGGCCGTCGAACCGGCCGGGGACCGGCGCAGCGACCTGTGGTTCATGTACCACCTGGGGCGGATCATCCGGGAGAAGCTGGCCGGGTCCGCCGATCCGATGGACGCGCCCGTGCTCGACCTGACCTGGGACTACCCGACGAGCGGCCCGCTGGCGGAGCCGGACGCGCAGGCGGTGCTGGCGGAGATCAACGGCCGGGACGCCGAGGGGCGGCCGCTGTCCGGCTACGACCGGCTCAGGAGCGACGGGTCGACCGCGTGCGGGTGCTGGATCTACTGCGGCGTGTACGCCGATGGGGTGAACCAGGCGGCCCGCCGCAAACCGGGCGCCGAGCAGGACTGGATCGCCGCCGAGTGGGCGTGGGCATGGCCGGCCAACCGGCGGCTGCTCTACAACCGGGCGTCGGCGCGGCCGGACGGCAGCCCGTGGAGCGAGCGCAAGAAGCTCGTGTGGTGGGACGGGTCGGCCTGGTCCGGCTTCGACGTGCCCGACTTCGAGCGGGGCAAGGCGCCGGACCATCGGCCGCCGGACGGCGCGAGCGGCGTCGAGGCGCTGTCGGGGATCGACCCGTTCATCATGCAGGGCGACGGCAAGGGCTGGCTGTTCGCGCCCGCCGGGGTGCTCGACGGGCCGCTGCCCGCGCACTACGAGCCGCAGGACTCGCCCGTGACCAACGCCCTGTACGGGCGGCAGCGCAGCCCGGCGCGCAAGCTCTACCCGCACGTGCACAACCGCTACCATCCCAGCGGCGGCGAGGCGGGCGCGTCGGTCTACCCGTACGTCGTCACCACCTACCGGCTCACCGAGCACTTCACCGCCGGCGGGATGAGCCGCAGCACCCCCTACCTGGCCGAGCTGCAGCCGGAGATGTTCTGCGAGGTGTCGCCCGAGCTGGCCGCCGAGCGCGGCCTCACGCACGGCGGCTGGGCGACGATCATCACCGCGCGCAACGCCATCGAGGCCCGGGTGATGGTCACCGAGCGGATGGCGCCGCTGCGCGCCGACGGGCAGGTCGTGCACCAGATCGGCCTGCCGTTCCACTTCGGGCCCAACGGGCGGGCGCGCGGCGACGCCGCCAACGAGCTGTCGGCCATCTCGCTCGACCCCAGCTCGCACATCCAGGAGGTCAAGGCCCTGTCGGCGGACATCCGGCCGGGCCGCCGGCCGCGCGGGCCCGCGCTGCCCGAGCTCGTCCAGCACTACCGGCTGCGCGCCGGCATCACCGAGCGCACCGGAACGGAGGCGTGACATGGGCCGCGTCGGCTTCTTCACCGACACCAGCGTGTGCATCGGCTGCAAGGCGTGCGAGGTGGCGTGCAAGGAGTGGAACGCCGTCCCCGAGGACGTCCTCGGCTTCACCGGCATGTCCTACGACAACACCGGCGGGCTGGGCGCGAGCACGTGGCGGCACGTGGCGTTCGTCGAGCAGCCGCGCCGCCTCGGTCACCAGGAGAGCGGGCTGGCGGAGGCCGCGGCGCTGGCCGGGCGGGACCGGCCGGACTTCCGCTGGCTGATGGCCTCCGACGTGTGCAAGCACTGCACCGAGGCGGCCTGCCTGGACGTGTGCCCGACCGGGTCGCTGTTCCGCACCGAGTTCGGCACCGTCGTGGTGCAGGACGACGTCTGCAACGGGTGCGGCTACTGCGTCCCGGCCTGCCCGTACGGGGTGATCGGAAAGCGGGAGGGCGACGGGCTGGCCCACAAGTGCACGATGTGCTACGACCGGCTGGAGTCCGGCCAGGAGCCGGCGTGCGCCAAGACGTGCCCGACGGACTCGATCCAGTTCGGCGACCTCGACGAGCTGCGCGAGCGGGCGTCGCGGCGGGTGGAGCGGCTGCACGAGGCGGGCGTGGGGTCGGCGCGGCTGTACGGCCATTCCCCCGCCGACGGGGTGGGCGGGACCGCGGCGTTCTTCCTGCTGCTGGACGAGCCCGAGGTGTACGGCCTGCCGCCGGATCCGGTGGTCACCACGCGGGACCTGCCGTCGATGTGGCGGCACGCGGCCGTGGCGGCGGCGGGGCTGCTGGCCGCTCTGACGGTGCTGTCGTGGAAGGGGCGGTCATGAGCGGCGGCCGGACGGACGTGCGGTCGGACGGCGCCACCGCCCTGCGGCCCGGCCGTGAGGCCGTCCCGGGGTCGGCGGGCCGGCCCCGCGAGCGGCGCATGGTCCCCAAGGCGGACTTCGGCTCCTACTACGGGCTGCCGGTGCTCCACGAGCCCACGTGGCAGGCGCACGACATCGGCGGCTACCTGTTCCTCGGCGGCCTGGCGGGGGCCTCGTCCACGCTGGCCGCCGCCGCGCAGCTCACCGGCCGCCCCCGCCTGGCGCGGGTCTGCAAGGCGGCGGCGCTGTGCGCGGTGACCGGCTCCCTGTACGCGCTCATCCACGACCTCGGGCGGCCGGGGCGCTTCCTCAACATGCTGCGCGTGTTCAAGGTGACGTCGCCGATGAGCGTCGGCACCTGGATCCTGACCGCGTACGGTCCCCAGGCGGGGCTGGCCGCCGCGACGGCGCTGCTGCCGTCGCCCCTCCCCGGGAGCGGAGCCTGGCCTGTGGCGGGGCGGGCCGCCACGGCGGGAGCC
>NZ_LAVL01000137.1 GCF_001083785.1 Nonomuraea sp. SBT364
GGGCAGGTGTGGGGGCAGGGGGCGTGGTGACCAGCTCTCCAGCGAACCGGGACGCCGACATGACACCGACACCAGATCAGTCCAGGCCAGAAGGGGACGACGCCGCCCCCGCCGAGACGGCCGCGGAAACGGAGATCCGGCGCGTCGAGGAACCGGCGCGGCTGCTTCGCGTGAGCGCCATGGTCAGCTCGCTGCTGGACGAGGCCCGTACGGTCCCGCTCGACGAGCACGCCCGCGAGCAGCTCCAGGCCATCCAGGCGCAGGCGGTCAAGGAGATCGGCCACTCAGTGGACCCGGAGCTCCGCGAGGAGCTGGCCCGCCTGCTGCCCGCCCCTTCGGCCCCGCCCAGCCAGTCGGAGATCCGCATCACGCAGAGCCAGCTGGTCGGCTGGCTGGAAGGGGTGTTCCAGGGCATCAAGACCGGGCTGGCGCTGCAGCAGGCCGCCCAGCAACTGCCCCGGCCGCCCCGGCCCGACCTGCCCCCGGCGTCCGGCGGCGGCCCCTACCTGTGAGCGGGAACCCGCGAACCGGACCTACGGCCGGGAAGCGGGCCCGCCCTCGATGAGGCGGTCGATCGCCTCCGTCAGCTCCTGCCTGGTGTAGGAGCGTTCGGGCAGCTCGTTCAGCTGCCCGAGCATGTCCGCGGAAAGCTGGATGTGCCCGGACGCGCACGAGTACAGCTCGCGCCGCGTCACCTCGTCCCGATCGCGGAACACCTCGTCCAGCACCCGCCGCATCTCGTCCGGCACCTTGTGCTCGGTCATGTCCGTCCCCCGTCCTTCCCGGCGTCGCTACTCGAAGTCGTCGGGGTTGAGTTCCTTCTGGCGGAGGAAGGCCTCGTCCAGCTCCTCCTCGCTGAGCTCGGCCGGCTGCTCCTGCTCGGCCGGTTCCTCGGGCTGCTCGGTCATGGGTCCCTCCTCGGCTCGCCGGGCTCCCGGCTCGACCTGCAGGAGTACGGCGTCGGAATGCGGGGCGTCACGACGTGAGCCCCGGGGAGGCGATGAGTCCCTCCGCCGACTTGGCTACCCACCGGCCGCGACGCCACACCGGGACAGCTCGGCCGGGCATGCCCCGCTCAGGCGTGGACGAAGCAGAACTCGTTGCCTTCCGGGTCGGCCATGACCCGGAAGGAGCCCTGGTCGTCGGTCACCGTCTCGCCGACGGGCGTGGCGCCCAGCTCCCGGGCGCGGGCGACGGCTGGGGCGATGGCCTCGACGTCGACGTCCAGGTGCAACCGGTTCTTACCGGCCTTGTCCTCGGGCACCTGCTGGAAGGCGAGGCGGACGGTGCCGGGAGGGTCGACGAACGACCAGTCCGGGGCGCGGTCCACCGGGTCGCCGCCGAGCAACGCAGCCCAGAATCGGACGAGGGACCGCGGATCATGGCAGTCGATGACAATCTGGTCGAGACGCGCACGCATGGGGCCAGCGTAGTCAGCCGGCGGCGGGCACGCCTTCCAGCCCGGAGCCGATCCGCAGCGTCTCACCGGCGCCGAGCGACGCGGCGTCCGAGCACAGCCACACGACGGCGTCGGCGAGCTCCTCGACGCTGCCGTACGGCCCGGCCACGGCGTTGACCAGGACGCCGGAACCGGCCAGGTCCCGTGCCGCCGCGCGGGTCAGCTCGATCACGCGCGGGCCGGTGGCCAGGTTGACGATGCGGCCGCGGCCGGCGCGCCGCATCGGCGGCAGCTCGTACCGCATCGCCAACGCCGCGCGGGAGTGGTTGAAGGCGGCGTCGAGCCGGCCGAAGGCGCCGAGCGTCTGCTCGACCAGCCGCCGCACCGACACCGGGCTGGCGAGGTCGGTGGGGACGGCGACCACGTGGCCGCCCGCCGCCCCGATGCCGGCGGCGAGCTCCTCCAGGGCCCGGCCGTCGCGGGCGGCCAGGACGACGCCGGCGCCGGCTCTGCTCAGCGCGCGTGCCGCCGCCGCGCCTGCCGAGCGGCCGGCGCCGGTGACGACGGCGATCCGGCCTCGCAGCGCCTCGCCCATGGTGACCTGCCCTTCTGCAGCGGATCTCCGAGGCTAGGCACCCGGTCGCCGGGCCGCATCAGTGAAGTCGCCGGTCCCGGGGCCGTTGTCATGGGTTGCGGTGCTTTCTATGCTCGCCGTGTGCTGGGGAGAGACAGCGAGATCGAGCTGCTCGGGTCGTTGCTGCGCCGCGCCGCCGAGGGCCACGGCGGCGGCGTCGTCCTGCACGGCGAGCCCGGCATCGGCAAGACGGCGCTGCTGTCGCACACCGAGGAGCGCGCGACCGGCTTCCAGGTGCTGCGCGCGGTCGGCGTGGCGCCCGAGGCCGACCTCGCCTACGCGACGCTGCACGAGCTCCTGCTCCCGCTGCTGGAGTCGGTCGGCGACCTGCCCGGACCGCAGGCGCAGGCGCTGAGCGTCCTGTTCGGGCGCGCGCACGGCACGCCGCCCGACCCGTTCCTGGTGGGGCTGTCGACGCTGTCGCTGCTGTCGCTGCGGGCCGGCGAGCGGCCGATGCTGTGCGTCGTCGACGACGCGCACTGGGCGGACCAGCCGACGCTGAAGACGCTGGCGTTCGTGGCCCGCAGGCTGGACAACGAGCCGATCGCGGTGGCGCTGGCGGCGCGGGCCGACGAGGGCCACGACACCGATCTCCCTCATCTGCGGCGCATCCCTCTCATGGGCCTCAAACCGGATGCGGCCCGGACGCTGCTCGCCGGCCGGCGGCTGACCGACGGCGAGCAGGAGCAGTTGCTCGCGGTCACCGGCGGGAACCCCCTGGCCCTGCTGGAACTGGCCGGCCGGGAGCTGCCGCCGGAGGGCGCGCAGGAGCCGCCGGCCCTGACCGACGAGCTCGGGCGCTCGTTCCTGGCGAGGATCCGGGCCCGGCACGCGGCCTCGCTGCCGCTGCTCCAGCTCATCGCCGCCGACGGCTCGGGCAGCGTCGAGACCATCGGCCGGGCGGCCGCGTCGCTGGGCGTCGCCGCGGACCCGCTGCATCGCGCCGAACTGGACGAACTGCTGACCTACGACGGGACCCGGCTGGTGTTCCGGCATCCGCTGATCCGGTCGGCGATCTACCACAGCGCCACGGTCAACCGGCGGGTGGCCATCCACCGGGCGCTCGCCTCGGCGTTCGACACCGGGACCGACCAGCATCGGCGTGCCTGGCACCTGGGGCAGGCCGCCGTCGGCCAGGACGAGGAGGCCGCCGGGGAACTGGAGCGCTCGGCCGAGCAGGCGGCCCTGCGCGGCGGGCCGGCCTCGGCCATGGCCGCGCTGTCGCGGGCGGCCGAGCTCACCCCCGACGGCCCCGACCGGGGGCGGCGGCTGTGGAGCGCCGCGCGCGCCGCCGTCCAGGGCGGTTTCACCGGCGCCGCCGGGGAGCTGCTCGACCGGGCCGAGCGCGAGCCCCGGCCGGCCGAGGCGGACCGGATCGCGCTGGCCGCGCTGCGCGCCATCGTGGCCGAGTTCGCCGGGTCCACGCAGGAGGCGCTGGACCTGGTCAAGCCGTGGATCCCGCGCGCGCTGCGGGTCGACCGGCGGCTGTTCACGCCGACCGTCGCGATGTACGCCGACCTCGGTCTGCGTGCCAACCGGCCGGAGGCGTGGGCCGAGCTGGCCGGCTGGCTCGCCGAGGTCCCGCTGACGCGCGACGACCCCCAGGACGCGGTGCTGCGCCTCCTCCGCACCCTCTGCCACGCCCGCACCACCCCCGCTCCCGGCCACGGGCCGGCCGCGCGGGATCGGGAGCTGGCCGGAGGGCCGGCCGCGCGGGATCGGGAGCTGGCCGGAGGGCTGACCGATCCGGTCACGATGACGCTGGCGGGCGCGATCGCCGGCGGGCTCGGCGACCACGAGCTGAGCCGCCGCCTGTACCGCGACGCCGGACGGCTGGCGCGGGCCGGCGGATCGCTGGGCGCGCTCGCCTGGAACCTCGAGTACCAGGCCGCCGACGAGATCGCGCGCGGCAGGTTCGGGCTCGCCGAGGCGCACGCCGAGGAAGGCGGCCAGTTCGCCGCCGACGCCAGCCAGCCGAACACGGCCTGCCGCAACCGGGCGCTGCTGGCGTTGTGCGCCGCCATCCGCGGCCAACCGGACGCGGGCGAGCTGGCCGCCGAGGTGCTGGCCGAGGCGAGCGCCCGCGGGCTGTGCGACGCGATGGCGCACGCCGAACGGGCGCTCGGGCTCCTCGACCTGGTCGCGGGCAGGCACCGGGAGGCCGCCCGGCACTTCGGCGCGGCCGGCGACTGGGCCGCCGCCACGCCTCCCGACCTGGCCATGCGCATGGTCCCCGACCTGGTCGAAGCCCTGGTCCGGGCCGGAGAGAGCGACCGGGCCGCCGCCGCGTCCGCCCGCTACGAGCGGTGGACCGCGCACACCCCCTCACCGGAGCTGGGCGCCCTGGCGGCCCGCTGCCGGGCCCTGGTCAGCACCGGCGGCGACGCGGACGAGCACTACGCCGAGGCCCTGCGCCTGCACGCGCTGTCCGGCTCCCCGCTGGAGTGCGCCCGTACCGCGTTGCTGCTGGGCGAGCGGCTGCGGCGCGACCGGCGGCGCTCGGAGGCGCAGCGGCACCTGCGCGACGCGGCGGAGAGCTTCCGCCGGATCGGCGCGCTCGCGTGGGCCGACCACGCGCTCGGCGAGTTGCGCGCCACCGGGGAGCAGGCCCGTACCCGGCCCCCGGAGGCGGCCGCGCTGAGCACGCTCACCCCGCAGGAGCTGCGCATCACGCTGGCCGTCGGCGAAGGGCTGACCAACCGCGAGATCGCCGCGCAGCTGTTCCTCAGCCCGCGCACCGTGGACTACCACCTGCGCAAGGTCTTCCAGAAGGCCGACATCACCTCGCGGGCCGAGCTCATGCGGCTGGTCCTGGCCGAAGACCGGCGAGTTCACTGATTCGGCGCCCGCCCGTCCCTTCCTAACGTCGGCGGCATCACGTCCCCACGTCAGGAGTACGAAATGCGGAACGTCGTCAGGTTCGTCTGGCACTACGCCGAGATGGTCATCGCGATGTACCTCGGGATGCTGCTGCTCGGCCTGCTGTGGAGCGCGGTGCTGCCACAGCCCGTCAGGTTCGACGTCGACACCTTGCTCATGGCCGCCGACATGACCGTCGGCATGGCCCTGTGGATGCTGGTCCGCCGGCACGGCTGGGCGCGCATCGCCGAGATGGGCGTGGCGATGTTCGCGCCGTTCCCCGTCCTGCTCGTCCCGTACTGGTTCGGCCTGTTATCAGGGCATGTGGTGATGACCGCCGGGCACACGCTCATGTTCGTCTTCATGGCGCTGGTCATGCTGTGGCGCCGTGCCGAGTACACCGGCCACCCGGTCGGCATCCCGGGCAAGTGGCTCAGGAGATCGGCGGTCGTGCTGGCCGCGCTGCTGCTCCCGGCCTCGGTGTCGGCGGTCAACACCACCGGCAAGTTCGGCGACCTGTACACGGTCCGCGCGGACGCGGTGACCGCCGGGCCCGCGCCGAAGACCGGCGGCCACGACCCGGCCAAGCCCACGGTGGCCCTACTGACCGGCGGCGCCGGCACCAACGTGGCCGACCTGCTCGGCCCGTACGAGGTGCTGGCGGGCACCGGCCGGGTCAACACCTACGTCGTCTCCGCCGATCCCGGGCCGGCGACGCTGACCGGCGGGCTGGACCTCGTGCCGGACCTGACGCTCGACGGGCTGACGCGGCTGCTGGACGAGCGGCGCGACCGGCTCGACGCCGTGGTGATCCCGGCCATGCAGGAGCCCTACCCGGCGGCCGGCGACTGGCTGCGCCGCCAGTCGGCCGCCGGCACGCTGGTCGTCACCGTCTGCAACGGCGCCCGTGTGCTCGCCGGGACCGGGCTGCTGGACGGCAGGCGCGCCACCTCCCACTGGCTGCGGCTGTCCGGGCTGCGCGCCGACTTCCCCCGCGTCGAATGGGTCGGCGGCGTGCGGTACGTCGACGACGGCAACGTGATCACCACCGCCGGCGTGCTGTCCGGCATCGACGGCACCCTGCGGATCATCGAACGGCTGCTCGGCGCGGACACCGCGCACGAGGCGGCGCAGCGGGTCCACTGGCGCCACTACTCCCCCGGCGTCGCCGCGCGGATCCCCGAGTCCGGGCTGGAGCCCGGCGACGCCGTCGTCGGGATCAACGCCTCCTACCACCCCGGCCCGTCGGCCATCGGGGTCCGGCTCGTGGACGGCGTCGGCGAACTGGAGCTGGCCTCGGTGTTCATCTCCTACACCGAGCACGCCATGGTCGGGCGGACGATCGCGATCGGCGACGGCCCGGTGCGTTCCAGGCACGGCCTGACGTTCGTGCCCCGCGCGACGCCCGCCGAGGCGGCCAGGGACCTCGACCGCCTCGTCGTGCCCGGCCTGGACGCGGCGCGGCGCCAGGTGGCCGGCGTGGGGGACCTGCGGCCCGAGTACCCGCACGCCGGTGGGGAGTTCGCCTTCGACCCGGTGATGCGCGACATCGCCCGCACCTACGACGTGCAGACCGCCCGGTGGACGGCGAAGACCCTGGAGTACCCGGTGCTGGACCTCGGGCTGACGGGCAGCGCCTGGCCGTGGGTCGCGACGGCCGTGCCCGTGGCGCTCGCGCTGCTGGGAGCCGCCGTGGCGCTCGGCGCCGGCCTGCTGCTCCGGCGGCCGGCGAACCGCCCCGCGGGTCAGCCCACCGGCAATCGGTACAGCCGCCGGGTCGCGTCGAGGTAGTCGTCGTCGACGAAGCGCCCCGACAGGCGGCCCGCCAGAATGAGCCAGTTGTCCAGCCACAGCCTCAGCGCGCCCTCCGGCCTGGCCCGCACGCCGGCGAACGGGCGGCACGCGCGGTAGTCCAGCAGGCCGTGGGCGTGCTCGTGGAAGGGCCAGTCGGGGACGGCGACGTCGCGGGGGCTGAGCCGCCCTTCGGTTGCGCCGTCGGAGTAGTAGAGGTCGTGCACGCCGAGGCCGGCCGCGTCCCACACCACCTGGACGTACCTGCGCCCGGCCAGCGGCTCGGTGCGGGTGCGCGGCCCGGCGACGGTGATGGCGTGGGTCCAGCCGGGGGCGTGCCCGCCCATCCAGACGAGCTCGTCGAACCCGTACGGCTCGTGGTGCCGCATCGCCTCGGCGAGACCGCAGGGCACGGCCGCCGCCGGGTCGCCGCCCAGGAGGCGGGCGATCTCGTCAGGGTCGTCGCCCTCGATCCACGTCCCGGCGAACAGGTCGCCGAACCCGCGCGCCTCCAGCAGCGGCCACTGCTCCGGCTGGTTCACGAGGCCGCCACCCGGCACAGGGTGCGCCGTTCGGCGAGCCAGTCGCGGTCGATGAAGCGGCCGGTGATCCGCCCTACGGCGATCAGGTGCGGGTCGAGGTCGCTCTCGTCGCCCTGGTCGTCGTTGAGCCACAGGTCGTCGAGCCCGTCCTCGCCGTAGATGCCCGGGACGCCGTAGAACTCGTCGATCTCCCGCAGGTAGCAGAAGTCGAGAACCCGCCGCCGGCCCGCCGGCCACAGGTCGTCCGTCGAGTCCGTCAGCGCCAGCGCGAACGTCCAGCCGGGCGCGTGGCGGCCCATCCAGAGGATCGGCGTGGGCGTGCCCGCGCCGTGCCAGCGCAGCGCGGTGGCCAGGTCGCAGTCGAGCGTCCTGGCCGGGTCGATCCGCATCTCGGCGGCTATCGCGGCGGCGTCGTCACCCTCGATCCAGGCGGCGTGGATCTTCTCCCGGAGCCCGGCGGCGGCCAGCAACTCCCATTGGCTCTCTTCAGGTAACAACGGGCACCTCGATCATCCGGGGACGGCGGCATCCTACCGCTCAGCCGATCTTGTGGCGGCGGCCAGAACCTCGGCCAGGTGCACGGCCCGGCGCCCGCTCCCGGCGTGCTCGATCTGCGTACGGCAGCTGAACCCGTCGGCCAGGATCAGCGCCTCCGGCCCGGCGGCGCGCACGGCGGGCAGCAACTCGTGCTCGGCGCACGCCATGGAGACGTCCAGGTGCCCGGCGCTGAACCCGAAGTCGCCGGCCAGACCGCAGCAGCCGCCCACCACGTCCACCTCGACACCCGCCTCCGCGAGCAGCCGCCGGTCGGCGTCGTAGCCGAGGACGGCGTGCTGGTGGCAGTGCGGCTGGGCGACGGCGGCGCCGCCGACGGGCGGCGGCCGCCAGCCGTCGGTGCGGGTCAGCAGCTCGGCCAGGGTGACGGTCTGCTCGGCGAGGCGGCCCGCCTGGCGGTTCTGCGCGAGCAGCGCGGGCGCGTCGTCGCGCAGCGCGGCGGTGCAGCTCGGCTCCAGCCCGACGATGGGCACGCCGGTGCGCAGCAGCGGGCCGAGCGTGCGCAGGGTGCGGTTCAGCACCCGCCGGGCGATGTCCAGCTGCCCGGTGGAGATCCAGGTGAGGCCGCAGCACAGCGTGCGCGGCGGCACCACCACCTGGTAGCCGGCCGCCTCCAGCACCCGGACCGCGGCGACGGCGATGTGCGGGGCCAGGTTGTCGGTGAAGGTGTCCGGCCACAGCAGCACCTTGCCCAGCCGTCCGGGCCTGACCGGCCGCCGCCGGAAGGAGTCGCTGAAGCGCCGCCGCGCGAAGGACGGCACCTGGCGGGCGGGTTCCAGCCCGCCC
Organism: Nonomuraea sp. SBT364; assembly: GCF_001083785.1. Lineage (GTDB taxonomy): Bacteria > Actinomycetota > Actinomycetes > Streptosporangiales > Streptosporangiaceae > Nonomuraea. Next base: position 8,567 of record NZ_LAVL01000137.1, read on the forward strand.
AGCCGCTTGACCAGCGCGGCCAGGCCGGGCGCGTGCGTGAGCGCGTTGACCGCGCCGGGCGCGAACGCCGCGAGCCGCGCCCACAGCGGCAGCCAGCCCATGCTGTAGTGCGCCGCCGGCCGCAGCCGGTGCGCGTAGTGCCGGGCCAGGAACTCCGCCTTGTACGTGGCCATGTCCACGCTCATCGGGCAGTCGTGCTTGCAGCCCTTGCAAGCCAGGCAGAGGTCGAGCGCGTCGCGCACGGCGGTGGAGCGCCAGCCGTCGCCGACGGGCGAGTCGGCGTGGCCGTCGAGCATCTCGAACAGCAGCCGGGCCCGGCCGCGCGTGGAGTGCTCCTCCTCGCCGGTGGCCCGGTAGGACGGGCACATGACGCCGCCGGTGTGGCTGCGGCACTTGCCGACGCCCACGCACCGCATCACCGCGCGCTGGAAGCTGCCGTCGTCGTCCGGGTAGCCGAAGCCGGTCGCCGGCGTGCCCGGGTCCCAGCCCGGCCCCAGGCGCAGGTCCTCGGTGGCGCCGCGCGGGTGGACGACCTTGCCGGGGTTCATCCGGTCACCCGGGTCGAACAGCGCCTTGACCTCGCCGAACGCCTCGACGATCGCGGGGCCGTACATGATGGGCAGCAGTTCGGCGCGCGCCTGGCCGTCGCCGTGCTCGCCCGACAGCGAGCCGCCGTAGGAGGTGACGAGCTCGGCCGCCCGCCGCAGGAAGGTGTGGAAGGTGCGCACGCCGTCGGCGGTGACGAGGTCGAACGGGATGCGGCAGTGCACGCACCCCTGCCCGAAGTGGCCGTACAGGGAGGTGTCGCCGTAGCCGAACTCGTCGTACAGGCGGCGCGCGTCGCGCAGGTAGGCGCCGAGCCGTTCCGGCGGCACCGCGGCGTCCTCCCAGCCGGGCCACGTCTCACGCATGCCGGGCACCCGGGCGGTGGCGCCCAGGCTGGACTCGCGCAGCTCCCACAGCTCCCGCTCGGTCTCCTCGCCGGGGAAGAAGGCGACGCTCGGCTCGTGCTCGCCGCCGCGCAGCTCCTCGATGACGGCCCTGGCCCGCTGGTCGGCCTCGTCCCGGGTGTCGCCGGCGAAGGAGACCATGAGCCAGCCGGCCCCCTCGGGCAGCCTGCCGAGGGCGTCCGGATTCAGGTGCCTGCGCCGCTCGTAGTCGATCAGCTTGTCGTCGAGCCCTTCGAGCTGCAGCGGCCGGTGCCCGGTGATGCGCGGCACCGCGTCGGCGGCGGCCGCGATGTCGTGGTAGCCGAGCACGAGCAGCGTCTCGGCCCCGGGCACGGGCACCAGGCGCAGCTCCGCCCGCAGCACGGTGACGAGCGTGCCCTCGGAGCCGACCAGCGCCCTGGCGAGGTCGAACGGGCCGCCGGGGAGCAGGTCGTCGAGGTTGTAGCCGGACACGCGGCGCGGGATGTCGGGATAGCGCCGGCGGATCTCGGCGGCGTACCGCCCGGCCAGCTCGCGCAGCCCCCGGTAGATCTCCGCGCGGCGCCCGCCCGCCGCGACGATCCGCTCGTACTCGTCGTCGCCGGTCGCGCCGACCCACATGCGCGTGCCGTCGTAGGTGAGGATCTCCAGGCGGCTGACGTTGTCGGCGGTCTTGCCGTACGCCTGCGCGGTGGAGCCGCACGAGTTGTTGCCGATCATGCCGCCGAGCGTGCACTGGGCGTGCGTGGAGGGGCGCGGCCCGAACATCAGCCCCGACGGCGCCAGCTTCCTGTTGAGCTCGTCCAGGACGATGCCCGGCTCGACCACGCAGGTCCCGGCCCGTTCGTCCACCGACACCAGCCGGTGGCAGTACTTAGACCAGTCGATGATCACCGCGGTGTTGCAGGTCTGCCCGGCCAGGCTGGTGCCGCCGCCCCGCGAGGTGATCGGCGCCCGGTGCCCGCGGCAGACCGCGACGGCCTCCTCGGCGGCCTCGACGGTACGCGGCACGACCACGCCGAGCGGCACCTGCCGGTAGTTGGAGGCGTCGGTGGAGTACGCGCCTCGGCTGCCGGGGTCGAAGCGCACCTCGCCGTCCACCCGCTCGCGCAGGTCCCGTTCCAGCTCGCGCAGGTTGACGTACGGCTCCCGGACGGCGGCGGGCGGCGTGACGATCTGCTGTGCCATCGCGCTCACCGCCCCAGCTGGGAGATCTTGTCCTTGAACAGGGTGGTGGCGATGGACGCCTTGTGCGGCTGGCCGCGCAGGAACGCCCGCGCGAAGCTCTTGGCCTGCTCGTAGGAGACCTTGCCGGGCATCGGCGGCTCGTTCGGGTCCACGTCCACGTCCACCAGCGCCGGCCCGTCGTGCGCGAGCGCCTGGCGGACGGCCTCGTCCAGGTCGCCCGGCTCGGTGACCTTGCGCCCGTAGCCGCCGCAGGAGCGCGCCCAGCCGGAGAAGTCGGCGGCGGGCTCGGCGAAGCGGACGCCGTGCTCGGGGTAGCCGAGCACCATCTGCTCCCACAGGATCTGGCCGAGCGAGTTGTTGTTGTTGACGACCACCTTGATCGGCAGCCCGTGCTGGGCGGCTGTCAGGAACTCGGCCATCAGCATCGCGACGGCGCCGTCGCCCACGAACGCGATGACCTGCCGGCCGGGGAAGGCGAGCTGCACCGCGATCGCGTACGGCAGGCCGGGCGCCATCGAGGCGAGGTTGCCCGACAGGTAGAAGCCGCGCTCGCCGCGGATCGTCCAGTGCCTGGCGGCCCAGGTGGCGATCGTGCCCGAGTCGCAGGTGAGGATGGCGTCGTCGGTGGCGGCCCGGTCGACGCAGCCCATCAGATACTGCGGCGCGATCGGGTGGCGTTCCGGCGAGTCCAGCGCCCGCATGTCCGAGCGCCACTTGTCCGTCATCCGCGTGTACTTGTCCAGGTGGTCACGGCTGCCGTCGTGCCTGAGCAACGGCAGCAGGGCGCGCAGCCCCTCCTTGGCGTCGCCGATCATCGGCACCTCGGTGGGCAGCCGCACCCCGGCCCTGACGGGGTCGGCCTCCAGCTGGACCACCCGCGCCTGGCCCGGCTTGGGCAGGTGCTGGGTGTAGGGGAAGTTCGTGCCGATCATGAACAGGGCGTCGCAGTCCTCCACGAGCTCCTCACCGGGGCGGGTGCCGAGCAGGCCGATCCCGCCCACCGCGTACGGCGAGTCGTCGGGGATGACGGCCTTGCCGGGCAGCGTCTTGATCACCGGCGCGCCGAGCGCCTCGGCCACCGCCAGCACCTCGGCCCGCGCGTGCAGCGCCCCGGCGCCCGCCAGGATCGCCGGGCGTTCGCTGCCGTTGAGGACCTCGGCCGCGGCCCGCAGGTCCTCCTCGCGCGGGAGTCCCGGCGGGCTCAGGTAGATCGCGGCCGTGGCGGGCGGCCGCGCCGGGGCGACGTGCTTGTACGGGTCGGCGTCGGCGTCGGCCACCTGCACGTCGTTCGGGACGGTCAGGTGCGCGACGCCGCGCCTTGCGTACGCGGTCCTGATCGCGATGTCGACGACGCCGGGCAGCTGGGCGGGGTTGTCGACGAGCAGGTTGTACTCGGCGACGTCCTCGAACAGCCGGTCCAGATGGACTTCCTGCTGGTAGCCGGTGCCGAGCACACTGGTCTCCTGCATGCCGGTGATGGCCAGCACCGGCTGATGGTCCAGCTTCGCGTCATACAGCCCGTTGAGCAGGTGGATGCCGCCGGGACCGCTGGTGGCCAGGCAGACGCCGACGCGCCCGGTCGCCTTGGCGTGGGCGGCGGCCATGAACGCGGCCGCCTCCTCGTGGTGCACCAGGACGAAGCGGACACGGTCGGCGTGGCGGCGCAGCCCTTCCATGATGCCGTTGATGCCGTCGCCGGGCAGGCCGAAGACCGTGTCGACGCCCCACTCGGCCAGCCGCTCGATGAGCACTTCGGAAGCGATGGTTGTCATACCTGCCGCCGTGCCCCGGCGGGTCTCGGCAAACGTCCACGTACCTGCAAATTTCCCCCGTGGGGGTCAGGCCGCCGGGGCGTTGCGGAGGGTGACGTTGATGCGGTTCCAGGTGTTGATCGAGGCGATCGCCATGACCAGGGCGGCCAGCGACTCCTCGTCGTAGTGCGCGGCGGCCTCGTCCCACACCTCGTCGGGGACGCCCGCGGGGTTGTCGGCCAGCCGCGTGGCCGCCTCGGCGAGTGCCAGGGCGGCGCGCTCGGCGGCCGAGAAGAACGGGGTGTCGCGCCAGGCCGCCACCGCGTGGAGGCGCTGGTCGGACACACCGGCCTCGGCGGCTTCGCGGGCGTGCATGTCGACGCAGTAGCCACAGCCGTTGATCTGGCTGACGCGCAGCCGCAGCAGGTCGAGCGTGACGTGCGGGACGGGGCTGCCGTTGAGGTAGGCCTCCAGCGCGTACATCGCCTTCAGGCCGTCGGCCGCGGGCTTGCGAATGCTCATACGCATGTCAATTCTCCTCATCTTGGATATTGAATATCCAGTTTTAGGGCGAACGGCGGCGCCGTTCAGGGGCGGCGGCTCGCGAACCACGCGCGCGTGGCCGAGGGCGTGCCGGGCGAGCGGCGCTCCACCGTCGCCTTGATGTCGGCCAGCGTCTGGCCGGCCAGTTCCTTGCGCCAGGCCAGCTCGGCCCGGCGCATGGCCTGCGAGATGACGCACGCCTTGCGGTAGTCGACGTCCGGGCGGCCCTGCGGACCCTGCCGGAGCACCTCCTCGCAGCGGAACGCCTCCTCCGGCCCCTCGATCGCGGTCAGCACGTCGAGCAGGGTGATCCGCTCCGGCGGGCGCGCCAGCCGGAACCCGCCGCGCGGACCGGGCGTGGAGGTGACGATGCCGGCCCGCGCCAGCGCCTGGAGCTGCTTGTTCAGATAGGCCGCCGGCAGCTCGTAGAAGGCCGCCAGACGGGCCGCCGTCATCGCCTCACCCTGCTCGACCCAGGTCAGGTTCAGACAGCTGTGCAGCGCCCACTCCACGCCCTCGCTCATCCGCATATCCTGGATAATACACATCCAGGATTACGGGGTCACGCGGCGGGGTCGAGAACCACGGGCAGGGCCGGGTAGTCGTTGGCGATGAAGGACGTGTGACGGCCCGGCCGGCCCGCCAGGCGCAGTCCGGGGAAGCGGGCGAACAGGGCGGGCAGCGCGATCGCCGCCTCCAGCCGGGCCAGCGGCGCCCCCAGGCAGTAGTGGATGCCGTGCCCGAACGCCAGGTGCTGCCGGTCGGCGCGGTCGATGTCGAAGCGGTCCGGGTCGGGGTTGGCCAGCGGGTCACGCCCGTGCGCGCCGAAGGCGACCAGGATCAGCTCACCCTTGCCGATCATGACGCCCTCGCCGAGGTCGATGTCGGTGGTGGCGTAACGCATCGGCAGGTGCATGATCGGCGCGTGCTGGCGCAGGCTCTCCTCGATGACGTCGCTCCAGCGGGCGGGGTCGGCGTGGACGGCGGCGAGCTGGCCGGGGTGCGACAGCATGGCGACGGTCGCGTGGTCGATGAGGGACACCGCCGTCTCGCTGCCGGCGCCGATCATCAGGATCAGGGTGCTGACCAGCTCGTCCGTGCTGAGCTCCTCGCCCTCCTCCTGCGCGGCCAGCAGCAGGCTCGTCAGGTCCTGCCCGGGGCTGGCGCGCCTGTGGTGCAGGAGCGTGTGCATCGCGGCGAACATGTCACGCTGGACGACGGTCGCCTGCTCGGGCGTGAGACTGGTGTCCAGGACGGAGTCGATGCAGCGCAGCATGTGCGGGCGCTGCTCCTGCGGGACGCCCATCAGGTCGCAGATCACCCGGGTCGGGATGGGATAGCTGAAACGGGCGCGCAGGTCGACCGGCCGGCCGGGGGGTTCGAGCGCCAGGTCGTCGAGCAGGTCCTCGACGATGGTCTCGATCGCGGGCCGCATCGCCTCGATGCGGCGGGGGGTGAACGCCTTGCCGACCAGGTCCTTGAGCCGCTTGTGGTCGTCGCCGTCGACGGTGAACATGCTGATCACGTCGACCCAGGCGGTCAGCCAGCCGATCGCGAACGGCCGGTAGTCCGGCCAGGAGGTGCGGGCGTTCTTGGAGACGCCGGGATGGACCAGGAGTTTCTTGGCGACCTCGCCGCGGGTCACCGACCAGGCGACCAGGTCGCCGGGGAGCCGGACCCGGACGGCCGGCCCCTCTGCGCGCAGGTCGTCGACCTGCTCATAAAGGCGTTTTCCTGTGGGGTCGAGGATCGGGGGTTCGCCGGACACGAATACCTCCAGGGGACGCGGTGGGGGTGAGGGAAGCATCAGCGGGCTGGGGGCGGAAGCGGATGGCCAGGGCCGCCGGGCACTGGTGGAAGGGGCCCGGCCGGTTGGCGCCGCCGGCGGTGCCGAGCTCCAGGTCCCACAGCCGGTCCAGGAGCGTCTCGATCGCGGTCTGGGCGATCGCGGCGGCCTGGCTGTCGGCGGGGCACCGGTGCGGCCCGGCCGACCAGGCCAGGTGCGAGCGGTTGTCGTAGCCGAGCGGGGGCAGCGCCGGGTCGGTGCCGGTGGCGGCGTGGCTGATCAGGATCGGCACGCCGCGCGGCACGGGCACGCCGTGCAGCGCGGTGTCGTGGCGGGCGTAGTGGACGGAGAAGTTGGCCATCGGCGAGCGCGTCCACAGCACCTGTTCCAGGGCGCGGCGAACGGTGACGGCGCCCGCGGTCAGATCCCCGGCGTAGTGATCGTCCGACAGCAGCAGGCGCAGGCCGGAGGCGATCCACGCGGAGGTGGGGATGGTGCCCGCGCCGACCAGGACGACGAGCTGGTGCAGGATCTCCTCGTGCGACAGCCGGGCCGGATGGGCCAGCATCCAGGAGGTGCAGTCACGCCCCGGCGAGACGTCCTTCATCGCGATGATCTCGGCCAGGCATCGCGCCAGGTCGGCGGCGCCCCGGGCGGCCTCCGGACCGGCGTTGATCATGCCCTGGCAGCCGGCGACCATGCGTTCGACCAGCTCGGGCGGGCAGCCCAGCAGGTCGGTGAAGACCAGCAGCGGCAGCGTGTCGGCGTACTGGCTCATCAGCTCGGCCCGGCCCTCCCCGGCGAAGGCGTCGATGAGGCGCAACGCGTGCCGCCGGGTGATCTCGCGCAGCTCGTGCAGGTTGATCCGGCGCAGGCAGTCGTCCATGGGCCGCCGCAGCCTGGCGTGCCGCTCGCCGTCGGCGTACAGGAGGCTGGGCCGGTAGGCCATGAGCGCCAGCACCGGGCTGTCGGCGGGGACGCGGCCCTGCTGCAGCGCCTCCCACGTGCGGCTGTCCTTGCCGTAGGTGTCGGTGTCGGTGAGCACGTCGACGGCGGCGCGGCGGCCGGTGACGACCAGCGCGTGGACGCCTTCGGCGATCTCCGCCCAGGCGACGGGACCGGCGGCGCGCAGCAGGTCGTAGGCGTCGTCGGGCCGGGCGGCGAACGAGGCGCCGAACAGTCTCGGAACGGGGGCGGACGGTGTCATCGGGCATGCTCCAGGCGGCGGTGGTGGTCGAGGATGTGCTGGACGAGCGCGATCAGGCCGTGCTTGGCCGAGCCGGCCCGGCGGGCGTCCATGCTCACCAGCGGCTGGTCGTCCAGGCTCAGGCTGTCGCGCAGCTCTGCGTCGCGGTAGCGGGGCGAGCCGTCGAAGTGGTTGACGGCGACGACGTGGGGCAGCCGTGCCTCTTCGAGCAGGTTCATCGCGTCGAAGCTGGCGTCGATGCGGCGCGTGTCGACCAGCACCAGTCCGCCGAGCGCGCCGTCCATGAGGGAGCGGACCATGCCGTGGAACCGCGGCTGGCCGGGCGCGCCGAACAGATAGAGCACGATTTCAGGAGACAACGTCAGGCGGCCGAAGTCCATCGCCACCGTCGTGGTGTCCTTGCCCCGCAGGTCTCTCAGGTCGTCCACGAGCTGTCCGGCCTGCGTCATCCGCTCCTCGGTCGACAGCGGGCGAATTTCCGACACGGTCCTGACGAAGGTGGTCTTGCCGACGGCGAACGGGCCGAGCACGAGGACCTTCACCGGCCGGGCCGTCGCCGGCACGTAGCGGTCAGAGCTTTTCAAGTGCCTTCAACACCTTCATCAGGAAGTCGGCGCTATAGGGGGAGGCGGCGGGCACGAAGGGCGCGCGCGGGGCCAGGTGACCGCTGTCGACCAGCCCCGCCACGATCACCTTGACGATCGCTCCCGGCAGTTGCAGGTGGGCGGCGACCTCCGACACCGACAGCGCCCCAGGCAGGCACAGGTCCATCACCCGGCGGGACTGCGCCGCGAGGCCGGTCAGCGGCCGGCCGGGGTCGGCGACGAGGAGCGTGGCGGCGTCCAGTCCGGCCCGCGTGCCGGGGGCGTCGCCACCGGTCACGGCGTAGGAGCGGATCATGCCCGCTCGCCGGTGCCGCGACGCCGTCATGTGCCGCCGCTCCGCTCCCGGGCGCCCAGGACCGGGCCCAGCCCGTGCACGGTCTTGGTGGCCGCCTGGATGGCGATGTGGGTGGCGGCGCTGTTGAACTCGCCCCGGATCGACACGCCGATCCCGGTGCGCTCGGTGACGGCGAACAGCACCATGGTGACGTTCACGAGGTCGGCGATCACGTAGCGCAGCGGGCCGGGCGCGCTGTGCCGCGACGGGGTGGTGCAGAACTCGCTCAGCTGCTGCTGCAGCGACTTCATCCCGGACAGCGCGGCCGCGGCGCGGTCGGCGTCGTCGCGGGTCATGCCGGCCGAGTACGCCAGGACCAGCCCGTCGGAGGTGAACAGCACCGCGTTCATGACGTCCGACTGCTGGTCGACCAGGTTGTTGAGGACCCAGCTCATGTTGGTGTCGTCGGCGGTGGGCTGCTCTATGGTCATGGCTGCGGGTGTCCTTCAGCGTCGTTGTCGCGGCCGGTGGCGAGGCCCGAGCCGAGCAGCTCGCTCAGCTTTCCCAGGTCGGCGGCCACGTCTTCGGGCGCGCGGGTGTCGGTGATGGATTGCTGGGTCGGCTGCGCGGAGACGGGCGTGACGGCGTGCTGACGTTCGCGCTTGGGCAGGCCGTTGGACGTGGTGGCCCGCGCCGCGGGGGCGGCGGGGGCAGCGTTGACCGCGTGGGCGGCGGGCGGCGGCGCCGTCTCGCGCGGTGCCGCCGGCCCGGGGGCCGCGCTCATCAGGTGGTGCGGGACCAGGCAGGACGCCTGGACGCCGCCGCTGGGCGAGGGCGCGCTGACGTCGACGTGGAAGCCGTAGTCGTGCGCCAGGTGCCCGATGACGGCGAAGCCCAGCTTGCGCTCGTCGGCCAGGTTGGCCGCGTCGAGCGTCGTCTGCCGCGACAGCAGGCGCTCGGCCTCGGCGAGCTGGAAGGCGTTCAGGCCGGCGCCCTTGTCGTCGACCACGACGCAGAAGCCCTTCGGGACCTCCCTGACGTAGACGCTGACCCGGTCGCCGGTGTAGCTGGTGGCGTTGGCCAGCAGCTCGGCGAGCGCGACCGTGATCGGCTCGACCACCCGGCCCTCGACCCACCGCTCGCCGACGTCGGGCACGTAGGTGTAGTCGACGCGGTCGTAGGCGGGGATGCGGCCCCGGGCGCTCTCCACGATCTCGCGGAAGGTGCAGTCGGCGCGCTGCACGCCCGGCCAGGAGCCCGCCAGGATGCGCAGCCGTTGCACGGCGTGCAGCGCCCAGGTGGCGTGGGCGTCCATGTCGACCAGGCTCCGGTGGTGGTCGGCGCCGGGCGGCTGGTCGAGCGCCTCGTTGATGGACATCTGGAGCCTGGCGAGGTACATCTGCACCTCTTCGGCCATGCCCCGCACCCCGGCGCGGGCGGCGCCGCTGACGTCCGCCCGGGTGGCGCGCACCGCCTCGCGCAGCAGTTCCTCGGCGCCGGCGACGTGCTCGCTCAGCGGCGTGCCCGCGAACTGCGGATGCAGCAGCCCGGGGACGGCGACGTCGGCGTAGCCGCGCACTTCGGCGTCGGCCACCGCGTTCAGCCGTTCGACCAGCCGGCCGGTTTCCGCGACCGCCGCGTTGTACCACTGGAGATTCGCGCCGGCCTGCTGAAGCGCCTGTTCTTTGTCTTTCTCGGCGGCTTCCCTGGCCTGTTCGGCGCTCTCTCTGGCCTGTTCGGCGACTTGTCTCGCCTTTTCCGCGGCTTGCGCCCGCTCGGCCGCCCGGGCGCGCTCGGCGGCTGCCTTTTCCTGGTCGTCGGGTCGTGCCGAGGTTCGTGCCGAGGGTCTTACGACGGGCGGGGTCACGGCCCGGGTCCGGCGTTCGGGGGTCCTGGAACGCGCGAGCAGGACGGCCAGCAGCACGATGCAGACCATCAGCAATAACACGCTGCAGATGACGCTCGCCAGCAGCACTCCGGCAGTGAAATCCGCGGATCCGTTCATGTCCGTCCTTTGAAGTGCTGGAGCTCCACATGGGCACGGCAGAGGAATCGACACCGTCAAATGAGCGAAAGGCGTCGCCGCTTGACGACTTTACACGGCCTTTCCCTACAGCCATGTCAAAACGTCGGCTATTTCTTCATTCGGAACAAACACATACTGCGCGAAACGGAAATTCCCGAGGAATATTCATAAACGCGTGAACGTGTCACACGCCCGCGCCTCCGCCCTCCCGTGCCACCCGGTCCTGGCGCGGCCAGGAGCGGCCGCCGACGCCCTCGACGTCGGTGTTGAAACGCCTGAGATAGGCGGCGAACTCCGCCACCTCCTCGGCCGTCCAGCCGGCCAGCACCTTCTCCAGGCCCCTGATGTTCCTGGCGCGCTCGTCGTCGAGGTAGCGCTCGCCCACCTCGGTGAGCCGGAACTTGCGCGCGATCCCGCCCTCGGGGTCGGGGATGCGCTCGGCCAGCCCGTCGCGCAGCAGGGCCGAGGTGTGCCGGTTGAGCGTGGAGACGTCGAGGCCGAACGCCTCGCTGAGCTGCCCGATGGACATCATGCCCGCCACCCTGATCCGGCTGAGCAGGATGTAGGCGCTGCGGTCAAGATGGCGGTGCTGCCCGAGCAGCATCGTCTCGTACTCGACCAGGTCGGTGGGCTTGTCCATGACGGTCCTTTCGGGTCGCGGTCCGCAACCCCCACGGAGTGTGCAGATAACACACTATGTGTAGAGTGCACATCTCTCCCCCGCCGACACCCGAGAAGAGGATCCGCGTGCAAGAGCCGAGACCCAACGGCGTCGTCACCGTGATGGCGGTGGCCGGCATCGTCGCCTCGCTCACCCAGACCCTGGTCGTGCCGCTGATCGGCGAGCTGCCGCGGCTGCTGGACAGCACCGCGTCCGACGCGTCCTGGGTGATCACGGCGACCCTGCTGGCCGGAGCCGTGACGACCCCGGTGACGGGCCGGCTGGGCGACCTGTTCGGCAAGCGCCGCATGATGCTCGTCTGCTCGGCGCCGCTCGTCCTCGGCTGCGTCATCTGCGCGCTCGCCGGCTCGCTGGCCCCCATGCTCGTGGGGCGGGGGCTGCAGGGCATGGGCATGGGGCTGATCCCGCTGGGCATCAGCGCGCTTCGTGACGTGCTGCCGCCCGAGCGGCTCGGCTCCTCCATCGCGCTGATGAGCTCCTCGATGGGCATCGGCGGCGCGCTCGGCATGCCGATCGCGGCCGCCGTCGCCGAGTACGCGAGCTGGCGGGCGCTGTTCTGGGCCACGGCCGCGCTGAGCCTGCTCGTGGCCCTGCTCATCTGGCGCCTGGTGCCGGTCACGCCCGCCACGGCCAGCGGGCGCGTGGACGTGGCCGGCGCGCTCGGCCTCGGCGCGGGGCTGGTGTGCCTGCTGCTCGGCGTGTCCAAGGGCGCCGACTGGGGCTGGACGAGCGGCCTGACGCTCGGGCTGCTCGTCACCGCGGCGCTCGTCCTGCTCGCGTGGGGCTGGTGGGAGCTGCGCAGCGCCGATCCGCTCGTCGACCTGCGCGTCACCGCGCGGCCGCAGGTGCTGCTGACGAACGTGGCCTCGATCGTCGTCGGCTTCGCGATGTACGCCCAGGCGCTGATCGTCATGCAGATCCTGCAACTGCCGGCGGGCACCGGCTACGGGCTCGGGCAGTCGATGCTCGCCGCCGGCCTGTGGATGGCGCCCTCGGGGCTGATGATGATGCTCGTCTCCCCCGTCGGCGCGCGTCTGTCGGCCGCCCGGGGCCCCAAGGTCACGCTGGCCGCCGGCAGCCTCGTCATGGCGCTCGGGTACGGCTCCTCCATGGTCCTGCTCGGCTCCCCCTGGGGGCTGCTGGTCGTCACGTGCCTGTGCAGCATCGGGGTCGGGTTGGCCTACGGCGCGATGCCGGCGCTCATCATGGGTGCCGTGCCCCGGTCCGAGACCGCCGCCGCCAACAGCTTCAACACGCTGATGCGCTCCATCGGCACGACCGTCTCGGCCGCGGTGGTCGGCGTGGTGCTGTCGCAGATGACCGTCACGTTCGGCGGCCACGTCCTGCCGTCCGAAGCGGGCTTCCGGACCGGCATGCTCGTCGGCTGCGGCGCGGCGCTCGTGGCCGCGGCGATCACCCTGGCCCTCCCGTCCCGCCGCGCCGGTGACGCCCTGCCCGCCGCGCCCGCTCCGGCCTCCCCCGCCCCGGCCGCCGAGCGCTGACCCGGCCGCCCCTTTCTCACCACTTCCTGATGCCTCACCCCTGGCGCAACACGGTGTGATGTACGACACTCTGACCAGAACTTGGTCCTAGAACCGTGTTCTAGGGCGACCGGCTGCCACAGCGGAGGAGAAGTCCATGGTCAAGGCCGTCACTCGCGAGCGCCGGCGGCTCGGCTCCCCACCCGAGGACGGCATCAGCCCGGCCGATCCCAACCCGTACGGGTGGGCGCCGTTCATCGTGCTCTTCCTCGTCGGCATCGTGGACCGCATGGAGGCCGGCCTGCTGGCGGGGGTCCTGCCGCTGATCCAGGAGGAATGGGGCTTCAGCGACACGGCCGCCGGGTCCATCCCCACCGCCGGCGCCCTGGCCGCCACCGCCGTCGCGCTGCCCGCCGGCTACCTCGCCGACCGCTACAGCCGCACCCGGATCATCGCCGTCGTGGTGCTCTGCTGGGGCCTGGCGACGCTCGGCTCCGGGCTCGCCGCCGGATTCGCCGTCTTCTACCTCATGCGCGTGCTCCTCGCCGCCGCCGAGAACATCGACAACCCGGCCGTCGGCAGCCTCATCGCCGACTTCTACCCCGCCGCCGCCCGGGTCCACGTGTACGGGTGGACCCGCATGACGACCTACCTCGGCGGGCTCGGCACCATCGTCGGCGGCCTCATCGGCCAGGCGTACGGCTGGCGCGCGACCTTCCTGTTCATGGCGGTCCCCGGCGTCCTCACCGCCCTGCTCGTGTGGCGGCTGCGCGAACCCAGGCGCGGCCACCTCGACAAGATCAGGGCCGCCGCCACGCCGCCCGCCGGCCCTGACGCCGGCCCTGACGCCGGGCCTGATGCCGGCCCTCCTGACGGCCCCGCGCCCCCCCCTGCCGGCGCGCCCCCCGCCCCTTCCACACCCGCCGGGGACGTGGCCCC
>NZ_LAVL01000138.1 GCF_001083785.1 Nonomuraea sp. SBT364
GGAGTCGGAAGAACCGAGCCGAGCCGGAAAAGCGCGATGATGCCCAGCGTGAAGAGCAACTTCTTGCGCAGGTCCGGCGTCCGGAACGCCCGGGTAAACGCGGTCAGCACGGTCCCTCCTGCGCGCCTCTAAGGCGATGTGAGTATGCGATGGTGCGGGGATCTGCCATCTGAAGTCTCATGTCAACATCCAGCAGGACAGTATCCTGCCGTCTCGCGAACTCTAACGCACTACACGCGTGGGGGCCCATTGTCAGAACCCCCACGCGTCGTAATTGCACTTACAGCTCGGTAACGGAGCCACCGGCAGCGGCGATCTTCTCCTTCGCGGCGGACGAGAAGGCGTGTGCCTGCACGTTCACCGCGACCGAGATCTCCCCGGTGCCCAGCACCTTGACCGGCTGGTTCTTGCGGACAGCGCCCCTGGCCACCAGCGCCTCGACGGTGACGTCGCCACCCTCGGGGAACAGCTCGCCGAGCCGGTCCAGGTTGACGACCTGGTAGGTCGTCTTGAACATGGCGTTGGAGAAGCCCTTGAGCTTCGGCAGACGCCTCTGCAGCGGCACCTGGCCACCCTCGAAACCGAGGGGGACCGTCGTACGGGCGTGGCTGCCCTTGGTGCCGCGACCAGCGGTCTTGCCCTTCGACGCCTCGCCGCGACCCTTGCGGATCTTCGACTTGTTGGCGCCGGGAGCGGGACGCAGGTCGTGAATCTTGAGCGGAGCCTTGTCAGTCATGACTAGTCGACCTCTTCCACCACGACGAGGTGCGTCACCACGGAGACCATGCCGCGAATCTCGGGCCGGTCCTCCTTGACGACGACGTCGCCGATTCGCTTCAGGCCAAGCGAACGCAGCGAGTCACGCTGGTTCTGCTTGCCACCGATCTTCGAGCGAACCTGAGTGATCTTCAGGCGTGCCATGACTAGCTCACCGCCTTCGCGGCCGCTGCCTCGGCGATGCCCTCGCGCTGAGCCTTGAGCATCCGGGCCGGGGCCACGTCCTCGATCGGCAGGCCACGGCGGGCGGCGATCTCCTCGGGCCGGGAAAGACCCTTCAGAGCCGCCACCGTGGCGTGCACGATGTTGATCGGGTTGTCCGAGCCGAGCGACTTGGACAGCACGTCGTGGATGCCGGCGCACTCCAGGACCGCGCGGACCGGGCCACCGGCGATGACGCCGGTACCGGCCGAGGCCGGACGCAGGAAGACGACACCGGCCGCCTCCTCGCCCTGCACCGTGTGCGGGATCGTGCCCTGGATCCGAGGCACCTTGAAGAAGTGCTTCTTCGCCTCTTCGACACCCTTGGCGATGGCCGCGGGGACTTCCTTGGCCTTGCCGTAGCCGACGCCGACCAGGCCGTTGCCGTCACCGACGACGACGAGGGCGGTGAAGCTGAAGCGACGACCACCCTTCACGACCTTGGCCACTCGGTTGATCTTCACTACGCGCTCGATGTACGAGACGCCCTTGTCAGCGGCGCCACCGCGGCGATCGTCACGACGGTCCCGCCGCTCGCCACCGGTGCCGCCACCGCGACGCGGAGCTGCAGCCATCAGTGGTTCCTCATCTCAGTTGCCATCAGAACTCGAGCCCGCCTTCGCGGGCGCTGTCCGCCAGAGCCGCGATGCGGCCGGCGTAGCGGTTGCCACCGCGGTCGAAGACGACCGCCGTGATCCCGGCTTCCTTGGCCCGCTGAGCGAGGAGCTCGCCGACCTTCTTGGCCTTCTCCGTCTTGTCCGCCTCGACCGTGCGCAGCGAGGCGTCCATGGTGGACGCGCTCACCAGCGTGTGGCCGACGGAGTCGTCCACGATCTGCACGAACAGGTGACGGGTCGAGCGGTTGACGACCAGGCGCGGACGCGCGGCCGTACCGACGACGTTCTTGCGGACGCGGCGGTGACGGCGGGCCCGCGAGACGGTGCGGGCAGCCGTGTGCTTGCCGAACGCAGTCTTCGGAGCCATGCCTACTTACCAGCCTTTCCGACCTTGCGGCGGATCTGTTCGCCCTGGTAGCGCACGCCCTTGCCCTTGTACGGGTCGGGCTTGCGCAGCTTGCGGATGTTGGCGGCGACCTCGCCGACCTTCTGCTTGTCGATGCCGTCCACGTGGAACAGCGTCGGCTTCTCGACGCGGAAGGTGACGCCCTCGGGGGCGTCGACGATGACCGGGTGGCTGAAGCCCAGCGAGAACTCCAGCTGCGCCGGGCCCTTGGCCTGGACGCGGTAACCGACGCCGACGATCTCCAGGGTCTTGGAGTAGCCCTGCGTGACGCCCTGCACCATGTTGGCGATCAGCGTCCGCGACAGGCCGTGCAGCGCACGGACCTTGTTCTCGTCGTTGGGTCGGGTGACGGCGATGGCGCCGTCGTCGTCGCGGCCCACCACGATGGGCTCGGCGACCGTGTGAGAAAGCGTGCCCTTCGGGCCCTTGACCTGGACATCCTGGCCGGTGATCGTGATGTCTACGCCACTGGGCACAGGGATGGGCAGCCGTCCGATTCTCGACATGCTGTGTTCCTCCCCTCTACCAGACGTAGGCGAGGACTTCCCCGCCCACGCCACGCTTGCCGGCCTGCTTGTCGGTCATGAGACCGGCTGACGTCGAGATGATCGCGACGCCCAGCCCTCCCAGAACTCGAGGCAGATTGTCCTTCTTCGCATAGACCCGCAGACCGGGCTTGGAAACCCGGCGCAGGCCCGAGAGCGACCGCTCACGGGTAGGCCCGAACTTGAGCTCCACCACGAGGTTCTTGCCAACCTTGGCGTCTTCGACGGTCCAAGCCTGGATGTAACCCTCCTGCTGGAGGATCTCGGCGATGTGCGCCTTGATCTTCGAGTACGGCATCGACACGCTGTCGTGGTACGCCGAGTTCGCATTACGCAGACGTGTGAGCATGTCTGCGATCGGGTCGGTCATCGTCATGGCCAGTGGCCTTCCTCGCCGCGGTTTCCAGTCGGCCAAGCTTCAGTGCTGCGCACTGCTCTGCCGGTGGACCTTCGGCGCGGTCGTGGGTGCTCTCTACGAGAGCCCCCTGGTTTTGACATTTACGGATATGTACGGCCGGGAGCCGCCCCGGGGGCGACAGGTGCCGCCCCCAAGGGTAACTACCAGCTGGACTTGGTGATGCCAGGCAGCTCGCCCCGGTGCGCCATCTCGCGGAAGCACACGCGGCACAGGCCGAACTTCCTGTAGACGGCGCGCGGACGACCGCAACGCGAGCAACGGGTGTAGGCCCGGACCTCGAACTTCTGCTTGCGCCCCGCCTTGGCGATCAGCGACTTCTTCGCCATTGGATCAGGCCTCCTTGAAAGGGAAGCCGAGGAGCTTGAGCAGCGCCCGGCCCTGGTCGTCGTTCTTCGCGGTGGTCACGACCGTGATGTCCATGCCCCGCGGCCGGTCGACCTTGTCCTGGTCGACCTCGTGGAACATGACCTGCTCGGTCAGACCGAAGGTGTAGTTGCCGTTGCCGTCGAACTGCTTCGGCGACAGGCCACGGAAGTCACGGATGCGGGGCAGCGCCAGCGACAGCAGCCTGTCGAGGAACTCCCACATGCGGTCGCCGCGAAGCGTGACGTGCGCGCCGATCGGCATGCCCTCACGCAGCTTGAACTGCGCGATGGACTTGCGCGCCCGGACGACGGCCGGCTTCTGGCCGGTGATCACGGTGAGGTCGCGAACGGCGCCCTCGATCAGCTTCGAGTCGCGGGCCGCCTCGCCGACACCCATGTTGACCTTGATCTTCACCAGGCCGGGGATCTGCATGACGTTCTCGATGCCGAACTGCTCGCGAAGCTGAGCCGCGATCTCCTCGCGGTACTTCGTCTTGAGGCGCGGCGTCGGGCGCTCGGTCTCGGTGGTCGTGGCAGTCATCAGCTGTCCTCACCCGTCTCGTCGGCCTTGTCAGCCTTCTTGTCGGCGGGCTTTTCGGCGGCCTTGTCTTCCTTGAGCTTCTTCACGTTGCTCACGTGAATAGGGCCCTCCATGGTCTGCACGCCGCCGGTCTTGGCGCCACGCGGACCCTGGTTGGTCTCCTTGCCGTGCTTCTTGATCATGTTGACGCCCTCGACCACCACGCGGTCCTCGCGCGGGAGAGTCGCGATCACATGACCCTTGGCACCCTTGTCCTTGCCGGCGATGACCTGGACCAGGTCACCCTTCTTCACATGCAGCTTCGGCATTACAGCACCTCCGGTGCGAGCGAGATGATGCGCATGAACTTCTTGTCGCGCAGCTCGCGGCCGACCGGGCCGAAGATACGAGTGCCACGAGGGTCACCGCTGTCCTTGATGATGACGGCGGCGTTCTCGTCGAAGCGGATGTAGGAGCCGTCGGGCCGGCGGCGCTCCTTGACCGTGCGGACGATGACGGCCTTGACCACATCGCCCTTCTTGACGCCCGTGCTGCCCGGCAGCGCGTCCTTGACAGTGGCGACGATGACGTCGCCGATACCGGCGTAGCGTCGGCCCGAGCCACCGAGAACACGGATGCAGAGAATCTCCTTGGCACCCGTGTTGTCGGCGACCTTGAGCCGCGACTCCTGCTGGATCACGTTGTACTCCTGTTAGTCGCGCCGGTTCTCATCGCTGAGCCTGGCGGAACCCATCGTTGTCTTGTTCCTCCGGCCACAACCCTCCGTAGAGGGCCGCACCGCAGGCGACGCGGGAGCGATGCTCCCGCGTCCTTGGACACCGTCATGGGGGCCCTGAGGCCCCCACGAGGCGCGGTATATCCGAGAGGGCTACTTGGCCTTCTCGAGGATCTCCACGACCCTCCACCGCTTGGTGGCGGAAAGGGGGCGGGTCTCCATCAGAAGCACGCGGTCGCCCACGCCACAGGCGTTGGACTCGTCGTGTGCCTTGTACTTGGTCGTACGGCGGATGACCTTGCCGTACAGACGGTGCTTGACGCGGTCCTCGACGGCGACGACGACGGTCTTGTCCATCTTGTCGCTGACGACCAGGCCCTCACGGACCTTGCGGAAGTTCCGCGACGTCGACTCGGTGGTCTCGGTGGTCTCGGTGGTCTCGGTCTCAGCCATCGCTCGACTCCTTCTCAACCGTGACGATGCCCAGCTCGCGCTCGCGCATCACGGTGTAGATACGGGCGATCTCGCGGCGGACGGCGCGCAGCCGCCCGTGGCTCTCCAACTGACCGGTCGCTGACTGGAAACGGAGGTTGAACAGCTCCTCCTTGGCTTCCTTGAGCTTCTGGACCAGGGTGTCCTGGTCCTCCACCCGCAGCTCGCCGGCGGTCAGGCCCTTAGCCATCACGCCTCACCAACTTCACGCTTAACGATCTTGCACTTCATGGGGAGCTTGTGAATCGCACGGGTGAGCGCCTCGCGGGCGATCGGCTCGGCGACACCCGAGAGCTCGAACATGACGCGGCCCGGCTTGACGTTGGCGATCCACCACTCGGGCGAACCCTTACCGGAACCCATGCGGGTCTCGGCAGGCTTCTTGGTGAGCGGACGGTCGGGGTAGATGTTGATCCACACCTTTCCGCCTCGCTTGATGTGACGGGTCATAGCAATACGAGCCGACTCGATCTGACGGTTGGTCACGTAAGAGTGCTCAATCGCCTGAATGCCGAACTCGCCGAACACGACCCTGGTGCCGCCCTTGGCGGCGCCGCTGCGGTCGGGCCGGTGCTGCTTGCGGTGCTTGACCCTGCGAGGGATCAGCATGGTCAGCTCCCTTCAGCACCCGGCTGCGCAGCCGGGCCGGTCTCGGGGGCAGCCTGGGAGGCCGCCTCAGTCCTGGGGGCGCGATCGCCACGGTCGCCGCCACGGCCGCCGCCGCCACCGCGGCGGGCGCCACCGGCGCCACCACCACGACGCGGACGGTCGCCGCCGCCACCACGACGGTCGTCACGCTCGCGACGCTGGCCGGCACGGGCGCCGGCAGCCGCCGCCTCGCGCTCGGCGCGGCTCGTCGCGGCCTCGCCCTTGTAGATCCACACCTTCACGCCGATGCGGCCGAAGGTGGTACGGGCCTCGTAGAAGCCGTAGTCGATGTCCGCGCGGAGCGTGTGCAGAGGCACCCGGCCCTCACGGTAGAACTCCGACCGCGACATCTCGGCGCCGCCCAGACGACCGGAGCACTGGACACGGATGCCCTTGGCGCCGCTCTTCATGGCCGACTGCATCGCCTTGCGCATGGCACGGCGGAACGAGACGCGGCTGGAGAGCTGCTCGGCGACACCCTGCGCGACGAGCTGGGCGTCGATCTCGGGGTTCTTCACCTCGAGGATGTTGAGCTGGACCTGCTTCTTGGTCAGCTTCTCCAGGTCACCGCGGATACGGTCGGCCTCCGCGCCGCGACGGCCGATGACGATGCCCGGCCGGGCGGTGTGGATGTCGACCTGGACGCGGTCGGTCGTGCGCTCGATCTCGACCTTGGAGATGCCGGCCCGCTCCATGCCCTTCTGCAGCATGCGGCGGATCGCCACGTCCTCGGCGACGTACGACTTGTACAGCTTGTCGGCGTACCACCGGCTCTTGAAGTCGGTCGTGATGCCGAGGCGGAACCCGTGCGGGTTAACCTTCTGGCCCACTATCGGGTCCTTCCCTTCGGCTCGCGGGACTCCACGATCACGGTGATGTGGCTCGTCCGCTTGTTGATCCGATAGGCACGACCCTGTGCGCGCGGACGGAACCGCTTCAGCGTCGGGCCCTCGTCGACCCACGCACGGCTCACGAAGAGCGTGCTGGGGTCGAGATCGAAGTTGTGCTCAGCGTTCGCCATGGCGCTGCTGAGAACCTTGTAGATCGGCTCGCTCGCCGACTGGGGAGCGAACTGCAGCACGGCCTGCGCCTCCGAAGCGGGCAGCCCGCGAATAAGGTCCACCACGCGGCGGGCCTTGAGGGGCGTGACACGGACGAACCGCGCCTGAGCCCTGGCTTCCATCGCTTACTCCTCTAAGTGCTTCTGAAGGCGTCTATCGCCGGCTGCGCCGGTCTTCCTTGACGTGGCTCCGGAACGTCCGCGTGGGGGCGAACTCTCCGAGCTTGTGGCCGATCATCGACTCGGTGACGAACACCGGGACGTGCTTGCGGCCGTCGTGCACGGCGATCGTGTGCCCGAGCATGTCGGGAACGATCATGGAGCGCCGCGACCACGTCTTGATGACGTTCTTGGTGCCCTTCTCGTTCTGGACGTCGACCTTCTTCTGAAGGTGCTCGTCCACGAAGGGACCCTTCTTAAGGCTACGTGGCATTTCGGCTGCTCCTACCGCTTCTTCCTCTTGCTGCGCCGACGGATGATCAGCCGGTCGCTGGCCTTGTTGGCCTGGCGGGTGCGGCCCTCGGGCTTACCCTTCGGGTTCACCGGGTGGCGACCACCGGAGGTCTTGCCCTCACCACCACCGTGCGGGTGGTCGACAGGGTTCATCGCGACACCGCGGACGGTGGGGCGCTTGCCCTTCCACCGCATACGGCCGGCCTTGCCCCAGTTGATGTTGGCCTGCTCGGCGTTGCCGACCTGGCCGACCGACGCGCGGCAACGCACGTCGACCATGCGCATCTCACCGGAGGGCATACGCAGCGTGGCGTACTGACCTTCCTTGGCGAGCAGCTGGATCTGAGCGCCCGCGGAACGGCCGAGCTTGGCGCCGCCGCCCGGACGGAGCTCCACCGCGTGGATGAAGGTACCGGTCGGGATGTTGCGCAGCGGCAGGCAGTTGCCCGGCTTGATGTCGGCCGCGGGGCCGTTCTCGATGCGGTCGCCCTGCTTGAGGCCGGTCGGCGCGATGATGTAGCGCTTCTCGCCGTCGGCGTAGTGCAGCAGAGCGATATTGGCGGTGCGGTTGGGGTCGTACTCGATGTGAGCGACCTTGGCCGGAATGCCGTCTTTGTCATGCCTACGGAAGTCGATGATCCGGTAGGCGCGCTTGTGACCGCCGCCCTGGTGGCGAGCGGTGACCCGGCCGTGTACGTTGCGGCCGCCCTTGCCATGAAGGGGTGCAAGCAGCGACTTCTCCGGCGTGCTGCGGGTGATCTCGGAGAAGTCCGAGACACTCGAACCGCGGCGACCCGGAGTCGTCGGCTTGTACTTACGGATGCCCATCTTTTTCGTTCATCCTCTGTCGGACCCCAGGTCCGAGGACCTGGGGTATCAATTTCGTGCGAAGCCCCCGGAAGGGCTCGCGGGAGGCGGGGCCTCCCGCGTGGTTAGCCGATCTGACCGAAGATGTCGATCCGATCGCCCTCGGCCAAGCTCACGATCGCGCGCTTGGTGTCGGGACGCTTACCGAAACCGGTGCGGGTGCGCTTGCGCTTGCCCTGCCGGTTGATCGTGTTCACGCTGGTGACCTTGACCCCGAAGATCTGCTCAACGGCGATCTTCACCTGGGTCTTGTTCGCGGTCTTGCGCACCAGGAACGTGTACTTGTTGTTCTCATCGATCAGGCCGTAGCTCTTCTCAGAGACGACCGGCTTGAGGATGATGTCGCGCGGGTCGGCGATCTTCTCCATCAGGCCTCTTCCTTCCCGCCCTGGCCCAGCCTGGCGACGACCTGGTCGTACGCCTCCTGGGTGAAGACCACGTCGTCGTGGACGAGCACGTCGTAGGTGTTGAGCTGACCGGAGTCCAGCAGGTGGACCTCGGGCGCGTTACGCAGGCTCAGCCAGGTCAGCTCGTCGGTCTCGTCGACGACGACGAGCACGGACTTGGCCTGGGTGATGGTACGCAGCGCCTGCAGGGCGGCCTTCGTCTTCGGCGTCTCGCCGGAGACCAGGCTGCTCACCACGTGCACGCGACCGCCGCCGGCCCTGTCGGACAGGGCCCCGCGCAGGGCGGCGACCTTCATCTTCTTGGGCGTGCGCTGCGAGTAGTCGCGAGGCACCGGGCCGTGGACGACGCCGCCGCCCGCGAACTGCGGCGCACGGGTCGAGCCCTGACGGGCGCGGCCGGTGCCCTTCTGCCGGTACGGCTTCTTGCCGCCGCCGGAGACCTCACCACGGGTCTTGGCCTTGTGCGTGCCCTGCCGGCGAGCGGCGAGCTGGGCCACGACCACCTGGTGGATCAGCGGAATGTTGACCTTCGCGCCGAAGATGTCCTCGGGCAGGTCGACGGTCCCGGTCTTCGCCCCGCTGGCGTCAAGGACGTCAATGGTGCTCACTTGGCAGCCCCCTTCTTGGCAGCGGTGCGAACGAGGACCAGACTGCCGTTGGCGCCGGGAATCGCACCCTTGATCAGGATGAGACCCTTCTCGGCGTCCACGGAATGAACCTTCAGGCTCTGCACGGTGGTGCGGACGTTACCCATCCGACCGGCCATGCGCAGACCCTTGAATACGCGTCCCGGGGTGGCGCAGCCACCGATGGAACCCGGCGACCGGTGCTTGCGCTGCGTACCGTGCGACGCGCCCAGACCACCGAAGCCGTGCCGCTTCATGACACCGGCGAAGCCCTTGCCCTTGCTCTTGCCCGTCACGTCGACGAACTGGCCGGCTTCGAAGGTGTCGGCCAGCAGCTCCTGGCCGAGGGTGTAGTCGCTCGCGTCGTCGGTGCGGATTTCCGCGAAGTAACGGCGCGGGGTGATGTCGTGCTTACGCAGGTAGTCGCCGAGCGGCTTGTTGACCTTCCGGGGGTCGACCTGCCCGAAGCCGAGCTGAACGGCCGAGTAGCCGTCCTTGTCAGCGGTGCGGACGCGGGTCACCACGCACGGACCGGCCTCGACCACGGTCACCGGGACCATCCGGTTGTCCGCGTCGAAGACCTGGGTCATGCCGAGCTTCTTGCCCAGGACGCCCTTGATCGTCTTAGCCATGTCAGTGCGTTCCCTCAGAGCTTGATCGAAATGTCGACGCCCGCGGGGAGGTCGAGCCGCATGAGCGAGTCAACCGTCTTGGGGGTCGGATCGATGATGTCAATCAGCCGCTTGTGCGTGCGCATCTCGAAGTGCTCGCGGCTGTCCTTGTACTTGTGCGGCGAACGGATGACGCAGTACACGTTCTTCTCGGTCGGCAGCGGCACCGGGCCTGCGACCTTCGCGCCAGTCCGCGTCACCGTCTCGACGATCTTCTTGGCCGAAACGTCGATGACCTCGTGGTCATAGGCCTTAAGCCGGATGCGGATCTTCTGTCCCGCCATAGTGGCCTCGGTGTCCTTCGCTGTCGTCTGAAAAAGTATCGTGCGGCAGGATGCCGCTGGTGGTGCGATGCTCCACGAGACAGACGCAGTCGATCTGCCTTTTTCTTCCGTGATCCGGCAGTAACTTCGGTCACTGGGCTACTTCGGTCACTGGGCCGAAGTGACTGCTGGATCACGGCTGTGCCGTGGAGCCGGGGAGCGGAGCCCGTACGGACTCTGTTCCCCTGTCGTGGTTCGGCGGCCGGCCCCTGTGCGGGGGCCGACCGCCGCCCCGCGGTCTAGCTACTTGAGGATCTTCGTGACCCGACCGGCGCCGACGGTGCGGCCACCCTCACGGATCGCGAACTTGAGGCCTTCCTCCATGGCGATGGGCTGGATCAGCTCAACGCGCATTTCGGTGTTGTCGCCCGGCATGACCATCTCGGTGCCCTCGGGGAGGTTCACCACGCCGGTCACGTCCGTCGTACGGAAGTAGAACTGCGGGCGGTAGTTGTTGAAGAACGGCGTGTGGCGGCCGCCCTCGTCCTTGGACAGGATGTAGACCTGGCCGTTGAACTCGGTGTGCGGGGTCGTCGTGCCCGGCTTGATGATGCACTGGCCGCGCTCGACGTCGTCACGCTTGATGCCACGGAGGAGCAGCGCGGCGTTGTCACCGGCGTGGCCCTCGTCGAGCATCTTGTTGAACATCTCGATGCTGGTGACGGTGGTGGTCGTCTTCTCGGTCTTGATGCCGATGATGTCGACCTGCTCGTTCACCTTGACGATGCCGCGCTCGATACGACCGGTGACGACGGTGCCGCGACCGGTGATCGAGAAGACGTCCTCGACCGGCATGAGGAACGGCTTCTCCGTCTCACGCGGGGGCTCGGGGACGTTCTCGTCGACGGCGTTCATCAGCTCGATGATGCTGTCGGCCCACTTCTCGTCGCCCTCAAGAGCCTTGAGCGCGGAGACGCGGACGACCGGCAGGTCGTCGCCGGGGAACTCCTGAGCGGACAGGAGCTCGCGAACCTCGAGCTCGACGAGCTCCAGGATCTCCTCGTCGTCCACCATGTCGGCCTTGTTCAGCGCCACGACGATGTAGGGGACGCCGACCTGGCGGGCCAGGAGGACGTGCTCCTTCGTCTGCGGCATCGGGCCGTCGGTGGCGGCGACCACGAGGATCGCGCCGTCCATCTGAGCGGCACCGGTGATCATGTTCTTCACGTAGTCGGCGTGACCGGGGCAGTCCACGTGGGCGTAGTGGCGCTTCTCGGTCTGGTACTCGACGTGCGCGATGGAGATCGTGATGCCGCGGGCCTTCTCCTCGGGCGCCTTGTCGATCTTGTCGAACGGGGTCGCCGCGTTCAGGTCCGGGTAACGGTCGTGGAGCACCTTGGTGATCGCCGCGGTCAGTGTGGTCTTACCGTGGTCGATATGCCCAATGGTGCCGATGTTCATGTGCGGCTTGTTCCGCTCGAACTTGGCCTTGCCCACTGGTTCTCTCCTTGAGAATCTGACTGACTTTCGTCATACACACTCGGGCCCGGGTGATCCCGAACCCCTAGGCGGCGGGACGGCTCGCACCGTCCCGCCAGGGACCGGAACTATTCGCCCCGGGCCTTCGCGACGATCTCCTTGGCGATGCCCGGGGGCACCTCCGAGTAGGAGTCGAACTGCATGCTGTAGCTCGCGCGCCCCTGCGTCTTGCTACGCAGGTCACCCACGTAGCCGAACATCTCAGACAGCGGCACGAGCGCCTTGACGACGCGGGCGCCGGCCCGCTCGTCCATGGCCTGGATCTGCCCGCGACGACCGTTGAGGTCACCGATGACATCACCCATGTAGTCCTCGGGCGTGGTGACCTCGACGGCCATCATCGGCTCGAGGAGCACGGCGTCAGCCTTACGCGCGGCCTCCTTGAACGCCATCGAACCGGCGATCTTGAAGGCCATTTCCGAGGAGTCGACGTCGTGCGCGGCACCGTCGGTCAGCGTCACCTTCACGCCCACCATCGGGTAGCCGGCCAGCACACCGAACTCGGCGGCCTCCTGCGCGCCCGCGTCGACCGACGGGATGTACTCCCGCGGCACACGGCCACCGGTGACCTTGTTCTCGAACTCGTAGCCGTCGTTGCCCTCACCCAGCGGCTCGACGTTGATGATCACCCGCGCGAACTGACCGGAACCACCGGTCTGCTTCTTGTGGGTGTAGTCGACCTTCTCCACCTTGCGGCGGATGGTCTCCCGGTAGGCGACCTGAGGACGACCGACGTTGGCCTCGACCTTGAACTCGCGACGCATACGGTCGACGAGGATCTCCAGGTGAAGCTCGCCCATGCCCCAGATGACCGTCTGGCCGGTCTCCTCGTCACGACGGACCTGGAAGGACGGGTCCTCCTCGGCCAGCCGCTGGATCGCGGTCGACAGCTTCTCCTGGTCACCCTTGGTCTTGGGCTCGATGGCGACGTTGATGACCGGAGCCGGGAACGTCATCGACTCGAGCACGACCTGGTGGGTCGGGTCGGACAGGGTGTCACCGGTGGTGGTGTCCTTCAGACCCATCACCGCGACGATCTGACCGGCGATCGCCGACGGCCGCTCTTCACGCTTGTTGGCGTGCATCTGGTAGATCTTGCCGATCCGCTCCTTCTTGCCCTTCACAGAGTTGATGACCTGTGAACCGGCCTCGAGCGTGCCCGAGTAGATGCGGATGTAGGTGATCTTGCCCAGGTGCGGGTCGCTGGCGATCTTGAAGGCCAGAGCGGAGAACGGCTCCGTCGGGTCCGCGTGACGCTCGACCGACTTGCTCTCGTCACCGACAGCGTGACCGGCGATGGCCGGGATGTCGGTCGGCGCGGGCAGGTAGGCGACGATCGCGTCGAGCAGGGGCTGCACGCCCTTGTTCTTGAACGCGGTGCCGCACAGAACCGGGTTGATGGCGCTGGCCAGCGTCGCGCGGCGCAGGGCCGCGACCAGCTGCTCCTCGGTGGGCTCGGTGCCCTCGAGGAAGAGCTCCATCAGCTCGTCGTCGTTCTCGGAGACGGTCTCGACCAGCTTGTCGCGCCACTCACGAGCCGCCTCGACGTGATCGGCCGGGATGTCGACGACGTCGTACATCTCGCCCTTGGCCGCCTCGGCGCTCCAGAGCAGGCCCTTCATCGTGATGAGGTCGATGACGCCCTTGAAGTCGGCCTCGACGCCCCACGGGAGCTGGATGACGGCCGGGGTCGCGGCCAACCGGCTGATCATCATCTCGACGCAGCGGTGGAACTCCGCGCCGACCCGGTCCATCTTGTTCACGAAGCAGATGCGGGGGACGTTGTAGCCGTCAGCCTGGCGCCACACCGTCTCCGACTGCGGCTCGACACCCGCCACACCGTCGAACACGGCGACGGCGCCGTCGAGCACGCGCAGCGAGCGCTCCACCTCGATGGTGAAGTCGACGTGCCCCGGGGTGTCGATGATGTTGATGGTGTGACCGGCCCACTCACAGGTCGTCGCGGCGGACGTGATCGTGATGCCGCGCTCCTGCTCCTGCTCCATCCAGTCCATGGTGGCTGCGCCCTCGTGGACTTCACCGATCTTGTAGTTGATACCGGTGTAGAACAGGATGCGCTCGGTCGTGGTGGTCTTGCCCGCGTCGATATGGGCCATGATCCCGATGTTGCGGACCTTGGCCAGGTCAAGAGCGGTCGTGGTGGCCACTTTCTTCGCGTCCTCGTCGTCTCGTCGAACCCGCCGGGGTTACCAGCGGTAGTGGGCGAAGGCCTTGTTGGACTCGGCCATCTTGTGGGTGTCCTCGCGCTTCTTCACGCTCGCCCCGAGGCCGTTGCTGGCGTCGAGGAGCTCGTTCATCAGGCGCTCGGTCATGGTCTTCTCGCGGCGGGCCCGGGAGTACTGCACGAGCCAGCGCAGGGCCAGGGTGGTGCTGCGCGCGGCGCGCACCTCGACCGGCACCTGGTAGGTCGCGCCACCGACACGGCGGCTGCGGACCTCGAGGGTCGGCTTGACGTTGTCAAGCGCGCGCTTGAGGGTGACGACCGGGTCGTTGCCGGTCTTCTCCCTGCAGCCCTCGAGTGCGCCGTAGACGATCGACTGCGCGATGGAGCGCTTGCCGTCCAGGAGCACCTTGTTGATGAGGGCGGTGACCAGCGGCGAACTGTAAACCGGGTCAGACATGAGCTGACGACGGCCAGGAGAACCCTTGCGAGGCATAGTTAGCTCTTCTCCCTCTTCGCGCCGTAACGGCTACGGGCCTGCTTGCGGTTGCGGACACCCTGGGTGTCGAGCGAGCCGCGGATGATCTTGTAGCGAACACCCGGCAGGTCCTTCACACGACCGCCACGCACGAGCACGATGGAGTGCTCCTGCAGGTTGTGACCCACACCGGGGATGTAGGCCGTGACCTCGATGCCGTTGGTGAGCCGCACACGGGCCACCTTGCGCAGTGCCGAGTTGGGCTTCTTCGGGGTCGTGGTGTAGACGCGCTGGCAAACGCCGCGCCGCTGCGGACTCCCCTTGAGGGCAGGAGTCTTGGTCTTGGAGACCTTGTCCTGCCGGCCCTTGCGGACCAACTGCTGAATAGTGGGCACTGCCACTCCGTTTCGTGCCTTGGCCGGTGTTACGTCAGTTGTGCGAATCCACAGGTTCTGCCGGTGTCATGACCTGCGGATTGTCCCCGCTCCCGCGCCCCCGCGCTCGGGCGTGTCGCGCTGTCCGCACAGACACATCCACGAAAGCTTCGAGCCAGGAAGCCGTCTGGCGCTCCTCTGATATGAGCGCACAGCCGAGAGCCCGCAAAGCTACGGGCACGATGGTCTAGGTTACCAGGCCCGCCCGACACGTCAAAACGGCGCGAGTCGCTTGTGGGGGCGTCTCGCATCCGCTTTGTGCGGCCCGTCTCGTGGCCGCTGCTCCGCCGACCATGATATAGCCCCTCCCCCGTGCTCAACCCCAAAACCCTCTTCTTTTCGGGCCGACAGTCCCACCCCTGGAACCAGGGACCTTTCCGCCGCAAGCCCACGCCCCCGTACGACCGAGCCCCTCACCCCAGGCCCTCAGGGGCGCCACCACGTACGCACGGAGAGCCGACCCCCCGGAGCACGGGCGTGCCCACTGCCGAGCGTACGGGGCACAGCGCATGGCCTGCGGGGGACAAACCGCCGGAGCACGGCCCACCACCTCCGGGGGGCGAACTGTCGTAGCACCGCCCCCTCCGGGGACAAACCGCCGGGGCCCGCCGCCCCGACGACCTGGCCGCGCACGCCGTCAGGGCGCCGGCCGAGCGGACCGGGCAGGAGAGCCCCGACGAGGTGGTGCTCGGCGCCCATCCACTCCCCTGGGCCAACCAGCGGGGGCGCATTCCGTCTGGGCAAGCTGTCGGGGCCGGGACGTTGAGCGTCCATCCGGGGAGCGCGGCCGCGGTGCCCTTCAAGAGGGGGTGTGCAACCTCACACTCGTGGACGCTCCCGGGAGAACAGGAGCGCCCGGGTCCCTCGCGACGAGAGACCCGGGCGCTTGCCTGTGCCGGTGGTGGTTACCGGTTGTACTGACCGAAGTCGTACTCCTCCAGCGGGACGGCCTCGCCGCTGCCGGTGCCGAAGGTGTAGTCGGCCGCGGAGCCGTCGTAGCCGCCGACCGTGTACATGGCGGCCTTGGCCTCCTCGGTCGGCTCGACCCGGATGTTGCGGTACTGGGGCATGCCCGTACCGGCCGGGATGAGCTTACCGATGATGACGTTCTCCTTCAGGCCCAGGAGCGAGTCGGACTTGGCGTGGATCGCCGCGTCCGTCAGGACCCTGGTCGTCTCCTGGAAGGAGGCCGCCGACAGCCACGACTCGGTGGCGAGCGACGCCTTGGTGATGCCCATGAGCACCGGACGGCCGGCGGCGGGAGCGCCGCTCTCCGCGACAGTCTCACGGTTCATCTGCTCGAAGCGCGGACGCTCGACGAGCTCGCCGGGCAGCAGGTCGGTGTCACCGGACTCGAGCACGTTCACGCGCTTGAGCATCTGCCGCACGATGATCTCGATGTGCTTGTCGTGGATCGACACACCCTGCGACCGGTAGACCTGCTGGACCTCGGCCACCAGGTGCAGCTGCACGGCGCGCGGGCCGAGGATGCGCAGCACCTCGTTGGGGTTGACGGCGCCGGCGACCAGCTGCTGGCCGACCGACACGCGCGAGCCCTCGGAGACCAGCAGCCGCGACCGCATGGAGACCGGGTAGGCGATCTCCTCGGAGCCGTCGTCGGGCGTGATGACGATCTTGCGAGACTTGTCGGTCTCGTCGATCCGGGCCCGGCCCTCCGCCTCGGAGATCGGGGCGACACCCTTGGGGATGCGCGCCTCGAACAGCTCCTGGACTCGGGGCAGACCGTGGGTGATGTCGGCGCCGGCCACACCACCGGTGTGGAAGGTCCGCATCGTCAGCTGGGTGCCGGGCTCGCCGATCGACTGGGCGGCGATGATGCCGACCGCCTCGCCGACGTCCACGAGCTTGCCGGTGGCCAGCGAGCGGCCGTAGCAGGTCGCGCAGACACCGATCTTGGCCTCGCAGACGAGCGCGCTGCGGGTGCGGACGGTCTCGACGCCGGCCTCGACCAGCGCGGTGACGTGGATGTCGTTGATGTCGACACCCGCCGCCGCGATGACCTTGCCGTCGACCTCGACGTCCTCGGCCAGGATGCGGCCGTGCACGTTGGACTCGGCGTTCTCGGCCTTGACCAGGTTGCCCGACGCGTCGCGCTCGCCGACGTGCAGCGGGACGGCGCGGTCGGTGCCGCAGTCGATCTCACGGACGATGACGTCCTGCGCGACGTCCACCAGACGACGGGTCAGGTAACCCGAGTCGGCGGTACGCAGGGCGGTGTCGGCCAGACCCTTCCGCTGTCCGTGGGTGGAGATGAAGTATTCCAGCACCGACAGGCCCTCGCGGAACGAGGCCTTGATCGGCCGCGGGATCGTCTCACCCTTGGTGTTGGACACCAGGCCGCGGATGCCGGCGATCTGACGCACCTGCATCTTGTTACCGCGGGCGCCGGAGTTGACCATCATCCAGACCGGGTTGGTCGCCGGGAAGGCGTTGACCATGTCGGTCTCGACGTCGGCCGTGGCGTGGGTCCAGATCTCGATGAGCTCCTGACGGCGCTCCTCGTCGGTGATCAGACCGCGCTCGTACTCACGCTGCACCTTGTCGGCGCGGCGCTCGTAGTTCTCCATGATGTCCTGCTTGTTGGGCGGCGCGACGACGTCGTCGATCGAGATCGTGACGCCGGAGCGGGTCGCCCAGCGGAAGCCGGCGTCCTTGAGCGCGTCGAGCGAGTTGGCCACCTCGACCTTGGGGTAGGTCTCGGCCAGCTCGTTGACGATCGTGGACAGCTGCTTCTTGCCGACCTGGAAGTTGACGAACGGGTACGACGCGGGCAGCGTCTGGTTGAACAGGCACCGGCCGAACGTCGTCTCCAGGCGGATCGGGTCGCCCTGCTCCCAGCCCTCGGGGGCCACCCAGTCACGCGGCGGCAGGACGTCCTTGACCCGGATCTGGATCTTCGCCTGGATCTCCAGCTCGCGGCGGTCGAAGGCCATCTGCGCCTCGGCGATGGAGCCGAAGACCCGGCCCTCGCCCTCCGCGCCCTCCTTCATGGTCGTCAGCCAGTAGAGGCCGATGACCATGTCTTGGGTGGGCATGGTGACGGGCTTGCCGTCGGCCGGCTTGAGGATGTTGTTGGTCGAGAGCATCAGGATGCGTGCCTCGGCCTGGGCCTCAGCCGACAGCGGCAGGTGCACGGCCATCTGGTCGCCGTCGAAGTCCGCGTTGAAGGCGGTGCAGACGAGCGGGTGGATCTGGATGGCCTTGCCCTCGACGAGCTGCGGCTCGAACGCCTGGATGCCCAGACGGTGGAGCGTGGGCGCGCGGTTGAGCAGCACCGGGTGCTCGGTGATGACCTCTTCGAGCACGTCCCACACCACGGGGCGGGCGCGCTCGACCATCCGCTTGGCCGACTTGATGTTCTGCGCGTGGTTGAGGTCCACGAGCCTCTTCATCACGAACGGCTTGAACAGCTCCAGCGCCATCTGCTTGGGCAGGCCGCACTGGTGCAGCTTGAGCTGCGGGCCGACGACGATGACCGAACGGCCGGAGTAGTCGACTCGCTTGCCCAGCAGGTTCTGGCGGAACCGGCCCTGCTTGCCCTTCAGCATGTCGCTGAGGGACTTGAGCGGGCGGTTGCCGGGGCCGGTGACCGGGCGGCCGCGACGGCCGTTGTCGAACAGCGCGTCGACGGCCTCCTGCAGCATCCGCTTCTCGTTGTTCACGATGATCTCGGGCGCGCCGAGGTCGAGAAGCCGCTTGAGGCGGTTGTTGCGGTTGATGACCCGGCGGTAGAGGTCGTTCAGGTCGGAGGTGGCGAAGCGGCCACCGTCGAGCTGAACCATCGGCCGCAGGTCCGGCGGGATCACCGGGATGCAGTCGAGGACCATGCCGCGCGGCGAGTTGGTGGTGTTGAGGAACGCCGAGACCACCTTGAGCCGCTTGAGCGCACGGGCCTTCTTCTGGCCCTTGCCGCTGCGGATGGTCTCGCGCAGGTTTTCGGACTCGACGTCGAGGTCGAAGCTGATCAGGCGGTCCTGGATCGCCTGCGCGCCCATGCCGCCCTTGAAGTAGCGGCCGAAGCGGTCACGCATCTCGCGGTAGAGCAGCTCGTCGCCCTCGAGGTCCTGGACCTTGAGGTTCTTGAAGCGGCTCCAGACCTCCTCGAGCCGGTCCAGCTCACGCTGGGCCCGGTCGCGGAGCTGACGCATCTCGCGCTCGGCGCCCTCACGAACCTTGCGGCGCTGGTCGCCCTTGGCGCCGGCGGCCTCCAGCTCGGCGAGGTCGCCTTCGAGCTTCTTCTGCCTGGCCTCGACATCGGCGTCACGCCGCTGCTCGATGTGCTGCCGCTCGACGGAGATCTTCGCCTCCAGCGACGGCAGGTCACGCTCGCGCATCTCGGTGTCGACCTGCGTGATCATGTACGCCGCGAAGTAGATGACCTTCTCCAGGTCCTTCGGGGCGAGGTCGAGCAGGTAGCCCAGACGCGACGGGACACCCTTGAAGTACCAGATGTGGGTGACCGGCGCGGCCAGCTCGATGTGGCCCATCCGCTCACGGCGCACCTTGGCGCGCGTGACCTCGACGCCACAGCGCTCACAGATGATGCCCTTGAAGCGGACGCGCTTGTACTTGCCGCAGTAGCACTCCCAGTCGCGGGTCGGACCGAAGATCTTCTCGCAGAAGAGCCCGTCCTTTTCCGGCTTGAGGGTGCGGTAGTTGATGGTCTCGGGCTTCTTGACCTCGCCGTGCGACCACTGACGGATGTCGTCGGCCGTCGCCAGCCCGATCCGAAGCTCGTCGAAGAAGTTGACGTCCAGCATTCGTGCGATCCCCCTCAGACTTCTTCCACGCTGCTCGGCTCACGCCGGGACAGATCGATACCGAGCTCCTCCGCCGCGCGGAAGACGTCCTCGTCGGTGTCGCGCATCTCGATGGACATGCCGTCGCTGGAGAGCACCTCGACGTTGAGGCAGAGCGACTGCATTTCCTTGATGAGGACCTTGAAGGACTCGGGGATTCCCGGCTCGGGGATGTTCTCGCCCTTGACGATGGCCTCGTAGACCTTCACACGGCCGAGGACGTCGTCGGACTTGATCGTCAGGAGCTCCTGCAGGGCGTAGGCGGCGCCGTACGCCTCCAGCGCCCACACCTCCATCTCACCGAAGCGCTGGCCGCCGAACTGGGCCTTACCGCCGAGCGGCTGCTGGGTGATCATGGAGTACGGGCCGGTCGACCGGGCGTGGATCTTGTCATCGACCAGGTGGAGGAGCTTGAGGATGTAGATGTAGCCGACCGAGATCGGATACGGGAACGGCTCGCCGGAACGGCCGTCGAACAGTCGCGCCTTGCCGCTCTGCTGCACCATCCGGTCGCCGTCGCGGTTGGGGATGGTGTTGTCGAGCAGCCCGACGATCTCTTCCTCGTGGGCGCCGTCGAAGACCGGGGTGGCCATGTTGGTGCGCGGGTCGACAGTGCCGAAGCCCTTGTCGCGCAGCCTCTCGGCCCAGGCCTCCTGGACACCGGTGATGTCCCAGCCCCGGGCGGCGATCCACCCCAGGTGGGTCTCCAGCACCTGGCCGACGTTCATCCGGCCGGGCACGCCCAGCGGGTTGAGGATGATGTCGACCGGGGTGCCGTCCTCCAGGAACGGCATGTCCTCGACCGGCAGGATCTTGGAGATGACGCCCTTGTTGCCGTGACGGCCGGCCAGCTTGTCACCGTCGGTGATCTTACGCTTCTGGGCCACGTAGACGCGGACCAGCTCGTTGACACCGGGGGGAAGCTCGTCGCCCTCCTCGCGGCTGAACACGCGGACGCCGATGACCTTGCCCTGCTCGCCGTGCGGCACCTTGAGGGAGGTGTCGCGGACCTCGCGGGCCTTCTCACCGAAGATCGCGCGCAGCAGCCGCTCCTCCGGCGTCAGCTCGGTCTCGCCCTTGGGCGTGACCTTGCCGACGAGGATGTCACCGGGGACGACCTCGGCGCCGATGCGGATGATGCCGCGCTCGTCGAGGTCGGCCAGCACCTCTTCGGAGACGTTCGGGATGTCCCGGGTGATCTCCTCGGGGCCCAGCTTGGTGTCACGGGCGTCGACCTCGTGCTCCTCGATGTGGATCGAGGACAGGACGTCGTCCTGGACCAGCCGCTGGGACAGGATGATGGCGTCTTCGTAGTTGTGGCCCTCCCACGGCATGAACGCCACCAGGAGGTTCTTGCCCAGCGCCATCTCGCCCTTGTCGGTGCAGGGGCCGTCGGCGATGACCTGGTTGACCTCGATGCGGTCGCCCTCGGCCACGATGGGCTTCTGGTTGAACGAGGTGCCCTGGTTGGAGCGCTTGAACTTGGCGACCCGGTAGGTCGTCCGCGTGCCGTCGTCGTTCATGACGGTGACGTAGTCGGCGGAGACCTCCTCGACCACGCCGGCCTTCTCGGCGCTGATGACGTCACCGGCGTCGGTCGCGGCACGGTATTCCATGCCGGTGCCGACCAGCGGCGCCTCGCTCTTGAGCAGCGGCACCGACTGGCGCTGCATGTTGGAGCCCATGAGCGCGCGGTTGGCGTCGTCGTGCTCCAGGAAGGGGATCATCGCGGTGGCGACCGACACCATCTGGCGCGGCGACACGTCGATGTAGTCGACTTCCTCGGCACGGGCGAGCTCGGTCTCGCCGCCCTTGGTGCGAACCAGGACGCGGGACTCGGCGAACGACCCGTCGGCGTTGAGCACCGTGTTGGCCTGCGCCTTGACGAAGCGGTCTTCCTCGTCGGCGGTCAGGTAGTCGATCTGGTCGGTCACCTTGCCGTCGACGACCTTGCGGTAAGGCGTCTCGACGAAGCCGAAGGCGTTGATCCGGCCGTAGGAGGCCAGCGAGCCGATCAGGCCGATGTTGGGGCCTTCAGGGGTCTCGATCGGGCACATCCGGCCGTAGTGGGACGGGTGCACGTCACGGACCTCGAAGCCGGCCCGCTCACGCGACAGACCACCGGGGCCGAGCGCGGACAGACGCCGCTTGTGCGTCAGGCCGGCCAGCGGGTTGGTCTGGTCCATGAACTGCGACAGCTGCGAGGT
The DNA here is from genome assembly GCF_001083785.1 of Nonomuraea sp. SBT364. Classification (GTDB taxonomy): domain Bacteria; phylum Actinomycetota; class Actinomycetes; order Streptosporangiales; family Streptosporangiaceae; genus Nonomuraea. The sequence goes on from NZ_LAVL01000138.1 coordinate 21,733, forward strand.
GCCGAAGAACTCCCGGATCGACGCGACGACCGGGCGGATGTTGATCAGGGTCTGCGGCGTGATCGCCTCGACGTCCTGCGTCGTCATGCGCTCACGCACGACGCGCTCCATCCGGGCCAGGCCCAGGCGGACCTGGTTCTGGATGAGCTCGCCGACGCT
>NZ_LAVL01000139.1 GCF_001083785.1 Nonomuraea sp. SBT364
GGGGAGGGGGGAGCACCTGGGGGGCGTTCCTGGACTCCACGCTCGACCGGGTCGCCGACGCGGCGATCTTCGCCGGGCTGATCCTCTACTTCGTCTCCACCGGTGACGCCCTGATGGTGGCGGTGACGCTGTTCTGCCTGGTGGCGGGGGCGGTGGTCTCCTATGCGAAGGCGCGGGCCGAGGGGCTCGGGCTGACCTGCGACGTGGGGCTGGCCGAGCGGCCGGAGCGGCTGGTGGTCGCGCTGGTGGCGACCTGCTTCTCCGGGCTGGGGGTGCCCTACGTCCTGGCGGCCGGCATGTGGTTGCTCGCGGCGGCCAGTGCCGTCACCGTGGTACAGCGCGTGGTTCACGTCTACCGGCAGACGAGGGAGCGATGAGCGGCAAGCCGTCTTTCACCGATCGAGTCGTGGCCGCGGGTTTCGCGGCGGGCTGGACTTTGGTCCCGCTGCTGCCCGAAAGGCCCACGGCGGCGGTGTTCCGGTTCCTGGCCGACCGGGTGTGGAGCAGGGGCGGCCGGTCGGTGCGCCGGCTGGAGTCCAACCTGGCCAGGGTGACCGGGCTGGCCCCCGGCAGCCCGGAGCTGCGTGAGCTGACCAGGGCGGGGATGCGCTCCTACTTCCGCTACTTCCACGAGATCTTCCGGCTGCCGTCGATGTCGGCCGAGGAGATCGTGCGGCGCAGCCACACCGTCGGGGCCGAGCACGTGCACGACACGGTGGCGGCCGGGCGCGGCGTGGTGCTGGCGCTGCCGCACATGGGCAACTGGGACCAGGCGGGCGCCTGGCTGGTGGCCGTCGGCCACCCGTTCACCACGGTGGCCGAGCGGCTGCGGCCCGAGTCGCTGTTCCGCCGCTACGTGCGCTTCCGCGAGGGCCTCGGCATGGAGGTGCTGCCGCTCACCGGCGGCGACGGGCACAACTTCGGCACGCTGGCCACCCGGGTGCGCAAGGGCGGCGTGGTGTGCCTGCCGGCCGAGCGTGACCTGACCAAGAGCGGTGTCGAGGTGGAGTTCTTCGGCGCGACGACGAAGATGCCGGCCGGGCCGCCGTTGCTGGCGGTGCAGACGGGCGCCGCGCTGCTGCCGGCGATCTTGTCGTTCGAGGGCGACGACTGGCGCATCCACATCCACGAGGAGATCCCGGTCCCGGCCGAGGGCGGCCGCAAGGAGAAGGTGGCGGCCGTGGCGCAGAGCCTGGCCGAGGTGTTCGAGAAAGGCATCGCCGAGCATCCCGCGGACTGGCACATGCTGCAGCGGCTCTGGCTGGAGGACTTGCGACCATGAAGGCCGGCATGAAGGTCGGTATCGTATGCCCCTATTCGTGGGACGTGCCGGGCGGGGTCAAGCAGCACGTCGACGACCTGACGCAGGCGCTGATGGCGCAGGGGCACGAGGTCTCGGTGATCGCGCCGGCCAGCGACGACGACGAGCTGCCGCCGTACGTGACGGGCGCCGGCCGGGCCGTGCCGGTGCCCTACAACGGGTCGGTGGCCCGGATGTCGTTCGGGTTCATCTCGGCGGCGCGGGTGCGGCGCTGGGTGCGCACCGGCGGCTTCGACGTGCTGCACATCCACGAGCCGCTGATCCCCAGCCTGGGCGTGCTGGCCTGCTGGGCGGCCAAGGGGCCGATCGTGGCGACCTTCCACGCCTCCTTCACCCGCTCGCGGGCCATCGCGGTGGCCGAGCCGCTGCTGCGCAGCGCGCTGGAGAAGCTGAGCGGGCGCATCGCGGTCTCCGACGCGGCCCGCAAGAGCTTGGTGGAGCAGTTCGGCGGCGACACGGTGCTGATCCCCAACGGGGTGACGGTCGGCCGCTACACCGAGGCCGAGCCGCTCGACGGGTGGGGGCCCGACGGGTCGACGATCGGGTTCCTGGGCCGGATGGACGAGGAGCGCAAGGGGCTGCCGATCCTGCTGGAGGCGTTCAAGCTGCTGGCGGCCGAGCGGCCGGACCTCAAGCTGCTGATCGCCGGGCCGGGCGACGCCAAGGACGTCTACGACAAGGTGCCGAAGGCGTTCCGCGACCGGGTGACGGTGCTGGGCATGGTGAGCGAGGCCAACAAGATCCGCGCCTACCATTCGGTCGACGTCTTCTGCGCGCCCAACACGCGTGGCGAGAGCTTCGGGATCGTGCTGGCGGAGGCGATGGCGTCCGGGGCGACGGTGCTGGCCAGCGACATCCCGGCGTTCCGGCGGGTGCTCGGCGAGGGGCAGGCGGGCGCGCTGTTCGCCAACGGCGACCCGGCCTCGCTCGCGCGTGAGGCGGCCGCGCTGCTCGACGCGCCCGAGCGGCGCGCCAAGCTGGCGGAGGAGGCGCTGGTGGCGGTGATGAAGTACGACTGGTCGACGGTGGCGCGTGACGTCGTGCGGGTGTACGAGACGGTGACGGCCGGCGGGGCCGGCCGGGTGGAGGAAGACCTGTGACATCCACCATGATCGTGCTGATCGTGGGCATCGTCGTGGTGCTCACGGCCGTCTACATCTCCTGGCGGGCGGGGCGGCTGGACCGGCTGCACATCCGGCTGGAGCTGGCCCGTGAGGCGCTGGAGGCGGCGCTGGTGCGGCGGCGGGCGGTGGTGCTGGAGCTGGCCGGCTCCCGGCTGCTCGACCCGGCGACGTCGCTGGTGCTGGCGGCGGCGGCGCACGAGGCCAGGATGGCCGGGCCGGACGAGCGCGAGCACGCCGAGAGCGACCTGTCGCGCGCGCTGCGGGCGGCCGTGGACCAGGAGCGGTTCCGGGAGAAGCTGGCCGAGTCGCCCGGCGGCGAGGATCTGCTGGAGGAGCTCGACGCGGCCGTGGCCAAAGTGGTCTACTCGCGCAGCTTCTACAACAACGCGGTCGGGGTGACCCGGACGGCGCAGCGCCGCTGGCTGGCGCGCACGCTGCGGCTGGCGGGGCACACGGCGTACCCGGACTTCTTCGAGATCGACGACAATCCGCCGGCGGCCATGGCAACTGAATGACCCGATTTTGGGTAGACCGGTAAGCTTCCTTCCGTTTCAGGCAAGAGCGGAGGAGATTTCAGGTGCGGCTACCCCGGATGATCACGGTGACGCTGGCCGGAGCGGCCGTCCTTCTCCCTGCGGCGGCCTGCTCGTCGGAGGAGCCCGCGCCGGGCAACGTGCCGCAGGCGGCCACCTCGCAGGCGCCGGTCGAGGAGCAGCCGCCGGAGAAGCTGCACCCGTTCACGGGCATGCCGATGACGGGCTCCGTCAAGCCGGTGGTCGCGGTCAAGATCGAGAACACCGCGGCGGGCAAGCCGCAGATGGGGCTCAAGAGCGCCGACATCGTCTACATCGAGCAGGTCGAGGCCGGTCTGACCCGGCTCATGGCGATCTTCTCCTCCAAGATCCCGCCCAAGGTCGGCCCGGTGCGCAGCGCCCGCATCTCCGACCTGCACATCGCGCCGATGTTCGGCAAGCCCGCGTTCGCCTATTCGGGCGCGCAGACCAAGATGCTGCCGTTCATCGCGGAGGCGTCCCTGTTCGACGTCTCCGACAGCCGGGTGCCGGGCGCGTACTTCCGCCAGCCCGGCCGCTACGCTCCCTACAACCTGTTCGCCCACACCAAGAAGCTGCTGGCCGGGGCGCCGAAGGCGAGCAAGGCCAAGGACGTCGGCTTCACCTTCGGCGACCCGCCGGCCGAGGGCGGCGTCGAGCGCAAGTCGTACTCGGTCAAGTGGCCGGCCGCCCGCTTCACCTTCGCCTGGTCCGAGGGCAAGAAACAGTGGCTGATCTGGCAGGACGGCAAGAAGGACATGGCGGCCGAGGGCGGCCAGCTCGGCGCCCCGACGATCGTCATCCAGTACACCAAGACCGAACGCTCGCAGTTCCACGACAGCAACCAGAGCTACACGCCGCTGGTGCACACCACCGGCAAGGGCTCGGCGATCGTGCTGCGGGACGGCATGGCGTACAAGGCGAAGTGGGAGCGGGAATCGGAGGACGGCGGCACGACGTTCACCACTCAGAGCGGCGAGCCGATGAACTTCGCGCCCGGGCAGGTCTGGGTGGCGCTCGCCAGCCGCAAGCCCGTGACGCCTTGACGTACAAAAGTCCCCGCCGAAGCTGACATCGTGGCAGGCGGGGAAGCGCCACATCAGGACCTACCATGGGTTTGATAACTTACCGTTGCCCCCCAGAGCCTCGTGAGGATGACCGTGTCCAGCAGCACGCCCGAAGCCCAGAACACCGCCGGACCCGCGACCGGCACCGCCCGTGTGAAGCGCGGCATGGCCGAGATGCTCAAGGGTGGCGTCATCATGGACGTCGTCACCCCTGAGCAGGCCAAGATCGCCGAAGACGCCGGAGCGGTCGCCGTGATGGCCCTGGAGCGGGTGCCCGCCGACATCCGCGCGCAGGGTGGCGTGTCCCGGATGAGCGACCCCGACATGATCGACGGCATCATCGCGGCCGTGTCGATCCCCGTCATGGCCAAGGCCCGCATCGGCCACTTCACCGAGGCCCGCGTGCTGCAGGCGCTCGGTGTCGACTACGTCGACGAGTCCGAGGTGCTCACCCCGGCCGACTACGCCAACCACATCGACAAGTGGCAGTTCACCGTGCCGTTCGTGTGCGGCGCGACCAACCTGGGTGAGGCCCTGCGCCGCATCACCGAGGGCGCGGCCATGATCCGCTCCAAGGGCGAGGCCGGCACCGGCGACGTGTCCAACGCCGTCACCCACATGCGCACCATCCGCGGCGAGCTCAAGCGCCTGAGCTCGCTGCCCGAGGACGAGCTGTACGTCGCGGCCAAGGAGCTGCAGGCCCCGTACGAGCTGGTCGCGGAGGTGGCCAGGGCGGGCAAGCTGCCGGTCGTGCTGTTCACCGCCGGCGGCATCGCCACCCCGGCCGACGCGGCCATGATGATGCAGCTGGGCGCCGAGGGCGTGTTCGTCGGCTCGGGCATCTTCAAGTCGGGCGACCCAGCCAAGCGTGCCGCGGCGATCGTCAAGGCGACCACGTTCTACGATGACCCGGACGTCATCGCCAAGGTGTCGCGCGGGCTGGGCGAGGCCATGGTGGGCATCAACGTGGACGACATCCCGCAGCCGCACCGGCTCGCCGAGCGCGGCTGGTAGGCGAAAACTTCCGTAAAAGGCGGCATCCGCGAAGGATGTCGCCTTTTACGTGTTGCATGGAGTTCACTCCCGAGTCACGATCTTGAGTCAGGCTACGCTCGTCCCCGGCCTTGATCGTCTCAAGGAGCAGCCATGCCCGAGCTCAACCGTCGCCACTTCCTCGTCACCGGCCTCGCGGCCGGCGCCGCGGCGGCCGTTCCCGCCGGCGCCGCCCACGCCGAGCCCGACCCCGCCCCCGACCCCGCAGCCGAGACCGCCCAGAGCCTCGCCTCACGCGGCCTGCGCGCCGACCCCTTCACCCTGGGCGTCGCCTCCGGCGATCCCGACCACGACGGCTTCGTGCTGTGGACCCGGCTGGCCCAGGAGCCGCTGGCCGAGGACGGCATGGGCGGCATGCCGCAGCGCCCGTTCCCGGTGCTGTGGCAGGTGTACGCCGACGAGCGCTGCCGCCGCCTGGTGCGCGCCGGCGTGGCCGTCGCCGCCCCCGAGTGGGGCCACAGCGTGCACGTCGAGGTGGGCCACCTCAGCTCCGGCCGCGAGTACTGGTACCGCTTCCGCGTCGGCCCGTACGTCTCCCAGGTCGGCCGCGCGCTCACCGCGCCGCACCCGCTGTCGTACGGCGGCGCGCTCACCATGGCGTTCGCCTCCTGCGCCCAGTTCGAGCACGGCTACTTCACCTCCTACCGCCGCATGGCCGAGGACCGCCCGGACATCGTCCTGCACCTGGGCGACTACCAGTACGAGTACAAGCGGGAGACGTACAACAGCCCCGGCGGCAACGTCCGCCACCACGAGGGCCCCGAGACCGAGACGCTGGCCGGATATCGCCAGCGCCACGCCCAGTACAAGGCCGACCCCGACCTGCAGGCCGCGCACGCCGCCTCGCCGTGGCTGGTGGTGTGGGACGACCACGAACTGGACAACAACTGGGCCGACGAGGTCGCGGAGAAGCCGGAGATCCCGCAGCCGGGCTTCCTGTCCAGGCGTGAGGCGGCCTTCCGGGCCTACTACGAGAACATGCCGCTGCGCCGCGCCTCCGTGCCGCGCGGCATCGACATGCAGCTCTACCGGCGCGTCCGGTGGGGCCGGATGGCCACCTTCCACATGCTCGACACCCGCCAGTACCGCGACGACCAGGGCTGCGGCGACGGCTACCGTGACTGCCCGGCCGCCGTCGACCCGGCCAGGTCCATCACCGGGGCCGAGCAGGAGGCGTGGCTGCTCGACGGCTTCCGCCACTCGCGCGCCCAGTGGGACATCCTCGGCCAGCAGGTGTTCTTCGCCCAGCGTGACAACAACGCCGGCCCCGCCAAGATCACCAGCCAGGACGCCTGGGACGGCTACGTGGCCTCGCGCCGCCGCATCACGCAGGGCTGGATCGACGCCGGGGTGCGCAACCCGGTGGTGCTGACCGGTGACGTGCACGCGCACTGGGCCAGCGACCTCAAGCTCGACTACGACGACCCCACCGGCCCGTCGGTCGGCTCGGAGCTGGTGGCCAGCTCGATCTCGACGGGCGGCGACGGCGCCGACTCCGACCCGGCGACCCACCCGTTCCTGAAGATCAACCCGCATCTGAAGTTCTACAACAACCAGCGCGGCTACGTGCTGACGAAGATCGAGCGTGACCTGCTCACCGCCGACTTCAAGGTGCTCCCGCAGGTCCGCGAGGCCGGTTCGGAGGCGTACACCCGGGCCACGTACGTGGTCGAGGACCGGGTGCCGGGCGTGCAGCAGACCTACCTGCGCCCGCTCGACCCGGCGCTGCGCAGCCGCGCGATGACCGTCGAGGAGACGGTCCGCCTGGAGACCGAACGCCCGTAGACAGGGGCCCGTTTTGGCATACTTAGCCAGGCTAACTTAGACTGGCTAAGTATGACAGACGCCGAACTCGCACTCGCCGAGCAGGTCTCCACGGTCCTTCGCCACCTGGTCCTGCTCCTGAGGCGCAGCGCCGCCGGCCAGCCGGTCACCAGCCAGCAGTACGCCGTGCTCGGCTCGCTGGAGGCCGGCCCGCGCCGCATGACGGAGCTGGCCGAGGAGCACGCCGTGCAGCTGCCGACCATGAGCGTGCAGATCAACCGGCTGGAGGAGGCCGGCCTCGTGGCCCGGGGCGCCGATCCCGCCGACGCGCGCGTCAGGACCGTCGAGCTCACCGGCGAGGGCCGCGACCGGCTGCTCGCCGTACGCCGCGCCAGGATCGCCGCCATCGCCGGCGAACTGGCCGAGCTCACCGGCGACGAGCGCGACACGCTCGCGGCAGCCCTCCCGGTGCTCGCGAAGTTCGGCAGGACCACCCTGTGAGGAGCATCAATTGTCCGGCGGAATCCTCCGCCAGCCGATGTCCGTGTGGGCCACCGCGTTCGCCGCGGTCGTCGCCTTCATGGGCATCGGCCTGGTCGACCCCATCCTGCCCGCCATCGCCCAGGGCCTCGACGCCACCCCGAGCCAGGTGTCGCTGCTGTTCACCAGCTACTTCCTGGTGACCGCCGTCGCCATGCTGGTCACCGGCTGGGTCTCCAGCCGCATCGGCGGCAAGCGCACGCTGCTGGCCGGCCTCGCGCTGGTCGTCGTGTTCGCCGCCCTGGCCGGCACCTCCGGCAGCGTCGCCGAGCTCATCGGCTTCCGCGCCGGCTGGGGCCTGGGCAACGCGCTGTTCGTCGCCACCGCGCTCGCCGTCATCGTCGGCGCCGCCGCCGGCGGCGCCGAATCGGCGATCATCCTGTACGAGGCCGCGCTCGGCCTGGGCATCTCCCTCGGCCCGCTGGCCGGGGCGCTGCTCGGCGACTGGAACTGGCGGGCCCCGTTCTTCGGCACCGCCACCCTCATGGCCGCCGGGTTCGTGCTGATCCTGACCCTGCTCAGGACCACGCCCAAACCGGCCGTCAAGACCCCGCTGAGCGCCCCGCTGCGGGCCCTGGCCCACGGCGGCCTGTCCACCACCGCCTTCACCGCGCTGTTCTACAACTTCGCGTTCTTCACCGTGCTCGCCTTCACCCCGTTCATCCTCGGCATGAGCCCGTACGGCATCGGCGCGGTCTTCTTCGGCTGGGGCGTCTGCGTGGCGCTCGCCTCGGTGTTCGGCGCGCCGCCGCTGCGCCGCCGGCTCGGCCCCGTCAACGTGCTGCACCTGGCGCTCGCGGTGCTGGCCGTGTGCCAGATCGGCATCGCCGTCACCGCCGGGGCCGGGCTGCAGGGCGGTGTCGTCGCCTTCACCGTGCTGACGGGCGTCCCGATCGGGCTGAACAACACCGTCTTCACCGAATCGGCCATGGAGGTCTCCGACGCGCCCCGGCCCGTCGCCTCCGCCGGTTACAACTTCGTCCGCTGGATGGGCGGGGCGCTGGCCCCGTACGTCGCCACCAAGCTCGGCGAGGACCTCGGCGCCCCTGTCCCGTACCTGCTCGGAGCGCTGTGCTGCGGCGTCGGCATGGCCGTCCTGTTCACCCGCCGACACCACCTCGGCGCGCTCGCGCCCGCCATCGTGTAGGAAGATGTCCGGGGCCCGTGACGTTGAATGCGGTGTCGAATCCACCAGGCGGAAGGATGAACGTGCCCTCGATCGGTGTACTCGCTCTGCAAGGAGACGTGCGCGAGCACCTGCGCATGCTGCGGGAGGCAGGCGCGTCGGCCACCACCGTGCGCCGGCCCGCGGAGCTCGACGCCGTCGACGCGCTGGTCATCCCCGGCGGCGAGTCGACCACCATGTGGAAGCTCGCCGACACCTTCGACCTGCTCGAACCCCTGCGCCTGCGGATCAAGGCCGGCATGCCCGCCTACGGCTCCTGCGCCGGCATGATCATGCTGGCCGACCGCATCGAGGACGGCATCGCCGGTCAGCAGACCCTCGGCGGCATCGACATGGTCGTCCGGCGCAACGCCTTCGGCCGCCAGGTCGACTCCTTCGAGGCCGACCTCGACTTCGCGGGCGAGCCCGTGCACGCCGTCTTCATCCGCGCGCCGTGGGTCGAATCCGTCGGAACGGACGTCACAGTGCTGGGCAGGGCCGAGCCTGGGGATAGGATCGTCGCGGTCCGGCAAGGATCGCTGCTCGCGACCTCGTTCCACCCGGAGCTCACGGGTGACACGCGCGTGCACCGGTATTTCGTAGACATGGTTGTATCGACAGTGAGGGACTAGTAGCCGATGTCCGGCCACTCCAAATGGGCGACGACGAAGCACAAGAAGGCCGCACTCGACGCCAAGCGCGGCAAGCTGTTCGCCAAGCTCATCAAGAACATCGAGGTGGCGGCCAGGACCGGCGGCCCTGACCCGGACGCCAACCCGACGCTCTTCGACGCCATCTTCAAGGCGAAGAAGAACTCCGTGCCCAACGACAACATCGAACGGGCCCGCAAGCGCGGCGGCGGCCTGGAGGCGGGCGGCGCCGACTGGCAGACCATCATGTACGAGGGCTACGCGCCCGGCGGCGTCGCGGTGCTCATCGAGTGCCTCACCGACAACCGCAACCGCGCCGCCTCCGAGGTCCGCGTCGCGCTCACCCGCAACGGCGGCTCCCTGGCCGACCCCGGCTCGGTGTCCTACATGTTCAACCGCAAGGGCGTCGTGCTCGTCCCCAAGAACGACCTCGACGAGGACACCGTCCTCATGGCCGTCCTGGAGGCGGGCGCCGAGGAGGTCAACGACCTCGGCGACTCCTTCGAGGTCGTCTCCGAGGCCGGCGACCTCGTCCCGGTCCGCAAGGCGCTCCAGGAGGCCGGGATCGACTACGACTCGGCCGAGTCGAGCTTCCTGCCGACGATGAGCGTGCCCCTCGACGAGGACGGCGCCAAGAAGGTCTTCCGCCTCATCGACGCGCTGGAGGACAGCGACGACGTGCAGAACGTCTTCGCCAACTTCGACGTCTCCGACGAGGTCATGGAGAAGCTGGACGCCTGACGCGCCCCGCGGCCCCGTGCAGGGTCGCGGGCACACCGGACGCGCGGCCCGGCCGCCGTCCGGGGGGTGCGCGCGCCCTCGGTCAGGGCACTGTGACATTCGCCCTTCGCGTAGCCGCGTCGCGGCGAGTCGGCGTAGGGTCGAGCGTCGTGACCTCCCGCACCACTCCCTCACCGCCGCCCCGCGCGCTGGGCTGGCTGCTCCTCATGCCCGCCGTCATCGGCATGCTGATCACGCTGGTCCTGCCCACGGTGCAGACGATCGCCTTCAGCTTCGAGTCCGGCGGCCTGACGGGACCCACGGAGTTCGTCGGCCTGAAGAACTACGGCACCGCCCTCGACGCCGAAGGCCCGTTCTGGCCCGCCCTGGGCTTCACGCTGTCGATCACGATCATGCCGCTGCTGGTGGCGCTCGTGGTCGCCCCGCTCCTTGCGCTCGCGCTGGACCGGGCCGGAACGTGGCCCCGGCGCGCCGGGCGGGTGGCGCTGTCGCTGGCCCTCGTGACGTTCTCACCGGCGGCGGTGGCCGCGTCGTGGCTGCGCGGCCTCGACCCCGCGGCCGGCGGCCTGACCGCCATGGCGCGCGAGCTGGCCGAGCCCGGCACGGCGCCCGGGGCGTTCCGGCTGATCTTCGCGGCCGCCATGTTCGGCGTGGTGTGCGCGCTGGCCGTGATGGCGTTCCTGCCGGCGCTGCGCGGCGGCACCGTGACCGGCTCGATGCTCGTGGTGGGCGCCCTGGTCGCGCTCGCCGCCCTCGCCGCCGGGCTCCAGACGTTCACGATGAGCCTCGCGCTGACCCGCGGCGGGCCGCTGGACTCCACCCAGACGCTCGGCCTGCTCCAGTACACCTTCGCCTTCCAGACGATCAGGCTCGGCCTGGGGGCCTCCGTAGGCGCCGTCGTCGGGGTCGTCCTCGGCGTGCTGGGCATCCTCGCGGTGGCCCTCGCCGCGGCGAGGACCACCGCGAGGATGCCCAGCACGCCGAGGACGACCCCGACGACGGCGCCTACGGAGGCCCCCAGGCCGAGCCTGATCGTCTGGAAGGCGAAGGTGTACTGGAGCAGGCCGAGCGTCTGGGTGGAGTCCAGCGGCCCGCCGCGGGTCAGCGCGAGGCTCATCGTGAACGTCTGGAGCCCGGCGGCGAGGGCGGCGAGCGCGACCAGGGCGCCCACCACGAGCATCGAGCCGGTCACGGTGCCGCCGCGCAGCGCCGGCAGGAACGCCATCACGGCCAGCGCGCACACCACGCCGAACATGGCGGCCGCGAAGATCAGCCGGAACGCCCCGGGCGCCGTGCCGGGCTCGGCCAGCTCGCGCGCCATGGCGGTCAGGCCGCCGGCCGCGGGGTCGAGGCCGCGCAGCCACGACGCGGCCACCGCCGCCGGTGAGAACGTCACGAGGGCCAGCGACAGCGCCACCCGCCCGGCGCGCCGGGGCCACGTTCCGGCCCGGTCCAGCGCGAGCGCAAGGAGCGGGGCGACCACGAGCGCCACCAGCAGCGGCATGATCGTGATCGACAGCGTGAAGCCCAGGGCGGGCCAGAACGGGCCTTCGGCGTCGAGGGCGGTGCCGTAGTTCTTCAGGCCGACGAACTCCGTGGGTCCCGTCAGGCCGCCGGACTCGAAGCTGAAGGCGATCGTCTGCACCGTGGGCAGGACCAGCGTGATCAGCATGCCGATGACGGCGGGCATGAGGAGCAGCCAGCCCAGCGCGCGGGGCGGCGGTGAGGGAGTGGTGCGGGAGGTCACGACGCTCGACCCTACGCCGACTCGCCGCGACGCGGCTACGCGAAGGGCGAATGTCACAGTGCCCTGACCGAGGGCGCGCGCACCCCCCGGACGGCGGCCGGGCCGCGCGTCCGGTGTGCCCGCGACCCTGCACGGGGCCGCGGGGCGCGTCAGGCGTCCAGCTTCTCCATGACCTCGTCGGAGACGTCGAAGTTGGCGAAGACGTTCTGCACGTCGTCGCTGTCCTCCAGCGCGTCGATGAGGCGGAAGACCTTCTTGGCGCCGTCCTCGTCGAGGGGCACGCTCATCGTCGGCAGGAAGCTCGACTCGGCCGAGTCGTAGTCGATCCCGGCCTCCTGGAGCGCCTTGCGGACCGGGACGAGGTCGCCGGCCTCGGAGACGACCTCGAAGGAGTCGCCGAGGTCGTTGACCTCCTCGGCGCCCGCCTCCAGGACGGCCATGAGGACGGTGTCCTCGTCGAGGTCGTTCTTGGGGACGAGCACGACGCCCTTGCGGTTGAACATGTAGGACACCGAGCCGGGGTCGGCCAGGGAGCCGCCGTTGCGGGTGAGCGCGACGCGGACCTCGGAGGCGGCGCGGTTGCGGTTGTCGGTGAGGCACTCGATGAGCACCGCGACGCCGCCGGGCGCGTAGCCCTCGTACATGATGGTCTGCCAGTCGGCGCCGCCCGCCTCCAGGCCGCCGCCGCGCTTGCGGGCCCGTTCGATGTTGTCGTTGGGCACGGAGTTCTTCTTCGCCTTGAAGATGGCGTCGAAGAGCGTCGGGTTGGCGTCCGGGTCAGGGCCGCCGGTCCTGGCCGCCACCTCGATGTTCTTGATGAGCTTGGCGAACAGCTTGCCGCGCTTGGCGTCGAGTGCGGCCTTCTTGTGCTTCGTCGTCGCCCATTTGGAGTGGCCGGACATCGGCTACTAGTCCCTCACTGTCGATACAACCATGTCTACGAAATACCGGTGCACGCGCGTGTCACCCGTGAGCTCCGGGTGGAACGAGGTCGCGAGCAGCGATCCTTGCCGGACCGCGACGATCCTATCCCCAGGCTCGGCCCTGCCCAGCACTGTGACGTCCGTTCCGACGGATTCGACCCACGGCGCGCGGATGAAGACGGCGTGCACGGGCTCGCCCGCGAAGTCGAGGTCGGCCTCGAAGGAGTCGACCTGGCGGCCGAAGGCGTTGCGCCGGACGACCATGTCGATGCCGCCGAGGGTCTGCTGACCGGCGATGCCGTCCTCGATGCGGTCGGCCAGCATGATCATGCCGGCGCAGGAGCCGTAGGCGGGCATGCCGGCCTTGATCCGCAGGCGCAGGGGTTCGAGCAGGTCGAAGGTGTCGGCGAGCTTCCACATGGTGGTCGACTCGCCGCCGGGGATGACCAGCGCGTCGACGGCGTCGAGCTCCGCGGGCCGGCGCACGGTGGTGGCCGACGCGCCTGCCTCCCGCAGCATGCGCAGGTGCTCGCGCACGTCTCCTTGCAGAGCGAGTACACCGATCGAGGGCACGTTCATCCTTCCGCCTGGTGGATTCGACACCGCATTCAACGTCACGGGCCCCGGACATCTTCCTACACGATGGCGGGCGCGAGCGCGCCGAGGTGGTGTCGGCGGGTGAACAGGACGGCCATGCCGACGCCGCAGCACAGCGCTCCGAGCAGGTACGGGACAGGGGCGCCGAGGTCCTCGCCGAGCTTGGTGGCGACGTACGGGGCCAGCGCCCCGCCCATCCAGCGGACGAAGTTGTAACCGGCGGAGGCGACGGGCCGGGGCGCGTCGGAGACCTCCATGGCCGATTCGGTGAAGACGGTGTTGTTCAGCCCGATCGGGACGCCCGTCAGCACGGTGAAGGCGACGACACCGCCCTGCAGCCCGGCCCCGGCGGTGACGGCGATGCCGATCTGGCACACGGCCAGCACCGCGAGCGCCAGGTGCAGCACGTTGACGGGGCCGAGCCGGCGGCGCAGCGGCGGCGCGCCGAACACCGAGGCGAGCGCCACGCAGACGCCCCAGCCGAAGAAGACCGCGCCGATGCCGTACGGGCTCATGCCGAGGATGAACGGGGTGAAGGCGAGCACGGTGAAGAACGCGAAGTTGTAGAACAGCGCGGTGAAGGCGGTGGTGGACAGGCCGCCGTGGGCCAGGGCCCGCAGCGGGGCGCTCAGCGGGGTCTTGACGGCCGGTTTGGGCGTGGTCCTGAGCAGGGTCAGGATCAGCACGAACCCGGCGGCCATGAGGGTGGCGGTGCCGAAGAACGGGGCCCGCCAGTTCCAGTCGCCGAGCAGCGCCCCGGCCAGCGGGCCGAGGGAGATGCCCAGGCCGAGCGCGGCCTCGTACAGGATGATCGCCGATTCGGCGCCGCCGGCGGCGGCGCCGACGATGACGGCGAGCGCGGTGGCGACGAACAGCGCGTTGCCCAGGCCCCAGCCGGCGCGGAAGCCGATGAGCTCGGCGACGCTGCCGGAGGTGCCGGCCAGGGCGGCGAACACGACGACCAGCGCGAGGCCGGCCAGCAGCGTGCGCTTGCCGCCGATGCGGCTGGAGACCCAGCCGGTGACCAGCATGGCGACGGCGGTCACCAGGAAGTAGCTGGTGAACAGCAGCGACACCTGGCTCGGGGTGGCGTCGAGGCCCTGGGCGATGGCGGGCAGGATGGGGTCGACCAGGCCGATGCCCATGAAGGCGACGACCGCGGCGAACGCGGTGGCCCACACGGACATCGGCTGGCGGAGGATTCCGCCGGACAATTGATGCTCCTCACAGGGTGGTCCTGCCGAACTTCGCGAGCACCGGGAGGGCTGCCGCGAGCGTGTCGCGCTCGTCGCCGGTGAGCTCGGCCAGTTCGCCGGCGATGGCGGCGATCCTGGCGCGGCGTACGGCGAGCAGCCGGTCGCGGCCCTCGCCGGTGAGCTCGACGGTCCTGACGCGCGCGTCGGCGGGATCGGCGCCCCGGGCCACGAGGCCGGCCTCCTCCAGCCGGTTGATCTGCACGCTCATGGTCGGCAGCTGCACGGCGTGCTCCTCGGCCAGCTCCGTCATGCGGCGCGGGCCGGCCTCCAGCGAGCCGAGCACGGCGTACTGCTGGCTGGTGACCGGCTGGCCGGCGGCGCTGCGCCTCAGGAGCAGGACCAGGTGGCGAAGGACCGTGGAGACCTGCTCGGCGAGTGCGAGTTCGGCGTCTGTCATACTTAGCCAGTCTAAGTTAGCCTGGCTAAGTATGCCAAAACGGGCCCCTGTCTACGGGCGTTCGGTCTCCAGGCGGACCGTCTCCTCGACGGTCATCGCGCGGCTGCGCAGCGCCGGGTCGAGCGGGCGCAGGTAGGTCTGCTGCACGCCCGGCACCCGGTCCTCGACCACGTACGTGGCCCGGGTGTACGCCTCCGAACCGGCCTCGCGGACCTGCGGGAGCACCTTGAAGTCGGCGGTGAGCAGGTCACGCTCGATCTTCGTCAGCACGTAGCCGCGCTGGTTGTTGTAGAACTTCAGATGCGGGTTGATCTTCAGGAACGGGTGGGTCGCCGGGTCGGAGTCGGCGCCGTCGCCGCCCGTCGAGATCGAGCTGGCCACCAGCTCCGAGCCGACCGACGGGCCGGTGGGGTCGTCGTAGTCGAGCTTGAGGTCGCTGGCCCAGTGCGCGTGCACGTCACCGGTCAGCACCACCGGGTTGCGCACCCCGGCGTCGATCCAGCCCTGCGTGATGCGGCGGCGCGAGGCCACGTAGCCGTCCCAGGCGTCCTGGCTGGTGATCTTGGCGGGGCCGGCGTTGTTGTCACGCTGGGCGAAGAACACCTGCTGGCCGAGGATGTCCCACTGGGCGCGCGAGTGGCGGAAGCCGTCGAGCAGCCACGCCTCCTGCTCGGCCCCGGTGATGGACCTGGCCGGGTCGACGGCGGCCGGGCAGTCACGGTAGCCGTCGCCGCAGCCCTGGTCGTCGCGGTACTGGCGGGTGTCGAGCATGTGGAAGGTGGCCATCCGGCCCCACCGGACGCGCCGGTAGAGCTGCATGTCGATGCCGCGCGGCACGGAGGCGCGGCGCAGCGGCATGTTCTCGTAGTAGGCCCGGAAGGCCGCCTCACGCCTGGACAGGAAGCCCGGCTGCGGGATCTCCGGCTTCTCCGCGACCTCGTCGGCCCAGTTGTTGTCCAGTTCGTGGTCGTCCCACACCACCAGCCACGGCGAGGCGGCGTGCGCGGCCTGCAGGTCGGGGTCGGCCTTGTACTGGGCGTGGCGCTGGCGATATCCGGCCAGCGTCTCGGTCTCGGGGCCCTCGTGGTGGCGGACGTTGCCGCCGGGGCTGTTGTACGTCTCCCGCTTGTACTCGTACTGGTAGTCGCCCAGGTGCAGGACGATGTCCGGGCGGTCCTCGGCCATGCGGCGGTAGGAGGTGAAGTAGCCGTGCTCGAACTGGGCGCAGGAGGCGAACGCCATGGTGAGCGCGCCGCCGTACGACAGCGGGTGCGGCGCGGTGAGCGCGCGGCCGACCTGGGAGACGTACGGGCCGACGCGGAAGCGGTACCAGTACTCGCGGCCGGAGCTGAGGTGGCCCACCTCGACGTGCACGCTGTGGCCCCACTCGGGGGCGGCGACGGCCACGCCGGCGCGCACCAGGCGGCGGCAGCGCTCGTCGGCGTACACCTGCCACAGCACCGGGAACGGGCGCTGCGGCATGCCGCCCATGCCGTCCTCGGCCAGCGGCTCCTGGGCCAGCCGGGTCCACAGCACGAAGCCGTCGTGGTCGGGATCGCCGGAGGCGACGCCCAGGGTGAAGGGGTCGGCGCGCAGGCCGCGTGAGGCGAGGCTCTGGGCGGTCTCGGCTGCGGGGTCGGGGGCGGGGTCGGGCTCGGCGTGGGCGGCGCCGGCGGGAACGGCCGCCGCGGCGCCGGCCGCGAGGCCGGTGACGAGGAAGTGGCGACGGTTGAGCTCGGGCATGGCTGCTCCTTGAGACGATCAAGGCCGGGGACGAGCGTAGCCTGACTCAAGATCGTGACTCGGGAGTGAACTCCATGCAACACGTAAAAGGCGACATCCTTCGCGGATGCCGCCTTTTACGGAAGTTTTCGCCTACCAGCCGCGCTCGGCGAGCCGGTGCGGCTGCGGGATGTCGTCCACGTTGATGCCCACCATGGCCTCGCCCAGCCCGCGCGACACCTTGGCGATGACGTCCGGGTCATCGTAGAACGTGGTCGCCTTGACGATCGCCGCGGCACGCTTGGCTGGGTCGCCCGACTTGAAGATGCCCGAGCCGACGAACACGCCCTCGGCGCCCAGCTGCATCATCATGGCCGCGTCGGCCGGGGTGGCGATGCCGCCGGCGGTGAACAGCACGACCGGCAGCTTGCCCGCCCTGGCCACCTCCGCGACCAGCTCGTACGGGGCCTGCAGCTCCTTGGCCGCGACGTACAGCTCGTCCTCGGGCAGCGAGCTCAGGCGCTTGAGCTCGCCGCGGATGGTGCGCATGTGGGTGACGGCGTTGGACACGTCGCCGGTGCCGGCCTCGCCCTTGGAGCGGATCATGGCCGCGCCCTCGGTGATGCGGCGCAGGGCCTCACCCAGGTTGGTCGCGCCGCACACGAACGGCACGGTGAACTGCCACTTGTCGATGTGGTTGGCGTAGTCGGCCGGGGTGAGCACCTCGGACTCGTCGACGTAGTCGACACCGAGCGCCTGCAGCACGCGGGCCTCGGTGAAGTGGCCGATGCGGGCCTTGGCCATGACGGGGATCGACACGGCCGCGATGATGCCGTCGATCATGTCGGGGTCGCTCATCCGGGACACGCCACCCTGCGCGCGGATGTCGGCGGGCACCCGCTCCAGGGCCATCACGGCGACCGCTCCGGCGTCTTCGGCGATCTTGGCCTGCTCAGGGGTGACGACGTCCATGATGACGCCACCCTTGAGCATCTCGGCCATGCCGCGCTTCACACGGGCGGTGCCGGTCGCGGGTCCGGCGGTGTTCTGGGCTTCGGGCGTGCTGCTGGACACGGTCATCCTCACGAGGCTCTGGGGGGCAACGGTAAGTTATCAAACCCATGGTAGGTCCTGATGTGGCGCTTCCCCGCCTGCCACGATGTCAGCTTCGGCGGGGACTTTTGTACGTCAAGGCGTCACGGGCTTGCGGCTGGCGAGCGCCACCCAGACCTGCCCGGGCGCGAAGTTCATCGGCTCGCCGCTCTGAGTGGTGAACGTCGTGCCGCCGTCCTCCGATTCCCGCTCCCACTTCGCCTTGTACGCCATGCCGTCCCGCAGCACGATCGCCGAGCCCTTGCCGGTGGTGTGCACCAGCGGCGTGTAGCTCTGGTTGCTGTCGTGGAACTGCGAGCGTTCGGTCTTGGTGTACTGGATGACGATCGTCGGGGCGCCGAGCTGGCCGCCCTCGGCCGCCATGTCCTTCTTGCCGTCCTGCCAGATCAGCCACTGTTTCTTGCCCTCGGACCAGGCGAAGGTGAAGCGGGCGGCCGGCCACTTGACCGAGTACGACTTGCGCTCGACGCCGCCCTCGGCCGGCGGGTCGCCGAAGGTGAAGCCGACGTCCTTGGCCTTGCTCGCCTTCGGCGCCCCGGCCAGCAGCTTCTTGGTGTGGGCGAACAGGTTGTAGGGAGCGTAGCGGCCGGGCTGGCGGAAGTACGCGCCCGGCACCCGGCTGTCGGAGACGTCGAACAGGGACGCCTCCGCGATGAACGGCAGCATCTTGGTCTGCGCGCCCGAATAGGCGAACGCGGGCTTGCCGAACATCGGCGCGATGTGCAGGTCGGAGATGCGGGCGCTGCGCACCGGGCCGACCTTGGGCGGGATCTTGGAGGAGAAGATCGCCATGAGCCGGGTCAGACCGGCCTCGACCTGCTCGATGTAGACGATGTCGGCGCTCTTGAGCCCCATCTGCGGCTTGCCCGCCGCGGTGTTCTCGATCTTGACCGCGACCACCGGCTTGACGGAGCCCGTCATCGGCATGCCCGTGAACGGGTGCAGCTTCTCCGGCGGCTGCTCCTCGACCGGCGCCTGCGAGGTGGCCGCCTGCGGCACGTTGCCCGGCGCGGGCTCCTCCGACGAGCAGGCCGCCGCAGGGAGAAGGACGGCCGCTCCGGCCAGCGTCACCGTGATCATCCGGGGTAGCCGCACCTGAAATCTCCTCCGCTCTTGCCTGAAACGGAAGGAAGCTTACCGGTCTACCCAAAATCGGGTCATTCAGTTGCCATGGCCGCCGGCGGATTGTCGTCGATCTCGAAGAAGTCCGGGTACGCCGTGTGCCCCGCCAGCCGCAGCGTGCGCGCCAGCCAGCGGCGCTGCGCCGTCCGGGTCACCCCGACCGCGTTGTTGTAGAAGCTGCGCGAGTAGACCACTTTGGCCACGGCCGCGTCGAGCTCCTCCAGCAGATCCTCGCCGCCGGGCGACTCGGCCAGCTTCTCCCGGAACCGCTCCTGGTCCACGGCCGCCCGCAGCGCGCGCGACAGGTCGCTCTCGGCGTGCTCGCGCTCGTCCGGCCCGGCCATCCTGGCCTCGTGCGCCGCCGCCGCCAGCACCAGCGACGTCGCCGGGTCGAGCAGCCGGGAGCCGGCCAGCTCCAGCACCACCGCCCGCCGCCGCACCAGCGCCGCCTCCAGCGCCTCACGGGCCAGCTCCAGCCGGATGTGCAGCCGGTCCAGCCGCCCCGCCCGCCAGGAGATGTAGACGGCCGTGAGCACCACGACGATGCCCACGATCAGCACGATCATGGTGGATGTCACAGGTCTTCCTCCACCCGGCCGGCCCCGCCGGCCGTCACCGTCTCGTACACCCGCACGACGTCACGCGCCACCGTCGACCAGTCGTACTTCATCACCGCCACCAGCGCCTCCTCCGCCAGCTTGGCGCGCCGCTCGGGCGCGTCGAGCAGCGCGGCCGCCTCACGCGCGAGCGAGGCCGGGTCGCCGTTGGCGAACAGCGCGCCCGCCTGCCCCTCGCCGAGCACCCGCCGGAACGCCGGGATGTCGCTGGCCAGCACCGTCGCCCCGGACGCCATCGCCTCCGCCAGCACGATCCCGAAGCTCTCGCCACGCGTGTTGGGCGCGCAGAAGACGTCGACCGAATGGTAGGCGCGGATCTTGTTGGCCTCGCTCACCATGCCCAGCACCGTCACCCGGTCGCGGAACGCCTTCGGCACCTTGTCGTAGACGTCCTTGGCGTCGCCCGGCCCGGCGATCAGCAGCTTGAGGTCCGGCCGCTCGGCCGCCAGCAGCTTGAACGCCTCCAGCAGGATCGGCAGCCCCTTGCGCTCCTCGTCCATCCGGCCCAGGAACCCGATCGTCGACCCGTCGGGCCCCCACCCGTCGAGCGGCTCGGCCTCGGTGTAGCGGCCGACCGTCACCCCGTTGGGGATCAGCACCGTGTCGCCGCCGAACTGCTCCACCAAGCTCTTGCGGGCCGCGTCGGAGACCGCGATGCGCCCGCTCAGCTTCTCCAGCGCGCTGCGCAGCAGCGGCTCGGCCACCGCGATGGCCCGCGAGCGGGTGAAGGAGGCGTGGAAGGTCGCCACGATCGGCCCCTTGGCCGCCCAGCAGGCCAGCACGCCCAGGCTGGGGATCAGCGGCTCGTGGATGTGCAGCACGTCGAAGCCGCCGGTGCGCACCCAGCGCCGCACCCGCGCCGCCGAGATGAACCCGAACGACATCCGGGCCACCGACCCGTTGTAGGGCACCGGCACGGCCCGGCCGGCGCCCGTCACGTACGGCGGCAGCTCGTCGTCGTCGCTGGCCGGCGCGATCACCGAGACCTCGTGCCCCTGCGCCATCAGCGCCTGCGTCAGGTCGTCGACGTGCTGCTTGACCCCGCCCGGCACGTCCCACGAATAGGGGCATACGATACCGACCTTCATGCCGGCCTTCATGGTCGCAAGTCCTCCAGCCAGAGCCGCTGCAGCATGTGCCAGTCCGCGGGATGCTCGGCGATGCCTTTCTCGAACACCTCGGCCAGGCTCTGCGCCACGGCCGCCACCTTCTCCTTGCGGCCGCCCTCGGCCGGGACCGGGATCTCCTCGTGGATGTGGATGCGCCAGTCGTCGCCCTCGAACGACAAGATCGCCGGCAGCAGCGCGGCGCCCGTCTGCACCGCCAGCAACGGCGGCCCGGCCGGCATCTTCGTCGTCGCGCCGAAGAACTCCACCTCGACACCGCTCTTGGTCAGGTCACGCTCGGCCGGCAGGCACACCACGCCGCCCTTGCGCACCCGGGTGGCCAGCGTGCCGAAGTTGTGCCCGTCGCCGCCGGTGAGCGGCAGCACCTCCATGCCGAGGCCCTCGCGGAAGCGCACGTAGCGGCGGAACAGCGACTCGGGCCGCAGCCGCTCGGCCACCGTGGTGAACGGGTGGCCGACGGCCACCAGCCAGGCGCCCGCCTGGTCCCAGTTGCCCATGTGCGGCAGCGCCAGCACCACGCCGCGCCCGGCCGCCACCGTGTCGTGCACGTGCTCGGCCCCGACGGTGTGGCTGCGCCGCACGATCTCCTCGGCCGACATCGACGGCAGCCGGAAGATCTCGTGGAAGTAGCGGAAGTAGGAGCGCATCCCCGCCCTGGTCAGCTCACGCAGCTCCGGGCTGCCGGGGGCCAGCCCGGTCACCCTGGCCAGGTTGGACTCCAGCCGGCGCACCGACCGGCCGCCCCTGCTCCACACCCGGTCGGCCAGGAACCGGAACACCGCCGCCGTGGGCCTTTCGGGCAGCAGCGGGACCAAAGTCCAGCCCGCCGCGAAACCCGCGGCCACGACTCGATCGGTGAAAGACGGCTTGCCGCTCATCGCTCCCTCGTCTGCCGGTAGACGTGAACCACGCGCTGTACCACGGTGACGGCACTGGCCGCCGCGAGCAACCACATGCCGGCCGCCAGGACGTAGGGCACCCCCAGCCCGGAGAAGCAGGTCGCCACCAGCGCGACCACCAGCCGCTCCGGCCGCTCGGCCAGCCCCACGTCGCAGGTCAGCCCGAGCCCCTCGGCCCGCGCCTTCGCATAGGAGACCACCGCCCCCGCCACCAGGCAGAACAGCGTCACCGCCACCATCAGGGCGTCACCGGTGGAGACGAAGTAGAGGATCAGCCCGGCGAAGATCGCCGCGTCGGCGACCCGGTCGAGCGTGGAGTCCAGGAACGCCCCCCAGGTGCTCCCCCCTCCCC
>NZ_LAVL01000013.1 GCF_001083785.1 Nonomuraea sp. SBT364
GCCCGCCCACCCCGACCAGCCCGGCCTGCCTGGCGCGATCAGCCCCGAGCGGCGGGTCGGTGGTCAGCTTCGTAGGTAGGCCAGCACGGCGAGCACCCGGCGATGGCCGTCGGCGGCGGGCGGCAGGTCGAGTTTGGCGAAGATGTTGGCGATGTGCTTGGCCACCGCCGCCTCGGTGACCACCAGCTCACGGGCGATCGAGGCGTTGGCCCGCCCTTCGGCGATCAGCGCCAGCACCTCCTGCTCCCTGGGCGTGAGCCGCTCCAGCGGGTCGCGCCGCCGCCGCAGCAACTGCCGCACCACCTCGGGGTCGACGACCGTGCCGCCCCCCGCCACCCTGACCAGGGCGTCGACGAACTCGCGCACATCACCGACGCGATCTTTCAGCAGATAGCCGATGCCCGCACCGCGCCCCGAGTCGAGCAGCTCCGCGGCATAGGTCTGCTCGACGTATTGGCTGAGCACGAGCACCGCCAGCTCGGGCCGCTCCGCCCGCAGCACCAGCGCCGCCCGCAGCCCCTCGTCGGTGAACCCGGGCGGCATCCGTACATCCGTCACCACCGCGTCGGGCCGCAGCTCGCGCGCGACCTCGACCAGCGCCTCGGCGTCGCCCACCGAGGCGACGACCTCGTGGCCGAACCGCTGGAGCAGCCCGGCCAGGCCCTCGCGCAGCAGGACGGCGTCTTCGGCGATCACCACGCGCACGGAATCTCCACTCTGAGCAGGGTCGGCCCGCCGGCCGGGCTTCGCACGGACAGTCTTCCGTCAACCACGGCCAGCCGGTCGGCCAGCCCGGTGAGCCCGGTCCCCCGGGCCGGATCGGCCCCGCCTCGGCCGTCGTCGCGCACCTCGATCACCAGGGTGCCGTCGCGGACGTGCCCGGTGACGCGGGCCCGGGACGCGCCGCTGTGCTTGGCGACGTTGGCCAGCGCCTCGCTCACCACGTAATAGGCCGTCACCTCGACGGCAGGGGACAGCCTGCGATCCAGGTCGATCACCACCTCGACCGGCACCGGCGACCTGCCGGCCACGTCGCGCACCGCCGCCGCCAGCCCGCGGCCGGTCAGCACCTCGGGATGCACGCCTCGGATCAGCTCCCGCAGCTCGGCCAGCGCCTGCTTGGCCTCGTGCTGCGCCTGCCCGACCAGCCGGCTCACCGAGGAGTCGTCGGGCAGGTCGAGCCGGGCCAGGCCCAGGCTCATGGACAGCGCCACCAGCCGCTGCTGCGCGCCGTCGTGCAGATCGCGCTCGATCCGGCGGCGCTCCAGCTCGAACGCGTCAACCAGCCGGGCGCGCGACCGCAGCACCTCGTCGAGCTCGCTGCCGAGCGGCGCCATGAGCGCCCGCGCCATCGCGCCCCGGCCACCGGCCCACGCGGTCATCGTGTAGGCCGCCACCGGCACCAGCACCACCCCGGCCACGCTCGCGATCGCACCGGCCGGCGGCGCCACCGACGGCTGCACCAGCGGCGTCAGGATCAGCAGCACCGGCCCGACGACGGTCAGGAGGATCATCAGCAGGTCGACCCACCACAGGGCCAGCACCGTGAGCACGGCCAGCCCCAGCTGACGGCCGCGTGCCACCTGCCCGAGCGGCTTCTCGTCCACCAGCCGCAGCCGTTCGCGCTCCAGCCACGCGACCAGCGGCAGCGCGGCCACCATGACCACCGCCCCGCCGACCAGGCGCGGCGTGGCCGGCAGCAGGTCGCCGGTGATCGCGGCGAACAGCACGATCACCCCCGGCAGCTGACCGGCCATCAGGTACGCCAGTGACCGCCACGGCCACGCCGACGTCAGGAAGGCGACCGGCCGCCTGGTGAGCGCCTCCAGCGCGGTCCTCGTCAACACATCTGCGACGTTATCGAGACGCCGCAGGTCAGGGCAGTAGTCCTAGGTCTACCGTTCGACCGCTTGAGGTCTACGCGCCTGGGTACTGCTCACTGATCGGCGACTCGATGGAGGTCACGGGTGGACGTGCCGTCCCTGGTGTGGTGGCTGACGGTCCTCGGGATCGTCGGCCTGCTGCTGTTCGACTTCTTCTTCCACGTACGCAAGGCGCACATCCCGTCGTTGCGCGAGGCCGCGGTGTGGTCGGCGGCCTACGTCGGCATCGCCATCCTGTTCGGCGTCGGCGTGTGGATGTTCGGCGGCGGCGACATGGGGACCGAGTATTTCGCCGGTTACGTGACGGAGAAGGCGCTCTCGGTCGACAACCTGTTCGTCTTCCTCGTGATCATGTCGGGCTTCCGCGTGCCGCGCGCCGACCAGCAGAAGGTGCTGCTGTTCGGCATCGTGTTCGCGCTGATCGCGCGCACCGGGTTCATCCTCGTGGGCGCGGCGCTGATCAACACGTTCGCCTGGGTGTTCTACCTGTTCGGGCTCATCCTGCTCATCACCGCGGGCAACCTGCTGAAGCCCGAGAGCCAGGAGAGCCACTCGCCGGACAACCTCATGAGCCGCCTGGCCCGCAGGCTGTTCCGCACCTCCGAGCACTACGACGGCGACAAGCTGACCACGGTCGTCGACGGCAAACGCGTGCTCACGCCGATGCTGCTCGTCATGGTCGCCATCGCCGGCACCGATCTGCTGTTCGCGCTGGACTCGATCCCGGCCATCTTCGGCCTCACCCAGAACGTCTACCTGGTCTTCACCGCCACCGCGTTCTCGCTGCTGGGACTGCGCCAGCTCTACTTCCTCATCGACGAGCTGCTGGACCGGCTCATCTACCTCTCCTTCGGGCTGGCCGCGGTGCTGGCGTTCATCGGCGTGAAGCTCGTCCTGCACGCCCTGCACGAGAACAACGTGCCGTTCATCAACGACGGCGAGCCCGTGCCCGTCACCGAGATCAGCACCGGCCTGTCGTTGTCGGTGATCATCGGCGTCCTCGTCGTCACGATCGCCGCCTCGCTCCTCAGCACCCGGGGGCGCGCCCAGAACGTCGCCTCCTGCGCCCGGCGCTGCGCCACCGCACTCCTGGAGGACGATCTCGAACCCGCCGAACGCGACGCCACCTACCGCAGGCTCGTCGCCGAGGAGGAGCGCCTGCGCGGGCTCCCGGAGAAGTTCCGCGCCAAGCTCCGGGAGGACGACAAGCTCATGTCCCTGATCCGCCGAGCGCACGACCAGCACGCCTCCCGTCCCTCTTGACCAGGCACGAGCAGGTCAAGAGGGACGAGTGTGCTCGGGTCAGCGGAGCGGTCGCAGGAGGGCCTGGCTCTTGGCGGCAGCGGGCTCGGTGAGGCGTTGCACCTGGTGGCCCTTGCGGTCCAGGACGACCAGCGTGTTGGCGCTGCGGCCCGCGACCCTCACCACCAGGCGCCCGTCAGGCAGGTGGAAGGCGCCGAGCTGGCGGCCCTTGACCTGGATCGGCACGCGGCGGCCGGTCACCGTGTCGACCAGCGACGGGGTGAACGCCGTCGGCCACACCCCGTCGCCGCCCGGATCGGTGGGACGAAGGGTATGGACGACCACGTACCGCCCGCCTGGTGACAGGCTCTGCACGTGGTTGGCGAGGGTGATGCCCTTGAGCTTGGCCGACTTGCCGGTCCTGGCGTCCAGCCGGTAGACGCCCTCGGTGGTCCCCGCATAGCCGGCGAGGTAGCGCCCGTCGGGCGACCAGGCCAGGTGGCAGACGCCGCGGGTCTTGCCGAGGACCCGCGCGCCGGTGCCGTCCGCGCCGACCACGCGCACCGGCAGCGCCTCGCTCTGACCTGCCCCGACGTACGCCACCCGCCGGGAGTCGGGCGACCAGACCGGCGACAGGCAGGGGGTGCTGCCCTGCAGGCCCCGGGCGACGGTGCGGGTCTTCCCGCCTTCGCGCACCTGAAGCCGCCCGCCGGACGTGATCCAGGCGACCTTCCGCCCGTCGGGCGAGGCCGCGAACTGCGAGCTCTCCCCCGGCTTCCCCAGCACCGCCGGCCGCCCGCCGTAACGGGTCACGGTGTAACCCCGGGCGTACGAGGCATAGACGGCAGCCCCGGACACCGGCGCCACGACTTGAGATCGGGTGGCCGCGTCAACCGAGGCCGCTGCAGCCGTGGCCGCCGGTCCAGAGGCCGCTGAGGCCGCTGAGGCCGGAGGGGTGGCGGCCGAGGCGGCCGGGACGGCGGTCAGCAGGGCGGCGGTGCCGAGGGTGGCACTGACCAGAGTTCGGTACATGCTCGAATTGTCCCAGCGGACCACCGCGCCACGCCCGGCTTTCAGTCGGGCAGTCCTGCGACAAACCTGGTCAGCAACCGGGCGAATTCCCCACGTTCCTCATCAGTCCAGGCGGTCATCGCGTCGGCGAACACCGCCCGGCGCGACCGGTGCGCCTGCTCGACGGCGTCGCGGCCCGCGTCGGTGAGCACGAGGACCGACCGGCGCCCGTCGGCCTGGTCGGCCCGGCGGCACACCCAGCCGGCGTCGACCGCGGCGGTCACGAGCTTGCTGGCCCTCGGCTGGTCCACCCCGAGCGCCAGCGCCACAGAACCAACCGTGGCCGAGCCCGCCACAGAACCCACCGTGGCCGAGCCCGCCACAGAACCGACCGTGGCCGGTCCGGCGCCGTCGATCACGTCGAGGACGTCGAACGCCTGGCCCGTCACCCCGCCGAGCCGGGCCACCGCCCGCCTGCTCTGCCTCCGGCGGATGGCCACCATGGCCTGCTCAACCTGCTCGACAGCGTCCATACCGCCATGATACATGTCATCGTACAAGTAGTTGTCCAAAGACAAGGAAGGCAATCGATGATGATCGGATCCCGCCTGAAGCGGCTGGACCACCTGATCGAAACCACCTTCGAGCGGGCTTTCACCGAGGCCGGCCTGAACCGCCGCCAATGGCAGGCGCTCAACGTGATCAGCCGCGCCCCCACCGGCGCCGAAGAGCTCCACCTGGCGCTCGAGCCGTTCTGGCGGCCGGGTGACACGGCTCCCGGCGTGCTCGCCGACCTGGCCGCACGCGGGTGGATCGCCGGCGACGCCACCGGCTCCCACACGCTGACCCCGGAGGGACGTACGGCACACGCCGCCATCAGCGACCGCGTCCAGGACATCCGCGCACAGATGACCCGCGACATCACCCAGGACGAGTACGAACAGCTCATGGACCTGCTCGAACGCATCACCCGGAACCTGGACGAGGCACGATAGGGCAATGCACTGGACCGCACCGCAGATCAGCCGCTCCGACACCCCGCCCACCGGCGGCGAACGCGTCCTCCTGGAGGCGTTCCTCGACCACCACCGGCAGACCCTGGCGCTCAAATGCGCCGGGCTGACCCCTGATCAGCTCGTCCTGCGCAGCGCCGAACCGTCGTCCATGTCGCTGCTCGGCCTGCTGCGGCACATGGCCGAGGTGGAACGCTCCTGGTTCAGGCGCAGGTTCGGCCGGGAGCGACTCGAATTCCTCTACTGCGACATGGAGAACAACCCGGACGGCGACTTCCAGGACGTCGACCCGGCCGACGCCGAGGCGGACTACGCCACGTACATGCGAGAGGTCGAGCTGGCCCGTCAGGCCGCCGCCGGTCACGACCTGGACGAGACGTTCCACCACGAGCACCGGCAGCAGGAGATGAGCCTGCGCTGGGTGTTCCTGCACCTGATCGAGGAGTACGCGCGGCACAACGGCCACGCGGACCTGCTGCGCGAGCGCATCGACGGGGCGACCGGCGAGTGACTACACGCTCTTGATCTGGGTGGTCGCGGTCGCCGTCGCCACCAGCTCGCCGTCGGGGCCGGCGAGCTCGCCGGCCAGGAACGCGATGTCCCTGCCGCGCTTGACGACCCGGCCACGCCCCACGAGCCGGCCGGGGTGCGCTGGGCGGAGGAACTGCACATGGAGCTCCAGCGTCGGCGCGAACTGCCCCTCCGGCAGCGTCGCGACCAGGGCAGGCCCCAGCGTGTCGTCGAGCATGGCCGCCAGGAAGCCGCCCTGGATCACCCCGACCGGGTTGGCGAACTGCTCGCGCGCCTGGAACGCCACCTCGATCGTGCCCGCCTCCGGGTCAACCTTGAGGAGCTCCCAGCCCAGGACCGCGGCGGCCGGCGGCGGCGGCGCCTTGCCCGCCATGACGTCCCAGAACATCCCTCGCCTGTCACCGTTGCCGTCCATGGCGCCCATTCAACAGGCCACCGCCGACATTCCCCGCCGGTGACAGGCATATAGTCAGTCAGGTGACTGACTTGAAGGGGGCCCGCGGGAGGGCCGCGTCCGCCAAGCGGCGACGACTGACGGCCGCCGCCGCCCGGGTCGTGCACCAGCAGGGGGCCGAGCGCACCACCATCGCGGACATCGCCCGTGCCGCCGACGTCCCGGTGGGCAACGTCTACTACTACTTCAAGACCAAGGACGAGCTGGTCGCGGCCGCCCTTTCCGAGCACGCCCACCAGCTGGAGCTGCTCACGGCCGAGCTGGACCAGCTTCCCGACCCGCGCGAACGGCTCACGCGGCTCGTCGAGGCGTGGGTGAGCCAGCGCGACGTCGCCGCCCGCTACGGCTGCCCGACCGGCACCCTGGCCGCCGAGCTGGACAAGCGCGACGACGGCGGCCTGGACGCCGAGGCGGGCAGGGTCATCCGGCTGCTGCTGAACTGGGTGGAACGCCAGTTCGGCGAACTCGGCCTGCCCGACCCTCCCGGGCTCGCCCTGACCCTGGTGGGCGCCTACCAGGGCATGTCCCTGCTGGCCAACGCCCTGCGCGACCCCGAGGTCATGACCAGCCAAGGCAGCCGCCTGATCGCCTGGCTGAACGCCCTGCGGGACGGCCCCGGCTAGCGACGCCCGGCTCGCGGCCGGGTCACAGGAGGCCGGCGTCGCGGACCTTCATGGCGACGAGGACGCGGTTGTCGGTGCCGAGCTTGGCGAAGATCCGCGTGACGTTGGCCTTGACGGTCGCGACGCTCATGTAGAGGCGTTCGCCGATCTCGGCGTTGGATGCGCCCCTGGCCACCTCGACGGCGACTTCGCGCTCGCGCTCGGTGAGCCGGGCCAGCTCCTCCAGAGCTTCGGCCCGCCGAGGCTCGTGCCGGGCCGTGGCGGCGGCGATGACCTGCTGGGCCACGCTCGGCGACAGCACCGGCTCCCCGCGCGCCACGGCCCGGACGGCCTCGATCATCTTCGGCGGCGGCGTGTCCTTGAGCAGGAAGCCGCGGGCGCCGAGCCGCAACGCCCGCAGCACCATGTCGTCGGCGTCGAACGTGGTCAGCACGAGGATCCGGGGCGGATCCGGCCGCCCCAGCAGCAGCTCGGTGGTGACCAGCCCGTCCTGAACGGGCATCCGGATGTCCATCAGCACCACGTCCGGCGTGAGCTCGCGGATCACGTCCATGGCCTGGCGGCCGTCCGCGGCCTCGCCGACGAGCTCGAAGTCGGGCTCGCCGCCCAGGATGAGGCGGAGCCCGGTGCGCACCATCGCGTCGTCGTCCACGATCACCAGCCGGGTCACGGTGCCGAACCTCCCGCCGCGGTCATGACGTCAAGCCTCCCAGGGCAGGTGGGCGTCGAGGATGAACCGTCCGTCGCGGACGGTGTGGGTGATTGTGCCGCCGGCCATCCGCGCCCGCTCGGCCAGCCCCACGAGCCCGAGCCGCTCCCGCTGCGGCTTCACCGGGTGGGGCGGCGCGTGCCCGGGAACGGCCGGATCATCCGGTGGCGGCGGGCCGGCCGTCGCGGGCGGCGCCGGGTTGCTCACCGTGATGCGGAGGCCGGCACCGGGGCGGCCGCTCAGCTCGGCGGTCACCCGGCCGGCCGGCGCGTGCTTGCGGGCGTTGGTGAGCGCCTCCTGCACGATGCGGTACGCGTGCCGCCCGGTCTGGGCGGGCAGCAGGTCACGCCGCTCGATGGTGTCGTCCACGTCGACCCGCTGGCCTGCCGAGCGCACCTCGGCGATCAGGGCCTCGACCTGGGCGAGCGTCGGCTGCGGAGCCTCCAGGGCGCCGTCGCGGCGCAGTGTGCCGAGGACGGCGCGCAGCTCGTTCATCGACTGGTGCGCGTTTTCCTGGATGGCCAGCGCGGTCCTGCGGGTCTCCTCGGGGGTGAGGTCGGTGCGGTAGGCCAGGCCGCCGGCGAGCATGGTCAGCAGGGAGATGCGGTGCGCCAGCACGTCGTGCATCTCCTGGGCGATCTTGACTCGTTCGGCCAGCTTGGCCTGCTCGATGCGGTGCGGCTGCTCCCGTTCGGCGCTCAGATCCGCCTCCCGCAGCGAGGCCTCCAGGTCGCGGCGGCTGCGCAGGTAGAGGCCGAACACGGTCAGGCCGCCGAGGATGAAGGTGCCGGTGACCAGCGTGACGGCGGTCGCCTGGTTGATGCCGCTCCAGGACGCCCCCACCGCCAGGCACAGCCAGGACACGCTCGCCACCGGGACGATCTCGCGCCATCGGCGATGCGTGCACAGGGACACGTACGCCACCTGGGCGGGGCCGGTCGCCACGGTGGAGAAGGCGGTCAGCAGCGCGGTGGCCAGCGCGATGGGCCACGGCCACCGGCGCCGCCACCGCATCAGCACCAGCCCGGCCACCCCCAGCCCGGCGTCGACGAGCACGGACGGCAGCCGACCGGGATGCTGGACGGTCACCCAGACCAGGGTGGCGCCGTAGAACAGCATCGGCAGGACGGCGCACAGATAACGCAGTGCGACGCCCTCGCGGGTCAGAGGCGGCTGGTGGTCCGCACGCTCGTGCACGGGCACAGCCTACGTATTGCCCGGGTCCACCTTTAGCGACCTGGGTCTATGCCGAGACCGCCCCAGGTCTACTCCCGCGAGGACGACCCCGCCGTCACCAGGTGAGGTGCAGCGCCTCGGGCGAGCGGTGGATGAGCGTGGGCGCCATGGAAACCTCCGCACGGGCCAGCCGCAGCCCGGGGAACTCACGCATCAGGATCTCCAGCGTGACCCGTACCTGCTCCTTGGCGAGCTGTGAGCCGGGACAGCCGTGCGGACCGTGGCCGAAGGACAGGCTGCGCAGCGGCGTCCGGCCGATGTCGAACACGTCCGGCCGCGCGCCGGGGTCCGCGTCACGCCCCGCCGAGGCGTACGAGACGAACACGACGTCGTCCTTGCGCAGCTCGGTGCCGCCCAGCGTCACCCCGGCGGTGACCGTACGGCGAAAGCCCTGCACGGGAGCCTCGAACCGGGCCGCCTCCTCGACGGCGACCGGCACCAGCTCGGGCCGCTCGCGGAGCAGCTCCCACTGGCGGCGGTCGCGCAGCAGGTGCAGCACCACAGTGCCGAGCAGCGCGGTCGTGGTGAGGTGGCCGGCGAGCAGCAGGTTCTGGATGTTGGAGACGATCTCCTTGCGCTGGTCGAGGGTCAGGTCGCCGGATCCCGGCGCCAGCTCCCTGACCATCTCGGTGAACACGTCGTCACGCGGTTCGCGCCGCCGGGCCCGCGCATAGCCGTCGAGCAGGTGCTGCAGCGCCACGATCTCCTTGGCGGCGGCGACCTGCCCCGCTTCGTCCAGCTCTGTGAACAGGAGCTCCTCCGCCCGCTGGGCGCCCCGGATCGCGCCGGGGGTGTCGGCCGGGTCGAGCCCGATCACGTGCCCGATCACGGCCGCGGGCAGCGGCCCGGCGTAGGCCGCCATCCACTCGACCTCGCCGTCCCCCGCGAAGGACGCGGCCAGCGCCTCGGCCCGCTCGGTCACGTACGGCAGCACGGCGGCTACCCGGGCCGGCGACAACCCCCTGGTGAGCGGCCGGCGCAGCCGCCGGTGCGCCTCCCCGTCGGCGCTCAGCACCGCCTGCACGCCGCCGACCCCCTTGACCAGCTCCGAGAGCGCGGCCTTCCCGGGAAGGCGGTCGGGACGCAGCGCGCCCGCCGACGAGAAGAGCTCCGGCTTGCCGAGCACCTCCCGGACGTCCTCCCGCCTGCTGACCAGCCAGGCGTCCAGCTCCGGCACGAACGTGAGCCCGCGGGTGCGCCGAGCCTCGGCATAGATCGGGTACGGGTCGCGGTACAGATCCACTTGCCCATGGTCGCGGGTGCCGATGGCACGGACAAGTGCCGGATTCACCCGGAGATGGTCAGATCCAGCACGCCGACCGTCTCGCCGTCGCTCTGCTCTCCCGTGAGCTCGAACCCGAGCTTCCGGTAGAAGTTCTCCGGCCCGTCCTCGGCCGGCTCCCAGGTGACGTACATCTTGGCGCCGCCGCGCCGCCTGATCTCGGCGGCCACCGAGGCGACGGCGAAGCTGCCGACGCCGCGTCCCTGCGCCTCCGGCGTGACGTTCAGGCGCCACAGGCCGGACCGGAAGTCGACGCCCTTGCCGTTCCAGTCGATGTCGAGGAAGGCCATGAGGAAGCCCACGGGCTGATCGCCGTCGAGGATGAGGCGCGGCCAGGCGACATCCGGGTAGACGTACGCCTCCGCCAGCGACTTGACCACGGCCGAGACGAAACGCTCCTGGTCGGGGCGGACTTTCACGGCTATGGCGGTGTCGATGTTGGCGGAGGTGATGCGCACGAGGCGGAAATCGTTGGTCATGTTTGCACGATAGGGCCACCATCGTTGTCGTCAGCGGCTTCACGATTGGACTGATTTCTCCATGCCATCGATTCCCACCTTCGTGCTGGTCCACGGCTCGGGGTCCAGCTCGTTCATGTGGACCTCCGTCCAGCGTGAGCTGGCGTTGCTGGGGCACCGCAGCCTCGCCGTCGATCTGCCCGGCCACGGCCTCGACGCGCAGTATCCGGTCGCCTACCAGGCCCCGCAGGACCTCGACGCATGGGCGGCCGAGCCGTCGACGCTGGCCGGCGTCACCCTCCAGGACAACGTCGACCAGGTCGTCGGCGTCGTCCGCCGGGTGGCCGGGCACGGTCCGGTGGTGCTGGTGGGCGCCAGCCTCGGCGGCACGACCATCACCGGGGTCGGCAACACGGTTCCGGACCTGGTCGATCGGCTCGTGTACATCTCCGCGTGGTCGTGCGTGGAGCGGTCGAGCCCGATCGAGTACATGGGGGAGCCCGAGTTCGCCGCCAACCTGACGGCGCCGCTGGCCGCGTTCAACGTCGGCGACCCGGCCCGGCTCGGCGTCGGGCGGGCCAACTACCGCACCGCCGACCCGGCTCTGCTGGCCGACCTCAAGGCGGCCACCATGGCCGACGTCACCGACGAGCAGTTCCGGGCCTTCCTCAACATCCTGCAGCCGGACGAGTCGATCGCGGTGATGACGGCCGACGCCCGCGCCGACGCCGGCACGTGGGGCACGATCGCCCGCTCCTACATCCGTCTCACCGGTGACCGGTCGCTCCCGGTGGCCATGCAGGACAGGCTGATCGCCGAGGCCGACGCGCTGACGCCCGGCAACCCGTACGACGTGCACACCCTGGACACCTCGCACGCGGGCTTCGTGTTCAGGGCCGCCGAGGTGGCCGCGATCCTCGACAAGGTGTCGCGCTGAATCCTGTCGGTGCCGGGTGCTTGGATGGGAAGCATGCGCTATGGCATCGACGTCGCGATTCTCGGTGACCTCGCGGAGCCGGCGCGTCTGGTGACCTTGGCCCGGGAGGCCGAGGCCGCCGGATGGGACGCCCTGCTCGTGTGGGACCACCTGGCCTTCGCCTGGGGCATGCCGTCGGCCGACCCGTGGGTGGTGCTGGCCGCAGCGGCCCGGGAGACCTCTCGCATCAGGCTGGGCACGGCGGTCACCGCCGTCGCGCGGCACCGCCCGGAGACGCTGGCCCACACCGTGGCCACGTTCGACCGCCTGAGCGGCGGCCGGGCGATCCTGGGCGCCGGGCTGGGCGGGGTGCCCGGCGAGTTCACCGCGTTCGGCTCGCCCCGGCCCGGCGGGGCCGTGCTCGACGAGGCGCTCGACGTGATCTCCTCGCTCTGGTCCGGCGACGAGGTGCGCCACCGGGGCGCCCACTACACGGTCGACGGCGTACGCCTGTCGCCCCTGCCCCTCCAGCGGCCCCGGGTCCCGGTGTGGGTCGGCGGCTCGGCCCCCGCCGCCCTGCGCCGGGCCGCCCGCTGGGACGGCTGGATCGTCGCGGGCGACGACCCGGACGGCCGCATGACGCTGTCCCCCGGCGGGCTGGCCGAGCAGGTCGCCGAGATCCGCCGCCACCGGCCGCCGGAGGCGGATCTCGACGTGGCGCTCATCGGGGTGAGCGAGCCCGGCTCCTCGGTGACGCCCTACGCCGACGCGGGCGCCACGTGGTGGCTGGAGCACCTGCACGGTCAGCGTGGCACCCTCGACCAGCTCGTGGAGCGCATCCGCTCAGGGCCGCCGCGGTGAAACGCCGGGTCGAGGCGGCGACGACGAGTCCGAGTGCGGCGTAGGCCGCGCCGAGCAGGCCGGCGGCCGGCCATCCCGAGGCGCTGTAGGCCCAGGTGGTGGTGATCGCGCCGAGCGCGGAGCCGAGGGAGTAGAAGGCCATGTAGCCGCCGATGACGCTGCTGCTCCGGTCGGGATGGGCGGTGGTGAGCAGGTGCTGGCTGCTGACGTGCACGGCCTGCACGGCGAAGTCCAGGACGATCACCCCGACGATCAACAGCCACAGCGACGACCCCGCCTGGCCGATCAGCAGCCACGACGCCGTGAGCAGGGCCAGCGACCAGCCGGTGACCGTGGACGCCCGGCCCCGGTCGGCCCAGCGGCCGGCGCGTGCCGCGCCCAGCGCCCCGGTGAGACCGGCGAGCCCGAACAGTCCGATCTCCGCGGTGCCGAAGTGCCACGGCGCGTCGCCGAGCGGGAGCGCCAGCCCGCTCCACAGCGTGCCGAAGGAGGCGAACAGGAAGAACGCGACCAGTCCGCGACTGAGGAAGAGCCGGTCGCCGACGACCAGCCGGCCCATCGACGACAGCAGTTCCCCGTACCGGGCTCGGGGGCGGCGGACGTCCGCCCCGAGGGTGAGGCGGGCGGCGAGCGCCAGCGTGGCGCAGAGCCCGGCGAGTACGAGGTAGACCACGCGCCAGCCGGTCAGCTCGCCCAAGGCGCCCGCGACCACCCGCACGCCGAGGATCCCGATGACCACGCCCGAGGTGACGGCGCCGATGTTGCGGCCGCGCTCCCCGGCCGGTGAGACGGCGGCGACGTAGGCCACCGTGACCTGGACGACGACGGCGAACAGCCCGGCCAGGGCCAGGCCCGCGATCGCGACGCCGCCGCCGGGCGCGGCGGCGGCCACCGCCGCGCCCGCTGCCGTGAGCAGCAGGTGCACCGTGATGAGCCTGCGGCGGTCGACCAGGTCACCGAGCGGGACCAGCAGCACCAGCCCCGCGAGATAGCCGATCTGACCGGCCGCGACCAGCCACCCCAGCGCTCCCTCGCCCAGCCCGAGGTCCTCGCCCGCGGCTTCGAGCACCGGCTGGATGCCGTAGATGGTCGACACCGCCACCGCGCACACCAGCGCGAGCACGACCCGCTGTCTCCCGGTCACCTGCCACCTCCAGATAGGTTGCAAAACGCAACTCATCTGACGCTAGGGCATACTGGTTTCAGATTGCAACTCATCGCGGAGGGAGACCGGTGGACGTGGCACTCGCTGCGGGAAGCGCCTGGACCGACCCCGCCTGCCCGGTCGCGCGGACCGTCGACCTGATAGGCGACCGGTGGAGCCTGCTGATCATCCGTGACGCGATGGACGGGGCGACGTCCTTCACCGAGTTCCACCGGCGGCTCGGGATCGCCCGCAACATCCTCACCGACCGGCTCCGCAGGCTCGTCGAGCACGGCATCCTCGACAAGAGCGCCGACACCGACGGCAGACGGCACACGTATCGGCTCACCGCAGCCGGTCAGGACCTGTTCACGACCGTCGTCGCCCTCCGCCAGTGGGGCGAGCGCCACGCCTTCGCCCCGGACGAGCCGCACTCCGTCCTCGTCGACGACCGGGGACGCGAGCTGCCCGAACTCCTCCCGCTCGGCCAGGACGGCGCGCCGCTCTCCGCCGCGGCGTCGCGCGTACGGAGATCCCGCCCCGGAGAATGACACCGGGGGGCGTTCAGTGCGAGCCGGGGCGAAGTCACGCCGGCCGGGCGGGTGCAGCTAGCGGTATGCCGCCGCCATGACGAGGGCGATCAGCCCGCCGCAGATCAGCACGGCGGAGACCGAGAAGGCGTCGACGACGCGTCCGCCCAGGAACGCGCCGAGGGCGAAGGTCGCCTGGAAGGAGGCGGTGAAGACGACCGTGGCGGCTTCGGGCGCGTGCGGCGCGGCGGCGATGAACGACGCCTGCGAGCAGACGGGCACGCCGCCGTAGGCCAGGCCCCAGACCACGAGCAGCACCACGGCGCCTACGGCGGCGCCACCGGCCCAGGGCAGCAGCAGGGTGGCGGCGGCGATCAGGCAGCCGCAGGTCACGAAGGCGGCGCGCGGACGGGTGGCGACGACCCGGCCCGCCAGGAAGTTCCCGGCGATCCCCGCGATGCCGTACGCCAGCAGAACGGCGCTGACGGCGGCGGGACGCAGGCCGGTGACGTCCTCGAGAAAGGGCGTGACATAGGTGTACGTGCCGAAATGGGCGAGGACGATGAGGAACGTGGCCAGCAGAGCCCTGCCCGTGCCCCGGGTGCGCAACAGGTCGAGCAGGGCACGCGGGCTGGTCACCTGGTGCGCGGGCAGCGGCGGCAGCAGCATCACCAGGGCGGCCAGCACGACGAGGGCCAGCGCGGCCAGCACCAGGAACGCGGTGCGCCAGCCGGCGAGATCGCCGATGAAGGTGCCGGCCGGGACGCCGAGCACCGACCCCAGCGGCACGGCCGAGAAGATCACGGCGGTGGCCGCGCCGACGGCGCGCGGCGCGACCAGGCGGCCCGCCAGCCCCGCCCCGATGGACCAGAAGCCGCCGATGGTGACGCCGACGAGCACCCGGGAGATCAGCATCACCCAGTAGGAGGTCGCCACCGCGGCCAGCACGTCGGCGACGAGAAGCACCGCCATGAGGGCGCACAGCATCAGGCGGCGGTCCAGGCGGGCGGTGGTCAGCGTGACGGTGGGCGCGGCGACCGCGGCCACGATGCCGGGCAGGGCCATGGTCAGCCCCGCGACGCCGTCGGAGACGCCGAAGTCGGCGCCGATGGCGCTCAGCAGGCCGATCGGCAGGATCTCGCTGGTGACGATGGCGAAGATGCCCAGCATGAGCGTCGTGACGCCGAGCCAGCTGACAAGGGGTGAGCGGGTGGTGGTGGTTGGCACGGCCTCACCCAACCAGTGACGAACCACCGGACACTGGCACCTTTCGGACGCGACCAGGCCGGGTGACGCCTGGGCGCCGAGCCGGGCCCGCTGACGTCAGACCGCCTCCACCCGGCCGGTGCCGAAGGGGTAGAGCTGCCGGATCACCGCGACGATGTCCGGCGCCGGACGTACGCCGAGCTCCCGCGACAGGATTCTGCTGAACTTCTCGTACTGGCGCAGCGCGCTGCTCGGGTCGCCGCGGCGGGCGTGGATCTCCAGGAGGATGCGGTTCGCGCTCTCCGACCACGGCTCGGTCTGCACCGCGGCGAGCCCGTACGGCAGCGCCTCGGCGGGCCGGCCGAGGCTGAGCAGCCGGGCGGCGGCGCTCTGCAACGCCTGGGCGGTGAGCGTGCGCAGCCGCTCACGGCGGTCGACGGCCCACTCGTCGGTCCAGTCGGCCAGCAGCGGCCGGTCGACGTCGGCGGGCGGGCCGGCCAGCTCCCCGGCGGAGGCGCCCCCGCCGTAGATGGTGTCGTTGATCCATCGGGTCAGCATCTCGACGTCCACCTTCGTGCCTTCGGACAGGCACAGGATGTCGCCGTCGCACTCGACGACGTCACGCGTCACCCTGGCCAGCCTGGACAGGGTGGTGCGGAGGTTGGCCAGCGCCTGCTGCTCGGTCCCGCCGGGCCAGAGCAGTCCGGCCGTCTGCGAACGGGACATCGGCCCGATGACCGCCAGTGCCGCGATCATCCTCGCCACCCCGTGGGGCAGGTGCAGCGTGGAGCCACCCCGCCGTAGCCGGAACGGCCCCAGGAGCCGTAGCTCTTGGTCTGATTTCGCCACCTGCATCCTCCCCCTGGCCCCACCCCGGATGAGCGTATCCAGGCATATGCGGAACAGCTGGCAGAAAGTCACGACCACGTTCACGCGCCGCGATCGCATCATCACACGGACACGGGCGTGTGGATCATGTACGGCGGCCTCCGTCACAGGTGTCGTGCGCGTGCCCGGCTGAGGCGATCCGGTCACGCCGACCGGGCGAAATGTCCAGATTCTCCAGGTCAAGCCGGTGTCCGCCCCGCTGGTGAACACGGCGGCGTTGCGTGAGTGTGCCACGCCGGTGTGCCGACGCCCGCGCGGCGGCAACGCGGCCGCCACGCCGGCACGCGGCCACGTCCCGCCGGCGCCCGGATCCGCCCCCGCCCCGGAAACGGCCTCCCGGCTTCACTGTTGGTCATCAGTCCGCTCCGATCCGTAGGAGGAACGATGAGCAACCAATCCGCGTTCGCCGCAGCCGTGAAGCTGCCGCCCCCGCCGCCCAGGCCGCAGGCCGCGATGGGGGCCGCCGAGGCGCCGACGCAGAGCACCGGCGAGAGCGCGTCCGTCGTCGGCAATTCGATGGTCGCGTTCACCGCCGACGTGTCATCCCAGCACAAGGACGACCTGCTGAACTCGTTCGGCCTGGCCCAGCTCGCCGTCACCGCCCAGGGAGCCAACGCGGAGGCCGACCCGCTCGGCTACTACCACGGCGTCATCAACGTGCTGACCAACATCGGTTACACCGGCCAGTCGGTCAACTTCGCCGACTACACCGCGCAGACCGCCACCGTCGAGATCGACAAGGTGGTGCTGGAGATCATGACCTCGCTGGTCACCGCGCCCGAGCTGGAGATCGTCAAGGCGGCCCTGGACGCGCTGAAGTCGTCGGCCAACGCCGACGCGGCGCCATGGCAGCTCTACCACAGCCAGTCCACCAGCGAGAACAACGGAAGCTTCTCGATCGGCCTGGCCACCGAGACCAACAACAACGTCGCCGTGAAGCTGTCCGCCTTCCACTTCGCCGGCAGCGAGACCGCGACCAAGTTCCTCTGGATGTCCTACTCGTCGTCGTCCGTGCACATCCAGCAGGGCCAGACCGCGCTGGTGCTCAACGACGCTCTCTACGGCACGGTCCGGGAGACCGTGACGCAGAAGATGAGCAGCCATGCGAGCAGCTACATCGCCAACCTCCCGTCGCTGTAGGCGGCCTCCGATGGACGCACTGCTCGTCGACGGCGCGTTCCTGCTGCTGGACAGCGGTCTCACGGCGCAGCAGGGCCAGGACGTCGTCAACTCGGTCCTGCTGGCCAGGCACGTCGCGGCGCAGACCGTGGCGGCCGACGCCGGCGGCTACGCCAACGCGCTGCGGCAGGCGCTCGGCAACATCGGCTGGACCAGCACGGACATCGCCACACACGACACACCGCTGACGACCGGCGGCACGCCGCTGACGTCCATCGCCGGGGAGATGGTCAAGATCGCGTCCGCCGATCTCGTCGACCGGCTGGTGGCCGAGGTATCGGCGCTGGAACGGGCCGGTCCGGCGATCCGCCGGGCCTGGGCGGCCCAGTCGAACCAGACGCCGGCCCGGAGCCTGCTGCTCATCGCCACGCTGAACAACGACGTGCCCGTGCTCGTGTACGACTACAACGAGCTCGCGCCGGCGGAGCACGCCACGGGATACCCGTGGTCCGCGCTGACGGACCCCGGCACGCTGTCCCAGTTCAGCGGCTCGGCCGTGATGAACCGGATGGTGTTCACCACCGCCTTCAGCTCCGCCCTGGCGACCAAGGTCGCGCCGATGCGCTCGACGGCCGTCGTCCCGCTGCCGGAAGCCGACGTGGAAAGGAAAAGCCGATGATTCTGCAACAGCGCAGCGACCCGCAACCCGCCCAGGACCTCGGTGCCGCGGATGACACCGTCATCACCGGCCCCATGGGCGACTGCGTCTCCGTGGTCGTGCTCTGGAACCAGGTCGGCGGCCGCTATCAGAACGTCCGCGGCTATCACGGGTCCGGCGGGTTCCAGGCCATCAATCTGCCGTCGTTGTTCCACCAGGTGCCGAACAACGCGGGCACCTCCGTCATCGGCTTCTTCACCACCCAATCGCTGTCGTCGAACGATCGTCAGCGGTTCGTGGACTACTGCACGCAGAATTTCCCGCTCGCCAGGTCGACCGTGGCTCAGGGAGGAGGCAACTACCGCGTCGACAGGACCGGCGAATGGGCCGTGCAGCAGTGAACGGAAAACACCAAGGAGAAATGTCATGGGAATCAAGGACTGGATCAAGAAGGCCGAGGAACTGGCCGAGGAGCACCCCGCCGAGACGGCGGAAATCCTCGACAAGGCCGAGGAGTTCGTCGAGAACGACACCGGCCACAAGTACGACAAGCAGATCCAGCAGGGCCTGGACGAGGTCAAGCGCACCATGAGCGACGACAGCGGCCAGGCATAACACCTGAGAACGTCGCGGCGCCCGGTGCCCGGCACCGGGCGCCGCCCCGCCTGGAAAGGACCGGGAGAATGACCACTCTGTACGGCGGCTCGGACAGCCTCATCAACCACGGCAGATGCGCGCGCTGCGAACAGCCGATCGACAGGCACAAAGTTCCGTACATACGCCCCGACGGCAGTGCGGCGCTGCTGGATTCGTTCAAGGACGCGGTTTACCGGCTCGCCCGATCCGTGCTGCAGAAATCCGGACCGGCGCTCCCGCCGGCCACCATGATGGGCGCGGCGGTGGCCTCGTTCAAAAGCCAGAAGATGCTGTACGTCACCATCTCCGGCGACAGCGCCGGCAAGATCCTGCCCAACATCGACAGGAAGGGACTGCCCAAGGAGACCATTTTCGTCCAGGACACGACGGTCCTCGTGAACGGCAAGCTGCTGGGCATCAAGGGGCAGCCGTTCACCCCGGCGGTGCTCTCCTGGCGCGACTCGGCGGACATCCGCCAGGAGCGTTACTTCACACCCGGCCAGTGCGCGGCGCAGAAGCTCCTCAGCCAGATCTTCACAACCACGAAACAACGTGGCGCGGCGCCGGAATGCATCTCCCTGGCGGAGACGTTCTTCCGCGACTACCCGTCGGACAGCGGCAAGCGGATCTGGGACACCGCGGACTTCGCGGAGTCGTGCGACACCTGCAAGCAGGTGCTTCCCCAGATGCTGTGCGACCTCGCCGACTGACGGACCGGCCCCGGAGGCGGCGCAACCGGTGAAACCGGATGAGGGTGTCGTGAAACCGGCGCCGCCGAGAGTGAAGCCATGAGCATCACAGAACTCGGGGCCGGCCATCCCCCCGACAGGACGATCGACCTCGCCGTACACGCGCGGGGGCTGGTGAAGACGTTCGGCGGGCACCGCGCCGTGGACGGGATCGACCTGGACGTGCGCCCTGGTGAGATCTTCGGCGTCCTCGGCCCGAACGGCGCCGGCAAGACCACCACGCTACGGATGCTGGCCACCCTGCTGGAGATCGACGCGGGCCGTGCCGAGATCTTCGGGGTGGACGTGGCCCGCGACCCGCACAGGATCCGCCAGTTGGTCGGGGTCACCGGGCAGTACGCGTCGGTCGACGAGAACCTGACCGCCCGCGAGAACCTCTGGCTCTTCGCCCGGCTGCAGGGCGTCGCCGCGCCGCGCGCCCGCAGCGTCGCCGCCGAGTTGCTGGGCCAGTTCGGCCTGGAGGACGCCGCCGACAGGCCCATCGCCCAGTACTCGGGTGGCATGCGGCGGCGCCTCGACCTGGCGGCCAGCCTCATCACCAGGCCGCCGCTGATCTTCCTGGACGAGCCGACCACCGGTCTCGACCCGCGCACCCGCGGCCAGATGTGGGACACCATCCGCGGCCTGGTGGCCGACGGCTGCACCGTGCTGCTGACCACGCAATATCTGGACGAGGCCGACCAGCTCGCCGATCGCGTCGCCGTCATCGACCACGGCCGCAAGGTCGCCGAGGGCACCCCCGACGAGCTGAAGTCCGCGGTCGGCGACTCTGCCCTGCAGTTGACGCTCGCCGAGCCGGACGAGGTGCCCGCCGCCGTGGAGGTCGTGCGGCGCGTCCTCGGCTCCGAGCCGGTGGTCAGCCCGGAGCGGGGCCGCCTCAACGTCGCCCTCGACCGGGCCGATCTGGCCTCGGACGTGCTGATCGCGCTGCGTGGCGCCGGGGTGTCGATCTCTTCGGTCAGCGTGGCCAAGCCCAGCCTGGACGAGGTGTTCCTGGCCCTCACCGGCCACGGGACGGACGGGGACGACGAGAAGGACACGGAGGAGAGCCGATGAGCACCATGATCGCACCCGCCCGCGAGACGGTACGGGCCGCCGATCGCGTGGCGGCCACCCGGCGGCGCGTCTCCATGGGGGAGACGCTCAGCCAGACCCTGACGATGGCGTGGCGGGCGGTCAAGAAGATGCGCCGCAACCCGGAGCAGTTCTCCGACGTGGCGCTGCAGCCCATCCTGTTCACCGCGATGTTCGCCTTCGTCTTCGGCGGCGCCATCGCGGGTGACGTACAGAGCTACCTACCTCTGATGATTCCCGGCATCCTCGCCCAGACCGTGCTGACGACCTGCATGGCGACGGGCACGCAACTGCGTGAGGACATGGAGAAGGGCGTCTTCGACCGGTTCAAGTCGCTGCCGATCGCCCGGATCGCGCCGCTCGCCGGCCCGATGGTGGCCGACCTGCTGCGCTACACGACCGCGGCGACGCTGACCTTCGCCATGGG
Source organism: Nonomuraea sp. SBT364 (assembly GCF_001083785.1). Lineage (GTDB taxonomy): Bacteria > Actinomycetota > Actinomycetes > Streptosporangiales > Streptosporangiaceae > Nonomuraea. Next base: position 20,651 of record NZ_LAVL01000013.1, read on the forward strand.
CCTGGTGATGGGCTACCGCCCGGAGGGCGGGGTGGGCGGCGTGCTCGCCGCGATCCTGCTGGCGATCATCACGGGCTGGTCGCTGGCGTGGGTCTTCACCTGGATCGGCACGATCGCCAGGAGCGCCCAGGCCGTCCAGGGCATCTCCATGATGATCTTGTTCCCGCTGACGTTCCTGTCGAACGCGTTCGTCCCCGTCGAGACCCTGCCCGGCTGGCTGGCCGCGTTCGTCCGGATCAACCCGGTCTCGCACCTGGTCACGGCCGCCCGCGACCTCTCCAACAACGCCCTCGTCAGCGGCGAGGTCGCCTGGACGCTCCTGGCGTGCGCGATCGTCATCGCGATCTTCGCACCACTGTCGGTACGCAGTTACAAGCGGCACATGTGATCACGCGCCTCGTGGAGCAGCTCGGAGCCGCGCCGGTCGCCGTACTCGGCCCGCACGGCTGCGATCACCCCGGGCGCGGCCCGCTCGGCGTACGGCTCGATCCGCTCGAAGGCCATGCACGGCATGCTGTTGTTGTACGAGAACCGCTCGGCCAGCACCAGCAACCTGATCGCGTCGCAGGGGGCCAGGCCACCCCGCAGCAATCCCCAGGCGCCGAGCGCGAAGAGCACCGAACCGCACACCGGGTAGTCGAAAATGGGGTTCTCGGCGCCCAGCAGGTCGTGGCCCCGGACGGTCGCGAACAGCTCCTCGCCGTAGCGGACCTCCTCCGGCGGGGCATGGTACGCGTACGCCGTCAGGGTGACCGACTCCGCCATGATCGCCCACGGCGTGGCCTCGACGTACAGCACCCCGGGCAGGCGCAGGTCCCGCGCCCGCTGGACGGCCAGCCGGTACTCCGCGAGCGCGGCGGCCGTCTCGCCCCGGGCGAGCGCGAGCTCCGCCGCGCACAACGAGACCATCGCCACCCCGCCGAGCACCGCCTCGTTGTCGTGGATCCGGCCGAGCTCGGCGAGCTCGGCCTCGGCGGTGTCGAAGTCGCCGTCGGCGAGCGCGGAGACCAGCAGCAGGGCGCGCAGCTGGGTCTCGTCGTCCGTGGCGCCGAGGCGGCTCAGCACCGGGATGGCGGTCCGGGCGTGTGCGACGGCCCGCCGGCGATCGCCCAGGTGCATGACCAGGTGGGCCAGCTCGGCGTGCATGATCGTGACGAACCACGGCCCCTCGTCCTCGCGCATCAGGGTCAGGGCTCGCTCGGCGACCTCGACCGCCGCGCGTACGTCTCCCGCGTTCTCCAGGACGTGGACGTTCGCCTGCATCGCCGCCACGGCCACGTCACGGTCGTCGCTCCGGCACAGCTCGGCCAACCGGCGGCGTACGTCGGCGCCGTCGGGCACGTCGCACGCGATCAGCACCGTGCTCAGGGCCGCCAGGCGGGGGTCCGTCGTCTCACCCGCGGGCAGCGCACGCAGGAGGTCGCGCAGCGGGTCGTCGCGGCGGTCGGTGACGACCATGAGGTTCATCAGCATGATCAGCAGGGCGGACCTGGTCACCTCGACGAGGTGCGGCGGCGGCGCCCAGCCGGTGATCACCCGGGTGATCGCGTCCCGGTGCACGAACACCCGGGAGTGATCGCCGCGGATCGACCACAGCGTGCCGACGCCGGCCAGCAACTGGACGGTCGTCACGGGATCGGACTCGCCGAGCGCCTGCCGGAGCAGTTCGGCGAGGTTGCTCTCCTCGGCGCGCAACGCGTCGGCCGCCGCGAACTGCGCCGGGCTGAACAGCCGGGAGGCGTGTTCGAGGGCGTACGCCGTCGCCCAGTCCCGCTGCGCCGCCCGGGCGGGCGCCTCCTCACCGGCCTCCTTCAGCCGCATCCAGCCGAACTCCCTGACGGTCTCCAGCATCCGGTAGCGGAGGCCGTACCTCGTCTCACGGACGCCGATCATCGACTGCTCGGTCAGCGCGTCCACGACGTGAAGGGCGTCGCCACCGAGTACGTGCTCGGCCGAGGCCAGCGTGAAGCCGTCGCCGAACAGCGACATCCACCGCAGAGCCCGCCGTTCCGGCTCGGCCAGCAGATTCCACGACCAGTCGATGACCGCGAGCAGCGTGCGGTGCCGGTCGGGTGCCGTCCGGTTCCCGCCGCGCAGCAGGGCGAACCGGTCCGCCAGGCGCCGCGCGATCTCCTCGACCGACATCACCCGTACCTTGGCCGCGGCCAGCTCGATCGCGAGAGGCAGCCCGTCGAGGCGGGCGACGATCTCCCCGGCCGCTCCCTCGTCGATCCGCACCCCGGGGCGGGCGGCCGTGGCGCGCTGGCGGAACAGCTCCAGCGCGTCGCCCGTGGGCAGCTCGCCGAGCAGGTAGACGCGTTCGGCGGGGATCGACAAGGGGGCGCGCGAGGTGATGAGCACTCGCAGGTCGCGGGTCGTCACGGTGAGGAAGGCCACCAGGTCGGCGACGGCCGAGATCACGTGCTCGCAGTTGTCCAGGATCAGCAGCGCCGGCGCCTGGTCGAGATGCCGGGCGATCCGGGCGCGGACGTCGGAGCGCTGTTCGGGGGTCAGGACACGCCGCCCGCTGACCGAGTCGCGGACCCCGAGTGCGGCGCCCACCTCGCCCACCACGCCCTCCGGCGAGGAGACGCCGACGAGTTCGACGAAGTGCGCGATGGGCTGGGTGGCGTTCCTGCCGGCGACATGGGCCAGCCGCGTCTTGCCCAGCCCGCCGGGGCCGATGATGGAGACCACCCGGTTGGTCTGCAGCAGGGCGTGCACCGCGCGGATGTCGTCGTCGCGGCCGAGCAGCGAGGACCCGTCGAACAGGATGCCCTCGCGCACCGGCCGGTCGGCGACGAGGAGTTCGGTGTGGACGCGGGCGAGCTCGGGCCCCGGTTCGGTGCCGAGCCGCGCGACCAGGCCGGCGCGATACCGCTCGTAACGCTCCAGAGCGGCGGCGGCACCTCGTACGGCGGCCTCGCTGCGCAGCAGGCAGGCGAGCACTTCCTCGTCGTGCGGCCGATCGGCCGCGGCGTCCTCCAGCAGCGGCAGCGCGCTCTCGTGGGCGCCGCTGCGGCCCGCCGCGACCGCCGCCACCCGTCGCGCCTCGGCCGCCCACCCCGCGGCGACGTCCCTCAGCTCGGCGAGCGGGCCCGTGGCGCCGTCGGACCCGCCGGCCACGAGCGCCATCGCCTCCTCGGCGCGGCGGCGCGCGAGCACCATGTCGTCGTCACCCAGCGCGGCCCGCGCCTGCTCCACCAGCGTGCCGAGCAGCAGCGCGTCGACCTGACCGGCCGGCAGACCGAGCCGGTAACCACGCGGCATCCGCACCGCGACGTCGGCGCAGGTCGCGGCCCTGGTCCGCGAGATGACCACCTGCAGCGCCTTCGTCGGGTTGGCCGGCTCCGCGTCGGGCCACAGCGCCTCGACCAGCCGCTCGACGCTGACCCCCGCGCGTCCGTGCATGGCGAGTACGGCCAGCAGGCTGTGCGCGCGATCTCCGACCACACGCACACCCCGCCAGCGGACGTCGTCGAGCAGAACCAGCGCGGGAGGCACCTCTTCAGCTTACGAACGAACCCGTCCGAGCGAGTCCGGCGACGAGTTCGCCATCTGTTTGCCCGATGAGTTATCCGCTAGCGTCGCCGACATGCTCCTCGCCTCGATTCCCAGCCCTGCCCAGGGGGTCTGGCACCTCGGATTCATCCCGATCCGGGCGTACGCGTTGTGCTTCATCATCGGCATCGCCTTCGGCATCTGGCTGAGCGAGCGCCGCTGGCGCGCCCGGGGCGGCGAGAAGGGCGCGATCCACGACATCGCGGTCCCCGGGGTGGTCTTCGGCCTGATCGGCGCTCGGCTCTACCACCTCATCACCGACTGGCAGACCTACTTCGGGCCGCGCGCGATCAAGGAGCCCTACCAGGCGCTGTTCATCTGGGAGGGCGGGCTCAGCATCTGGGGCGCGGTGGCGCTGGGCGGCGTGGGCGTGTGGCTGAGCTGCCGCCGCCGCGGGCTGTCCCTCGCCGCCGTGGCCGACGCGGTCGCGCCCGGCATCGCGTTCGGGCAGGCGATCGCCCGCTGGGGCAACTGGTTCAACCAGGAGCTGTACGGCAGCCCGACCACGTTGCCCTGGGGCCTGGAGATCGACCAGGCCCACGGCGGCCAGCCCGGCGTGCTCTACCACCCGACGTTCCTGTACGAGTCGCTGTGGAACGTGGCGCTCGGCTTCGCGCTGATACTGGCCGGCAGGCGGTTCGCGTTCGGCACCGGCCGGCTGTTCGCCCTCTACGTCGCCGGCTACACGGCGGGACGGTTCTGGATCGAGGGGCTGCGCATCGACCCGGTCGGCGGGGTGGACCACGCGGTGACGCTCCTGGGGCTCCGGATCAACCAGTGGACCTCGATCGCGCTGTTCGCCGGCGCGCTGGTCCACCTGTGGACGACTCGCGCGAAGGAACCCGAAAAAATCATGACACCGGCCTCCCCGCCCGACGCGACCGAGGAAGCCCGCCGAGTGCCGAACGGTCCTTGACGACCCTGCCGGGTCTGGGAGCCCTTCCGCCGCCTGCGGACCGACCGGGTACGCTCCGATCGCGGCACCGGGCTGGGCCTGTCCATCGTGCGCGCCACGGCCCACGCCCACAAGGGCACGGTGGTGGCCGAACCACGCGAGGCCGGAGCTCGTCCCCATCGGGTGAACATTTCACCCGCCACTCCGGCATTACGGCTCCGCGGCACAAATTTCCGACCTGGTGGCACACCCGGCCTTCTCTCGCGAAAGCCGTCCGCGCAGAAAGTTAACGCCGGGCCGAATAAGCGGCTCTCCATCGCCTCTCTGGACGCCCGGAAGCCCCGACCGTAGTCTCCGTGCGCGCTCCACCGCCATCGCGAAAGAGATGAGGTTGGAATTGACCCGTTCCCAAGCACGGCGTGCGGCCAGATCCGTCGCCATCGCCATCGCCACGCTCGCGGCGATCCTGATGCCCGTCACTCCCGCGCACGCCGCCTACGGCCCGGACCGGACCGTGTCCATCACGGTGAACTCGAACGCCGGCCCGTCCATCATGCTCGCCCAGCTGACCGGCACGCTCGCCTTCGACGACGGGAACACGAAGTTCAGGTACGCGCTCCGGCTGTGCTGGGGGAGCGGGTCCTACCCCAAGCCGAATTTCTACGTCTCCGTCAACGGCAGCACCGTCTTCTATCCGGCCCAGACGGGCACGGCGCCCGCTCCCCCCGGATGCCAGTTGTCCCTGTATGCCTACGACGGTGAATACACCCACTCCGGCACTCTCACCAACGTCACTTTGTACGTGACGGGCGGCTGGTTCTATCCGGGTAACACGTACAACAGCCGCACCAAATCCGTGACCTACGACAACCCTTACAACTGAGCCGCCCCGATGAACACTTCTGGACGGTAGAACACGTACTCTCGCCGACGACGACCATCGGCGGGAGTACGTTACCGGTTGCGCCGCCTGGCGCTAATCGGATCGGGCGGGCAGCCATGATCGCGCCCCGCCCCGGATCGCTTCGCGCCGAACGTGGAGGTGCGAGCTCCAGGCCGACCCGGCAGCCACGAGGACGACGACGCTGATCACGGCCAGCGACGCGTTCGCGGCCTCTCGCCCGGAGAGATTCATCGCGTCGCGGAAGAACTCGCCGGCGCCATGGAGGGCGAAAGCCGTCGCGCCACAGCCGAAGACGAGCCCGGCGACACCGGCGACAGCGATGACGATCCTGCCGACCTTCTCCGGCAGGAACCACGCGAGACTGGCGCACACCAAGCCGGCGAGAACGACATCGGCAACGGCGACGCTGATCGAGAACCTGCCGTTGCTGACCTCGAACCGCTCCCACGTTCCGCCGGCATCGGGAAGCCCGGCGACTCCCAGCACCGTTAGGGCCGCCATCGCCGTGATGGCCACCAGCAGCGCGGCGACGCCGACAGGCGGCCAATTCTTCGGTCCAGCCGGGAGGATCTTGGTGTCGCGCCACCGGCGGACCTCGGTTGCGGGCTGCTCACCCGCGATGCCGACTGCCATGGCCAGCGCTTCGTCGACGGTCGGCCTGCGGTCCGGGTCCTTGTCCAGCAGCCGGGTGATGAGCTGCGTGAGCGGCCCGGATCGTTGCGGCGCCGGGGCCTGCTCCAGGAGTACGGCGGCGAGCGTCGCTTCCGGGGTGTCGCGGCGGAACGGTGAGCGGCCTTCGACCGCCTGGTAAAGCGTCACGCCGAGGGAGAACAGATCCCCCGCCGGAAGGCCGTCGCTGCCGCGCAACCGCTCGGGCGCCGTGTACTCGGCCGAGCCGATGACCATCCCCGTGGCGGTCAGCGCGGTGTCGGTGCGGTGGATCGCGGTCCCGAAGTCGGTGAGCAGGACCTTCCCGTCCTCGTCGAGCATGACGTTGGCGGGTTTGATGTCGCGGTGCACGACACCTTCCCGATGTGCTGCGCCGATCGCCGTCAGCAGTGCCGCGGCGACCTCGACGGCCCTGGCCGCCGGAAGAGGCCCGTGCTCCTTGACGTGCTCGCCCAGCGAACGGCCGTCGACCAGTTCCATGACGATCCAGGGGAGGCCGTCGTCGACGACGATGTCGTGGATCGCGACGATGCCGTCGTGCTTGCGCAACCGGGCGGCGTTGCGGGCCTCGCGCGTGGCACGCGCCAACCGCTCGGCTCGTTCGGCCTCCGGCATCCCCGCAGGCAGCCGCAATTCCTTGACCGCGACGTCCACGCCGAGGGTCTCGTCGCGAGCCCGCCAGACCCGCCCGAAACCACCGGACCCCAGTTCGGCGGCAAGCCGGTAGCGCCCGCCGACCATGTCACCGGCCAGCCTCGAAGTCATGCCCCGTCTCCTGCCATCGGCTCGGCACGAACAGTTGATCAGCGTTCATCAACGTCGATAATGGTACAAGTGGCTATTCACGCTTCTCCCTCTCCCGGATGACCTCCATCGGGTCGTCGAATTCAGGAAGCCCGCCTGCCGGGCCATCGACCTTGACGAAGTTCCGCGGCACCTTGACGGAGACGCCGGAACGCCAGGAGAGGAACTCGGTCGTCGCCGATCCCTCGACCCGCCTGGGCTGGACCGGCCGGCCGGTGATCCAGGTGTCCCAGATAGAGCTGATCTTCAGCGGCCTGCCGTCCATGCCGGTCGTCAGCCACCACGTCACCGTGGCCTTGGCGAGGACGGCATCGAGCTCCGGCCCGACGGTCGCCCGGAAGGTGGCCGACGCCGCGTAGAGATCGGCGAAACTGAGCTTCCCGCCGTAGACCATGACGTACTTGTGCCCGGGCGCACCGCCCATCCGGCCCGTCCACCGCTTCTTGCTGTCGGTATCGGACAGCAGCCGCTGCAGCGTCTTCGGTTCGAAGACGTTGATGATCTGGTCGCTGAAGGCTCCCCCGCTGTGCACCGGGCCGCGCAGGGCCCAGCCGTGCCCCTTCGTGTAGAGAGGTCCGGTGGTGTACAGCTTGCCGTTCGCCGCCACGGAACGGTGTGTCCGCCTCTGGACGTGGAGGCTCCGGCCAACGGGATCCCCCTTGCTGACCAGGTCTTTCAGGATGGCCTTGGAGTCGTCCCGCGTGAAGATCACGCGCCTGGTGAGGTCGGAGGCGACGACGCCCTTGCGACCGAGCTGGATCGAGCCGGCGCGCTTGACGTCGTACTGGAACCATTTGGCGGTGTTGTCGACCACCCGCGAGAGCGAACCGGGGCTGACGTTGCCCACCTCGGTCACCTTGGCGGTGAACCGGCCGGCCATCAGCCGCTTCACCGCCGCCACCGGATCGACGCTTTCCGCTTTTACGGCGGTGGGTGATAACAGGGCACACGCCGTTGCCGCACATACAAGTGAGCTCTTCATGCGCAAGATCTTGGCATTCGCCGGCGGCCGTCGTCGAAAAGGGGCCCTTCCCGATCGTGGAATATGGCGGCGTTGCTGCATCCGTGCTGTACACCACTAACCGGGCCCAACCGGTGAGAAAAGGGATCCCTGCCAGGTTAGGCGGTATCTGACGGCCGGGCTTCGCGGTGAGCTTCCGATCAATTCCACCGTACCTTCGTCACGCATAATCGAGAGCCAGCGCCGTACAGTCTGATCGGTCAGTCCGGTACGCCGGGCCAGCTCGGCTCGCGAGAGCGTCTCGGCACCGAACGCGTCCAGTAGTTGAGGGCGTCGATCGGCCCTTGTCGATGCGGGTACCTCCCCAGGGGGTCGGGCGGTGCCCCCGCCGGGACAACCCGTACTGCGCCCACGTGCGTGCCACCACATCCCCCAGTTCGGCCGTAGCCACGCGCGGATCCACACCGGTCGCGCTCCGGTAGGGACGGTTGTCCAGGACCTCTCCATTTCGGAGCATCGCCAGCACGATGCACTGGCTGTCAGAAAGGCCTCCTTCGCCCGAACTTTCGATCCACCTCACGACTTCCTCGTTCAGCAAAGCATCGTTGGGGATGGTGACAGTGAGCCGTTTTCATCCCCGTGCGGCGGGCTGCTGATCACAGCATGATCGCAAGGTCGACATTCGCCTGATGGCATGGCGAAACCCCTGGTAGACGGGTTGATCACCACAATCACGTCCGTCACNGAAGAGCTGGAAGATTCTTCGGAAGCTACGGTGCTGTCCTTCCAAGGCCGGGCACCTGTGCAAGGCCATCGCCGTCCTCCAGAACCACCGCGTTGCGCAGGCGGCATGAGGATGAAAAGCGTTCACTGGGAGGAAAGTCGGACCAACCTGGTTGGCGACCTCTTCGACAAGATCAGCCGACTCCTTGACGAAGTTCAGGCGCAAGACGCGGCATGGGGACTGCGCGATCGCTTCACCTTCGAGTTACGCACCGCCCACATCCCGCCCAACTGATTATCCCGTCTGCCGTCGACCCACCCGAAGGGGAAGCGCGCCAGGGCCACGGGTGCCATATGGAGCGCCCCGCGGAGGAACGATCTGGTACCCGTGGCCCTGGTCTGCTCGGCTTCTCCCGGATCGATGGCGGGCGGGATGATCGGGCTCACCTCAGCCATCTGCGGACATCGCCATCGAATGTTAGCCTTAGCGATCATCCTGGAGCCGGAGTACTCCCGCCGGAGGCTGCTTGTTCGAGAAGACACGGTGAGGAGCAGTGTGGGAGTCGATGCGGTCTTGATGAGGGTGGATCGCGCTGGAACAAGCCCTCGACGAAGAAGAGTCGTTCCGGCCGGCCCTGTCGTGGGTGACAGGGCCGACGTCTTTGTGCGCTTGGTGGAGCGGGCACGCGGGCGCAGCGGGGTGCCCATGCTGGAGCGCGTAGATCCATATGGCGATCTGATCCTGACCAGTGAGGAGATGCCGCAGTTTCTCGCAGGGCTGGACTACCTCGCTGGGCTCGCAGAGACCGCCGGCGAACGTGACATCCTGGAGAACGTGGCGCGCTTGGCCGCCGTCTGCAGGGAAGACGCCACACTCGAACTTCACCTCGTTGGCGATTGATGCCGCTGGGCTACGGCAAGGTGCGGCCCGTACGGCGGCAGGACGCCCCAGATCTGCCCAGGCGCAAGATGACCAACACGACCCTGGGCCGCACCTTCCAGGCTGCGGACGGCAAGACGTACCGGCCCTCCCTGTTCGTCACGCTCACCCTGCCCTCCAACGGCGAGATCTGCGACGGCGCACCGGTCGATCCGGACACCTACGACTGCGCACGGGCCTCCCGGGACGCGCTGCGCTTCTCCAAGCTCGTCGACCGGTTCGTGCAGAACCTTCGCCGCGTCGCCGGATATGACGTGCAGTACTTCGCCTCTGTGGAGCCCCAGACGAGGCTCGCGCCGCACCTGCACATGGCCATCCCGGGCACCCTGCCCCGCGCCGAGAACAAACAGATAGCCGCCGCGACCTACCACCAGGCCTGGTGGCCGTCCGTTGCCGCCGTGGTCTTCGACGGTGAGCACCTGCCGGTCTGGGGCGAAGAGGCCGGCTACCTCGCCCCAGCCACCGGGGAAGTCCTGCCCACCTGGGCCCAAGCCCTCGACCGGCTCGACGCCGACGAGGACGCCGAACCCTTGCACGTGATCCGGTGGACGTCGCAAGCGTGCTCTCCGGCACCTCCGACGCCGACCAGTGCATCCGCTACCTGACCAAGTACCTGACCAAGAGTCTCGGTCAAGCGCTCGACGGCCAAGCGCAACGCGAGCACGCGGCCCGCTTCGTCGACGCGCTGCGCTACGAGCCCTGCTCACCCACCTGCGCCAACTCGCTGTGGTGCGGCATACTGACGAAGATCGATTAGGCCATTCTTCTACTCACGGGGAATGGCCTTCAACGTGAGACAAGGGCTGACGACTTCTCCTGCCGCCGCCACGCGACGACGGTACCACTTGCGACTCATAGCCAGTCCATCGAAAGAGAAGGATGAGTGCGCCGACAAAGGTCGTGATCACGCCAGAGAACAGGGCAAGGAACGCCATGACGAACTCACCGTCTGGATCACCAACCCCGGAAGGTCGTCCTTCGACCCAGTTCATCGTGGCCCAAGCCTGCGTTGCGACGATCACGCCGAACAGAATCGTGATCGCACCCAGGGCGTAGCCAGGTGTACGCGTCCACGACCGCGTGGCGGCCAGCACGATGCCCACCAGCAATCCGAGTGGAACGGTTACGACCTGTCCAGCGTCCAGCGCCATCAAGGCTGCGAGTCGTGCGTGCTCGAAATTCTCGCCGCGCTGGATCCACAAGAACGGCAGCGCTACGACACCGCCGAGAAGGCCGGTCGCCAGCAACCTGAGCAATGCCACGCGCACCATGATCGCGGGCCTGCTTGCTCCTGTGCCAGCCCAACTGAGGGTGTAGCTGTATTTTGCAGCTGCACAAGATCAAAAAGGCCACCTCCCGATCATGGGATGTGGCCTTTGACGTGTGGTGGAGCCTAGGAGATTCGAACTCCTGACTTCCTGCTTGCAAAGCAGGCGCTCTGCCAGCTGAGCTAAGGCCCCCTACAACGAAGACATCTTACCGAACCTAGGCGGGTACCTGCGTCGTGCCGAGGTCGTCACTGAGGATGAGGTCGGGCAGGCCGGTGATCGACTCCAGCAGGTGCGTCGCGCCGCCCTTGACGAGCCGTTCGCGGCTGTGGACACCGGTCGTCACGCCGGCCACGATCGCGGCGCCGGCGCTGCGTCCGCATCGCATGTCGCTTTCCGAGTCGCCCGCCACCGCCACCTGGCGGACGTCGGGGATGCCGAGGCGGAGCACGGCGTGCAGGACCATGTCGGGCCAGGGCCGGCCGCGGCCGCCCGCGTCTTCGGGGCTGATGGCGAGGTCGACCTTGTCATGCCAGTTGAGCATGGCGAGGACCCGGCTCAGCGTGGTGCGGCTGAAGCCGGTGATGAGGGCGACGTGGACACCGGAGCCCCGCAGCTTGTCGAAGACCTCGATGACGCCGGGCGTCGGGGCGAGGCCGGCGCGTTCGAGGGCGCCCTCGTAGGAGCGTTCGAACGTGAGGTTGGCTGCCTGGGCCTGGGCTTCGTTGTCGGGGAAGAGGCCGCGGAAGACATCGATGGTCGGGCGGCCCCGGGACCGGTGCACGTGGACCATGGCACGTGCGTAGGCCCCGGTCCCGGGGACTATGCCCTGGGTGGCGATCGCCTCGGCGAACGCGCGCTCGACCATGGCGATGTCACCGACCGTGGTGCCTGAAAGATCCAGGCACGCCAGCTTGATGGGGATGACGTCACTCATCGCCTCGCCGGTCGGTTAGTTCTCGCTACCGGTCGCCTCGGTCCAGAGATCGAGCTCGGCGCGGTCGGCCTGCACCTTGCGCCAGATCAGCAACCCCCCAAGGGCGACCAGCGCCAGAACAAGCAGCTTCTTCACGGTGTGACCCCACTTCTTCGACGGTCTCACCTGCCGGGGTGAGACCCAACGGTTGACTTGCAGCCTAGCAAGTGATGGCAGCGGTCCTACGTACCCATCAGTCGGATCATGCCAAATGCGGCGGGCGAGTGCGCGGGGAAGAAAGTCCCGCCCCTGAGGCATACCCTGGGGGGGTAGGGTGTTAGAGTCGGCAGAGCAGACAGCACGACCTGACGAAGGAGCACGATATGAGCACCGCCACCTTCACCGTGAACGGCATGACCTGCGGCCACTGCGTGAGTTCGGTCAAGGAGGAGGTCGGGGAGGTCGCCGGGGTCACGTCCGTGGAGGTCGACCTGGCGAGCGGCCTGCTGACCGTGGTCAGCGACACTCCCGTCGACCGGGGCGACATCGGCAAGGCCGTCGAGGAGGCCGGCTACAAGCTGGTCGGATAGCGGCTCAGTGGCGGCGGCCGAAGAACCGCCGGGCGCGCTCGCCCGAGAGCGGCGCGTCGTCCGGCGGTGACGGCTGCCGTACGATCACGACGGTCGTACGGGCGTGCCGCGCGCAGTACATGCTGGTCGAGGGCAGGAACAGCCTGCTGATCAACCCACGCCGGCCACGGCCGAGCACCAGCAGGTCGCCCTCGCTCGCCAGATCGACGAGGTGATAGCCGGGATCGCCGACCCTGGCCACCATGGCGACGGTGAGGTCGTCGGGCACGCCGCCCGCCACGTCGTCGAACACGCCCGCCACCACCTCCGCGCAGCGGACCTCCTCCCCCTGCCTGACGGCGTGCTGCACGGGCAGCGCCTCGGGGAACGGATGCACGGGAGCCCGGCTGACGTGCACCGCGACCAGCGCCATGCGATGCAGCCTGGCCACCCCGATGGCCCAGGCCAGCGCCCAGCGCGAGGCCGGGGACTCGTCCACCCCCACGATCAGCCTCGGGCCGCCGGGCAGCTCCTGATCCACCACGGCCCCTCCCCTTTGGTTGAGGTACGCGACTGGTTGAGGTACCCGACCATAGTGCTCCCTCGCGCCTGTTACCGGGAGGTGGGAATTGCGAACCTCTCCATGCCTAGACCAGGTTGAGCAAGTCACCGTAAAGAGTGGCGCGTTCCTCGTCCGTGAGGAGGGCGTACGGGCGGGCGGCGCGGCGGTTGGTGGCGGCCTCGACGCGGTCGCGCAGCGGGCCCGGCCGGAGGGCGACGATCTCGGCGGCCGACAGCCCCTCGGCCTGCCACGCCGCCGCGTGGCAGTCGGCGCGGTGGTAGCGGAGCGCGGCCAGCCGGTTGAACAGCAGCACGCCGGGCGGCGTGCCCTCCGGTTCGTACGGCGGGGCCATGACGGCCAGAGCTCCGCCCGGGTCGCGTCTGGCCTCGTCGAGCACCCTGCCCACCAGGGCGGCGGGGGCCGACACGTCCGGCCAGACGCGGGCTACGGCGGCCGCGTGCGCCGCGTACAGCTCGTGGACGGCGGCCAGGCCCAGGTCCGTCAGGCGCAGCACGCCGTCCGTCTCGGCCAGGGTGCCTTCGCGTACGTGGGCCCGGATGGCCGGCTCCCGTTCGGCGGCGTCGCCGTACCGATAGACGGTGGCGAGGTCGTGCCGGGTGACGGAGCGGAGCGGGAGGGCGTAGCGCAGGTCGTTCAGGAGCCCGTCGGGGGGACGGCGGGCGGAGGCGTGCACGTTGACGTGGACCGCGTCGATGACGGGCGCGATGGCCGCAGCGAATGACGGCAGGTCAGGAAATTTCGGCATTGGGGGTCATTTAAGCAGCCCCAAGCTGGCGGACTACGCCGCGCGATCCTTCAGGGCGCCGTGCAGGAAGACCTCGACGAGCTGGGGGGTGGCCAGTTCCTCGGTGCGGGGGCGGGTGAACAGCAGGCCGAGGAAGACGTCGGCGACCTGGTCAGCGGGGAGCCGCAGGGCGTCGTCGTCGGGATCGATGAGGTCGGCGACGGCGTCGCGGATCAGGCGCATGGAGTGCCGCCGGCCGCTCCCGTCGGGGCGTTCCCGCTGCTCGCGCCGGCGGTGGCCGGTGCTGTGCAGGGCGCCGGTCATGGCGGCGATGCGCTCCAGGTGGGCGGCCAGCGCGTCGGCGGCCTCGGCCAGGCGGTCGGCCAGCGGCTGGTCGGCCGGGATGGAGGCGATCTCCTTGACGGCGTGGTCGGGGCGCATGGCCTCGGCCATGCAGGCGTCGATCAGCTCGTCCTTGTCGGTGAACACGCGGAAGACGGTGGCCTCCCCGATGCCGGCGGCGCGGGCGATCTGGCTGGTCGTCACGGCCGTGCCGTACTCGGCGACCAGGGGGAGGGCGGTTGCGATGATCATGGCACGGCGCTCGTCGGGGCTCATGCCGGGGGCTCTGCGTCTCTTCTCCGTCATGCGCCCACCGTACGGAGTGAGCACTCACTCCGTCAACGGGATTCCCTCGATCAACGGGCGGCGGGTCGGCGTGTCATGATTGCGGCATCGTGTCTTCGAGCCTGCCCTTCCGCCTGATCCGCACCGCGGCGTTCGCCGGGGTGTGCCTCGGGCTGGGCGTGGTGGCGCACGTGTTCGGCGGCGGCAGCGTGGCCGGGCCCGCCCTCGTGGCGGGGTTCGCGGCGGCGTTCTGCCTGGCGCTGCCCGTCGCGGGGCGCGAGCGGAGCGCGTACGTGATCCTTCCGCTGCTGGCCGCCGGGCAGCTCGTGCTGCACGTGCTGTTCTCGCTGGCGCACGCGGGATCGACTGCCGAGGCACTCGCGCATGTCGCGCACGCCTCCTCCTCCGGGCTGGTGCCCGGGCTCGGGATGCTGGTCGCGCACGCGTGGGCGAGCGCGCTGACCGCGCTCTGGCTGGCGCGCGGCGAGGCCGCCCTGTGGGGGCTGCTGCGCCGGCTGGCCGTGCGGCTCCTCACCGTGCTCCTGCCGGTGCTCGACATTCCTTTCTCCGCCCCCCGTACGGACGAGCCGCCGGTGCTGCGCTCGGCCGTGCTGCGGCACGTCGTCAGCCTGCGGGGGCCGCCCCGGGTCGTCGGGACCCACTGATTCTCCTTCCGACGATCCACACCCTGTGCGTACTCGCCATGGGTGAAGAAAGGCATGTCCCATGTACGTTCGTCCTGCGCTCCTGCTGGCTGCCGTCGTGGCGCTGAGCGGGTGCGGTTCCAGCCCCGAGACCACCGCCGCGACCGGCGCGAAGCCCACCGCCGAGGCGAGTGCCGCCGTCGTCCCCGCCGCTCAGGGGCTGACGATCAGCGACCCCTGGGTGAAGACGGTCAAGAAGGGGATGACCGCCGCCTTCGGGACCCTCGTCAACGACACCGGCGCCGACCTGACCGTCACGGCCGGGGCCTCGCCGCTGTCACCCGTGATCGAGCTCCACGAGGTGGTGGACTCGGGCGGGAAGATGGTGATGCGGCCGAAGGAGGGCGGCTTCGTCGTCCCGGCCGGGGGCAAGCACGAGCTGCGGCCCGGCGGCGACCACATCATGCTCATGGGAGTCTCCGAGGAGGTGAAGCCGGGGGCGCGGATCTCCTTCACCCTCACGGTGAAGGGCGGGGCGCCGCTGGAGTTCACCGCCATCGGCAAGGACTTCGCTGGAGGCGAGGAGGACTACCAGCCCGGCATGGAGCACTGATGCGCGGGATCAGCCGGCGTGGGCTGTTCGTGGCCGGAGCCGCGAGCGCCGCCGCGACCGCTGTGGGCGGAAGCGCCCAGGCGTCGGCGGGTTCCGGCGTGGAGGCGTTCCACGGGGCCCACCAGGCGGGAGTGGCGACCGTTCCGCAGGCGCACGCCGTGTTCGTGGCCTTCGACCTGCTGCCGGACACCGGCACGGAGGCGCTGACCCGGCTGCTGCCGCTGCTCACCGACGACGCGCGCCGCCTCACCCAGGGGCGGCCCGCGCTGGCCGACACCGAGCCCGAGCTCGCGGCCGGCCCGGCGCGGCTGACGGTGACGTTCGGGTTCGGGCCGGGGCTGTTCGCGGCGGCGAAGAAGGACTCGCCCGTGCGGCCGCTGCCGGCGTTCGAGACGGACAAGCTGGACAAGCGGTGGAGCGGCGGCGACCTGCTGGTGCAGATCTGCGCCGACGACAGCCTCACCGTCGCGCACGCCCTGCGGATGATCGTCAAGGACGCGCGGTCCTTCGCCGGGGTCCGGTGGACGCAGCGCGGCTTCCGCAGTGCCGCCGGAGCGCCGGGCGCCACGCAGCGCAACCTGATGGGCCAGCTCGACGGCACCGTGAACCCGACGGACCTGGACCGGGCCGTGTGGATCGACGACGGGCCCGCATGGCTGCGCGGCGGCACCACGCTGGTCCTCCGGCGCATCCGGATGAACCTGGAGACCTGGGACGCGGCCGACCGGGTGGCCAGGGAGTTCACGATCGGCCGCCGCCTGGACACCGGCGCGCCGCTGACCGGGCGGGCCGAGCGCGACGAGCCGGACTTCGACCGGCTCAACCGGCTCGGCTTCCCGGTGATCTCCGAGTACGCCCACATCAGGCGGGCTCGTACCGCCGATCCCGGCTCCCGCATCCTGCGCAGACCGTACAACTACGACGAAGGGGTCAGCGCGGACGGCAAGTCGGATTCCGGGCTGCTGTTCGCGTCGTACCAGGCGGACGTGGAGCGGCAGTTCGTCCCCGTCCAGCGACGGCTGGCGGAGGGGGACCTGCTCAACGAGTGGGTGACGACGATCGGCTCGGCCGTCTTCGCCATCCCGCCCGGCTGCACGGCCGAGGGCTGGATCGGGGACGGGTTACTGGCTTGACGTGGACGCGCCGCCGGGCGCGGTGAAACACGGTCCCGGAATGTGAGGCCGGCGCGCCACCTCACATTCCGGCGCCGTGCGTCGTCGTACCGCCGAACCTGAACGCACGGACTTCTTGAACGGAGGATGCGATGACTACGGATGAGTCCGAGGTCAGGGCGCTCCTGGCCAGCCGGGTCGACGCTTGCCGCGCGAAGGACATCGACCGGCTCATGGCGCATTACTCGCCCGACATCGTCTATTACGACGCCGTGCCCCCTCTCCAGTTCGCGGGATTCGGCGAGGTGCGCCGCAACTTCCTGCGATGGTTCGACGGGTACGAGGGGGCCATCGGCTTGGAAACGCACGGCCTGAACATCGCGGCGAACGACGGCCTCGCGTTCGCGCACATGCTTCACCTGGACTCCGGCAAGCGCAAGAACGGGCTCGACCTCGCGATGTGGGTACGGTCGACCGTGTGCTGCCGGCGATCGAACGGCATCTGGTCGATCACGCACGAGCATGTTTCCATGCCGATCGATCCGGAAAACCTGCGAGCCTGGTTCCCACCGGAGACCTGATCGCGCGGACACCGATCCGGTCGAGGGCGCCGTGGCCGGCTCGTACCTGTATCCCGGGTTCGACCAGGGCGCGGCGGTCAGGGATGACCCTGAACCGGCCCAGGAGTGGCTGCCCGGGAAGAGCGTCGCCGACTTCCGGCGGGCGATCCCCGGCTGGCCGAACTGGTCGAGCGGTTGAAACAGGCGGCCCGGGCGAAGCGATGACCGCCTGCCCGGGGCCGCCCTCGGACGGTCACGGCGTGGCCAGCGCCTCGGTGGGCGACAGCCGGGAGGCGCGGATCGCCGGGTAGAGCCCCGCCACCGCCCCGATCAGCAGCGTCGCGGCGAGCCCGCCCGCCGTCGCCTCCGCCGGGATGATCGTCGGCCATCCCTTGTAGACCGCGTAGCCCGTCGTGACGACCGCGCCGATGCACACGCCGCCCGCCCCGCCCATGGCCGACAGCAGCAGCGACTCCGCCAGGAACTGCGTACGGATCTGCCCCCGCGTGGCCCCCAGCGAGCGGCGCAGCCCGATCTCGGAGCGCCGCTCCAGCACCGAGATGACCATGGTGTTGGCCACCCCCACCCCGCCGACGATCAGCGCGACCGCGCCGACCCCCAGGAGCAGGCCGGTGAACGCCTGTTCGGTGGCCTGCTTGGCGGCCAGGGCGTCCGAGGGCCGGGAGATGTCGACCTCGTTGGACGCCTCCGGGTTCGCGGTGCCCGCCAGAACCGACCGTACGGCCTCCATCCGGGTCTCGTCGGCGCGCGTGTAGAGGGTGGTCGGGTGGCCGTCGTAGTCGAGCACGTCCTCGGCGATGGGCCAGCCGACCAGGGCGCCGGTGTCGAGGTCGGAGGCGAGCGCGACCGGTTCCAGGATGCCGACGACGGTGAAGCGCTCGCCGCCGATGACCACCTGGGCGTCGGGGCCGGCGGCGCTCACGCCGAGCCGCTCGGCCGTGGTGGCTCCGAGCACCACGGCCGGGTAGGTCTGCGTGGCGGCGTTGAGCCAGGTGCCGCTGCGCAGGGTGGCGCCGAGCACCTCGGGCAGGTCGAGGCGGACGGCGTAGGTGGTGAGGCCGCCGGTCTGGGCGGCGGCTATCTGCTCGGACCGGTAGACCTTGGCCTGGGGGATCTCGCCGATCGCGGAGACCGCCTGGACGGGGCCGATGCGTTCGATCATCGCCTCGGCGTCCACCGGCATCTTGGCCTCCTCCCCCAAGATCGTCTGCCCGGACGAAACGGTGAGCAGGTTGGTGCCGAGCGCCGAGAGCTGGCGGTCCAGTTCGGCGCCTGACGAGGAGGAGATGCCGACCACGCCGATCATCGCCGCGATGCCGATGGCGATGCCGAGCGCCGACAGGAAGGCCCGCATGGGGCGGGTGCGCAGGCCGACCGCGCCGACCCGCATCACGTCGCGGGGGCGCATCCTGGCCGCCGCCAGCGGAGCGGTCATCAGGCCACCCCTGTGAGGGCGGCGGAGTCGGCGACGATGCGGCCGTCGCGCATGCGTACCTGGCGGGGCAGGCTGCCGGCGATCTCCCTGTCATGGGTGATGATCACGATGGTGGTGCCGGAGCCGTGCAGGTCGTGCAGCAGCTCCATCACCCCGGCCCCGGAGACCGAGTCGAGCGCGCCGGTCGGCTCGTCGGCGAGCACCAGCGGGGGATCGCCGGCCACCGCACGGGCGATGGCGACGCGCTGCCGTTCGCCGCCGGACAGCTCGTGCGGCTCGTGGTCGATGCGGTGGCCGAGGCCCACCCGGTCCAGTGCGGCCCGGGCGCGGCGGCGGCGTTCGGACAGCGGCAGGCCGCTGTAGAGGAGGCCGTCGGCGACGTTGTCCAGCGCGGAGACCTTGGCGGCCAGGTGGAAGTGCTGGAAGACGAAGCCGATCCGGGTGCCCCGCAGCGCGGAGAGCTGGTTGTCCGACAGCTTGGACACGTCGTACCCGTCGATGCGCACGGTCCCGCCGGAAGGCCGGTCGAGCGTGCCGATGGTGTTGAGCATCGTGGACTTGCCGGAGCCGGACGGGCCGACGATGGCGACGAGTTCGCCGCGCCGGATCTCCAGCGAGACGGACGCCAGCGCGGTGACCCCGCCGGGGTAGGACTTGCTCACGTCGGTCAGGGAGATCATGAGGCCGCCGTCCCCACGGTCATGCCCTCGGCCAGGCCCTCGCCCTCGATCTCCACGCGGCCCCCGGAGAACAGCCCCGTCTTGACGGCGACGTACCGGGTGGTGGTGCCCTCGACGACCTCGACGCCGAAGCCGCCCTCGCGCAGGGCCACGAGTGAGGCGATCGGCACAGTGAGCACGTCCTCGCGCTTGTCGGCGGTGAAGGTGACGTCCACGGCGGCGTTGTCGAGGCCGTTGGCCTTCTTCCTGTCCTTGGCGTCGAGGGCGACGAGCGCTTCGATCTTGGTTTCCGGCTCCTCGTTGCCCTCCCCCGGCACGATGATGGTGGCGACCTCGGTGACCTTGCCGCGCGCGGTCCTGTCGTCGGGCAGCGTGACGGAGACCTTGCTCTTCTCCTTGGCCAGCCGCTGGTCCTCGGCGTCGAGCCGGACGGTGACGACCTTGGTGGTGCCGGTGTACGACAGCACCTTCTGGCCGGGCGAGGTGGGCTGGCCCACCTGGGCGTCCAGCGTGTCCACGCGCACCTTGCCGTCGGCGAACACGACCCGGCCGAGCTCGACCACGCCGGTCTCCTCCAGGCCGCGGTCCTCCTGCCATTCCATGACGGCCACGGCGGTGGCGTAGGTGTACTCGTCGTCGACGGTGAAGCCGTCGTAGCCGAGCTTGCTGAGGTTGCGTTCCAGGTTCTCCACGTCGCGGCCCTCGACGCCGTCCTTGAGGTCCCGGTACGCGGGGGTCGAGCCGTACATGAGCACCACCGGGTCGTTGTCGACCCGGTAGAGCGATCTGCCACGGGTGATCGTGTCACCGCTGTCCGGCAACCAGGTGATGGTGCCGGGCTTGCGGTTCACCGCGGTGGTCGCCGGGCCGTAGCCGAGCTCGCCGTCGGCCTCCAGCGTGTCCTCCAGCGTCTCCTTGGCGATCTGGACGGTGGCCGGCGGCAGCGCGGCGGCGCTCGCCGGCTCGCCGGTGCGGTCGAGCATGCGTACGGTCACCGCCGCCGCGCCGGCGAGGGCCACCGCGACGAGCAGCCCGGCGATCTTCCTGCCACGGCCACGGCGCCGGCGCGGGCGGTCGGACCCGAGGTCCTGGCCCGCCTTGTCGTCGAGGGTGGCCGAGCCCATCAAGAACCTCCCATGGTGCTGTCCATCTGGCAGGTCTTCTGCGCGGCCGCGAAGTCGGGGTCGTCGCCGACTTCCTTGGTCATCCGGAGCATGCCGCCGTCGGGGTCGGGGAACTGCTCGACGCCGTTCTCGCGCATGCACTGGGCGAGCTTGCGGAGCTTCTCGCCGTTCTGCGGGTTGCCGGGGCCGCCCATGCCGCCCTTCGGCCGGAGGGCGTCGCACGCCTTCTGGGCCTTGTCCATCGCGTCCTTGTTGCCCGGTCCCATCGTCATCTTGACGCCCTGGCCGGGCTTGGGGTCCTCGATGTCGACGCCGTTCTCGCGCATGCACTGCGCCCATTTCACGCCCTGCGCCTGCGGGTCGAGGCTGGGCTGGGCGCTGCTGGCGGACTGCCCGCCCGTGACGGAGGCGACGCCGGTGCCGGTCTCGGCTCCGGCGCCGCACGCTGCGAGGCTCAGTACCAGCACGGCTGTCACGCCTAGGATTCGCATCCGGGTTCTCCTCCTTCTGCGGCCGGTCCGATGCCGGCCGTCGAGAGGCAAGAGAACAGGCTGGGCTGTTTCTCCGCTGTTTCCATCGGCGCTAACAGGAAGTAAACAACCCATCCGTCACCATCGTCCCAGGTCAACTGAAGGGCATGAGCATGCGCGTGCTGGTGGTGGAGGACGAGCGGATGCTCGCCGACGCGATCGCCGAATGGCTGCGGGACGAGACGCACGCCGTCGACACCGCGCACGACGGCGAGGCGGCGCTGGAACGGATCGCGGTCAACGACTATGACGTGGTCATCCTGGACCGGGACCTGCCGATCGTGCACGGCGACGACGTGTGCCGGGAGCTGGTGGCCTCCGATTCGACGGCGCGGGTGCTGATGCTCACCGCGGCCGGGGAGATCGGCGACCGGGTGACGGGGCTGTCGCTGGGCGCCGACGACTACCTGGCCAAGCCGTTCGCGTTCGTGGAGCTGGCCGCTCGCGTGCACGCGCTGGGCCGCCGGGCGCGGCCGGCCGCGCCGCCGGTGCTGCGGCGGGCCGGGCTCACGCTCGACCCGGCCCGCCGGGAGGTCTACCGCAATGACCGGTACGTCCCGCTGTCGAACAAGGAGTTCGCGGTGCTGGCCGAGCTGCTGCGGGCCGACGGTGCGGTGGTCTCCACCGAGCAACTGCTGGAGAAGGCATGGGACGAGCACGCCGACCCGTTCACGGGCGTGGTGCGGCTGACGATTCTCAAGCTGCGCCGCAAGCTCGGCGACCCGCCGGTCGTGGAGACCGTGCAGGGCGCGGGGTATCGCATCTCATGAGGCCGATCTCGCTGCGGGTCCGGCTCACGGTCGTGTACGGCGCGCTCTTCCTGCTGGCCG
Organism: Nonomuraea sp. SBT364; assembly: GCF_001083785.1. Classification (GTDB taxonomy): domain Bacteria; phylum Actinomycetota; class Actinomycetes; order Streptosporangiales; family Streptosporangiaceae; genus Nonomuraea. The sequence continues at coordinate 42,344 of NZ_LAVL01000013.1, forward strand.
GGCTGGTGCTGCTCGGCGTCACGTACCTGCTGTTCAACCAGGAGGTGACGCGGATCTTCGAGAACAAGTACGGCGATCCGGACGGCGGGGACGGGAGGAACCGGAGGTTCCTCAGCATCATGCTCGACGGGGTGCCGCTCAGCCCGGAGGCGTCGCTGGCGCTGATCCGGCAGCAGGAGGAGGAGCTGCGCAGCGCGGCGCTCACCTCGCTGATCGTGCAGGGTGTGATCGCGCTCGCCGTGGTGGGCGCCCTGGCGTTCGGGCTGGGCTGGCTGGTGGCCGGCCGGGTGCTGGCCCCGCTGCACCGGGTGACCGCGACCGCGCGGCGGATCGCCGCCGCGCCGATCGCCGACCGGGGCCTGGCCGCGCGGATCGCCCTGGAGGGCCCGCTGGACGAGGTCAAGGAGCTGGCCGACACGTTCGACACGATGGTGGAGCGGCTCGCCCACTCCTTCGACGGCCAGCGCAGGTTCGTCGCCAACGCCTCGCACGAGCTGCGCACCCCGCTCACGCTCAACCGGGCGCTGGTGGAGCTGGCCATGCATCGGCGTACGGCCTCCACGGACGTCAAGCAGCTGGGCGAGAGCCTGCTGGAGATCAACGCCAGGCACGAACGGCTCATCTCGGGGCTGCTGCTGCTGGCCCGCGCCGAGCACGAGATCGCCGACCGCTCCCAGGTGGACCTGGCCGACGTCGTCACGCACGTGGTCGGGCAGACGGCGCCGGAGGCCGAGCAGGAGAAGGTGACCGTGCACGAGGAGGCGTTCCCGGCGCCCACCAGCGGCGACGCGCTGCTTCTCGAACGCCTGGTGATGAACCTGGTGGAGAACGGCATCCGGCACAACACGCACGACGGCACCGGCTGGGTCCGGGTGTCGAGCCGGACCGCCGCGGGCGGACAGGTCACGGTGACCGTCACCAACACCGGGCCCGCCGTCCCGCCGTACGACATCCCGGAGCTGTTCAAGCCGTTCCGCAAGCTCGGCGGGGACCGGCTGGTCACCGGGAAGAGCGCCGGGCTGGGCCTGTCGATCGTCCGGTCGGTGGCGCGCGCGCACGGCGGCGACGTGGTGGCGCGCCCGCGCGAGGGCGGCGGGCTGATCGTGACGGCGATGCTGCCGAGGGCGACGACCTGGAACCCATGACAGGTGTCACGCGCAGGTCGTGACAGGTGAGCGAGGCGTCGCCGGGGATCCGCTCCCACAATGACGTCATGCTGACGGATGCGGACGCCGGCGCGGCGGTGAGCCTGCGCGGGCTGCACAAGACGTTCGGCCAGGTGCGCGCGGTGGACGGGGTGGACCTGCTCATCGCCCCGGGTGAGGTGGTGGCGCTGCTCGGCCCCAACGGCGCGGGCAAGACGACCTCGATGGAGATGCTCCTCGGGCTCACCACGCCCGACCGGGGCGAGGTGCGCCTGTTCGGCCGCACCTCGGCCAGGGCCACCGCCGAGGGCCTGGTGGGCGCGATGCTGCAGTCGGGCGGGTTCCTCAACGAGATGACCGGGCGGGAGATCGTCCAGGTCATGGCCGCGCAGTACCCCGAGCCGCTGCGTGTGCGGGACGCGCTGGAGCGGGCCGGGATCGCCGGGCACGCCGGACTCAGGTACGGCGGGATGTCGGGCGGGCAGAAGCAGCGCGTCCGGTTCGCCGCCGCGCTCGTGTGCGACCCGGACCTGCTGGTGCTGGACGAGCCGACCGTGGCCATGGACGTGCAGGGACGCCGCGACTTCTGGGACGCCATGCGCGCCTACACCGACGGCGGCAGGACCGTGCTGTTCGCCACCCACTATCTGGCCGAGGCGCAGGACTTCGCCGACCGGGTGGTGCTGATGCGGGCCGGCCGGGTGATCGCCGACGGCTCGGTGGCCGAGGTGACGTCGCGGGTCGACGGCCGGACGATCAGCGCGGCCGTCCCCGGCGCCGACGTGGCGAAGCTGCGCGAGCTGCCCGGCGTCGGCCTGGTGGAGCGGCGCGACGAGCTGGTGACGCTGCACTGCCTGGACTCCGACTCCGCGCTGCGTGCCCTGCTGTCCGCGTTCCCTCAGGCCAGGGACGTCTCGGTGACGGCCATGTCGCTGGAGGCCGCGTTCGTGGCCCTGACCAGTGGAAAGGTGTGAGTCATGGGTGCGCTCATCGTGACGGAGCTCAAGCTGCTCAGCCGGTCGATGGAGTTCCTGGCGATCGCGGTGCTGTTCCCCGCCGTGTTCTTCCTGATCATGTCGGAGGTGTTCGGCGGCCTGGACGCCGGGCGGCTGGACATGGTCACGTACATGATGATCAGCATGGTCGCGTTCGGCGCGATCTCCGGCGCGATCAGCGTCGGGCAGCGGGTCGCCCCCGAACGGCAGGCCGGCTGGAACCGGCAGCTCCGCCTCACGCCGCTGCCCGGCTGGTCGTACGTGGCGAGCAAGGTCGTGGTGTCGCTGGTCGTCGTGCTGCCCGCGGTGGTGCTGATCCTGGCCGCCGGGTTCCTGGTCAAGGGCGTGCGGCTGACGATCGCGCAGTGGGTGCTGGTGCTGGTCGCGGCCTGGCTCGGGTCGCTGCCGTTCGGCGTGCTGGGGCTGCTCATCGGGCTGGCCGTCAAGTCGGACGCGGTCGGCGCTGTGTACGTGGCGGCGTTCCTCATGCTGGCGCTGTTCGGCGGGCTGTGGGTGCCGGTGGAGGCGCTGCCGGACTTCATGGTGGCCTTCGCGCACGCGCTGCCCAGCTTCTGGCTGGCCGAACAGGCCAGGAACCTGGCCGTGGGCGGGGTGCCCGACCTGCTCGGCGTGCTCGTGTCGGCTGCCTGGTTCCTGGTGGCGGGGGCGCTGGTGGTCATGCTCTACAAGCGGGACACCGCCCGCGTCTAGCCACTTAACACAGGATTCCGCCCGGGTTATGTTGTGATCATCATGGTCGCGTCAGGCTGGATCAACCGGCTCTTCGCCATCCTTTTCACCGCGCCGCTCTGGTCCATCGCCGTCCGGGCACGGTCGGCGGGGGAGCTGGCGGCCATCGTGGCCTTCGGCGCCGCCTACGTGTTCACCTACGGATGGGTGTCCCATCGCGGGGTCGCGGCCCGGGCCTGGTGCTGCGTGGCGGTGACGGCGCTGGCCGGGGTCGTCGTCCTCGGCCACGGGCACCACGCGCTCTGCTTCAGCTTCCCGGTCGCGCTGTTCGCGATCATGATGCCGGGGCTGTGGGCGGTGGCCGCCGCCGGGTCGCTGGCGGCGGCCGTCGTGGTGGCCGACAGCCTGCTGCGGGGCTCGGTCGACGCGAAACTCATGATGATGCTCGTCGTGGTGCTGACCGCGCTGGCCATCCACGGCTTCCTCCGGCTGACCCACCAGTTGCGTACGGCCAACGCCACCATCGCCCGGCTGGCCGTGGACGAGGACCGCCGGAGGCTGGCCCGCGACCTGCACGACTCGGTGGGCTCCTCGCTGACCACGATCTCGGTGAAGGCCGGGCTGGTGCGCAGGCTGCTGGAGGAGGGGGCGCACGACAAGGCGCGGACCGAGGTCGCGGACGTGGAACGGCTGAGCCGGCAGGCCCTGCACGACGTGCGTTCCTCCGTCGCGGGCAACCACGCGCTGTCGCTGGCCGGGGCGCTGACGACGGCGCGGGACGCGCTGGTGGCCGCCGGGATCACGCCCGACCTGCCCCGGGAGGCCCCCGAGGTGCCGGTGACCTGCGAGCAGATCTTCGCCTACACGCTGCTGGAAGGCGTGACGAACGTGATCAGGCACAGCGGCGCGGGCCGGTGCCGGGTCAGGCTGGGGCCGACGTTCGTGGAGATCCGCGACGACGGCGTCGGCCACGCGGACGGCGCGCCGGGGACCGGGCAGAGCCTTGCCGGGCAGGGCCTGACCGGGCTGGCCGGCCGGCTGGCGGCCATCGGCGGCACGCTGGAGGCCGGTCCGGTCGCCCGCGGCTACCGGTTACGGGCGGAGTGCCCGCAATGATCAAAGTGCTGCTCGCCGACGACCAGACGCTGCTGCGCCGCGCGCTGGCCGCGCTGCTGCGGCTGGAGCGCGACCTGGAGGTCGTGGGCGAGGCCGGGGACGGCGACGAGGCGCTGGCCGGGGCCGCCCAGCTGCGCCCCGACGTGGTGCTGCTCGACATCCAGATGCCCGGCAGGGACGGCCTGACCACCATCGCCGGGCTGACCGCGCTCGGCTGCCGGGTGATCATGCTGACGACGTTCGGCAGGCCCGGCTACCTGAGCAGGGCGATGGAGTCGGGCGCTGCCGGGTTCGTGGTCAAGGACATCTCCCCCGAAGGGCTCGTCGAGACGATCAGGAAGGTGCACGCGGGGCTGCGCGTCGTGGATCCCGTGCTGGCCGCCGAGTCGCTGGCCGGCGGCGCCAGCCCGCTCACCTGCCGGGAGCGGGAGATCCTGCTGGCCGCCGCCGACGGCGGCACCGTCACCGATCTGGCCCGCCAGTTCTGCCTGACGGAGGGCACGGTGCGCAACCACCTGTCGGCGGCCATCGGCAAGACCGGTGCCCGCACCCGCGCCGAGGCCGTCCGCATCGCCGACCAGCGCGGCTGGCTGTAGCGTCAGGGCACCTGGCCGGCCTCGTCCACCAGCCCCGAGGCCAGCATCGGCAGGGCGAACACCTCACCGCCGCGCACGGTCTTCCAGCCCAGGTAGTCGTAGTCGACCGGGTCGAGGATCGTGTAGCCCCTGCCCGCCTCCCCCAGGTCGAGCACCACGCCGAGGCCCGTGCGCCCGCCGCCGGTGTCGACGTTCTCCTCGATCCGGACGTTCGGGATCTTCGCCATCGCCCGGAACATCGCCGCCGCCTTCTCCGGCGGGATGATCGGCCCGAACTTCAGGTACCACTGGATCGTGCCGAAGGCGTTCACGTCGGCCTCGGTGCCCGGCGGGCACTCCGGCTGGCAGATGGAGCCGGCCCTGGAGTCGATCGTCCGCATGTGCGCCAGCAGCTCGTCCGGGTCGTCGGGGAAGCTCTCCAGCTCGGCCTGCGTCTTGATGGGGTTCGTCGGCCCCTTCTCCCCCTTGCCGATCTTGAGTTCGCCCCCGGGTTCCCTGATGGCCGTCCGCTTGCCGTCCATCCGGTGCCACGACTCGTACACGGGCAGGGTGGGGACCGGCTGGCCCTCCTTCTTGTAGATCCACTGGTCAGGCCGGATGTCCGGCATCTCGGACTTCTCGGCCACGAGTGCTGCGTCCTCCAGTACGGTGGCCGCGCTGGGCCGCGCCGCTGAGGGCGGCACGGGCGGCTCGCCGGCCCGCAGGACGGTGACGGCGGCCGCCGCCAGCCCGAGCGCCCCCACCAGGGCCACCCCCAGCCGCCAGCGGGCGCGCCGCTTCCCGACCGGGACGGCCTGCGCCCGGACGACCGACAGCAGCCGGGCCTCCTCGGCGCGTACGTCCAGGTCGCGGGGCACTTCGTCGCGCAGCCCGGTGAGCAGATCCATCTCATCCATGTCCGTACTCCTCGCTCGTAGCGGTGGGATCGGCGTCGCCCAGTGCCCGGCGCAGTTTCTCCCGGGCCCGGAAGACCCGTGAGCGCACCGTCCCCACGGCCACCCCGAGCGACCTGGCCGCGTCCTCGTAGCTGAACTCGCCCCACGCCACCAGCAGCAGCGCGTCCCGGTGCCCGGCGGGCAGGGCGGCGAGCGCGGCGGCCAGCCGGCCGCGCACCTCGCCGGCCGCCACCCGGCCCTCGACCCGGTCGGTGAACGGTTCCACCACCGGGTCGGCCCCCGTACGGCTCAGCGCCCGGTAGAGGGTGATCTCGCTGCGGCGGTGCCTGCCGATGAGGTTGGTCGCGATCCCGTACAACCAGGGCCGCGCGTCGGCGCGGGTCAGGTCGTACGTGCCGCGCTGCCGGAAGGCCGCCGTGAACGTCTCCGCCACGATGTCCTCGGCCGCCTCCAGGCCCAGCCTGCGGACCACGTACCGCTTGAGCGCGGGCGCGTGACGGGTGAACAGGACGGCGAACGCCTCGGGATCGTGCCGGGAGCGCGCGATCACCTCGGCGTCACCGCCCGTCCCGGGCTCGGCGAGCGGCGAGCGCTGTTGTGGCATCTGGAGGACCTTTCGGGGTGGGCACTGACATCAGTGATTGCCACCCCGCGCGGTCACGGTTCCCGCTTTCTCACGAAAAAGTACGAACAGCCTCCAGGCAGCGCTCCACCACCGGGCGCGGGTCGAAGGCGTACGACCCGTCGCCGAACAGCTCGAACGTCATCGCTCCCCGGTAGCCACGGCGCTCCAGCGCCTCCAGGTAGTCGCCCAGCGGCAGCTCGCCGTCGCCCCAGGCCAGATGCCCGGCCGGGCTCCCGTCGATGAGGTGCACGTGGCGAACCCGGTCGCCGAGCGCGTCGAAGTAGTCGTCCACGCTGTCCCCCGCCGTCGCCATGCCGACGGTGTCGAGCACCGCGCCCAGGTTCGGCGCGCCGATCTCGTCCAGCATCCTGCCCAGCGTGCGGGCGTTGTTGACCAGGTTGGACTCCACCCGCTGGAGCGGTTCGAGCACGCAGGTGACGCCCAGCGTGCCCGCGTAGCCGGCGATGTCCCCGATGGCGTCCACCGAGCGCCGCCAGGCGGCCTCGACCGGCTCGTCCTCGAACCCGCGCCCCGGCGTGAGCAGCAGCAGCTCGGCCCCCAGCTCGACGCAGAGCTCGGCGGCCCGGCGGAACATGGCGACGCTGTCGGCCCGCATCCAGGTGACCGGCGAGGCCACGTTGACCGGATACATCACCTGCTCGGGCGTGAGGCAGCGCACCCGCAACCCGCGCGACTCGGCCTGCCGCCGGACGGCCCGCGCCTCGGCGTCGCTCACCCGGGGCACGTGCAGGTGCGGCGCGATCCCCCACAGCTCCAGCTCCGTACGGCCGAGGTCGGCCGCGTCGTCGAGGAACCGCTCGAACGGCAGGTGCTGGTAGGAGAAGTTCGATCCGGTGATGTTCACGCTATTTCCCAATCCCGTCCGCGAGGCCCTTGACGATGTAACGCTGACCGAAAAGGAACAGAAGCACCACCGGCACGGCAGCGATGACCATACCGGCGAACACGACGGGGAACTCGGTCCCGTGCTTGCTCATCAGGCTGGTCAGCCCGACGGGCAGCGTCTGCACGCCGCTGCCGCTGGTGAACACCATCGCGAACAGGTACTCGTTCCAGGTGAAGAGGATCTGCAGCAGCACCACCGAGGTGATGATCGGCTTGCACATCGGCAGGATGATCCGCCAGAACGCGGTCCACCGCCCCGCCCCGTCCATCTCCGCCGCCTCGTCCACCTCACGCGGCAGATCGATCATGTACGCGCGGATGAGGAACGTCGTGAACGGGATCCGGAACGCCGTGTAGAGGATCAGCAGCGCCCAGAAGCTGTTGTAGAGCCCCATCGACTGGAACATCTTGACCAGCGGCACCAGCGCCACGGTCGGCGCCAGCATCAGCCCGCCGAGGATCAGCCCGGTGAACACCTTGTTGAGCGGGATGGCCACCCGCGTCAGCCCGTAGGCGGCCCACGCGCTGACGAACACGGTGGCGACCGTCGAGGTCACCGTCACCAGCACGCTGGTGGTGAGATAGCCGCTCACCCCCCGGTTCCACGCCTTGGCGTAGTTGCCGAAGCTCCAGTCCACCGGCAGCGCGAACGGGTCGCCGAACAGCTCGGCGTTGGTCTTGAACCCGTTGAGCACCATCCACAGCAGGGGATAGACCACGACGACCACGAGCGCGAGCAGGAACGCCCACATGAACAGGCGCGCGATCACGCCCGCGAAGCTCAGCCGGCTCACCACTCCACCCTTCTCCTGCTGGTCACCCAGAGCTGCGCCAGCGCCACCGCGAGCGTGAGCACGAACAGCACCGTCGCGATGGCCGCCGCGTAGCCGAAGTCGTTGCGCACGAACCCGCTGCGGTACAGCCACGTGCCCAGCACCTGCGTCGAGTTGTCCGGCCCGCCGCCGGTCATCACCATGACCTCGTTGAACACCTGGAACGCGCCCGAGATCGTGACCATGGTCATCAGCCCGGTCATCTCCCGCACCAGCGGCAGCGTCACGCTGAAGAAGCGGCGCACCGGCCCGGTCCCGTCGATGGCGGCGGCCCCGTAGATCTCCGACGGGATGCGCTGGATCGCCACCGCGAACAGCAGCGTCGAGTAGCCGAACCCCTGCCACTGGCTCATCGCGATGACGGCGAGCATGGCGGTGCTCTCCTGGCCGAGCCAGGCCTGGGCCAGGTGGCCGAGCCCCGCCGCGTCGAGCGCGTGGTTCAGCACTCCGAGGTTGGGCTCGTACAGGAAGTAGAACAGCAGGCCCGCGACGGTCAGCGAGATCGCCGACGGGATGAAGTAGACCACCCGCAGGCCGCGCCGCCACCGCTCGGAGCGGACGCTCTCGATGAGCGCGGCCAGCACGAGCGCGCCGAACACCTGGACGGCGACGGAGATCGCCGCGTAGAGCAGGTTGTTGCCGAGGGAGGACCAGAAGACCGGGTCGTCGAGGAGCTTGCGATAGTTGTCCAGGCCGACGTACTGCCGGCTGCCGCTGTAGATGTCCCATTCCAGCGTGCTGAAGCCGAAGTTCTGCACCAGCGGCAGGTAGACGAACACGCCGACGAGGACGAGCGCGGGGACGACCCAGGCCAGGCGGATGATGGCGCGCACCGGCTCGTCCTACCTGGCTGACGCCGAGGCCTGGCGCACGCTGTCGAGCACCTGCTCGGGGGTCTTGCCGCCGCTGATGAGCGCCTCGCCGCCGGACAGCCACGCGTCGGCGACCTCGGGCACCGTGACGGTGTCGAGCCAGATGGCCAGCCCGGACGCCTTGTTGACCAGGTCGATGCCCTCGTGGACGGCCTTGCTGGAGGTCTCGGGAGTGACGGCGCCGACGACGGTGCTCGGCTGGCCGTACGGGGGCGCGGAGAGGGTCTTGGCGTTCTTCGCGTCGGTCACGAACTTCATGAAGTCGACGGCCAGCGCGGCTCGCGGGGACCGGGCGTTGATCAGGTAGCCCTCGGGCGCGCCCTCGATCACCTTCGGGTCGCCCGCCGCGCCCTGGGGGACCGGCAGCGGGAAGATGCCGAAGTCGGCGGGCTTGACGACCTTGCCGGCGGTGGCGTTGTCGAACTCCAGGATCTCCTGGTAGTACATGGCCGCCTTGCCGTTGGAGAACGCCTCCTGCGCCGAGCTGTAGAGCACGCCGTTGGTGCCCTCGCGGGTGTCGGTGCACTGGTCGACCAGCGTCTTGAACTGCTTGAGCGAGGCCACGTAGCCGGGATGGTCGAGCTTGGCCGTCGCCGGCGCGAAGTCGGCGCGCAGCGTCTCGGGCGGCACGTTGTAGGCGAAGAGCTGCTGCAGGTAGTGCAGCGCGGGCCAGCCGTCCTTGTTGCCGAACGTGATCGGCTCGTAGCCGGCCTTCCGCAGCGTGGCGCAGCTGCCGATCAGCTCCTCGAACGTCTTCGGCACCTCGATCCCGGCCTTGGCGAAGGCGCCCTTGTTGTAGCCCATGAACTTGCCGTTGTTGTAGAGCGGGATGCCGTAGTACTTGCCGTCGTAGGCGAAGGCCGACAGCGACGCCTGGCTGAACGTCTTGCCCCACGCGGTGCCGGGGCCGATCACCTTGGTGAGGTCGGCGGCCCGGCCGCCGCGCACGTAGTTCTCGGCCCAGTTGCCGGTCCAGGTGAAGAAGATGTCCGGCAGCGCGTTCGAGGCGGTCAGGGTCTTGATCTTGTCCTTGATGCTCTGGTCGGTCTCCTGGATGAGCTCGACCTTCACCTCGGGATGCGCGCGCCGGTACTCGGCGGCGAGTTCCTCGAAGTAGGGGCTCAGCGGTTCCCCGGCGAACTTGGTCAGGATGCTCAGGGTCCCGGAGAACTCGGGCGTGGCGGCGACGTCGGCTGCCGCGGGAGCCGGGGCCGACTCGCCTGCGCAGCCTGCGAGGGTGAGCACCGAGGTCCCGACGAGTGCCGCGAGCGTCGTCAGAGCGCGAGAGCGCATGGGCTTCCTTTCTCTCGGAGCTGGTGTCGAGCGACACTACAGCGATCCTGATACCGGTACCAGACCTGAATCCAAGATCTTCTGTTTGCCGACGTGTTGACGGCTTCGTATGGGATGTGCCAGCGTGACCTCCGCGTGATACCGGTATCAGGTTGAAAGGACGCGCAACATGCTCAAATTCGATGAGCCGGAGTTCATCAAGCAGGCCGCCAGCGCGGTGGCCCTGCGACCCAAGATCGAGGAGCTCGTCGATCGGCTGGTGGACGAGGGGTTCGACAACCTGCTGCTGGTCGGCGCCGGCGGCACCTACGCGCAGATGTGGCCCTACGAGCACCTGGCCCGGCGCACGTCGGCGCTGAACGTGCGCTCGGCGATCGCGGCCGAGCTCGTCGTGACCGGTGACGCCGCACTCGGCGAGCGCACGGTGGCCGTCTTCACCTCGGTCACCGGCACCACCGACGACGTCGTGCGGGCCGTCGAGTACTGCCGGTCCAAGGGCGCCCGCACCGTCGGCTTCACCGGCTACGCCGACTCCCCCGTCGCCCAGAACGTCGACGAGGTGCTGCTCAGCGAGCCCAAGACGTGGCCGTTCGACTACCAGATGCTGCTGTTCATGGGCCGCCTGCTGGACCGCCGGGGCGAGTTCGACGGCTACGGAAAGCTCGCCCGCGAGCTGGCCGACATCCCGCGCGTCCTCGTCGAGGTCGCCGAGCAGGCCGAACCGGTGGCCGCCGCCTTCGCCGAGGCGCACAAGGACAGCGACTACCACTTCCTCATCGGCGGCGGGAACCTGTGGGGGTTCACATACCTCTACTCGATGTGCATCCTGGAGGAGATGCAGTGGCTGCGCACCACCCGGGTGCACAGCGCCGAGTTCTTCCACGGCTCGCTGGAGCTGCTCGAAGCCGGCACGAGCGTGCTGATCTTCCAGGGCGAGGACGAGTCCCGCCCGCTCACCGACCGCGCCATCGCCTTCGCCCGCCGCGTGTCGCAGGACGTCACGGTCTTCGACACCCGCGACTACCCGCTGAACGGCATCAGCCCCGAGTTCCGCGGCCTGCTCGGCCCGCTCGTCCTCGACACCGTGCTGAGCCGCGTCAGCAAGCACCTGGAGCGGGTCCGTGACCATTCGCTCGACCTGCGCCGCTATTACCGGGTGATGGACTACTGATGAAGGTGCTCGGCTTCGGCGACAACATCGTCGACCGGTTCCTCGACCGCGGCATCGACTATCCGGGCGGCAACAGCGTGAACGTGGCCGTGTTCGCCCGCCGCCTCGGCGTCGAAGCCGCCTACCTGGGAGTGTTCGGCGACGACGAGCTCGGGCCGTTCCTGCGCGGGTCGATCGCCGCCCAGGGGGTCGCCGTCGACCGGTGCGTGGTGCGGCCCGGCGAGACCGGCGTGTCACACCTGCGGGTCGACGACGGCGACCGCGTCTTCCTCGGCTGGAACGGCGGGGGAGTCACGGTACGCGAACCGCTCGTCCTGGACGCCGGGCTGGCCGCGTACGCCTCCTCCTTCGACCTGGTGCACTCCAGCGTCTACTCGCGCAGCGAGAGCGAACTGCCCAAGCTGCGCACCCGGGTGAGCTACGACCTGTCCAGCGAGGACGAGTTCCGCACCCCCGCCTACCTGGACCGGATCTGCCCGCACGCGGACCTGGTCCTGCTGTCCTGCTCGCACCTGGACGTGGCCGCCACCGAGGCGCTGCTGGCGGAGGTGGTACGGCGCGGCGCGGGCATCGCGCTCGCCACCCGCGGGGTCGAGGGCGCGATCGCGCACGACGGCGAGGTCACCGTGTCGGCCGCCGCCCTGCCGGTGGACGAGCCGGTCGACACGATGGGCTGCGGGGACGCGTTCCTCGCCGGGTTCGCGGTCTCGCTGCTGCGCGCGGGCTGGGAACGGGCCGCGCTGGAGCCGGCGCTGCGTGACGGGGCGGCGGCCGCCTACGAGCAGTGCCTGGTCGAGGGCGCGTTCGGCGGCGGGCAGCCGATCTTGACTAGAATCGAGAAATGAGGGACGGCATCCATGCCTGCTGATCGGGGTCAGGCGGCGGGCCCGCCGACGATCTCCGAGGTGGCCGCCGAGGCCGGCGTGGGCCGGGCCACGGCGGCGCGCACGCTCGGCGGCTATGGATACGTCAGCCCCGAGTTGCGCGAGCGGGTGCTCGCCGCCGCCGAGAAGCTCGGCTACCGGGCCAACAAGCTCGCGCGCAGCATGTCGACCGGCGTCAGCCACACCCTCGGCGTGATCGTCGCCGACATCGGCAACCCGTTCTTCGCCGGCGTGGTGCGCGGCATCTGCGACACCTCGCGGGCCCGGGGCTTCGACACGATCGTGCTGAGCACGTACGAGAAGCTCGAAGAGGAGATCGCCGCCGTCAACGTGCTGCTCGACAAGCGGGTCGACGGCGTCATCCTGTCGTCGGCGGCGGTCGGCAAGAGCCAGGTCGCGCACATCAGGGCGGCGATGGAGCGGGTCCCGGTGGTGCTGGTCGACCGCGCGGTGGCGGCGCTCGACCTCGACACGGTCGTCATCGACAACCGCGACGCGGCCCGCGAGGCGGTCGAGACCATCATCGCGGCGGGGCACCGGCGCATCGGGTTCGTGTGGGGGCCGCCGATGACGCGGCCGCCCGCCACCCGGCGCGAACTGCTGGCCGAGGCGGCGCGCAACCTGTGGACGGACGGCGAGCGGCTGCGCGGCTACCTCGACGCGCTCGACGACGCCCGCATCCCGTTCGACCCCGAGCTGGTCATGGTCGGGCGCAAGACCGAGGAGCAGGCGACCGAGGAGGTCGGCCGGATGCTCGCCATGCCCGACCGGCCCACGGCACTGTTCTGCACCGAGACCGACGCGGTGACCGGCGCGTTGCGGGCGCTGCGCGCGGCCGGGCTGGCCTATCCGCGTGACGTGGCGCTGATCGGGTTCGACGACAGCGCGTGGGCGGCGGTGATGGAGCCGCCGCTGACGATGATCGAGCAGCCGGTGCACGACCTGGGCGCCAAGGCCGCCCAGGTGCTGCTCGACGCGCTGGAGGGGGCCGAACCGGCCCGCGAGACGCACACGTTGCGCTCCCGGCTGGTCGCGCGCGCGTCCGTGTAAGGGTTATAGTTTCGCCATACCGGTTACAAAGGAGGCGAGACTTGCTGATACCCATGGCCGACTACGCCTGGGGCGCCGCGGTGGCCAACGACCTGGTGTCGACGTCACCCACCGTGCGGGGCGCCGAGGGCCTGCCGACCGCCGAGGCGCTGGCGGAGTTCCTCACCCGCCACGACCTGCCGCCCGGCTCCGCCGACGACCTGTTCGCGGTCCAGCTCTTCCGCCGGGAGGCGCGCGGAGTCCTGGAGACCGAGACCGAGGAGCACGCGGTCATGGGCGCCACCGTGCTGGCCCGCCGCGCGGGGCTCAGCCCGGTGCTGGACCGCGACCCCTCGGCGCGCTGGCAGTGGTACGTCCCCACCGCCCCGGACGCCTCCCTCGCCGACGAGCTGGCCGCCCTGGTCGGCGTCGCGCTGCTCGGCGTCGTACGGACCCTCGGCCACGAGCGCTTCCGGGCCTGCCTGGCGCCGGGCTGCCGGGGCGTGTTCGCCGACATCAGCCGGGCCGGCCGGCGCCGCTACTGCATGCCCGACGTGTGCGGCAACCGCCTCAACGTCGCCAACCACCGTGACCGCCGCCGGGTCGTCTCATGACCCGCCTGGCAGGTTCCTTCCAGCTTCCCGACGGCTCCTGGGTCCGGGGCCGCGGCCTGCGCCATCCCCTGCCCTCGGGCCCCACCCCTGCCTACGGCCTCTACCTGGGGTCGCACCGGCTGCGCCGGGAGCACGACGCCGCCCTGGACTGGGCGCACGACTGGGTCGAATGGCCCGACTTCCTGCTGCCCCGCGACCGCGACGCGGCCGTCGGACACATCCGCGCCCTGCACGAGCGGGCCGTCGCAGGCGAGGCCGTCGAGGTGGCCTGCGGGGGCGGCGTCGGCCGCACCGGCACCGTCCTGGCCTGCCTCGCCGTGCTGTCCGGCCTCACCCCGCCGGAGGCCGTGGCCTGGACACGCGAGCACCACCACCGCAGGGCGGTCGAGACGCCGTGGCAACGCCGCTGGATAGCCCGCTTCCCACGCTGACCTCCGCCGGACGTCATGGACGCACTCCAAGATCGCCCTTTACCTCGGCCGACGGCGTCTCACCTTGCACAAGGGCAGGTCGCGGGGGTCTCCATGCCTCGACACCGCGTCGTAGGAAGGTGCACCGCAGGGCCGGCGACGTCTCCCCGCGATGACCCGCGAGCTGGACGCCGCCACCGGCACCCGCCTCGGCGGCGCCCGCCGCACCTTCGAAACCCGCACGACCGGCAAACCGCAGTAACGCCCGCGCGGTGGCTTTACGCTTGCGGGCATGAGGATCCGTCCCCGCACCCCGGCTGACCTGGACGCCTGCGTCGATGCGCTGGCCCAGGTCCAGGCCGCCGACCGCTACCCGGTCGACTGGCCGGACGACCCGCACGCCTGGCTGACCCCGGCCGGCCTGACGTCCGCCTGGATCGCGACGGACGCGGCGGGCGCGGTGCTCGGCCACGTCGGCCTGGGCGCGGACGCCGAGATCACCCGTCTGTTCGTCACCCCGGCGGCCCGCGGCCGCGGCCTCGCCGCCCAGCTCCTCGACGCCGTACGCGCCGCCGTACGGACACCGCTGAAGCTGGAAGTGTCGGCCGAGGGCGAGGCGGCCATCGCCTTCTACGAACGCACAGGCTGGCGCCGGGTCGCCACCACCCGCGCCGACTGGCTGGACACCACCGGCACCCCCGCCCTCCTCCACCACTACGTGACCCCGTAACCCCCTCGGCGCTCCCAAGGACGTCGCGCGGGCGCCTCTTCTCCGACGAGGGACGCCGCCGCCATGGGGGTGCCATCCGGCCCGCGAACTTCGCCTCGGCGGATCACCCCACCGTCCGTCATCCTTCAGGGTGCGCTCTGCCGGGGTTCGGCGGGTGTGGGACCGGCCTCGGCCGGCTTGCAAGTGGATGGGGCCGTGGCGAACGCCGATCCCGGCACCGGGACATCGAGAACCGCACCGTCACGTATGTGCCAGCATCGGGCCTGGCCCCACTCGTTGGTGACCATAAAGACCCCCCGAGGCCGATCGTCGTCCTCATCGACTGGAGACAGGGCCGCGAGTTGTTCGACCTGGGCTCGGATCTCTTGGAGTGCGCTCTCTCTGATGTCGCCGCCATAGAACAGGTAGAGCGTCCAGTTGAAGGGCTTTGTCGGCCAGGCCCAGCCGCCGGAGTAGAGGTCGTCCGTGTCCGCCTCGATGATGCGTTCGGCGTTCGGCCTATGGGCGAAGTCGAGCTCGAGCCACCCTCTCACCGAGACATACATTCCCATGTGGGCGATCCTACGGATGGCCATCGGTAGCGACGTTGGACCACAGCGCCTGCCTGACCTTCCCGGCAGAAAGACGCCGGAGCCCCCGAGTTGATGGAACTGGAGGGACTGCCCACACTCTGGAGCGGCAGGGCATCCCGCACTTCCGGTCGTTCGTCCGCTTCTACCGGGCGTGGCCCAACAGCCTCAAGGCCGGCGTGCCCATCACCCGCTGGAACGAGCGGCACTCACCCAAGATCCGCGAGGATGTCGCCGCCGTGCACACCGAGCTGCCGCTCAACATCGGCCGCGTCCACCGCAGCGGCCGCACCCGCCACGGGGCCCGCGCATGACGGCAGCCAGAGGCGAGGGCAAGCAGAGACGCCGCGGCTTCGACGACCTCATCGCCCGCCGCGACGAACTGACCGACGTGTCCCCGCCGTGGGCCCGACCCCCAGCCTGCGCAAGCCACCGACCCGCAGACGCTGGCGGGCGCTCTCCTGGCCCCGCCGGCCCCGGACGCGGTGCCGGCCCCGTACGTCCAGCCGCGAGCCGACGGCGAGCTCACCGAGCAGGAGCGGGCGGACCTGTTCACCTGCGAGGCTGCCTTGGACGGACTTCGGCTGGCCTGGTGGGCGGCGGGCAAAGCGCTGCAGACCATCCGTGACGCCCGGCTGTACCGGGCCGGCCACCTTTCCTTCGAGGCGTACTGCGCGAGCCGGTGGGACATGACCCGCCGCCAAGCCGACCGGCTCATCGCGGCCTGGCCACTCGCCGAACGACTGAGACCAATTGGTCTCAGCTCCCTCAACGAGGGACAAATCCGCGAGCTGCTGCCGCTGGCCGACCGGCACGGCCAGGACGCCGCCGCCGTGGTGTATCAGACGGTGGCCGAGGCCGACGGCGTGCGGGTCACCGCGGCGGTACTCAAGGGCGCCGCAGCCGTCGTCGCCGGCGACCGGTTCGATCCGGTCGCGGCCGCCGCGCAGATCCGCGCCTACCTGGCCGGCGACCTGAAGGCCGGGCCCGCTGCCGAACCCGCCGGCCCTGTCGAGGCGTTCACCGCGGAGGCTGAACGCCTGCGGGCGACGATCAGCCGGACGATCCAGCGACCGACGTTCCGAACGTACGCCCGAACCCACCCCGACCAGGCGCGGGCGGTGGTCGCCGGGCTCCGCGCGCTGTTGGACGACATCGAAACCGCGACAACCGAAGGATGACGGGAGCAGCATGGACCCGGACAACGCGAGCAGCCTGGCGTGGGCGCGACGAGAGATACCTGAGCAGGTGCGCATGACGTGGTCGTCTGTGGACAGCTGGTGCTGGCTGTCGCCTCGCGTCACTCTGGCCGCCGGCGACCAGCGGCGCGGAACGCTCGTCTTCGAGGTGCCCAAGAACGCCAAGATCGAGCGGTTCCAGTTCGCGCTTGAGTCCGGATTCGCCGAGCAGAAGGGCGAATGGCGGCTGGCGCGGTAGCCCAGACACGACGAAACGCCCCCGGCCCGCACCCGAAGGTGCGAGCCGGGGGCGTCGTCGTACGCCGGCGGGCGGCATGTTACGCCGCTCCGCATCCGAAAAGAGTGGGCTCATTCTGGGCATATCAGTGGGCATTTTGTGGGCATCCTTGCGATAGTGGAGGCATGACCACATCCGAGACGACCGCGCCTGGCGCGGTCGACGCGCTGCCGGACGAGCTCCGGGTGCTGCTGCGGTCCGGGATACCTGTCCGGGCCGGAGACTGCGGGCCCGGGCTCATGGCGCTGCGCGGAGTACGCGCCCGAGCGGTGCAGCCGGACGATCCGGCAAGCCGGGCCCGGGCGCTGGACGCGCTGCTGCGCGAGCAGCTCGACCGGCTGGAGAACGGCGAGCTGGCCGCACCGAGCCGTCTGCTGTTCGGCGCCGATCCCGCCACCTCTGGCGCCACCCTGACAGCCCGCCGGTCCGCCGCCGCGGCCGCCGCCGACTACGAGGTGCACCACTTCCGTAAGCGGATCGAGCCGAAGATCCTTGGTCTGCTGGCTTGGCAGCTGCGCCGAGACAGCGAGGCCTTCGCCAGCCGGCACGCGGTCGCCCCCGAGCTGCGCGCAGCACGGGGCCCGTTCGTACTGCCGGCGGACGTGTTCGCATGGGAGGCCGCCGAGCACCAGCACGCCCTGGCCGCGCTGTGGGGTGCGGTCTACCAGCTGCGCGCCGCGCTGCTGACCGTGGCCCGGCTGGCGAGCATGGAGGCCAGCGACGAGGACCTGGCCGCCACGGCCGCGACCGCCCTGTGGCGGCACGCCGCAATCCTGCATGCAGCCGCCAGGTACCGGGCCTCGTACGGGGCCGTGCTGCTGCACGCCGCAACGGAGCTCGGCCCCGACGATATCGGCGCGTCGGCCGGCTGGACCCCCGCCCTCACCCCCGGGCAAGAGCTGCTGCTCGCCGGCCTCTTCAACCCCGAGGGCTCCCTGCCCGACTTCACCGCCCGGCTGGAAGCGGCCGCCGGCGGTGCGGAGCTCGCCGCGACCTGGCGGCGGGCACTCACCGGCCGTCCCGGCCACGACCAGGAAGGACCAGCATGAGTCTCGATCAGCTTCTCAACCCCGCCACCCCGCCCCGCCGGTACGTGATCACTGGAGGGCCGTCCGCAGGCAAGGAGGCCGTCATCGCCAGCCTGCAGGACCTGGGAGTCCCGTGCACCGAGGGCGAGCCCGCGCGGGAAATCTACCGGCAGCACCGCGACCGGCTTGGCCGGCACCTGCAGGTCGCCGACCGGCGCGACTACTCTCGCGACGTCCTGGCCGCTTTCGTCGCCGAATACTGCGCGCACAAGCAGGGCCTGCGCTTCTACAACCGCGGCATCCCTGACGGGTACGGCTGGGATGCGTTCTTCGGCCTCGGCCCCTACCCGGAGCTGGAGGAGGCGGCTCGCATCTACCGCTACGACGCGGTCTTCATCCTGGACCCGCTGGACGACTTCGACTCCGAAGACGACCTCGTGTGGGCGAAGGAGCGAGAGATTCGCCGCGTACACGAGCTGATCATCCAGGGCTACTACGACGCCGGTTACAAGCCGATCTTCGTCCCGGCTGACGAGCCCGGCCAGCGCGTGAAGTTCATCCTGGCCCAGCTCCCCGTCCCGACCATCTGACCGAGAGGCCCGAATCCGATGAACGGCCGTACCAACCCCGTGGAGCTCATCAGTCCGAACAACGTGCTGGCCAACGCGATGCTGCGCAGCGTCGACATGGTCCGGCCGCGCCTGCAGGCACCAACCCGGACCGGGTCGCGTTCTGCGTCGGCACGCAGATCAACGGAGCCCCTCACCTCGGCACCTCTCTCGTCCAGACGGCCGCGTTCCTGCTCGCCAAGGCGACCAAGCGCGCGTTCGGCGTCGACACCGTGGTGCGGTTCGGCGCGCTGGACAACGCGCCCTACGACATCCGCCTCGACCCCGAGACCCACCACGCCTACCAGACCACCTACTTCCACGCGCTCGGCGCCGACGGCGTCGAGGACCTGATCGACAAGTACTACCGGGCGATGTTCGACTCCCTCGCGGACGCCACCGGCGTCGACTACGAGATGGAGACCTACGCGGCGCAGCAGGCCGACCCGGCCTTCCGGCACGAGTTTCTCGCCACCCTCGGCCGGCTGGATCAGATCCGCTGGCCGCTCGCGCCCTCGCACGGCCAGGTCCACATCCGACTGCCGTGCCCGCACTGCGGGTGGGCCGAGAAACGAGCCGAGCGGACCAGGCTGCTGCGCACCGGCTCCGGCGGCGCCGACTTCGCCGCGGTCTGCACCGACCACGGCGGCTATGAGGTGACCGTCACCGCCGACACCAGTGCCTTCCTGGACCTGGCCACCCTCTACCGGAACCTGGTCAAGGAGCGCCTGGCCGCCCGTGACCACGTCACCCTGTCGGTGATGGTCAAGGGCGGCGACTGGGCCTACGGCTGCCAACTGGTCGATGAGGCCTTCGCGCAGCTGCCCGGGCTGCCGCCGCCACCCCGGGTCTTCACGCCGATGGTCCTGACCGACACCGGCGCCAAGCTCTCCAAGTCGCTGATCCGGGACGGGAAGGTTCCGCCGCCGCCCGGGGCGCCCCCGTGGATGCTCGACGTCACCGAGTGGCCCGGTAACACCGACTCCTATGTCGACGCCCTGGTGTGGCTGGTCAGCCGCATGCTCGACGATCCGAAGCACTTCTACCGCTCGTACACCACCCAGGAACTGGACCGCCTCATGACCGCCCGTCCTCACACGACGTCGGCGCCGCGCGCCCGCGAGATGCACCTCTACCGCCGCTACTTCGACCTGGTGGCCGACGGCAGCAAGACGATCGAAGTTCGGGTGCAGTACCCCAACCTGCGCAACCTCTCGGCCGGTGACCACATCCGGTTCGTGTGCGGCCGCGACGACGTCCTCACCCGCGTGAAGCGCGTCGCCCGCTACAGCAGTTTCGAAGAGATGCTTGACACCGAGGGGCCCGCCAAGGTCAACCCGACCAGCCCGCGTGATCAGCAGCTCGCCAACATCCGCCGCATCTACGGCCCGGAGAAGGAGGCGCTCGGCGTGCTGGCCATCGAGATCGAGCTCCTGGACGAGCCTGCCACCTGATACGGAACGCGGAAAAGGGGCCGGTGTCTCCCTCCTGAATGGGGGAGCTACCGGCCCCTTTCGGCTCCTGCGCGCTGGGCCTACAGCAACGACGAGGTCAGGTCTACCGCTTCGAGGGGGGCGGGTCCGGACGCGGGGTGTGGTGGGCCTTCCATCCGGCCACCGCGGCGATCGCGGTGGGCAGCAGCGGGATGCTGACCGCCTCCAGCCAGTCGGGCCAGAACTCGATCAGGCTGTGGTCGGCATCGACGGCCTGCAGGATGGCCAGCAGGCCGACGGATTCGAGGAAGCCGTCCAGGGAGGCCCATTTGACCTTGGCTTCCATAGGGGGCTTGCTGTGCTGGATAGGGGGCATCGTGTTGCATGAACTCCTCCTCCGAGGACGGGAACAGGCAGCGCCGGCACCCGGATGAGCCCGGGGCGCCGGGGATCAGGGGTAGCGGTGCAGGATCGCTTTGAAGGCGCTGGCCGGCTCCAGGACCACCGGCCCGGGCGAGACGTGCCGGATGGTCACGCGGGCGCGCCGGTCGATCGGCCACGCCACGTCGGCGAGCGTGCCGTCGTCCAGGTGGCGGGTCAGGCCGATCTCCACCGGCGCGCCGGGGGTCAGGCCGCGCAGCGCGACGTGCGCGGCGACGTCGGCCCACACGTCGACGTTCGGGGCGATGGACTGGCCGCCAGCGGGATGTCAGTCGGCGGTGTCCTTCCATCCGACGTTCCACCACGGCATGTACGGGACGGCGATCTCGTCTTCCAGTCCCAGCGACACGATTTCTGGCATCTCTTCGTCCTTCGGTTCGGGGGCTGTCGGGGGCGCGGCCGCACCTGGTGACATGGCTGCCGCTGCTGCCGGGGCTGAGGCCGCAAGGGTTGCGGCACGGGCACCAGACGTGGATGAACGACGCCCGGATCGGCCGCGCCCTGAAGGTCGAGCGGATGGGGCACGAGGACCGGTCGATGTCCGGGGTGTACGGGCACCCGACCGAGGCCATGCGCGTCGAGCTCGTCGAGCTGATGCAGGCCTTGTGGGAGTCAGCGGTGGCCGAGCGCTTCAAGGTCTACCCGTACAGCGCGATACCGCTGCCCGATCGGGAGCTGGCGAAGTGGCGAGAGAGGGACCGCGACCAGGGTCATCTCCCAAATTTCTCCCAGACAACGAAAAAGAGCCGCTTCCTAGTTCGAAAGCGACTCTTATCTGCTGGTCAAATGGGTGGGGCTACCAGGACTTGAACCTGGGACCTCTTCCTTATCAGGGAAGCGCTCTAACCGTCTGAGCTATAGCCCCGCGCACACCGAACCGTATCGCATCCGCTGGATGGAGGCGAACCGGTTGTTCGGACGAGAAAAGCTTACCGCCTCCCGGAAGCTGCTCGCGCCGCACCCGCGGCGCGAGCGGCTTCGCAGGACTACTCGGCCTCGCTGAAGGTGACCTCCACGCCGCCCACGAGGTCGGAGGCGACGTTGTAGATCACCGCCCCCAACGTGGCCAGGGCGGTGATCAGGACGACGTTCACAGCCCCGATGAGAGCCGTGTAGCCGAGAATGCGCACCGGCTCGAACCAGGACGCGATGTCGATCGGGATCGCGCTCTGCCCCTGCTCGCCCTGCCCGAGCTGGTTGACCAGGTCGACCAGGGAGTCGAACACGCCCAGGGCCGACAGCACCCCGTACAGCACGGCCACCGCGACGAACAGCACCACGAAGCAGACCAGGGACACCACGAAGCTGAACTTCATGGCCGACCACGGCTCGATCCGGCGCAGCACCAGGTGGGCCTTGCGCGGCAGCCGGGCCGATGAGCCCGACGACTTCTTCTTCTTGCCGGGCAGCTCGATCTGCGGAGGCGCCTCGGTGGTCAGCGCGGACGGGCGCACCCGTACCGTGTCGTCGCCGCCCTGCGGAGGGCCGGTCGGCGGGCGTCCACCGGGGGGCGGGCCCTCCGGACGGCCCGGCGGGCCTCCGGGCGGACCTCCCGGCGGCCCGGACGGCTGCGGCTGGGGCGGCGGCCCCGGCTTCGGGGCCGGCTTGGGCGGGGGCTGGGTCGCGGGTCTGGTGGAGCCTTCCTCCTCGTCAACCTGCTGCTGGAAGATCTCGGTATCCGAGGACTTCTTGGGCTGTTGCCGGCCGTTCTCCCCGGACGCCTTCGTCCTGGCGGGGCCACCCTGGGCGCTCATGACTTACTCTCCTCCCCCGTCGGCCTCAGTTTCCGCCGAAGCGTCCATGGAAGTAACCACGGACTCGGCGTTACGGGCGAGGGCCACCACGCTGTCGCCTTCGGCGAGGTTCATCAATCGCACTCCCATGGTCTGGCGGCCGGACTGCTTGATCTCTCCGGCACTCGTCCGGATCACCCCGCCGGCGGATGTGATCGCGAAGACCTCATCCTCGGGGTTCACCATGACGGCTCCGACCAGCTTGCCACGGGCACTCACGATCTTCGCAGTCAGCACGCCCTTGCCGCCACGTCCTTGCACCGGATACTGCTCGATTGGTGTGCGCTTCGCGTACCCAGCCTTGGTGGCGATAAGCACATCTTGACCGTCGCCGATCCGATTCATGGCGAGAAGTTCGTCCCCTTCCAGGAACCGCATCCCGATGACGCCGCTGGTCGCGCGGCCCATGGGACGCAGCGCCTCGTCGGAGGCGGTGAAGCGGACGGACTGGGCGCCCTTGGAGACGAGCAGCAGGTCGTCCTCCTCCGAGACGAGCCGCGCGCCGATCACCTCGTCATCCTCGCGCAGGTTGATCGCGATGAGGCCGCCGGTCCTGGGGGAGTCGTACTCGGCCAGGCGGGTCTTCTTGACCAGACCGCTGCGGGTGGCGAGCACCAGGTAGGGCGCCACGTCGTAGTCACGCAGGTAGAGGACCTCCATGACCGTCTCGTCCGGCTGCATGGCCAGCAGGTTGGCCAGGTGCATGCCGCGCGCGTCACGCCCGGCGTCGGGCAGCTCGTACGCCTTGACCCGGTAGACGCGGCCCTTGTTGGTGAAGGCCAGCAGCCAGTGGTGGGTCGTGGTGACGAAGAAGTGGTCGACGATGTCGTCCTGGCGCAGTTGCGCGCCGCGCACGCCCTTGCCGCCGCGCTTCTGCGCCCGGTAGAGGTCGGTCTTGGTGCGCTTGGCGTAGCCGCCGCGCGTGATGGTGATGACGATCTCTTCCTCGGCGATGAGGTCCTCGATCGACATGTCACCGTCGTGCGCGATGATCTCGGTACGCCGCTCGTCGCCGTACTTGGCGGCGATCTCGCCCAGCTCCTCGTTGACGATCTCCCGCTGGCGGGCCTCGCTGGCCAGGATCGCGTTGTATTCGGCGATCTGCGTCATGAGGTGATCGAACTCGTCCTGGATCGCCTGGCGCTCCAGGGCGGCGAGCTTGCGCAGCTGCATGTCGAGGATGGCCTGCGCCTGGATCTCGTCGATCTCCAGCAGCGACATCAGGCCCTGCTGCGCGTGCGAGGCGGACTCCGAGGCCCGGATCAGCGCGATGACCTCGTCGAGCCGGTCGAGGGCCTTGAGCAGCGCGCGCAGGATGTGGGCGCGTTCCTCGGCCTTGCGCAGCAGATAGCGCGTCCGGCGGACGATGACCTCGATCTGGTGGGCCACGTAGTGCCGGATGAACTGGTCGAGCCGCAGCGTGCGAGGCACGCCGTCGACCAGCGCCAGCATGTTGGCCCCGAAGGTGTCCTGCAGCTGGGTGTGCTTGTAGAGGTTGTTGAGCACGACCTTGGCGACGGCGTCACGCTTGAGCACGATCACCAGGCGCTGGCCGACCCGGGAGGAGCTCTCGTCGCGCACGTCGGCGATGCCGGTGAGCTTGCCCTCACGGACCAGCTCGGCGATCTTGAGAGCCAGGTTGTCCGGGTTGACCTGGTAGGGGAGTTCGGTGACGACGAGCGCCTGGCGGCCCTTGCCGTCCTCCTCGACCTCGACCACGGCCCGCATGGTGATGGAGCCGCGGCCGGTGCGGTAGGCGTCCTCGATGCCCCGGCGGCCGACGATCAGCGCCCTGGTCGCGAAGTCGGGCCCCTTGACAAGCCGGATCGACGCCTCCAGCAGCTCCTCGTCACTCGCCTCGGGGTTCTCCAGGCACCACTTGACCGCGGCGGCGACCTCGCGCAGGTTGTGCGAGGGGATGTTGGTGGCCATGCCGACCGCGATGCCGCCGGACCCGTTGACGAGCAGCTGCGGGAAGCGGGCCGGCAGCACGTCCGGCTCCTGCGACTTGCCGTCGTAGTTGGGCCGGAAGTCGACGGTGTCCTTGTCGATGTCGCGCAGCATCTCCATGGCGATGGGCGCGAGCTTGCACTCGGTGTAGCGCATCGCCGCCGCCGGGTCGTTGCCCGGCGAGCCGAAGTTGCCCTGCCCGTCGACGAGCGGGTAGCGCAGCGACCAGCTCTGCGCCAGCCGGACCAGCGCGTCGTAGATCGAGGTGTCGCCGTGCGGGTGGTAGGTGCCCATCACGTCACCGACGACGCGGGCGCACTTGAAGTAGCCCCGGTCCGGCCGGTAGCCGCCGTCGTACATGGCGTAGAGCACGCGGCGGTGCACCGGTTTGAGCCCGTCGCGCACGTCCGGCAGCGCCCTGGACACGATGACGGACATCGCGTAGTCCATGTAGCTGCGCTGCATCTCGGACTGGATGTCCACAGGCTCGATGCGGTCAGCCGGGGGAGTGGTGTTCACTTCCGTCACAGGTGGTGGTCTTTCTCGTGATTACGGCCGGCCGTGTCAGACGTCGAGGAAGCGGACGTCGCGCGCGTTGCGGATGATGAAGTCGCGCCTGGCCTCCACGTCCTCGCCCATGAGCACGCTGAACAGGTCGTCGGCCTGCGCCGCGTCGTCGAGCGTGACCAGGCGGAGCAGCCGCGTCGCCGGGTTCATGGTGGTCTCCCAGAGCTGGCCGGCGTTCATCTCGCCGAGGCCCTTGAAGCGCTGGACGTTGTCGCGCGGCCGGGGGTCGGGCTTGCCCGCCGCGATGCCCGCCTGGATGACGGCGTCACGCTCGGCGTCGGAGTAGGCGTAGGACGCGTCCTCGCCCTTGCGGTCCCACTTGATCTTGTAGAGCGGCGGGCAGGACAGGTAGACGTGCCCGGCCTCGATCAGCGGCCGCATGAACCTGAACAGCAGCGTCAGCAGCAGCGTGTTGATGTGCTGGCCGTCGACGTCGGCGTCGGCCATCAGGATGACCTTGTGGTAGCGCAGCTTGGCGATGTCGAACTCGTCGTGCACGCCGGTGCCGAGCGCCGTGATCAGGGCCTGGACCTCGTTGTTCTTCAGGACCTTGTCGATCCGCGCCTTCTCGACGTTGAGGATCTTGCCGCGGATGGGCAGGATCGCCTGGAAACGCGAGTCGCGTCCGCCCTTGGCCGAGCCGCCCGCCGAGTCACCCTCGACGATGAACAGCTCGCACTTCTCCGGGTCGTTCCACTGGCAGTCGGCCAGCTTGCCGGGCAGGCCGCTGCCCGACTCCAGCAGCGACTTGCGCCGGGTCAGGTCGCGGGCCTGGCGGGCCGCCATGCGGGCGCGGGAGGCCTGCAGCGACTTGTTGATGATGTCCTTGGCCTCGCCGGGGTTGCGCTCGAACCAGTCGCGCAGGTGGTCGTTGCAGGCCTTCTGCACGAACGACTTGGCCTCGGTGTTGCCCAGCTTGGTCTTGGTCTGGCCCTCGAACTGCGGGTCGGACAGCTTGACCGAGATGATCGCGGTCAGGCCCTCGCGGACGTCCTCGCCGCTGAGGTTGTCGTCCTTGCCCTCCTTGAGGAACTTCTGCTCGCGCGCGTAGCGGTTGACGATGGACGTCAGCGCGGCGCGGAAGCCCTCCTCGTGGGTGCCGCCCTCGACCGTGTTGATGGTGTTGGCGAAGGTGTAGACGGACTCCGAGTAGGAGTTGTTCCACTGCATCGCGATCTCCACCGCGATGCCGTCGCCCTCCTCCTCGAAGGCCACGATCGACGCGTGCGCCGGCTCCTTCTTGTTGTTGAGGTGCTGGACGAAGTCGGCCAGACCGCCCTCGTAGTGGTATTCGTCGCGATGGACGTCGCCGTTGATGTGGTCGGGCCGCTCGTCCGTGATCGTGATCGTCAGGCCCTTGTTGAGGAAGGCCATCTCCTGGAAGCGGCGCGAGAGTGTCTCGTAGTTCCAGGTCGTCGTCTCGAAGACCTCGGGATCGGGCCAGAACGTGATGGTGGTGCCGGTCTCGTCGGTCTCCTCGCCCTTGGCGAGCGGGGCCCTCGGCTTGGCGTGGTCGAGGAACAGGCGCCAGTAGTGGCCGTTCTGCTTGACCTCGACCTCCATGGCCGTGGACAGCGCGTTGACGACGGCCGAGCCGACGCCGTGCAGACCGCCGGAGACGGCGTAGGCCTGGCTGTCGAACTTGCCGCCCGCGTGCAGCGTGGTGAGCACGACCTCGACGGCCGAGCGCTTCTCGACGGGGTGGATGCCGGTCGGGATGCCCCGGCCGTTGTCGACCACCCGGACGCCGTTGTCTGCCAGCAGCGTGACGTCGATGCGGTCGGCGTAGCCGGCGAGGGCCTCGTCCACCGCGTTGTCGACGATCTCCTGGACGAGGTGGTGCAGGCCGCGTTCACCGGTCGACCCGATATACATACCCGGGCGCTTGCGGACGGCCTCAAGCCCCTCGAGTACGGTGATTGAGCTAGCGTCGTAGGACAACTGCGAAATCCTCCTGCCGCGGACACGCGGCGGGGGAGGCGTTTGCTCGAAGCTGCCCCTGCCGTGCCCGTCACCGTCGTGAGTGCCCCGTGCGCGGTCACCCAGGGGAGTCGGCTTGCTGCCGGGGTGACACGCAACCGGACGTGTCCGGAATCCGCTTTCATTCTACCGGTTCCGAGGGGCGAAGGTGGCAACGAACGCGCCTGTGGTGCTCTCTAGCTCGTTTTGCCCCCGCTCAAGCATCCCCCCTCCGGGTTGGGGGGTCAACGTCTCTGCGGCTCTCTGATCGCCTGCCGCGCCTAACCGTAGGTGTCGCCGGGGCCCTTGCTTCCGGTCACCCGCAATCCCCCCGCCGGACGCGGCGCGTTCTGCGGGCCCCTGACCTTGACCTTCGTCACCGTGCCGTCGCCAAGCTCCTCGTTGAGCCTGCGTACGAGGGTGCGCGCGAGCAGCCTGACCTGCGTCGCCCATGCCGTCGAATCGGCCACCACCAGCACCTCGCCGTCGTCGAACGACTCGGGCTTGGTGTGTGCGGCCAGGTCGGGCCCGACGATGTCGATCCACCGGCCGAACACCGCGCCGACCGCCGCCGACCGCTCCCAGCCCCGGTCGGACAGCAGGTCGCGGATCGCCCTCCCGAACAGCTGGGGGTCACCGCCCTCGCGGCGCGGGCCGGCCGCCTTGCGCCTCGGCTCGCGCCGGGGGAGCTGCCCCCGCCTGGCGGCGTCGGCCTTGGCCTGGGCGAGCTTCTCCCGCGCCATCGCGGCGCCTCTGGCCGTCGGATTGTCGTCATCGGACACGTCGTACGCTCCCCTCGGCCACGTCGAATCGGGCACCGGCCAGCTCGGCCGGCACGTCGTCGTCCACAGCCGCGGTGATGAGCACCTGCTCGGCCGGGGCGACGATCTCGGCCAGGCGGCGCCGGCGCTGCGTGTCGAGCTCGGCGAAGACGTCGTCGAGGATCAGCACCGGATCGCCGCCGTCGGCGCGCAGCAGGTCGTAGGCGGCCAGCCGCAGCGCGAGCGCGAACGACCACGACTCGCCGTGACTGGCGTAGCCGCGGGCGGGCAGCTCGCCGAGGCCCAGGATCAGGTCGTCGCGGTGCGGCCCGATGAGCGTGACACCGCGTTCGATCTCCGTCTGGCGGACCTCCAGCAGCCGCTCGCGCAGCCGCTCTTCAAGGGTTTTCCCCAAGTCTGTGGATAACGTCTGCGCATCGGAAGATCCCCGCTCACCGGGGACTTCGTCCTCAGCTCCGTCCCCACCTGTGGACAACGTGCTGCGATAGGCGAGGGTCGCGGGGGCGCTCGTCGGGGCGAGCGCGGCGTAGGCGCCGGCGACCAGCGGGCGCAACGCGTCGATCAACTCCAGCCGGGCGCGCAACAGCTCGGCGCCGTGCCGGGCGAGGTGCGCGTCCCAGACCTCCAGGGTGCTCAGGACGTCGCCGGCGCCCGCCGCGGCGAACGCGGTGTCACTCTCGGCCCGCCGGCCGCTCCTGGCCCCTCTGCGGGCCTGTGAGGCCGTACGGAGCAACGCGCCGCGCTGCTTGAGCACGCGGTCGTAGTCGGCCCGCACGCCCGCGAACCGCGGCGTGCGGGACACCAGCAGGTCGTCGAGGAACCGGCGCCGCTCCGACGGGTCGCCCTTGACCAGCGCCAGGTCTTCAGGCGCGAACAGCACCGTGCGCAGCAGCCCGATGACGTCGCGCGGCCTGGACACGGGGGAGCGGTTGAGCCTGGCGCGGTTGGCCCGGCCGGGATTGATCTCCAGCTCGACCAGGGCGCGCCGGTCGTCCCTGTGGACGGCGCAGCGCACGATCGCCCGGCTCGCCCCCTGGCGCACCAGCGGGCCGTCGTTGGCGACCCGGTGGCTGGAGTGCGTCGCGACATAGCCGAGGGCCTCGACCAGGTTGGTCTTGCCCTGGCCGTTGGGCCCCACCAAGGCCGTGACGCCCGGCTCCAGGCCGAGCTCCACGGACGCGTAGGACCGGAAGTCGGTCAGCGAGAGATGGGCGACATGCACCCCATGAAGGTTAGTGCGCCCCGCACGTCACCGGGGTCACCGGCGCACAGCCTGTGGAAAACCTTCGGTGGGGTGCGTCACTCCGCTTCGCGCGGCGGCGTGACGTCGGCGCCGGGCGAGTCGGCGCCCTTGGCCACGGAGCCCTCGGCCGCCGTGGTCGCGTGGCCGCCGAACTGGTTGCGCAGCGCCGCCACGACCTTCATCGCCGGTGAGTCGTCCTGCCGGGAGGCGAACCTGGCGTAGAGGGCGGCGGTGATCACCGGCAGCGGGACCGCGTGGTCCACGGCTGCCTGGACGGTCCACCGGCCCTCGCCGGAGTCCTGGGCGTAACCGCGCAGCTGCTCCAGCTTCTCGTCGTCGTCCAGGGCGCGCACCAGCAGGTCGAGCAGCCAGGAGCGGATCACGGTGCCGGTGCGCCAGCTGCTGAAGGAGCCCCGGACGTCCTTGACGACGTCGGAGGCCTCCAGAAGCTCCCAGCCCTCGGCGAACGCCTGCATCATGCCGTACTCGATGCCGTTGTGGACCATCTTCGCGAAGTGCCCGGCACCGACGTCGCCGGCGTGCACGAAGCCGTCCTCGCCCTCGGGCTTGAGCGTCTCGAAGATCGGCATCAGCTTGTCGACGTCACGCCGCTCGCCGCCGCACATGAGGGCGTAGCCGTTCTGCAGGCCCCAGACGCCGCCGCTCACGCCGCAGTCGATGAAGCCGATGCCCTTGGCGGCCAGCTCGGCGGCGTGCTTCTGGTCGTCCACATAGTGGGAGTTGCCGCCGTCGATCACGATGTCGCCTTCGGACAGCATGTCGCCGAGGTCGTCGACCGTCTGCTGGGTGGCCTTGCCCGCGGGCACCATGACCCAGACCGCGCGCGGCGCCTGGAGCCGTTCGACCAGCTCCTTCAGGCTGCTCACGTCGCTGATCGCGGGATCGCGGTCGTAGCCGACGACCTCGTGGCCGCCGCGGCGGAGCCGCTCGGCCATGTTGCCGCCCATCTTGCCCAGTCCAACCAAGCCGATCTGCATGGTGCCCTACTACCCCCTTGTGAGGCTTCCATCATCCCCGACGTGGATTTCAGCCTGACAGGCGGATGGGCATGATCAGGTAACGGTAGTCGGGGGCTCCGTCACCATCCACAGGCTTGCCCCCGGTGAGGATAGCGGGCTTGGTGGACGTGGTCATCTGCAGCCTCGCCACGTCGGAGTCGATCGCGCCGAGCCCCTCCAGCAGGAACTGGTGGTTGAAGGCGATGTTCATCTCGTCGCCGTCGTAGTCGACGGGCAGCGCCTCGACGGCCTGGGCCTCGTCGCCGCTGCCGGCTTCGAGCACGACCTCGCCGCTCCTGAACGCCAGCCGCACCGGGGTGTTGCGCTCGGCGACCAGGGCCACGCGCTTGACCGCCTCGACGAACGGCCCTGTGGACAGGTCGGCGCGCGCGGAGAACTCGGTGGGCAGCAGCGAGCGGTACTTGGGGAACTCGGGGTCGAGCAGGCGCGTGGTGGTGCGGCGGCCTGCGCTGGAGAAGCCGATCATGCCTTCGCCGGTGCCTCCGGCGGAGCTGAGCGCGACCTCCACCTCGGCCCCGGTGCCGCCGAGCGCCTTGGCGGTGTCGGCGAGCGTCTTGCCGGGGATCATCGCGATGGCCGAGAAGTCGGGCTGGCCCGGCTGCCACTTCAGCTCGCGCACGGCCAGGCGGTAGCGGTCGGTGGCGGCCAGGGTGACCGTGTCGCCCTCGATCTCCATCCGTACGCCGGTGAGCATGGGCAGCGTGTCGTCGCGGCCGGCGGCGACGGCGACCTGGCCGACGGCGGAGGCGAAGACGTCGCTGCCGACGCGGCCGGCGGCGGGCGGCATGGCCGGGAGCGACGGGTAGTCCTCCACAGGCATGGTGAGCAGGGTGAAGCGGGCGCTGCCGCACGTGACGACCGCCTTGGCGCCGTCGACGACGAAGTCCACAGGCTGTGCGGGAAGCGCGCGGGTGATCTCGGCGAGCAGCTTGCCGGAGACCAGGACCACGCCGGGCTCACCGGTGTGCAGCTCCAGCGTGACCTCGGCGGAGACCTCGTAGTCGAAGCCGGACAGCTTGAGCCGCTGCTCCTCGGTGACCTCCAGGCGCATGCCGGCGAGGACGGGGACCGACGGCCGTGCGGGAAGACTGCGTGCCGTCCATGCCACCGCCTCAGCGAGGACGTCTCGCTCGATTCGGAACATCACGGTGATCAGCCTCCTGGCTCGTCGATGAATCTTGAGTGTCTCGTCTCCCGCACCTGAGATCCGGGAGAACCCCTCTATGGGTCTTGAGTTTCTTCTTAAGAGATAAGTGAAGTCATCACACTAGGGGCGGTGGATAGTGTGGATAACCCGCGTCTTCCCTGGTCAGCCCCTGTGTTTTCATCCACTGGGGCTGTGGGTTACGCCTGGGGGTAACTCGCGCGGCTGGGGATGAAGTCTCGTCACCCACAGGCCGTCCCCAGATCTTGGTGCCTTCGTCCACCGGTTATCCACGAGGTTTCCACCGGTTATCCACGGGGTAGAGGACCCACTTCGGGAGCTCCAGATCGACTGTGCACAGGGCGTCCACAAGTCATCCACCGGTTGTCCCCAAGTTCTCCTCAGGATGTCCCCAGTGTTATCCCCAGGGGCTGTGCGGAATTTTTCCGGGCATTGTGGGGCGTACGAACGGCCTCTTCGCGCGTTTCCGCAGATCCACAGTGTTATCCACAGGGTGTGCATGACGGTTAGGCCCCGCGCGATGTCTGCTTGATACGCATTGTCAGCTCGTTGACCTGGTTGTACATCGACCTGCGCTCCGCGATGAGCGAGCGGATCTTGCGTTCGGCGTGCATCACGGTGGTGTGGTCGCGGCCGCCGAACTGCTGGCCGATCTTGGGCAGCGACAGCTCCGTCAGCTCCCGGATCAGGTACATGGCGATCTGCCGGGCGTTCACCAGCGCCCTGCTGCGCGAGCTGCCGCACAGGTCGTCGATGCTGATGCCGAAGTACTCGGCGGTCTTCGCCATGATCGTGGCGACCGTGATCTCCGGCCCGGAGTCGGAGGTGATCAGGTCCTTCAGCACGACCTCGGCGAGCTGCAGGTCGACGCCCTGCCTGTTGAGGCTGGCGAACGCGGTGACCCTGATCAGCGCCCCCTCCAGCTCACGGATGTTGGTGGAGATGCGGCTGGCGATGTACTCCAGCACCTCGGGCGGCGCGGCCAGGCCCTCCTGTATGGCCTTCTTCCGCAGGATGGCGATCCGGGTCTCCAGCTCGGGCGGCTGGACGTCGGTGATCAGGCCCCACTCGAACCGGTTGCGCAGCCGGTCCTCCAGCGTGATGAGCTGCTTGGGCGCCCGGTCGCTGGAGATGACGATCTGCTTGTTGGCGTTGTGCAGCGTGTTGAAGGTGTGGAAGAACTCCTCCTGCGTCTGCTCCTTGCCCTCCAGGAACTGGATGTCGTCCACGAGCAGGATGTCGATCGCGCGGTAGCGGCCCCGGAAACCGTCGGCCTTGTGGTCGCGGATGCTGTTGATGAAGTCGTTCGTGAACTCCTCGGAGCTCACGTATCTCACCCGGGCGCCGTCGTACAGGCTCTGCGCGTAATGCCCGATCGCGTGCAGCAGGTGGGTTTTCCCCAGCCCCGAGTCTCCGTAAATGAAGAGCGGGTTGTACGCCTTCGCCGGCGATTCGGCGACGGCCACGGCCGCGGCGTGGGCGAAACGGTTGCTGGCTCCGATGACGAATGTCTCGAATGTGTACTTTTGGTTAAGTCTGGCCGGTTCGCTGGGCTTGTTGCTCTTGGCTTCCCACCTGTTCTGGGTGGGCTCCGGGGCCTTTTCCACAGGGGCCTGTGCCTGTTCAAAACTGAAGGCAGGCTGTGGATATTCGGTGGACGAAGGCGCCGGCTCGGGCTGTGGAGAATAGAACTGCGGAGGCTCGGAAGCCTGGTAGTGCTGGGGCGATGGGCCCTGTGGATAGCGCGGCTGGGGGTCCGGGCTCTGGGGATAGTTCTGAACCACAGGCTGTGGATGAAGCTCCTGCATCGGCTGCTCGGGAGCCGTCGTGTCGATCATCACGGCCAGTCGCATGGCCCGGCCGAGCTCCTGGGAGAGCGCGTGCGCGACGAGCGGGCGCAGCTTGCCCTCGATGAGGTCCTTGAGGAAGTCGTTGGGGACGCCCAGCACGATCGTGTCGTCGGCCAGGGCGATCGGCCGGACCATGGAGAGCCAGGTGCGCTGCTGGACCGGCACGTTCTCGTTGAGGAAGTTGCCCAGCGCCCTCTTCCATACCGTGTCGAGGTCGACACCGTTCATGGTGCGGCTCCCCTCCTCCCTGTCGCGGCCCCCCGCGATCGTTTATCCACACGCGCGTTTATCCACATCGGGGGGTCGCCGCGGCGGCGGCCGCCCCCTGTCGTCCACAGCGCCGCGCCCAGGCTGGATGCCCAGGATCTCCACAGGTGATCCACAGGCTGTGCACAGCCCTGGATCGGCCCCGGAAGGGCCGACAGTATCTTTGTGCACAGCTGTGTTCAAGACGTTGTCCACAGCCTAGCGGTGCCTGGGTGCACATACTGTGGACGTTCAGGGGGCCGTGGAAAAGTCGCCTGTGGATACGTGGATAACCGGTTCCGGTTTGACCTGGACCGCTTCGCCCCGTACCGTACGGAGGTCGGTCTGTCGTGCGACGGCTATTTCGCGTGCCTCGCTATCTAGACAGGCCAGCCATGTGTGTTAAGCGCCTCGTGCGCACCTTCAAGCCTGGAGCCCACTCGTGAGCAAGCGTACTTTCCAGCCGAACAACCGTCGCCGCGCGAAGACCCACGGCTTCCGGCTGCGGATGCGCACCCGGGCCGGTCGCGCCATCCTCGCCGCTCGCCGCCGCAAGGGTCGCGAGAAGCTGTCGGCCTGACCGTCCTGCGCGTGATCGTCCGCCCGCCGGTGCACCCCGCCGGCGGGCGATAGGCGTATACGGTGCTTTCCCGACAGTCCCGCATGCGGCGCGGGGAGGAGTTCAAGGCGGCCATCAAGCGCGGTAAGCGCGCCGGTCGCCCCACCCTGGTGGTGCATCTCACCATTTCCGGGGAAGGGACACCTCTGGTGGGTTTTGTAGTGAGCCGGGCCGTCGGAGGCGCGGTCGTCCGCAACAAGGTCAAGCGTCGGCTTCGACACCTGATGCGAGACCGTCTTGACCGGCTCCCGAGAGGTAGCCTGCTTGTGGTACGCGCCAACCCCCCGGCCGCGTCAGCGCGATCCGAGCATCTTGCCGCCGAGCTCGACCTCGCGCTCGACCGTTTGCTCAGGCGGCGCGAGTCCTCGACGGATGGACGGAGATGACGGAGCAACCGCTAGGGACAGCGAGCCTCCCCGCTCGGGTGCTGCTCGCGCCCATCCGGTTCTACCGGGCCTTCATCAGCCCGATGCTCGGTCCGCGCTGCCGTTTCTATCCGTCCTGCAGCGCGTACGGGCTCGAGGCGATAGCCGTACACGGAGCATTGCGCGGCACATGGTTGACTGTCCGGCGCATCGGGCGGTGCCACCCATTCCATCCCGGAGGTATAGACCCGGTGCCCCCACGCCCGGTTCGGTCCCACGAAACGCAAGGGAGATAGCTCGGTGGAGCTGTCCTGGCTGAGCTGGCTCTATGAAGCCGTAGCCTTCGTCATCACCTGGATTCATGCGGGTTACAGCACCTTCCTGAACCCGGATAGCGGCCTGACGTGGTTGCTGACCATCGTCACGCTCACCGTGCTCATGCGGATCCTCATCTTCCCGCTCTTCCTCAAGCAGATGCGGTCCTCGAAGAAGATGCAGGAGCTCGCCCCCAAGGTGGCGGAGCTGCGCAAGCGCTACAAGAACGACAAGCAGCGCATGAACCAGGAGGTCATGGCGGTCTATCAGGGCGCCGGGGCCAATCCGCTCGGCGGCTGCCTGCCGATCCTGGCGCAGTTCCCCATCTTCATCTCGATGTTCACCGTGCTGCAGGCCATGGCCAACGGCCGCGCGGTGTACGGGATGACGCAGGAGCTCGTCGACAGCGCCCGGGCGGCGCACATCTTCGGCGCGCCGGTGCCCGCGACCTTCTTCATGTCCGAGCAGGACATCATCGCGCTCGACGCCGTCCCCCTGCAGACGAAGATCGTCCTGGGTGTGTTCGTGGCGATCAGCTCGCTGACCACGTTCCTCACCGTGCGGCAGAGCGTCACCCGGTCGATGGCGCAGATGCCCGACAACCCCATGGCGCAGCAGCAGAAGCTGCTCATGTACATCTCGCCGCTGTTCGCCTTCTTCAGCCTGAACTTCCCGCTCGGCCTGATCCTGTACTGGGTGACCACCAACGTGTGGACGCTCGGCCAGCAGCACTGGTTCTACACGCGCAACCCGATGCCCGAGTTCGACGCCAAGGGCAACGTGGTCCCGGTCCAGCCGAAGCCCGGTCTGATGGCCAAGCTTCGCAAGACGACTCCCGAAGAGGAGCCCCCTCCTCCGCCTCCTGCGCCTAAGATCGTCAGGAACCAGCCCAGCCGTCAGTCCCGCAGCAAGCGCACCGGCAGCAAGAAGTCGTGATTACGAAGGAGAGGCCGGCCATGACCGAGGCCGAGCAGGAGAAGGCTCCTGACATCAGCGCGCTCGAACAGGAGGGCGAGATCGCGGCTGACTACGTCGAAGGCCTCCTCGACATCGCCGACATCGACGGTGACATCGACATGGACGTCGAGGGCGACCGCGCGATGGTCTCCGTCGTCGGACTCAAGGGCAACGAGTTGGTCGGCCCCGCGGGCGAGGTGCTGGAGGCTCTCCAGGAGCTGACCCGGCTGGCCGTCCACCGCCAGACGGGGGAGCGGTCCCGCCTGATGCTCGACGTCGGCGGCTATCGCGAGCGCCGCCGCGCCGAGCTCACCAAGCTCGGCACCGAGATGGCCAACCAGGTCAAGGACCGGGGCGAGCCCAAGCCGCTGCAGCCGATGACGCCCTTCGAACGCAAGATCGTCCACGACGCGGTGGCCGCTGCCGGGCTCCGCAGCGAGTCCGAGGGCGAGGAGCCCAACCGTTACGTGGTGGTCCTGCCCGCCTGACCGGCCCCCATGACCCAGCCCGGCCGCCAGCCGCCCCGTGCGCCTGGCGGCCGTTCGCATGTCGAACACCTTTTCGATGCTCTCCGGGCGGCGCGCTCCAAGGCTCCGTTCAGGGCATCCCGCTAGTCTTCGACAGTGATCTCCCACCTAGCCTGGGGTAGACACCATCCCGAACTCATACGAAAGGGCCACCACAGCAGTGAGCGACGAGCTGCCGCCCCCGCCGGACATCGCGCGGGACGTCTTCACCGGCGAAGCCTGGGACCGGGCGGAGGCGTTCGCGGAGCTGCTGGCCGGCCCCGGAGTGGTGCGCGGACTGCTCGGCCCCCGGGAGATCCCCCGCATCTGGGATCGCCATCTGCTCAACTGCGCCGTCGTCGCCGAAGCCATCCCGCCGGACGTGCGCCTGGTGGACATCGGCTCGGGCGCCGGACTGCCCGGTCTCGTGCTCGCGATCGTCCGGCAGGACGTCACGGTCACACTGCTTGAGCCGCTGCTGCGCCGTACCGTCTTCTTGCAGGAGTGCGTCGAGACCCTCAAGCTGGAGAACGTCGAGGTGCTGCGCGGCCGGGCCGAGGAACTGGCCGGCAAGCGTGTCTTCGACGTGGCCAGCGCCCGCGCCGTGGCGCCCCTCGACCGGCTCCTGAAGTGGGCCATGCCGCTGCTGAACGAAGGCGGCGAGCTCATCGCCATGAAGGGGGAGCGCGCCGCCGAGGAACTCGCCGAGGCGGAGCCCCAATTGCGCGCCAGCGGCGCCAGAACGGCCGAGCTTGTGACCGTCGGGCACGGTAAGGTCGAGCCGCCTGCAACATTGGTTCGGGTGATAGCGGGTCGCGCGCCAGAGCACGGCAGGCGGCGACGAAGGAGGTGACGGTCGTGCCGGTCGCTCAGAGCGGTCTTGGCTGGCCGGACAGCCGTCTGTCCGAGAGCCCCAGAGGGGTCGGCTGGCCCGGATCGGGCGTTTCGCGACAGCAGATTCCCGGCTCCGACATGCCACGGGTTGAAAGGATGGCCATCGTGACCCAGACCCCCCTGAACCCAGGTGATTCTCCGTTGGTACGAGAGGCGCTCAACTCAGTGGTTTCACGTGAAACACCTACCGCTCAGCTGCCCACCCAGACGGACACCGGCCAGGGGGCGTGGCCCAGGCCGTCCAAGTGCCGGGTGATCGCCGTTGCCAACCAGAAGGGCGGCGTCGGCAAGACCACGACGTCCGTCAACATTGCCGCCGCCCTGTCGATGAACGGCGAGCGCGTCCTCGTCGTCGACCTCGACCCGCAGGGCAACGCCTCCACCGCCCTGGCCACCGAACACCGAGGCGACATCCCGGACGTCTACCAGGTGCTCGTCGACGACCTGCCCATGGCGGACATCGTCAAGCAGGTGCCCGACATGCCCAACCTCTACTGCGCCCCGGCGACCATCGACCTGGCCGGCGCCGAGATCGAGCTCGTCTCCCTGGTCGCCCGCGAGGCCCGCCTGCGCCGCGCCCTCACCGCCTACGACGCGCTCGACCTCGACTACATCATCATCGACTGCCCGCCGTCGCTCGGCCTGCTCACGGTCAACGCCCTGGTGGCCGCCGACGAGGTCATGATCCCCATCCAGTGCGAGTACTACGCCCTGGAGGGGCTCGGGCAGCTCCTGCGCAACGTCGACCTCATCAAGGCGCACCTCAACCCCACCCTGCGGCTTTCCACGATCGTCCTCACCATGTACGACGGCCGCACGCGGCTCGCTTCCCAGGTGGCGGACGAGGTTCGGGCGCACTTCGGCGACACGGTGCTCAACACGGTCATCCCGCGCAGTGTTCGCCTCTCGGAGGCGCCCAGCTACGGCCAGTCGGTCATGACCTACGACCCGGGCTCCAGCGGGGCGATGGCCTACATGGACGCCGCCCGCGAGATCGCCCACCGCGCCCTGGTCTGACCGTCGGCGGCGGTCCCTCGCCCGGGCCCTGCCGGCACCCATGCCCGGGGACGTGCTCCCGTTGCGTACTCGCCGCCTTCGAAGCGGAAGCGGGGCCGGCATGGGGCGCATTGGCGGGCCCTTACACCTTGGCGTCCCGCCCTCGGCCGCGCTGGGCGTTGCCGGGTTACGCACCTGAACGTCGCTCGCCACACGCAACCGCCGCACGAGGCTGTCGCGGCGGCACGGCTGCCAGGGAATGGCTTCCCTGCCACCACGAGGCCCCCGCCGACAGAACCGACAAACCACCCGAGCTGGGCGTCCCGAGGCGTCGCGCCGTTGCCCGGGGCGTCACATCACGGGCCGGGGCGTCCCGCCATTGGAGGGGGCGGCGCGTCACTGCCCGGAGCGGCCATTGCCCGGGGCGGCGTGCCATTGGCTGGGGCGGCGCGTCATTGCCTGGGGCGTCACATCACGGGCCGGGGCGCCCCGCCGTTGCCCGGGGCGGCGTGTCATTGCCTGGGGCGGCGTGTCATTGGCTGGGGCGCCGGGCCGATGCCTGGGGTGGCGTGCCCTTGCCCGGGGAGTAACGCCATAGGCGGGGCGCTGGGCCCTCGCCAGGGGGGCGCGAGATTGCCGATCGCGGCGACGCCGAGTCCGAGCGGCACGGGCGTCGAGTCGCAGGCCGGGCGTCGCGCATGGGCCGAGCCGAGTCGAGCCGTACGTCAGGGTTCAGCACGGTGGCTGGTGAGGCGCAGGCCATCCAGCCGAACGCCCCCAGCCATCGTCAGCATCCGGCACCGCCATCGCCAGCGAAGAGCCGGGCGCCAGCCGTACGCCAGCCGCACGCCAGCCGCACGCCAGCCGTGCGGAGCGTCGCCGGCGTTCGAAGCAATCCCGTCGGTTCCCACACCCCCCGGGCGAGGCACCAGGCAGCGGCCGGAGCGCGGGTCGGCAGGTGCGGCCCGGCACCGGTGTCGCTCCGGGGAACGTCCGAGAGCGTTCACCATGGGCGAGGTCCGGAGGTGTGGCTGCGATGGTTTGCCGTCATTGATGGCATGACGGTGCAAATCCGGTGGGACTGCGTGTGGCGAGGAGACACCCGGTTGGGTGGTCAACGGTAACCTCTCCTGGAGTGACGGGTTCGGCCGGGTGAATGAGGAGACGCAGTGAGCCAGCAGCGGCGGGGATTGGGCAAGGGGCTCGGGGCGCTCATTCCGACCGGTCCCATTGTTGACGGCACGGGAACGGTGCCCTCCGCCAACGGTGCAGCGACGGACGCGGGGCCCAGGCCGGTGGCGGGCGCGTACTTCCATGAGGTGCCGCTGGACGCCATCGTCCCCAACCCGCGCCAGCCACGTGAGATCTTCGACGAGGAGAAGCTGAAGGAGCTGAAGGCGTCCATCAGCGAGGTCGGCCTGCTCCAGCCGATCGTCGTGCGCCCGGTGGGAGGCGGGAAGTATGAGCTGATCATGGGGGAGCGGCGACTGCGGGCGTGCAAGCTGGCCGGTCTGGAGCAGATTCCCGCGATCGTCCGCAATACGCAGGACGACGACCTCTTGCGTGACGCCCTCATCGAGAACCTTCAGCGCGAGCAGCTCAACGCCCTGGAAGAGGCCGCCGCCTACCAGCAGCTGCTGGACGACTTCCAGGCCACTCACGATCAGCTCGCCAAGAAGGTCGGTCGGTCCCGCTCACACATCACGAACACGCTGCGTCTGCTCAAGCTGCCGCCGGAGGTTCAGGTGAGGGTGGCCGCCGGCACGATCACCGCCGGCCATGCCCGGGCGCTCCTTACACTCGAGAACCCGGAAGATCAGATCCGGCTCGCCGCCCGCATCGTTGCCGAGCTTCTGCCCGTGCGGGCGGTCGAAGAGATCGTCGCCCTCGGCAGCGCACAGGCCGCCGCTGAGAAGCCGACTCGTACGCGCAAGCCCGCCAAGCCCACCGCCCCCGGTCTCGCCCACCTCGCCGACCGTCTCTCGGACCACTTCGAGACCAAGGTCAAAGTGGACCTGGGCCACCGCAAGGGCCGTATCGTCGTGGAGTTCGCCACCATCGACGATCTTGAGCGCATCATCGGCACCATGGCTCCCGAAGCCGCCCGTACCATGCGGGAATCCGAAAGCTGATTCCGGCTTTCCTTGAAAGCGGGGCTTCACTCGCCTCCCTCAAGGAAGCCGCTCCTGGATGTACGTCGGTCCCATGTTTCACGTGAAACCAGCGCCGAGCCCCTTGTGCACGGATGCGTGGTTCCACGTGAAACATCGCCTCCCGACGCCACGCCTTCCGCTGCTACCCATCTCAATCACCCTCCGCTGCACGCGCCGCTGCTCGCTCGGCTGAGAACGTCGCCCGGCCCGGCGCCTCTACAGAGAACGGCTGGACGGGAGAAGCGGGACCCGATGGGCGGCTACGTGATCCGAGCCGAGGACGTGTGGAGGCTGCCTCCAGCGGACGGGCGGAGACGCTTGCCTGGGAAGCGGGCGGTGATAGGCAGCGACGCGCGCCTGAGGGAAGTGGCTATCCACGGAAGCAGGCCGGCGGCCCTCCACGATGGTGGTTGTAGAGCGGCCCAAGCACACGCGGACGGAGACGCCTCTGCTGACACGAGTGGCGCCGTCCTTCCGCCGGGCCGAGGGAAGGCGGGGAGCCGCCCCTTCTGCAGAGGACGAGCGGGGTCGCCTTCCGTCGAAGCGACGGGATGCCTCCCGTAGAGCCGGGCGGAGGCAGGATGCGTCCTCCGGTATGTCACCTGGACACCGTCAGCGGACGGAGGGGCCGCTCGCCTGAAGGAGATGGGCACTGCCAGGGTTGGTGGTTGTGGACGGCCTATGCGGGACGCGGGCAAACACCTTCGCCACGGAAGCGGCGGGAACGCCTCTCGCAGAGCCGGGCGGAGAGTGGGGTGCCGCCTTCTGGGAGGCCACTCGGACAGCCCTGTGGAAGTAGCCGGGGCCCCTGCAAGAGAGAGCTGGGCACCCCAACGGCGAAAGCTGGAGCTGCTTGCTACGGACGCGGCGCTCTCCGCAGAGGTGGGCGAAGACGTCATTCCGCAGAGTCGAGCGGCGCCGCAGAGCCGAGCGGCGCCGCAGAGTCGAGGGCAACCGGGGTGGAGGCTCGGGACAACCCGACGGAGGCGGGGGGATGCGGGCAGAACAGTTTTGCGGTGGCACGAAGCCCTCAGCGAAGCGGTGCGGTCGCCTCGGGAGAGCAGCGGAAAGATGCCTATGCACGCACGACCCCGCACGCCGCACGCCGTCACGCCCCACCTCCGCCATGCCGCACGCCCGTCGCGCCGCCGCCCGCCGCGCCGCACCTCCGCCACGCCGTCATGCCGCACGCCGTCATGCCGCACGCCGTCATGCCGCACGCCGTCATGCCGCACGCCGTCATGCCGCACGCCCGTCACGCCGCACGCCCGTCACGCCGCACGCCCGCCATGCCGCACGCCCGTCACGCCGCACGCCCGCCATGCCGCACGCCCGTCGCGCCGCACGCCCGTCGCGCCGCACGCCCGTCGCGCCGCACGCCCGTCGCGCCGCACGCCCGCCATGCCGCAAGCCCGTCGCGCCGCGCCACACGCCCCATCCCCGCAAGCCCGTCGCGCCCCCGAGCGCCCGCGCGTCCGCGACGCCACGCCCCCTGATCCCGTGGCCCCACGACGTGGGGAAGCGACTCCTGCGGGACGGACGCCTTGGTTTCACGTGAAACACCGCTGCGCTGTTTCACGTGAAACCAAAGGCGCGACGGTCAGGAGACGGCCTTGCGGATGGCATCCAGGAAGTCGTCCACGTGCGCCGGGGTGGTGTCAAAGGCGGTCATCCAGCGGACGATGCCGGCGGCCTCGTCCGTGTGGTGGAAGAGGAATCGCTCCAGCAGCGCGGTGGCGACGGCAGGCGGGACGACGGCGAAGACGGCGTTGGACTCGACCGGATACGCCAGAGCGATCTGCGGGATCGAGGCGAGCCCGTCGGCGAGGCGCATAGCCATGGCGTTGGCGTGCGAGGCGTTCCGGTGCCAGAGGTCGTCCGTGAGGAGAGCGGAGAGCTGGGCGGAGATGAAGCGCATCTTCGACGCGAGCTGAAGGGATTGGCGGCGCAGATAGGGCACGGCGTCGGCGAGCGTGGGGTCCAGGACGACGACGGCTTCCGCGGCCAGGGCGCCGTTCTTGGTGCCGCCGAAGCTGAACACGTCCACCCCCACCTCCGTGGTGATGGCGGCCAGCGAGCAGCCGAGGTGGGCGGCCGCGTTGGCGAGCCGGGCGCCGTCGACGTGGAGGCGCATGCCCGAAGCGTGCGCGGCGTCGGCCAGGGCGGCGATCTCGTCGGGGGAGTAGCAGGTGCCGAGTTCGGTCACTTGGGAGATGGAGACGGCCCGCGGCTGAGGATCGTGGTGGTTGCCGATGGTGGACCTGGGGCCGGCGAGGTCGTCGGGCCGGAGCTTGCCGTCGGGGGTGGGGATGGTGATGAGCTTCGTGCCGAGGAGGCGCTCGGCGGCGCCGGTTTCGTGGCCGGCGATGTGGGCGGTGTCCGGGCAGATGACCGCGTCGTACCGGCCGAGCATGAGCGCGAGGCCGACCATGTTGGCGCCGGCTCCGTTGAGCACGGGGAAGCCTTCCGCCCGGGGGCCGAACACGTCCTTGACGTGGCGGCCGAAGTCGGCGGTCCAGGTGTCGTCGCCGTAGGCGCGGGCGTCACCGGGGTTGGCGGCGGTCATGGCGTCGAGGATGGCGGGGTGCACGCCGGCGTGGTTGTCGCTGGCGAAGCTCTTGGGGTACGTGGGCTCGATCATCACGACGCCAGGTTACGCATCCGGGTCAGGTGGGTCCCGGGAGGCCCGCCACGTCGTCGCCGCGGACCAGGGGATCAGGAGGTGGCGCGGCCGGCGGCGTTCTGGAGGAGGATGCGGCAGAGCTCGCCGAGGTCCTGGCCCGCTGCTTCGGCCGCCATCGGGAGGAGGGACGTCTCGGTCATGCCGGGTGCGACGTTGACCTCCAGGAAGTGCGGCCGGCCGGCGGCGTCGACGATGAGGTCGGTGCGGGAGATGTCCCGCAGGCCGAGCGCGGTGTGCGCGGTGACCGCGGTCTCGGCGCAGGCCGACGCCGCTTCGGAGGACAGCCGGGCGGGAGCGAAGAACTCGGTGTGCCCGGCCGTGTAGCGGGCGGCGTAGTCGTACACGCCCTCGTCGGGCACGATCTCCACGGCCGGGAGCGCGACGGGACCGTCGCCGAAGTCGACGACCGAGACCGCCACCTCGACGCCCTCGATGTAGCACTCGATGAGCGCCGTGTCGCCGTAGGCGAAGCAGCCGACCATGGCGGCCGGCAGCTCCTCCGCGGTGCGGACGATGGAGGCGCCGAGGGCGGAGCCGCCACGGGCGGGCTTGACGAACAGGGGCAGGCCGAGGTGTTCGACGATGCGGCCCAGGACGGCCGTGGCGCCGAGGTCGTGGAAGGTCTCCTTGGGCAGCGTGACCGATTCGGGGGTGCGCAGGCCGACGGAGCGTACGACGGCCTTGGCGGTGGGCTTGTCGAAGGCCACGCGGCAGGCGTCGGGGTCGGCGCCGACGTACGGCACGTTGAGGAGCTCCAGGACGGAGC
This sequence comes from Nonomuraea sp. SBT364, assembly GCF_001083785.1. Taxonomy (GTDB): domain Bacteria; phylum Actinomycetota; class Actinomycetes; order Streptosporangiales; family Streptosporangiaceae; genus Nonomuraea. Next base: position 85,553 of record NZ_LAVL01000013.1, read on the forward strand.
GGATGGCGCCGTCCTCGCCCGCGCCGCCGTGGAGGGTGACGAAGACGGCCTCCGGTGGGTCGGCGAGGATGGACGGGACGAGCGACGCGTCGGTGTCGCGGGCCTCGACGTCGATGCCGGCCGCCCGGAGCACCTCGCTCACGCGGCGGCCCGAGCGCAGGGAGACCTCTCGCTCGTAGGAGAGGCCTCCTGCCAGCACGAGCACGTGGCCCAGATCGCTCATCACATCTCCTCCGCTGACGGCACGCTGTCCAACCGTACCGGCGCGGGAGGGTGGGAGGGACGGCAGGTGGGAGCGGGAGCCGACCGGCGCGCCGGGGCCGGCTCCCGTCGGAGCCCGGTCAGGCGAGATCGGGGCCCGGGGTGTCGACGCCGGCGTGGCCGCGGGTGGAGCCGGTGCCGAAGGTGTCGCGGAGCTGCATCTCCTGCTCGATCACCCCGGCGAGGCGGCGTACGCCCTCGCGGATGCGGTCGGGCTCCGGGTAGCAGAACGACAGGCGCATGTGGCGCGCCCCGCTCCCGTCGGAGAAGAACCCGGTGCCGGGCACGAACGCGACCCGCTCCGCGACCGCGCGGGGCAGGATGGCCTTGGAGTCGAGGCCCTCCGGCAGCGTCGCCCAGACGAAGAAGCCACCGGCCGGTCGCGTCCAGGTGACCTCGGGAGGCATCAGTGATTCGAGCGCCCCGAGCATGGCGTCGCGGCGCTCGCGGTAGAGCTCCTTGAACGTCTTGATCTGCTCCCGCCACGGCTGCGTGGCCAGATACTGGCCGACGGCGAGCTGGGTGAACGAGGAGTGCGACAACACCGCCGACTCCATCGCCAGCACGAGCTTGTCGCGGATGGCGTGCGGTGCCAGCGCCCAGCCGACCCGGAAGCCGGGGGCGAGGGTCTTGGAGAACGAGCCGAGGTAGATGACCCCGTCGGCGTTGTCGGCGCGCAGCGCGCGCATGGGCTCGCCGTCGAAGCCGAGCAGGCCGTAGGGGTTGTCCTCGACTATGAGCACGCCGGCCCGCTGGCAGATGTCGAGCACCTGCTGCCGTCTGGCCATGTTGAGCGTGACGCCGCCGGGGTTGTGGAAGGTCGGGATCGTGTAGAGGAACTTGATCGGCGCCCCGGCCGTCTCCAGCGCGTAAATCGTCTGCGCCAGCGATTCGGGCACGATGCCCTGATCGTCCATAGCGATATGTACGACCTTGGCCTGATAAGCGGCGAATGTCCCCAAGGCGCCCACGTACGAGGGGCCCTCCGCCAGCACCACGTCACCCGGGTCGATGAAGATGCGGGTGATCAGGTCGAGCGCCTGCTGGGAGCCCACGGTGACGACCACGTCGTTCGCCCCGGCATGGATCCCCTCAAGCCGCATGACGTCGCAGATCTGCTCACGCAGGTGCGGATCGCCCTGGCCGGAGCCGTACTGCAGCGCGACCGGGCCGCGCCGCGTCACCAGCTCGGAGACCAGCTCGCCGACCATGTCGAGGGGAAGGGCCGTGACGTACGGCATGCCGCCGGCGAGCGAGACCACCTCGGGCCTCGACGCGACGGCGAAAAGAGCTCGGATCTCGGATGCGACCATCCCGGTAGCTCGCGCGGCGTACCGATCGACGTAGGCGTCGATGCGCGACCCTTGGGTCGCGGGCGTCTGACCGTGATCCTGCTCTGCTGTCACGGCCCACCTCCTAGGTGTGTGTCGATCCGAGATACCAGATTACGCCAGCCGGACATGTCGCCCGTGACCGGGCTGACCGTCGTGGTACCCGCTGGCGGGACTGTCACTGGGCTACGATGCCAGCTGGGGACGCGGTTTTCGCGCGCTTTTCCGGGTCAACGATTGGGGCCGTAGTTGTCGCGTCGGCTGGTCAACATCACCCTGGACAATGTGGAAGATCTTCCTCGCCGCTGCCGGCAGTGCGTTTTCTGGGAGCTCGATCCCATGAGCGGCGAGCGGGCGGTGGAGTCGGGGGACCCGGGCCTGGAGAAGGAGGCCTGGATCTCCGGCACGCTGCTGGAGTGGGGGAGCTGCGGCAAGATCGTCTACGTCGACGGTGTGCCCGCCGGGTTCGTGCTCTACAGCCCGCCTCTTTACACGCCGCGCTCGGTCGCCTTTCCCACCTCACCGGTCAGCGCCGACGCGGTCCTGCTGATGACCGCGCACATCATCCCGGAGTTCTCCGGCGGCGGGCTGGGCCGGATGCTCATCCAGGGGGTGGCCAAGGACCTGACCAGACGCGGGGTGAAGGCCATCGAGGCGTTCGGCGATCTGAAGTGGGAAGAGCCTAGTTGCGTGGTTCCGGCGGAATACTTGCTTTCTGTGGGCTTCAAGACCGTGCGTCCGCATTTGCGCTTTCCGCGGCTGCGGCTGGAGCTGAAGTCCGCCGTCTCGTGGCGGGAGGACGTCGAGGTGGCCCTGGAACGCCTCCTGGGGTCCATGAGCCCGGAGCGGGCCCTGCGACCCGTCTGACCGCTCACGAGCGCCGCAGCAGACCGTACAAAGGCATGCGAAAGCCCCCTGCGCCCAGCAGGGGGCTTTCGGGTCGAACAGGCGGGACCTAGATGATGCCCTCAAGCTCGCGCAGCAGCATGGCCTTCGGCTTGGCGCCGATGATCTGCTTGACGAGCTCGCCTCCCTTGTAGACGTTCATCGTCGGGATCTGGAGTACACCTGCCTCGCGCGGCACGTTCGGGTTCTCGTCGATGTTGAGCTTGACGATCTCCAGCTTGTCGCCGTGCTCGTTGGCGATCTCCTGAAGGATGGGCGCGACCTGACGGCACGGGCCGCACCACTCCGCCCAGAAGTCCACCAGCACGGGCTTGTCGTTCTTGAGGACGTCGGCCTCGAACGTGGCGTCGGTTACTGCCTTCACGGATGGGCTCCCTTACTTCTCGTTGTTGGCCAGCCAGCGCTCGGAGTCGAGTGACGCCGCGCAACCGGTGCCGGCCGCGGTGATCGCCTGGCGGTAGATGTGGTCGACGACGTCGCCCGCGGCGAACACGCCGTCGATGTTGGTGGCGGTGGTGGGGGAGGCCACCTTCACGTAGCCGTCGTCGTCGAGGTCGATCTGGCCCTTGACCAGCTCGGTGCGCGGGTCGTGGCCGATGGCCAGGAACAGCGCGTCGGTGGCCAGCTCGCACTCCTCGCCGGACTTGACGTTGCGCAGCTTGACCGCCTCCACCTTGGTGTCGCCCAGGACGTCGACCACCTCGGTGTCCCACATGAAGCGGATCTTGTCGTTGGACATCGCCCGGTCCTGCATGATCTTGCTGGCGCGCAGCTCGTCGCGGCGGTGCACGACGGTCACCATGCGGCCGAACCGGGTCAGGAACGTGGCTTCCTCCATGGCCGTGTCGCCGCCGCCCACGACCACGATGTCCTTGTTGCGGAAGAAGAAGCCGTCGCAGGTGGCACACCAGGAGACGCCCCGGCCGGACAGGCGCTTCTCGTTCTCCAGGCCGAGCTCGCGGTAGCCGGAGCCCATCGCCAGGATGACCGACTTGGCGTAGTAGGTCTTGTCGTAGGTCTTGATGACCTTGGGGTTGGCCTCCAGGTCGACCTCGACCACGTCGTCGGCCACGAGCTCGGCGCCGAACCGCTCGGCCTGCTTGCGCAGGCTGTCCATCAGATCGGGACCCATGATGCCGTCGGGGAACCCGGGGAAGTTCTCCACGTCGGTGGTGTTCATGAGGGCGCCGCCCGCGGTGACCGAGCCCTCGAAGACCAGCGGGTTCAGCTCGGCGCGCGCGGAGTAGACGGCCGCGGTGTAGCCCGCCGGGCCCGATCCAATGATGATCACGTTACGAACGTCGCTCAACGCTCCCACGCCTTCCTCGTCTGCTGTTGCCAGTCGCGTCAACAGATCCTAGGCCGCAGTGATTCCCACCCCCTACCCGCAACGCGAAAGAGCCCGCCGAAGCGGGCTCTGACGTGGGATGGAAGCTTCTACCAGCGGCCCATGGCGGGCTTGCGCAGGTTCTTGCAACTGAAGGGGTCGACGACGTCGATGCGGATCCGCTTGGCGGCCTTCGTCTTCCTGGACGCCATGACGATGGCCTCCTGGCCGTTGTACTGGCCCTGGTCGACGGCGAAGACGTCAAGCTTGGTGCGCCCGGCCAGCTTGCTGACGCACTTGTCAGCATGCTCGCCGTCGGACGGCCCCTGGAGTATCGGAGCCGGCCCGAGGAATTCACCCAGTGGCTGCTCCAGGTTCTCGTCGCTGTAGTTGTGCTGGCTGTCGGTCAGCGCGTATGCCCTGGCCCTCGTCCGGTTCTGTGTCGGCGGCACGGCCGGGGCCGTGCTGGCCGCCACCACCGGTGGGCTGACCGTGCCCGCGCCGCCGCCTCCGCCGGAGGCGAGCAGTCCGGTCGAGACGACCGCCGTGCCCACCACGGCCGCCGCGGCAGCGGCCGCCACGGCGGGCATCGCCCACCGCGAACGCCGTGCCCTGCGCTGCCGGGCCGGGACGATCGTGCCGTCGTCGGCGACCACCCCGAGCCGCACGGGCTCGGGCGACGGCTGCTCGGCCGAGGAGGCCGAAACCGAGGTTGGGGCCGAGATCGAGGCTGAAACCGTGGCCGCGGTCTTCTCCCAGGGGGAGTCGCGCATGAGCTCGTCCCAGTCGGGTGCCGGCGCGAGGCCGACCCCTCCACGAGACGACCCGGCCTCGACGGCCAGCGCCTTGTCGATGCGCAGTGCGACACCCATCGGCATGGCCGGTGTAGGAGTCGCCGCGAGCACCTCTCGAACCGCCGCGAGGTCTGCCAGTAGCTCCCCACAGGGGTCGCAGACCGCGAGATGCTCGCGGACCTGGCGGGCCTGGCCGGCGTCTAGGAGACCCTCGGCCAAATCGGCCAGAGTATCCAGATCGTAGTGCGTATCACCCGTCACGAAGTTCTGCTCCCTTCGCGGATGAGACGCGACTGAGGTCCGATCGGTTCCGCAGATGCGAAAGAATTGGGGCAAGTTTCGCGCGTCCCCGCGCACACCTGCTTTTCACCGTACCGCTGGGCACTTCGAGCACCTGAGCTGCATCTTCGACGGAATAGCCCATCATGTCCACCAGGACGAGGGCGGCTCGCTGGTCGGCCGGCAGCAGCTTGAGCGCCGCCGAGACCTCCATGGAGACCTCGCGCTCAAGGGTCTGGTCGGGCCCCGGCGTCTCGCGTTCGGCGGCCTCGATGAGCTCGTCGTCGGCCACCGGGCGCACGGACTTGCGGCGCATCCGGTCGAGGCAGGCGTTGACGACGATGCGGTGCAGCCAGGTGGTGACGGCGGCCTCGCCCCGGAACGTGCCGGCCTTGCGGTAGGCGGAGACGAAGGCGTCCTGGACGGCGTCGGCGGCCTCGTCGGGGTCGCCCAGCGTGCGCAGGGCGACCGCCCACATGCGGTCGCGGTGCCTCTTGACGATTTCGCTGAAGGCGTGTGGATCCCCGTTGATGTGCGCGGTCAGCAGCTCGGCGTCGCTGACCGCGGGCCGATCCGCTGCTGGAGGTGTCTCGGGTGGGGAGTTCACAAGAGGGATTCCTGGTTATGCCGATCCTGGAGAATGCACCACTACTTCATAGATGGTGCCATGAAACTTGCCCGCATCTGCCGGAAGACGCGTAAACCAGATCAAAACGTACTGACCGCTTGCGGCTTGATCAGGTTTGAACGTCACCTTCCCCGACGCGCCCTCCTCGCGGGCGACGGTCTTGAGCGACGACAGGTCCGGGCTGTCGCCGACCTTGAGCTCGACCTCGGCTCCCGAGGCGTCGGCCAGCGTAGCCACCACGTCGCTGATCTGCCGGGACTTGCCCAGGTCGAGGAGAAGCCCGACACCGTCCTTGAGGTTTCCCAGCTCGGCGCTGTTGTAGTTGTCGGTCTTCCAGAACGTGCTCGGCTTGCCGTCGATGGTCAGCGCCGCCAGCTCCGGCTTCTCCTCCTTGTCGGAGCCGAGCGGGTCGAACCCGGTCGCCTTCTCCGGCTTGACCGCCTGGACCTGCGTCGGCTCCGACGAACGGGAGGTGGGCGTGGGATCCGCCTCGCGGGAGCCGGGGCTGCCCAGGCTGCGGCCGATCGTCCAGGCGCCGACGCCGACGGCCACGATCACCAGCAGCACCACGACCGTCATGAGCACCCGGCCGAGCACGCCGCTGCCTCCGCGGGAGGGCATCGTCCGGTGCACGACCTGCGGCCGCTGCATCGTGGCTGGCCCGTGCTGCCCGGTGTCGGGCCCCTCCGAGCGCGAGGCCGTCGTCACCGAGGGCGGCGACGAGGCGTACGGCATCGGGATCGGCATGGGCCTGGCCACGCCGGACAGCGACTCGGCGATCTCGGCCGGGCTGGCGAGCGCGCCCTGCCCGCGGCGCGACTCGGGCAGGCAGGCCCGGACCGTCACGGTGTCGAGGTAGCTGGGCACCCCGGCGGTGACCTGACGCGGTGTGCAGAAGTGCCCGTCGTTCATCGGGGCGGCGGGCAGCCCGCCCTCTTCCTCGTCGCCGGGCCAGTGGCCGGTCAGACCCGCGTAGAGCAGCCGGCCCAGCCCTTCGGCGTCGTCGAGCGCCGGCTGGTCGGTGGTCAGGCCGGACAGCGCTGCGTCGACCGCCACGCCCAGCACCTTGACCGTGTTGCCGGTGGTCCACACCAGGTGCTCGGGCCGCAGGCACAGGTGGTAGAGGCCCGCCTCGTGGGCGTGCGTCAGGGCCTCGGCCGCCTCGGCGACCAGCCCGGCCGCCCGCTCGGGCTCCAGCGGCCCGCCGGACAGCAGGTCGGCCAGGGTGTCACCGGTGACCCACTCGCTGACCACATAGGAGCGGCCGTCGTCCTCGGCGGCGTCGAACACCTGGGTGAGCCGAGGGTCGGTGAGCCTGCTGGCCGCGCGGGCGGCGGTGACCACCTCGTACACGCGCGGGAACTCGGGGGAGAAGGTGAGAACGCCGACAGGGCGGGCAAGGATCTCGTCGATGGCTTTCCAATAGGTGGCGCCCTCTGACTCGCTGACCCGGTCTTCCAGCCGGAAGCGCGAGGCGAGACGGGTGCCCGGCTCTACGGCCGATGTGCTCACTGGCTCTCTCCGCTCGGCCGATCAGGCGTGCGCATGACTCGGCTCGCCTGCGTGCTGTCCCACGTAGGCACGCTTTGCCGGGTGGATCCGCCCACGCCCCTCCTGCTTCCATTCGCGCGTGTCGGTCACCATGCTAGTGCCAGCGCCTGTTCCGCCCGCGTCCTTTACCGGCGTACCCTCCCCGCGACCATCCCAACGATGGAGCTGACCTCCTGGATGCGCATCCGGTGAGCCACGGCCAGATAGAGCACCATGCCCAGGCCGCCGCCCACGGCCAAGGTGATCACCGAGTTGAGGAAGTCGGGCTTGCCGAAGATCTCCTGGACACTCCAGACGGCGGCCAGCGCCAGCACGGCGGTGGGCAGCGCGGCCAGATACATCCTGGTCATGGCCATGCCGACCTGCCAGCCGCCCAGCCCTCTGACCCGGCGGCTGGCCAGGGTCCAGGCCACGACGGCGCCCAGCGCGTAGGCGACGGCGTAGGCGAAGGCGAGCCCCATGACCGAGTAGGCCGGCGGCAGCAGCGCGTGGAAGAGCACCATCAGCCCCGCGTTGACGGCCGTGGTGCCGGCCCCGACGAAAACCGGCGTACGGGTGTCGCCGAAGCTGTAGAAGACCCGCAGCAGCAACTGGAAGAGGGCGAACGGCACCAGTGCCAGCCCGTAGACCTGGAGCACGTTGCCGATGTAGACGGCGTTGGACACCGTGTTGCTGCCGTGGCCGTACAGCGGCACCGCGATGGCCGGTCCGAGCACCATGAGCAGCAGCGACACCGGCACCATGATCGAGCAGACCAGCCGCACGCTGGACCCGAACTCCGTCCGGACCTCCCCGAACCGCCCCTCGGCGACGGCCCGGCTCATCCTGGGCAGCATCGCGGTGATCACCGAGACGCCGATGATCCCGTACGGGAGCTGGAAAAGCTGGAACGCCAGCGTGTACGGCGAGATGCCGTGGCTGGGGACCGCCTCGCCGGCGGCGCTGGCGAGGTTGGTGGTGAGCACGAAGCCGAGCTGCGTGACGATCACGTAGCCGATGGTCCAGACGCCCGCCCTGGCCATCTCGCCGAGCCTGGCGTTGCGCAGGTCGAAGCGGGCCACGAAGCGGAAGCCGGCCCGCTTGAGCGCCAGGACCAGCACGGTCGCCTGGGCCACGATGCCGGCGGTGGTGCCGAGGCCGAGCAGGGCGAGCTCGCCGTTGGTGATGTTGCCGACGCCCTTCTCGCCCACGATCACCCAGTAGGCGACCAGCACGCCGATGACCACCAGGTTGTTGACCACCGGCGCCCACATCGGCGCCCCGAACCGGTCACGGGTGTTGAGGATGGCCCCGGCCACCGCGCCCACGCCGAAGAAGGCGAGCTGCGGCAGGATGAACTGGGCCAGCCGGACCGCCACCTTGAACTCGTCCGAGCGGCGGTCCCAGACCGTGTAGAGGTCGATGAGCAGCGGCGCGGCGAGCACGGCCGCCGCCGCGACGACGATGAGCGCGAGCGTGGCCAGCGTCAGCAGCCGCTGCTCGTAGGCCCGCCCGCCGTCGGGGTCCTGCTGCTGGGCGCGGACGATCATCGGCACCACGACGCTGCTCAGCACACCGAGCAGCAGCAGGTCGAGAATGCTGTAGGGGATCGCGTAGGCCGCGTTGTAGGCGTCGCCCAGGAGCGCGGTGCCGACCGCGCTGGCCAGCACGACCGTCCGGATGAACCCGGTGACCCTGGACACCATCGTGCCCGCGGCCATGACGGCGCTGGCGCGGAGCATGCGGCTCATACGCTCTCACTTTCGCGTGACTTGGCGGCCCGCGCCATGCGCCGCTCGGATCGGCGCCTGAGCACCCGGGTCACCACCGCGGCCAGCATGACCGTCAGCGCCGCTCCCACGATGACCAGCGCGATCCCGGTGTAGCCGGTGGTGCGCACGATCAGCTTGACCGGCTCGCCGTAGGGGGTGCCGTCGGCGGTCAGCAGCCGTACGGTCACCGTGGCGTCACCGCCGCCACCGGACGTGTTGACGGTCATCGGCACCTGCACCGTGCCGCTCTGGTCGGGGTTGATCGTCAACGGCTGCTGGTAGGCGACCTGCAGCAGCTCACGGTTGTTGCTGGTGACGTCGACGACCAGGGAGATCGGGGCGGTCAGCGAGTTCTTCACGCTGATGGGCACCACGCCGTCGCGCCCCGCCAGCGTGCGCGGCCGGTCGGGGCCCACGCCGGTGATCTCGACCTTGCCGATGCGCTCCTGGACGTCGCCGCTCACGGTCTTGATGACGGCGCGGCCGGCCTTCTGGCGGCCGCGCCAGGCTGAGGAGGTGAGCCGGAGCACGGCGGCGTCGAAGTCGGAGTCGGCGCTGGAGGTGATGAGCCCGGTGACCTTCGCCCGGGCGGCGATCTCCTTGACGGAGGCCAGGTATTTGGCGCCGAGCTCCTGCTTGCGGTCCTGGTCGGTGTAGGTCAGGCCGGCCCTGGGCACCTGGGTGCGGCTCGCCTTGATCGAGTCGAGCGGGGTCAGCGACAGCCACGGGAGCCTGCCTGCCGTCTTGAGCAGCGTCGTGACGAGTGTGGGGCTGGGGTTCCAGCGCCGGGACGGGGCCACGACCAGCGACCTCGGCCGCGTCTGGCCGGGTTCGGCGGAGATCGTCGCGGTCTCGGCGACGAAGCGCTGCTTGCTGAGCAGCGTCGAGCCGCCGGCCCCCGGTTCGAAGACGCGGCTCAGCTCGGTGTCGGCGGTCAGCGCGGTGACGGGCCCCATGACGCTGTAGAGGGTCGCGGCGGCGTCGGGCGTGATCGTGACGGGCGGCTGCGGCGGCACGTTGGCGCTGTCGAGCAGGACCCGGTCGATGCGGGCGATGTTGGGCTCGCCGACGGCGAGCAGGTCGAGCGCGTCGGCGTCGAGCCGGCCGTTGGCCGGCCAGTAGGTGGACGACAGCACGTCGCGCTTGACGAGCCGCGCGGCCTCCTTGCCGCCGAGCTCCAGCGCCCGTCCGGTGAGGTCGTCGAGGCCCTGGTGGGCGAGCGCCGTCACGTCCGGGTCGGCGTACGGGGTGGCGATGACGGGGTTGTCGGCCAGCGCGGCGCGCATCGAGGTGAGCCACGCGGAGGCGGCCGGGTCGGCGGCGCGGTCCTGGGCCTCACCCTTGACCTGGAACTTCCTGGTCATCGCGTCGGCGTCGGAGAACAGCGCGGGGTCGACGATCCAGGTGACGGACGTCGGCGCGGCCTCGGCGATGCGCGCGAGGTCGGCCAGCCGGCCCTTGTCGGTCATCGCGGTGCCGAGCTTGTCGTCGATGAACAGGCCGTCGTCGGCCCGGTGCGGCTGGTCGATGACGGGCAGGACGACGGCCAGCCGGTTGCGTACGGGCTTGACCGGCGTGGTGGGCGCGTAGGTGAGGAACGTGCGCTGGGCCGCGAGCTGCACGGTGTCCCACTGCACGACCTCGACGGCCAGCGGGTAGGCGCCGAACTGCGTGAGCTGGAACTGCGCGGGCGTCATCGTCAGCTCGAACGGCACGGACGCGTTGGCGCCCAGCTCCGGGATGGCCATGCTGGACTGCGACGAGACGTTGGGCGGCTGCGTCGCGGTGGTCTGGTCGGCCTGGTAGGCGCTCATGCTCGCGCGGTCGGTGAAGCGCTGGCCGGAGTAGCGGACGCGGACCCGCAGACCGGGCAGCGCGGTGCCGCCGGCGTTGTGCACCCTGCCGGTGACCTTGATCTCGGTCGCCCGCTCGGTGGCGTAGTCGGGCGTGATGGAGGTCAGGGTCAGCTCGACGCCCTGCCTGCTCGTGATCGCGGCAGCCGCGCCCGGCGCCGCCGCCACCGATGGGGCGAGCAGCGCGGCGGAGAGCACGGCGAGCAGCGTGGCCTTACGGATCACGCGTCTGCCCGGGCTGGATTACGACGCACGCCCGCAATGGTACGGGCTCAGTGCCGCGGCGCGACCGCCTCCAGGGCTCCGTGGGCCCGCAGATCCACGGTCTTGCCCGACAGGAGCGCCAGCAGGTCCAGCGCGCGCAGGGTGAGCGCTGTGTGGCGATCGCCGGTGGCGGTGTGGATCAGCTCGGTGTCGGCGTGCAGCCGGTCGTCGACGAGCACCGGCAGGTCCTCGGGCAGCAGCAGCGGGCCTACCAGCCCGGCCGCGTAGTCGGTGGCCGCGTTGACCACGTGTGCCGGGGCGTGGCGCACGTTGCGGACGCCGAGCAGGCCCCCCACCGCGCCGGACCACGGCGGCGTGGCGATCGTGGAGACGACCGCCACGACGAACTCGCGCCCAATCCTCGGGGCGACCTCGAACACCGTGACCGTCACGCACCGCTCGGGCGCGGCCTGGATCGTCTCGGGTAGCTCGTCCGCGCGAGTCATGGGGCGCGGAAGGCGTACGATCTCATGGTGGACCTGGTGTGCGAGGAGCCAGCGGTGGATCGCGAGGGCGTCCTTCATTAGACCTCCTTGCCTCGTTCCATGGCGCCGTCGGTCCCCTGACCGAAGGTAACCCGGACCCGATGTGGCTCGGGGGATATGTTCCGGAATCCGAAGGACCTACTGAGTTTGTCCGAGTCAACTCTGACCGAAAGCCAGCAGCGGGCCATGAGCGACCTGTTCCGCAAGATCGCGCCGGTGGCCGACGAGCTCGGCCGCCTGTTCGCGGGCAAGGGCCACGAGCTCGCCCTCGTCGGCGGTCCGGTGCGTGACCTGCTGCTGGGCCGCATCGGCAACGACCTCGACCTGACCACCGACGCGCACCCCGAGCGGGTGCTGGAGATCGTGCGCGACTGGGCCGACTCGGTGTGGACGATCGGCATCGACTTCGGCACGGTCGGGGTACGCAAGGGCGACAAGCTCCTCGAAATCACTACATACCGGAGCGAGTCGTACGACCCCAAGTCCCGCAAGCCGGAGGTCATGTACGGCGAGACGCTGGAGGCCGACCTGGAGCGCCGCGACTTCGCGGTCAACGCGATGGCGGTGCGGCTGCCGGGGCACGAGTTCGCCGATCCGTACGGCGGGCTGGACGACCTGCGCGCCAAGGTGCTGCGCACACCGGGCACGCCGGAGCAGTCGTTCGGCGACGACCCGCTGCGCATGCTGCGGGCCGCCAGGTTCGCCTCGCAGCTCGGGTTCCGGGTGGACGAGGCCGCAGTGGCGGCGATGACCGCGATGGCCGAGCGGATCGAGATCGTCTCGTCCGAGCGCATCCGCGACGAGCTCGACAAGCTGATCTGCGGCACCTACCCGCGCGAGGGCCTGCGGCTGCTCGTCGAGACCGGCCTGGCCACGCACGTGCTGCCCGAGCTGCCCAAGCTGCGCCTGGAGATCGACGAGCACCACCGGCACAAGGACGTCTACGAGCACACGCTGACCGTGCTCGACCAGGCCATCGCGCAGGAGGAGGACGGCAAGCCCGACCGGATCCTGCGCTGGGCCGCGCTCATGCACGACATCGGCAAGCCCAAGACCCGGCGGCACGAGCCCGGCGGGCGCGTCTCCTTCCACCACCACGAGGTGGTGGGCGCGCAGATGACCAAGAAGCGGATGTCGGAGCTGCGCTTCCCCAAGGACGTGGTGTCCGACGTGTCCCGGCTGGTGGAGCTGCACCTGCGCTTCCACGGCTACGGCACCGGCGAGTGGACCGACAGCGCGGTGCGCCGCTACGTGCGCGACGGCGGTCACCTGCTGAGCCGGCTGCACAAGCTGACCAGGGCCGACTGCACCACGCGCAACAAGCGCAAGGCGGCGGCCCTGTCGCGCACGTACGACCAGCTCGAGGAGCGCATCGAGCGGCTCGCCGAGGAGGAGGAGCTGGCCAAGATCCGCCCGGAGCTCGACGGCAACGAGATCCAGCGGGTGCTGGGCGTCGGGCCGGGCCCGGTGGTGGGGCAGGCCTACAAGTTCCTGCTGGAGCTGCGCCTGGACAAGGGCGTGATCGGCAAGGAGGCGGCCACCGAGGCGCTGCTGGAGTGGGCGCGCGACGTCAGCGGCTGACCGGCTGGCGCGGCTGGGTGATCGCCCGGTAGGCCAGCGCGCTGGCCAGGTAGCCGGCCACGATGATCGCCACGGCGGGATACGACTTGCCGTTCGCCGGCAGGATGGCCGCCGACAGCGCCGCCGCCAGCACGTACATGCCGTTGAACAGCATGTCGTAGACGGAGAACGCGCGGCCGAGGTAGGCGTCCGCGATGTCGCGCTGCACGGTGGTGTCGGCGCAGATCTTGACGCTCTGCCCGGCGACGCCGAGCACGAACCCGGCCACCGGCAGCCCCCACTCCTGGAACGGCATCACCAGCACCCCGGCCAGCACCCCGGCCGCGACCAGCGCGATCGGCACCCACCGGGTGATCGTGAACCGCTCGGTGGCGTACGGGGTGATGATCACGGCGAGGAAGTAGCCGACGCCGGAGGCGGCCACCACCAGGCTGACGCCGCTCAGCGCCGCGTCGGGGTCGCCGTCGGTGAAGTAGTAGCGGTAGAGGATGATGCCCAGCGCGGTCGCCATGCCGTAGAAGAACCGGTGCGCGGCCATCGCGCCCATCGTGGCGGCGGCCGTGCGGTGCCTGAGCAGGTGCCTGGCCCCGTCGGCCAGGCCGGCCAGCACGTTGCGCAGCGCCTCGCGGGTCTGCGGCCGGTCCGGGTCGTGGGCGGGGCCGAGCAGCGAGCGCTCCATCGTGCGCGCGACCAGCGAGCTGAGCCCGGACACCACGCCGGAGGTCACCAGCAGCAGCGCCACCCCGGCGTCACCGCCGCCGAACAACTCGCGCAGCAGGAACCCGGCGCCCACGCCGACGAACGTCAGGACGGTGCCGGAGGTCGGGGTGACCGCGTTGGCCGCCATCAGCCGGTCCTGGGGCACCACGTGCGGCAGCGAGGCGCCCAGCGCCGCCAGGAAGAACCGGTTGACGCCGAGCACGGCGAGCGCCGCCCCGTAGAACACCGGGTCGGGCACGTCGGCCGCCACCAGCGCGGCGGCGCCGGCCAGCAGCACCCCGCGCACGATCGGCGCGATCATCAGGATCTGCCGCCGCGACCAGCGGTCGATGAACACCCCGACGAACGGCCCCAGGATGCTGTAGGGCAACAGCAGCACGGCCAGGCCCGCCGCGACTCCCAGGGCGGTGGTCTGGTTCTCGGGGCTGAAGAAGGCGAATCCGAGGACGCCGAACTGGAAGATCCCGTCGGAGAACTGGGAGACCAGCCGCGTGCCGAACAGCCGTCTGTAATCCCGCCCCTGGAGAACCACGCGGAGATCGGCGACGAAAGACACGGCCTCAGCCTAGCCCTCGAAGAGGTTGGCACAGCAGGTCCGCATTCCGGTCCTGCGCCTACTCATGATCACGTACGCTTCATAGCGTGACGACTGTGGAACACGTGGTACTCGTTGACGGCTCCGGCCACGCGCTCGGCACCGCCCCCAAGCTGTCGGTGCACTCCGAGCACACTCCGCTTCACCTGGCCTTCTCCAGCTACGTCTTCGACCGGTCGGGCAGGGTGATGCTCACCCGGCGGGCCTCGCACAAGCTCACCTGGCCCGGCGTGTGGACCAACAGCTGCTGCGGTCACCCGATGCCCGGCGAGCCCCTCGACCACGCGGTCATCCGCAGGCTCTCCTACGAGCTCGGCCTCAAGGTCGAGCGCGCCGACCTGGTGCTGCCCCGCTTCTCCTACCGGGCGGTCATGGACAACGGGGTCGTCGAGCACGAGCTGTGCCCGGTCTACCGGGTCATGGCCGACAACGCCGAGTCACCCAATCCGGACGAGGTGGACGAGACCCGCTGGATGCCGTGGCAGGTGTTCGCCGACGGCGTCCTCAACGGCCTGCTGGCGATCTCGCCGTGGTGCCGCGAGCAGGTGCCCCTGCTGGCCGCGCTCGGCCCCGACCCGCTGGCGTGGCCGGCGGCGCCGGACGCCGAGCTGCCTCCGGCAGCCCGCGTCCGGCTCGACTGAGACGACTCAGCGCTCGACCTCGCCGCGGATGAACTTCTCCACGTAGTCGCGGGCCACGTCGTCGGAGTACTGCTCCGGCGGCGACTTCATGAAGTACGAGGACGCGCTGAGGATCGGGCCGCCGATGCCGCGGTCGAGAGCGATCTTGGCGGCGCGGACGGCGTCGATGATGATGCCGGCCGAGTTGGGGGAGTCCCAGACCTCCAGCTTGTACTCAAGGCTGAGCGGGGTGTCGCCGAACGAGCGACCCTCCAGGCGCACGTAGGCGAACTTGCGGTCGTCCAGCCACGGCACGTGGTCCGACGGGCCGATGTGCACGTCGGCCTTGGCCATCTCGTGGGGGATCTGCGAGGTGACCGACTGCGTCTTGGAGATCTTCTTCGACTGGAGGCGCTTGCGCTCCAGCATGTTCATGAAGTCCATGTTGCCGCCGAAGTTGAGCTGGTAGGTGCGCAGCAGCTCGACCCCGCGGTCCTCGAACAGCTTGGCCATCACCCGGTGCGTGATGGTGGCGCCGACCTGCGACTTGATGTCGTCGCCGACGATCGGCAGGCCCGCCTCGGTGAACTTCTCCGCCCACTCGGGGTCGGAGGCGATGAAGACCGGCAGGGCGTTGACGAAGGCGACCTTGGCGTCGATCGCGCACTGCGCGTAGAAGCGGTCGGCCTCCTCCGAGCCCACCGGCAGGTAGGACACCAGCACGTCGACCCGGGCCTCGCGCAGCACCTGGACGACGTCCACCGGGGCCTCGTCGGACTCCTCGATGATCTCGCGGTAGTAGTCGCCCAGACCGTCGAAGGTGTGGCCGCGCTGGACGGTCACCCCGGTCGGCGGCACATCGGTGATCTTGATGGTGTTGTTCTCGCTGGCGACGATCGCCTCGGACAGGTCGCGGCCCACCTTCTTGGCGTCGACGTCGAACGCGGCGACGAACTCGACGTCGCCCACGTGGTAGTCGCCGAACTTCACATGCATCAGGCCCGGCACCCGTGTGGCCGGGTCCGCGTCCTTGTAATAGTGAACGCCCTGGACCAGCGACGCCGCGCAGTTGCCGACACCGACAATGGCCACGCGAACCGAACCCATCGCACTCGCTCCCTTACTCATCACTTGACGTGGTATCTCTTTCGGGCCTCTCCGAGGCCCGTCTCTCCGTTGCGATCAGCTCGTTGAGCCAGCGCACCTCCCGCTCGACCGACTCCAGGCCGTGCCGCTGCAGCTCGAGGGTGTAGCTGTCGAGCCGCTCGCGGGTGCGCGCCAGAGCGGTGCGGACGCTGTCGAGCCGCTCTTCGAGACGGCTACGACGGCCTTCGAGTATGCGCAGGCGGACCTCGGCCTCGGTGTGCCGGAAGAACGCGAAATGGACGCCGAAGCTCTCGTCCTCCCAGGCCGAGGGGCCGGCCTGGGTGAGCATGTCCTGCAGGCGTTCCTTGCCCTCCGCGGTCAGCTTGTAGACGATCTTCGATCGGCCGCCCACGATCGTCGAGGGAGCGGGCTGCTCCTCGGCGATGAGTCCTTGCGCCAGCAGGGAACGCAGGCAGGGGTAGAGCGAACCGTAGGAGAACGCGCGGAACATCCCGAGCAGAGCGTTGAGCCGTTTGCGCAGCTCATAGCCGTGTAGCGGCGTCTCGTGCAGCGACCCGAGCACGGCGAGTTCCAGCACCCTGCCTTGTCCGCCGGCCACGGGAATCGCCTCCTCTCGCGTCGATGTATCGAGCCGATACATCCTGAGGATACGTCGAGTCGCTATATGCCCGCAATCAATGACTTCACCAAGACGTTGGGATGAATCGGTAAAAAGCCGTAGTCTGGCGCTCATGTGGTCACAGAGGAGGGTGGTGGATTACGGCCTTGCCAAGCGGGCCGTCGTCCACTCCCTGCGATCCGGGCGCGCCGCGCCCGGCGACGTCTGTGACGCACAGCCCTACCTCCTCCGGGCAGCTCGCCACCTCGGCGAGCCAACCGAACGCCTCTGCCCGGTATGTGAGAGGGAGAACGTCACCAACGTGACCTATGTCTACGGGGACTCCCTGGGCCGCCATGCCGGTCGGGCAAAGGTCGCGTCAGAGCTCGCCGAGATGGCCCATGATTACGACGAGTTCCGGGTGTACGTGGTCGAGGTCTGCCAAGGTTGTTCCTGGAATCACCTGACGGTCTCGTTCGTCCTCGGGAACGGGCCGCCGGACGTGGCAGCGCGACAGTAGAAGATCTATACCGAGGACGGCGAGGAGCCACGCCCTGAAACGCCGTGCTATCCGACGACGATGCGAGGACGTGTGAGTTACAGCAGCAACGAGGGGACGGCCCGCCCCGGGAGGCGCCGTCGTTCCGGCTCGTCCCGTTCAGTGCCCCAGGATCCGTCGCCGCAAACCGGCGACTCCGGTTGGGGTGCCACGCCGCCCGCACGTCGTCCCGAGGCCGCCTACGAGCAGACCGGGGCGATGGCGGCGCAGCCGTACAACGAGCCCCCGGGCCGCGGCGACCCGCGCCCCCAGCAGCCCGGCCCGCCCATGCGGCCGCCCTCGCAGCCTGGGACCCCCTCGCCCGCCGAGACGCCGGAGCCGCGCCGTCGCGCGGCCGGCTCCCGCCGGCGCTCCGAGCCCGACGCGAGCCGCTCGCGCGGCGACCAGGAGACCGTGATCAGCGAGACGCCCCCCAGGCGCTCGCGCAGGAGCGGCGGCGGCCCCGGCGGCCCCGGTGGCCCCGGTGGCCCTGGTGGTCCGCCCGAGCCGCCCGGTCCGGCCGGTCCGCCCAAGGGCGGCGACAGGCCCGGCTGGCGGCGCTTCGTCCCGAGCTGGAAACTGGTCGTGGCCAGCTTCGTGGTGCTCGCCGCCGGCGTCTTCGGCATGATCGCGGTCGCGTACGCCAACACCCCGGTGCCGACGGCGGACCAGGTGCAGGACGGCGTCTTCGACCAGGAAAGCATCATCTACGACATCCACAAGAAAGAACTGGCCAGGATCGGCACCAAGCGCATCCCGGTCAAGTACGAGCAGATCCCGCGGCACGTACAGGACGCGGTGATCGCCGCCGAGAACAGCTCCTTCCGCGAGGACGCCGGCATCTCCTTCTCCGGCATGGTCCGCTCCCTGTGGAGCACCGTCTCCGGCCAGCAGGTGCAGGGCGCCTCCACCATCACCCAGCAGATGGCGCGCGGCTACTACGACGGCCTCTCCAAGGAAGTCACGATCCAGCGCAAGGTCAAGGAGATCTTCGTCGCGGTCAAGCTGAACAAGGTGCTGCCCAAGGAGCAGATCCTGGAGCAGTACCTCAACACCATCTACTTCGGCCGTGGCGCCAACGGCATCGGCGCGGCGGCTGACGCGTTCTTCGGCAAGAAGGTCAGCCAGCTCACCCCCGAGGAGGGCGCCTACCTCGCGGGCCGCATCCAGAACCCGAGCGCCTTCGACAGCGCCGAGAAGTCCGGCAACCCCGGCCCCACCGAGTTCCGCTACAAGTACGCGATCGGCGAGATGGCCAAGCTCGACCCCAAGGCGTACGGCCACCTGCCCGCGAAGTCGCCCACCTCGCCCAAGCGCATCAAGGACAAGCCCAAGCAGATCTTCACCGGTCTCAGGGGCTACATGATGGAGGCGGTGCTCAACGAGCTGAGGGTCAACCTCAAGATCGATCGCGAGGAGGTGGAGGAGGGCGGCTACCGCATCTACACCTCGCTCGATCCCAAGCTCATGCGGGCCGCCCGTGACGCCGTCAGGCAGCACACCAAGGGACTGTCCGACGAGATCGGCGCCACGATGGCGGCCGTCGACCCGCGCAACGGCCGGATCATCGCCTTCTACGGCGGCGACGACTACATCAAGGACTCCTGGAACGACGCCTTCCTCTCGGAGAAGCAGGCGGCCTCGGCGTTCAAGCCTTACGTGCTCGCGGCCTGGCTCGACGCCGGCTACAACCTGCGCAGCCTCGTGCCCACCAAGGGCCCGGTCAAGCTGCCGGGCACCACGCCCATCGACAACGACCACGGCTTCAAGGCCTCGGCCGTCGACGTCGTCACCGCCACGGCCAGCTCCATCAACACCGCCTACGCGAAGATGGGGGAGAAGGTCGGGCTCGACAAGATCATCGACATCGCCGCGAAGGCCGGGCACGACCGGGCACGGCTGGAGGACGCCGAGTCCCGTCACCACTACCTGCTCACGATCGGCAGTAACCAGGTCACCGCCGTCGAGCAGGCCGGCGGCTACTCGATCTTCGCCAACGCCGGCAAGCACTACGACAACCACGTGATCATCCAGGTCAAGGACCGCGAGAAGCAGACGATCTGGAACGAGAAGAAGAGCTTCGCCCAGGTCATCACGCCGGAGGCGGCCGCCGACGCCACCGTCGCGCTGCAGGCCGTCGTCAAGTCCGGCACCGGCACCAGCGCCGCGCTCTACGACCGGCCGGTGGCCGGCAAGACCGGCACCAACAACCAGAACAAGGACGTCTGGTTCGTCGGTTTCACCCCGCAGGTGTCCACCGCGGTCGGGCTGTTCCGCCAGGAGTGCCGGGCCAACAACAGCGGCAAGGTCGTGCGGCCGGTGAACGACAACTGCCCGTGGTACCGGGGCAAGGACCCGGACCGGGAGAAGAAGTACACCCCGGAGAAGCCGTACAGCAGCCCGCACGAGGTGCCGCTGCCGGGGAACTTCCAGGGAGCCACCTACCCGGCGGCGATCTGGAAGGCCTTCATGGTCGAGGCCATGAAGGGCAAGGAGGTCGTGCAGTTCCCGGAGCGGGTCGACGCCGGCATCGCCGAGGACCTCGCGCCCAAGCCGACCCCCACCCCGACGCCGACCGACGAGCTCGATCCCGACTCCGAGTTCCCGGGCGAGGACTGCGGCTTCACCGGCCCGTGCGACGAAGACTCCAACGTCTCGGTCGACCCGAACGAGAACCCCTTCCCCGATGAGGAAGACGACGGCTTCATCGGCGAGAACGGCGGTGAAGGCGGCGGCGGCGCCGGGACCACGCCCAAGTCGCCGCCCGGCAACCGCGAACAGTTCCCGTGGTGACGTCCGACACGCTGGTGCGCCGCCCGTTCATGGCACGCGCCGTCCCGTACCTGCCTCTGGGGCTGTTCGCGGCCCTGGGGGCGACGCTGGCCTATCTGGTGCGGCTGCCCTGCCGCACCGGCGGCTGGAACGACCAGGTCTCGACCTACACCAACTTCTGCTACACCGACATCTACCCGCTCTACTTCGACCGCCAGCTCGCCACCCAGAACCCGTACTTCGCCGACGTCATCGCCGAGAAGCACGTCGAGTACCCGGTGGTGCTCGGCGAGGTGATGCAGGTCATCGCCTGGCTGGTGCGCCGCTTCGAGCAGGACGTGGTCGGCCAGGCGGTCCTGTTCTACGACCTCACCGTCATCCTCATGGGGATCTCGCTGGTGGTCGGGGTCCTGCTGATGGCCGCGCTCGGCGGCCCCACCCGCCGCTGGGACGCCCTCTGGTACGCGCTCGCGCCGGCCGTGGTGCTGGCCGCCTACATCAACTGGGACCTGGTCGCCGGCGCGCTGTCAATGGGCGTGCTGCTGGCCTGGGCGCGGCAGCGGCAGGTGCTGGCCGGGGTGCTGCTCGGGCTGGCGATCGCCACCAAGTTCTACCCGCTGATGTTCGTCGGCGCGCTGTTCCTGCTCACGCTGCGCACCTTCCGCTGGCGGCCGTTCCTGGTCACCATGGCCTCGGCCGTGACGGCCTGGCTGGTGGTCAACCTGCCGTTCATGCTGCTCGCCTGGGACGGATGGCGGCGCTTCTACGCCTTCTCGCAGGAACGCGGCGTCGACTGGGGATCGCCGTGGCTGTTCTTCCAGCGCAAGGGCTGGCCGGTGCTCGGCACCGTGGACGTGAGCGTGCTGGGCATGGCCTCACTGGCCCTGTGCTGCCTGGCCATCGCGGTGCTGACGCTGACGGCGCCGCAGCGGCCGAGGCTGGCGCAGATCTGCTTCCTGGCGCTGGCCGCGTTCATGATGACGAACAAGGTGTGGTCGCCGCAGTTCGTGCTCTGGCTGGTGCCGCTGGCCGTGCTCGCCAGACCCAACTACAAGCCGCTGGTGCTGTGGCAGCTGGCCGAGGTCTGGTACTTCTTCGCCATCTGGCTCTACCTGCTCAACCAGGCGCCGCTCAGCCGGACCGACCTCGGCATCGGGGACGACACGTACTTCACCGCCGTGTGGGGACGGATCATCACGATCGGGATCATGATGGCGTTCGTGGTGCGTGACATCCTGCGGCCGGCGAAGGACGTGGTCCGCCAGGCGGGGGTGGACGACCAGGTGGGCGGGGTGTTCGACGGGGCTCCCGACCGGTTCACGTTGCGTGGCGCCGTCTAGTTCATGATCACCCGCTCAACCGGCAGGGACGCGCTGCTGATCTGGTTCGCCACGCGTGCCGGGCTGCTCGTGACGACGCTGCTCGGCGTGGCGCTGCACGAATAC
Source organism: Nonomuraea sp. SBT364 (assembly GCF_001083785.1). GTDB lineage: Bacteria > Actinomycetota > Actinomycetes > Streptosporangiales > Streptosporangiaceae > Nonomuraea. The sequence goes on from NZ_LAVL01000013.1 coordinate 106,959, forward strand.
GCCGACCGGTGGCGGCAGTGGGACGCCGGGCTGTTCGTCACCATCGCCGAGCACGGCTACGACGGCGATCCCGGGCGGCCGCCCGACGCGGGGCTGCCCGCCTTCTTCCCCGGCCTGCCGCTGGCGCTGCGCGCGGTCCACCTCGTGGTGCCCGACTGGTCGGTCAGCGGACTGATCGTGTCGCTGGCGGCCGGGGCGGTGGCCATGGTGGCGCTGGCCCGGCTGGCCGAGTTCGAGGGCGCGGGCGGCTGGGTGGCGGTGCTGGCGCTGGTGCTGTTCCCGCCGGCGGTGTTCCTGGCCGCCGGTTACAGCGAGTCGCTGTTCCTGGCCTTCGCGATCCCCGCCTGGCTGGCCGCGCGCCAGGGGCGCTGGCCGGCCGCCGCCGCGCTGGCCGCGGGCGCCTCGTGCGTCCGCATCACCGGGCTGTTCCTGGCCGTCGCGCTCGTCGTGGAGTTCGCGGCGGGCCGGCAGCCGGTGCGCCGGGCGGGCTGGCTGGTGGTGCCGTTCCTGCCGCTGGCCGCGTACTCCGCCTTTCACTACGCCCGCTCGGGCGACTGGCTGGCGTGGAAGCACGCGCAGGAGGCCGGCTGGGGGCGCGAGCTGGTGTGGCCGTGGGAGTCATGGGCGGTGACCTGGGACTCGGCGATGGGCGGCGGTGACATGGCGCCGGCCTTCCGGATGGAGATCGCCGGCGCGGTCGTGGCCGTGGCCGCGCTCGTGTGGCTGCTGGCGCTGCGCCGCTGGAGCGAGGCGGTCTACGTGGGGCTGCAGGCCGGGGCGCTCATGACGTCGGCCTACTACCTGTCGCTGCCGCGCTCGCTGCTGCTGTGGTTTCCGCTCTGGGTGGCCGTCGCCCAGGTCGCCACCAGAAGGCAGTGGGTGATCGTGGCCTACGCGCTGGTGTCGGGGCCGCTCATGGTGCTCAACACCGCGCGCTTCCTCTCGGGGGCCTGGGCCGGCTGACCTCTATACCCACTTCGGCGCGTCGGTAATCCAGGGAAGTTATCCACAGGCTGTGTATTTCCTCTACAGATTCTTCCTCAGGAACGCGATGTCCTCGGCTTGACCCTCGGCTGGGGTCTCCACCACGATCGGCGCCCCGGCGGCCCGGCACACCTCCAGGATCAGCTCCGGGTCGATCTTGCCCTTGCCGATGTTCGTGTGGCGGTCGGCGCCGGAACCGAAGTCGTCACGCGAGTCGTTGCAGTGCACCAGGTCGATCCGGCCGGTGATCGCCTTGACCCGGTCGACCAGCCCGGACAGCTCCTCGCCGCCCGCGTGCGCATGACAGGTGTCGAGGCAGAAGCCCACGTCGAAACCGTCGAGCGCGTCCCACAGCCGGGCCAGCCGGTCCAGGGTGCGGGCCATCGCGTTGTCGCCGCCCGCGGTGTTCTCGATCAGGACCGGGATCGGGCACTCCAGGCGCTCGAACACCTTGCGCCAGTTGTCGAAGCCGGCCTGCGGGTCGTCGTCCTTGTTGAGGTGGCCGCCGTGCACGATCAGGCCCTTGGCGCCGATGCTCGCGGCCGCCTCCAGGTGCTGCGACAGCAGCTTGCGGCTGGGGATCCTGATGCGGTTGTTGGTCGAGGCCACGTTCACCAGGTAGGGGGCGTGGATGAAGATGTCCACGCCCTCGACCGGCTCGGCCGGCAACTCCGGCTTCTTGTAGCCCTGCGGGTTGCCGAGGAAGAACTGCACCACCTCGGCGCCGATGGCCGCGGCGTGGGCGGCTGGGTCGTCCTGGCCGACGTGAGCTCCGATGCGCACCATGTCAGCGAGCCTATCCGTTTGGGGGACGTGCCCAGGGGAAGTCGCCTTGCACCCCCTACCTCCCGAGGAGAACGGCATGAGCCGCTGGCGCGTGCGATCCCTGATCTTCCTGGTCTACGTGGTGATCGGCATCTATGTGGCCTGGGTCTACGACTACATCACGCCGGCCGTACTCAGGGACATCGCGGAGGCGTTGCTCGCGATCTTCCTGTGGTTCCTGATCCTGCTCGGCGTCGACCTGCACATCGGCGGCTGACTACGGCAGGAAACCGCCTCTGGCGATGCCCAGCGCGACGCCCACGAACGCGGCCACCAGGCCGATGATGTTGAGCGAGCGCTGCGGCGTGGTCGCCGAGACGTACTGCGAATAGAGGCCGACACCGAAGCCGAGGGCGCCGAACCACGACGAGATGACATGGCCGCCGGGGAAGAAGGTGGCGGCGAAGGACACCAGGCCGCACACCAGCGTGGCGACCGCGAGGCCGTTCTCGACCGGGTGAGAGCGGCCGTCGGTGTTGAGCGTGAGCCGGATACGTTCGCTCCGCGTGGGCTGGAGGATGTGTGGCATCGCGAACCACCCCCTTGTTCCTCTTTGCCTTCCCACCTGCGCGCTGCTGGTAACCTGGACGACGCTGCGTTGTGATGGGTGACCCGTCACCCCGGGGCGCCGAAAGGGGCGGCCAGGGCCCGCGCAGCGTCCTCCTGTCACGGCAGAGTGTCGTGACCGCAGAGTCCAGAGGAGGTTGGAGTCCCGCATGCGTCGTTACGAAGTAATGGTCATTCTGGACCCTTCGCTCGATGAGCGCACCGTGGCGCCGTCCCTCGACCAGTTCCTCACCGTGGTCCGCAACGACGGCGGCACCGTGGAGAAGGTCGACGTCTGGGGCCGTCGCCGTCTCGCCTACGACATCGACAAGAAGTCGGAAGGCATCTACGCCGTCATCGACCTGTCCGCGGAGCCCGCGACGGTCAAGGAGCTCGACCGGCAGATGAACCTCAACGAGGGCATCCTGCGTACCAAGGTCCTGCGTCCCGACGTGCACTAAGCCCCGGCTTTTGTCGGAGCAGCCCCGTACTCTGGGCCGTAACCAAAGCGAAGGCGTGCAGGAAGGCGAGCGCTGGCCATGGCAGCAGGCGACACCGTAATCACCATCGTCGGCAATCTTGTCGACGACCCGGAGCTGCGCTTCACCCCGACGGGGCAAGCGGTGGCTCGATTCCGCATCGCGTCCACTCCGCGGTTCATGGATCGTCAGACCAACGAGTGGAAAGATGGCGAAAGCCTCTTCCTGACCTGCAACGTGTGGCGGCAGGCGGCGGAAAACGCCGCCGAGAGCCTCCAGCGCGGCATGCGGGTCATCGTTCAGGGGCGGCTCAAGCAGCGGTCTTACGAGACCAAGGAAGGCGAGAAGCGCACCGTCTACGAGGTCGAGGTCGACGAGGTCGGCCCGTCCCTGCGCAACGCCACCGCCAAGGTCAACCGCACCACCCGTCAGGGTGGTGGCGGCGGCGGTGGCTTCGGCGGCGGCCCGGCCGATGACCCCTGGGCTTCCGCGTCGCCCGCTCCGCCTCAGGGCGGCGGCGGTTTCGGCGGCGGCGGAGGCGGTTTCCAGGGCGGCGGCCAGCAGCAGCAGGGCGGCTCGAACTCCGGCGGCTTCGGCGGCGGAGGCGACTTCAGCGACGAACCGCCTTTCTAGATCCAGTCCACCAGCCCGAGTCCATTCCCGCCTGACGGCGGGGCTCTGAAAGGAGCACCACGATGGCAAAGCCGGCACTGCGCAAGCCCAAGAAGAAGGTTTGCCTGTTCTGCCACGACAAGATCTCCTACGTCGACTACAAGGACACGGCCCTGCTGCGGAAGTTCATCTCCGACCGTGGCAAGATCCGTGCGCGCCGGGTGACGGGTAACTGCACCCAGCACCAGCGCGACGTGGCGACGGCGATCAAGAACGCCCGTGAGGTGGCTCTGCTGCCTTACACGAGCACCGCGCGCTAAGGAGGCCTGTCGATATGAAGCTCATCCTCACGAACGAGGTCTCCGGCCTCGGCGCCCCCGGCGACGTTGTCGAGGTCAAGGACGGCTACGGCCGTAACTACCTCATCCCCCGCGGCTACGCCATGCGCTGGACGCGTGGCGCCGAGCGGCAGATCGAGTCCATCAAGAAGGCTCGTGACGCCCGCGAGATCCGCGACCTGGGCACGGCCAAGGAGGTCGCCGGTCAGATCGGCGCCCTGCGTGTCCGGCTCACCACCCGCGCCGGCGACTCCGGTCGCCTGTTCGGCTCGATCACCACGGGCGACATCGCCGAGGCCGTCAAGGCCGCCGGCGGCCCGGTGCTCGACCGCCGTCGCATCGAGATCATCAACCCGATCAAGAGCGTCGGCTCCCACAAGGTGAGCGTCAAGCTGCACCCCGAGGTCTCGGCGTCCGTCGACGTCGAGGTCGTCGCAGGCTGACGTCTCCAGACTGATCGCGGCCCTCTCCCGTGCCTGGGAGGGGGCCGCGTCGTCTTGAGGGATGGGACCGCAGGTAGGGGCGCATTTGGGGCAGCGTAGAATCCCTACGTTCTTCCCTCGCGTTTCCCCCTGGAGGCTCCGCCATGGCCCGTCCCTCGACGCTGCTCGCGCTCGGCGCGCTCGCGGCGGCGGCCGTAGCCTGTGCGCCCGTCGACGACACCGCCGGTACGGCCGCTCCGGCCCCGTCGGTGTCCACCGCGTGCACCAAGGATCAGCTCAAGCTCGTCAACGCGGGCAAGCTGACGATCGGCACCGACAAGCCCGCCTTCGAGCCGTGGTTCAAGGACGACGACCCGAGCAACGGCCAGGGCTTCGAGAGCGCCGTGGCGTTCGCGGTGGCCGGGGAGCTCGGCTTCGACCGCGACGAGGTGCAGTGGAGCACGGTCAAGTTCGACTCGGCGTTCGCCCCGGGGGCCAAGCCGTTCGACTTCGACATCAACCAGGTCTCGATCAGCCCGAAGCGTGCCCAGGCGGTCGACTTCAGCAAGGGCTACTACACGGTCAAGCAGGCCGTCGTGACGGTCGACGGCGGCAAGTTCGCCGGGGCTACGACGCTGGCCGAGCTCAAGGACGCCAAGTTCGGCGTCCAGGTCGGCACCACCTCGCTCGCGGCCGTGCAGGAGATCATCAAGCCTGGTGAGGAGCCCAACGTCTACAACGACCAGGGCGACGCCATCAGCGCGCTGAAGAACAAGCAGGTCGACGCGGTCGTGGTGGACCTGCCGACGGCCTTCTACGTGACGGCCGCGCAGGTGGAGAACTCCAAGATCGTGGGCCAGTTCAGCTCTACGGGCGGCGCGCCCGAGGAGTTCGGCCTGGTCATGGAGAAGGGCAGCCCGATCAAGTCGTGCGTCGACAAGGCCGTTGACGCGCTCAAGTCCAAGGGCGAGCTGGCCAAGATCGAGCAGGAGTGGCTGAGCTCGGCGGCGGGCGCTCCGGAGCTGAAGTGACCGCCGGCCCGGTCTGGGTCAAGAGCGAGCGGGAGCAGGAACGCGAGCGGATCCGCAGGGCGCAGGGGAGGCGCGGCGCTTCGGTCGCCACCGTGTCGGTGATCGTGTTCGTCGTGCTGGTGGCGACGGTCGTCACCAACGCGCCCGGCTGGTCGCGGGTGCAGGTGGCGTTCTTCAGCGCCGAGCACCTCCGCGCCTCGCTGCCCGACGTGGCCGAGGGGTTCCTGCTCAACATCAAGATCTTCCTGATCGCCGAGCCGCTGATCCTGATCGTCGGGCTGCTGGTGGCGCTGGCCAGAAACGTCAAGTCGCCGGCGTTCCTCCCGATCCGCGCGATTGCCGCGCTCTACACCGACGCGTCCAGGGGCGTGCCGACGCTGCTGGTCATCTACCTGGTGGGGTTCGGGCTGCCCGCGCTGCGGCTGCAGGGCATCCCGACCGACCCGGCCACGCTGGGCATCATCGCGCTGACGTTCTCCTACGGCGGGTACGTGGCCGAGGTGTTCCGGGCCGGGATCGGCTCGGTCCACCCCAGTCAACTGGCGGCGGCGCGGTCGCTGGGGCTGAGCCAGACCAAGGCGATGCGGTTCGTGGTGCTGCCGCAGGCGACCCGCAGGGTGATGCTGCCGCTGTTGAACGACTTCATCTCGCTGCAGAAGGACACCGCGCTGGTGGCGACGATCGGGGCGATGGAGGCGCTGCGGCAGGCGCAGATCCACACCCTCGACACGTTCAACTACACCCCGTACCTGGTGGCGGCACTGCTGTTCATTCTGCTGACGATCCCGATGGCGCGGTTCGCCGACCACCTGTCCGAGCGCACACGGAGGAGGCGGAGCGCGTGAGCAGCCTGCTGAGCATCGAAGGGGTGTGGAAGCACTTCCACGGCAACAGCGTGCTGCGCGGCATCGACCTGGAGGTGCGGTCGCACGAGGTGGTGAGCCTGATCGGGGCATCCGGGTCGGGCAAGTCGACGCTGCTGCGCTGTGCCAACCTGCTGGAGACGGTCGACGACGGTGTCATCCGGCTCGACGGCGAGGAGATCACCGATCCGCGGGTCGACGTCGACGGGGTGCGCAAGCAACTCGGCATCGTGTTCCAGGCGTTCAACCTGTTCCCGCACATGACCGTGCTGGCCAACATCACGCTGGCACCCCGGCGGGTGCACGGCGTGTCCAGGGAGCGGGCCGAGCAGGAGGCGCGTGACCTGCTGGCCAAGTTCGGCCTGGCCGACAAGGCCGACGCCTACCCCGACCAGCTCTCCGGCGGGCAGCAGCAGCGTGTGGCCGTCGTCAGGGCGCTGGCCACCAGGCCGAAACTGATCCTGCTGGACGAGGTCACGTCGGCGCTCGACCCGGAGCTGGTGCGGGAGGTGCTCGGCATCATCCGCGAGCTGAAGGAATCCGGCATGACGATGCTGCTGACGACGCACGAGATGTCGTTCTGCCGCGAGATCTCCGACACGGTGTGCTTCCTCGACGGCGGTGTGCTGCTGGAGAAGGGCCCACCGGACCAGCTGTTCGGCGACCCGGAGCACGAGCGCACCCGGGCCTTCCTGCAGGGCGTTCGCGAGTCGGGGCGCCTCTAGCGGCGGTGCCGCCCCCGTCCGGGCAGCGGCGGCGACGGTGGGCGCTCGCTTTCGGCCAGCACGCTGTGACGCCGGCCGTACACCAGGTAGACGACGAGCCCGAACGTCATCCACAGGGCGAACCACGTCCAGGTCTGCACCCTGAGGTTGACCATGAGCCAGAGCGTGGCCACCAGCGAGAGCGCGGGCAGCAGCGGCGAGAGCGGCACCCGGAAGCCGCGCTCCAGCTCCGGCATGCGCCGCCGCATCACGATGACGCCGGCCGACACGAACAGGAACGCGAACAGCGTCCCCACCACGACGAGCTCCTGCATGGTGAGCACCGGCACGAACTCGGCCAGCAGGATCGCGATCGCGCCGATCACCAGCGTCACCCGCGAGGGCGTGTGATAGGCGCGGCTGATCGCGGCGAGGCCGCGCGGGATGAGCCCGTCGCGGGCCATCGAGAACAGCACCCGCGTCTGGCCGACGATCAGCACCAGGATCACCGTCGTCAGCCCGAGCACCGCGCCCGCGTCGATGACGTGCACCATCCAGTCGACGCCCGCGGCCTCGAACGCGCTGGACAGCGGCGCGTCCAGGGAGATCGCGGTGTGGGGCACCATGCCGACCATGACCGCCGCCACCGCGATGTAGATGACCGTGGCGATCACCAGGCTGCGGATCATGCCCTTGGGCACCACGCCGCGCGGGTTGACGGTCTCCTCGGCGGCGGTGGCGACGATGTCGAAACCGATGTAGGCGAAGGCGATGACGGGCGCTGCCGCGAACACCCCGAACCAGCCGAACACCTGGCTCTGCCCGAAGAACAGGTCGAGCACGGTCGCCGACGGGACGGCCGCCGGCTTCGGGTCGACGTAGAAGTCGCCGAAGTTCGCCACGTCCACGTACGCCACGCCCACGACGACGACCGCGCCGATGGCCAGCAGCTTGGCAGACACCATGATCCACAGTGCCCGGAGGCCGATCCGCGCCCCGACCGCGACGACCCCGGTCAGCAGCACCAGGATGAGCAGAACCAGTCCGTCCTCGACGAGTCCGCTCCGCGGCAGCCGTACGCCGAAGTTGCCGAGCGCGCCGACCGTGATCTGCCCCCAGGCCCGGGCCACCACGGCGGCGGCCACCTGCAGCTCCAGGATCAGCGCCCAGCCGATGATCCACGCCCACACCTCGCCGAAGATGACGTACGTGAACGTGTAGGCGCTGCCGGAGGCCGGCATCGTGGACGACAGCTCGGCGTAACACAGGCAGGCCAGCAGACACGCGATGCCGGCGATCATGAAGGACAGGATCACGCCGGGCCCGGCCATGGTGGCGGCCTGCTGCCCGGCGATGCTGAAGATGCCGGCGCCGATCATCACGCCCAGGCCGAGCACCACCAGGTCGCCGGTCCGGTAGACCTGGGCCAGCCGGTGCCGGGCGCCGGTGCGTAACCCGCTGGCCTCGGCAGGCGGCAGTCGTCGCGTAATCGTGGACAAGACACACCCCGCTCGTGTGACTCGCCCACAGTGCATCACCTCTCAGGCAACAGCAAGCACGGTACGGTCACGCCCCGGTCACCAGCCAGGCGGTGCCCCAGGCCCGCAGGGTGAGCGTGATCAGACGCGCGATCATCCACAGCCCGAGCGCGCACCAGAGCGCGACGATGCCGAATCCGGCGGCCAGGAAGGCGGCAGGCAGGTACGCCAGCGTCGTCCACACGCCCGCCCAGGCGAGATAGCGCTGGTCACCCGCGCCGATCAGCACGCCGTCGAGCACGAACACCACGCCGCAGATCGGCTGGAACAGCGCCACCGGCCAGAGCACGGCCAGCAGCTCCGCGGTGACCTGTGGATCGGCGTCGAACAGGCCGGGCAGCAGCGGCCGTGCCGCCACCACGACCAGCGCCAGCACCGCGCCCGACCACACGCCCCACACCACCATGCGCCGCGTGGCGGCCCTGGTGGCGGCCACGTCGCCGGCGCCGAGCGCCCGCCCGGTGATGGCCTGGCCGGCGATGGCGATCGCGTCGAGGGCGAAGGCCATCATGGTCCAGACCTGGGTGGCGATGGCGTACGCGGCCAGCTCGGCCTGGCCCATCCTGGTGGCGATCACGGTCGCGACCAGGAGGACGATGCGCAGGCAGACGGTCCTGATGAGCAGGGCGGCCCCTGCGGTGCCCGCCTGCCCGATCCCCGCAGGGTCGGGGCGCAGCGGCGTGCCCAGCCGTCGCGCGCCCCTGACGACCACGACCACGTACACGACCGCGCCCAGCGTCTGCGCGAGCACGGTGCCCCAGGCCGAGCCGGCGATGCCCCAGTCGAGGCCGAGCACGAACCAGGCGTTCAGCACCGCGTTGAGCGCGAACGAGCCCACGGCCACCACCAGCGGCGTCACCGTGTCCTGCAGCCCGCGCAGCACGCCCGTGCCCGCCAGCACGACCAGCATGCCGGGGGCGCCCAGCAGGCTGATGCGCAGGTACGTCACCGCCTCCTGGGACTGGTCGGGACTCGCGCCGAACAGGTCCACGATGGCCGGGGCGAGCGGCCAGCAGGTGACGATCAGCGTCACGCCGATGGCCAGCGCCAGCCAGATGCCGTCGACGCCGCTGCGCATCGCCCGGTCGTGGTTGCCCGCGCCGGTCTGCCGCGCCACCGACGCCGTGGTGCCGTAGGCGAGGAAGACGCACAGGTTGACCAGCGTGGCCAGGACCGCCCCGGCCACGCCCAGCGCGCCCACGGCCTCGGTGCCCAGCCCGTGGCCCACGATGGCGTAGTCGGCGAGCAGGAAGAGCGGCTCGGCGACCAGCGCGCCGAACGCGGGCACGGCCAGCCGGAGAATCTCCCGGTCCTGACGGGTAATGGGCATCTGTACAGTATGCCCCTTACCCGGCGTGTCGAGGCAACTTTCTTCCCTCCACAGCCGGTGGATAGTATCTGTGCAGGTCAGAGCGGGTGTGAAGGATCTTTTCCACAGTTATCCCCAGCTCTGTCCACAGGCATTTCACACCCAGGGGCGGTTCGTACACAGCTTGACCACAGGGTTTTCCACAGGCTGCGTTGCCGTCAGCGCGTTAAGCCGCGAAACTGTCACCCCGGTCGACTACAAGTGGGGGTGGTGCGACCGCCTGCAAGTGTTGAGGGGGCGCGGTGAGCATTGACGAAGAGGTCGGCGCAGGGCCGGGATTCGAGCGCACACCCCCCAGCAACATCGAGGCGGAGCAGTCCGTCCTGGGTGGCATGCTGCTGTCCAAGGACGCGATCGCCGACGTGGTCGAGATCATCCGCTCCGACGACTTCTACCGGCCCGCGCACCAGATGATCTACGAGGTCATCACCGACCTCTACGGCCGCGGCGAGCCGGCCGACGCCGTCACGGTCTTCGACGAGCTGCAGAAGCGCGGCGAGATGGCCCGCGTCGGCGGCGCCGCCTACCTCCACACGCTGACGGCCGTCGTCCCCACCGCCGCCAACGCCGGCTACTACGCGAAGATCGTCCGGGAGCAGGCGATCCTGCGCCGGCTCATCGAGGCCGGCACCCGCATCGTCTCCTACGGCTACGGCGGCCAGAACGAAGAGGTCGACGACCTGGTCGACCGCGCCCAGGCGGAGATCTACAAGGTCACCGAGCGGCGCACGTCCGAAGACTACGCGGCGCTGGCCGACATCATGCCGGGCGCCCTGGACGAGCTGGAGGCCATCGGCAGCCGGGGTGGCCAGATGGTCGGCGTGCCCACCGGCTTCCAGGACCTCGACCAGCTCACCAACGGCCTGCACCCCGGCCAGATGATCGTCGTCGCGGCCCGCCCGGCCATCGGCAAGGCGCTCGCGCTCGACACCCCGCTGCCGACCCCGTCCGGCTGGACGACGATGGGCGAGGTCGCGGTCGGCGACCTGCTCGTCGGGGCCGACGGCAGGCCGACCCGCGTCGTGGCCGCCACGGAGGTGCTCCACGACCGGCCCTGCCACGAGGTGGAGTTCGCCGACGGCACGGTCATCGTGGCCGACGCCCTGCACCAGTGGCGCACCGACGACGGCGCCCTGCGCACCACCGCAGAGCTCGCCCCCGGCCACGCGGTGGCGCTCCCGGCGGCCTTCCGGCTCGACGAGCAGGAGCTCCCGCTCGACCCCTACCTGCTGGGCGTCTGGCTCGGCGACGGAGCGGGCGCCGGGGCCGGTGACCCGGCGATCGTCGAGGCGCTGCGCTCCGACGAGCTGCACAAGGGCCTGGCGACGCTCGGCCTGCTCGCCGCCGACCACGTGCCCGAGGTCTACCTGCGTGGCTCCGAGCGGCAGCGTCGCGACCTGCTGGCGGGTCTGCTCGACGCCGACGGCCACGTCAACAGCGCCGGGCGGGTCCAGTTCGCCGCGACGGACCGGCGGCTCGCCCACGACGTGCGCGAGCTCGTCCTGACCCTCGGCTACCACGCCACGATCACCACCGAGCCCGTCCGGGGCCGCGCCGGCAGTCCCTCCGCCCGCTACACGATCGGGTTCGCCACCGCCGACCGCGTCTTCCGCCTGCCCGGCCGGCAGCCCGCCGCCGCGGGCCGGCCGTCCCGCGAGATCGTGGCCGTCCGCCCCGTCGAGACGCGTCCCGTACGCTGCGTCGAGGTCGACAACGCCGACCGCCTCTACCTGGCGAGCCGCTCCTGCGTGCCCACCCACAACAGCACGCTCGGCCTCGACTTCGCCCGCTCGGCCGCCATCAAGCACGGCATGACCACGGTCATCTTCTCCCTGGAGATGTCCCGCAACGAGATCACCATGCGTCTGCTGTCGGCCGAGGCCCGCGTCGCCCTGCACGCGATGCGCTCCGGCATGATGGGCGACGACGACTGGACCCGCCTGGCCCGCCGCATGAGCGAGGTCGCCGAGGCGCCGCTGTTCATCGACGACTCGCCCAACATGTCGATGATGGAGATCCGGGCCAAGTGCCGCCGCCTGAAACAGCGCAACGACCTGCGCTTCGTGGTCATCGACTATCTGCAGCTGATGAGCTCCCCGAAGAAGACCGAGAGCCGCCAGAACGAGGTCTCGGAGATCTCCCGTGCGATCAAGCTGCTGGCCAAGGAGCTGGAGGTCCCGGTCATCGCGATCTCCCAGCTCAACCGTGGCCCCGAGCAACGTACGGACAAGCGTCCCGCGGTGAGCGACCTTCGCGAAAGTGGCTGCCTGACCGCCGACACCAGGGTTCTGCGGGCCGACACCGGCGCGGAGGCGTCGCTGGGAGAGCTCCTGGAGTCCGGGGCGCGCGACGTCCCGGTGTGGTCGTTCGACGACGGGCTCCGGCTGGTCCAGCGGACCATGACGCATGTCTTCCCCAGCGGGGTGAAGGAGGTCTTCCGGCTCAGGCTCAAGTCCGGCCGGGAGATCAGGGCGACCGCGAATCACCCCTTCATGACCTACGAGGGCTGGCTCCCGCTGGGGGAGCTTTCCCCCGGCGAGCGCCTGGCCGTCCCCCGGCACATCCCCGCTCCGCAGAACACGAAGGCGTGGCCCGAGGAAGAGATCATTCTCCTTGGGCACATGATCGGAGACGGTTCCGTCGTCCAGAGCCAGCCGATCAGATACGCGAGCACGGACGAGGCATGCCTGAAGGCGGTGGCCGAAGCGGCGCAGCACTTCGGCGTCACCGCGATCCGGGATGACTGCTCCGCCGCCCGCGTCACCACTCTGCGACTGCCCGCTCCCGAACGGCTCACCGACGGCAAGCGGAACCCGATCGCCGCGTGGCTTGACGGGCTCGGGCTGTTCGGGCTCCCCAGCCACGAGAAGTTCCTCCCCGGCGACCTGTTCTCCCTGCCCGATGACCAGATCGCGCTGTTCCTGCGGCATCTGTGGGCGACGGATGGATGCGTGTGGTGGGACGAGAAGGCCGGTCAGGCTCGTGTCCGCTATGCCTCGACGAGCCGCCGCCTAGTGGACGACGTTGCGCAGCTTCTCCTGCGGCAGGGCATCGCCTCGCGGGTGGAGGAGACCCGCGAGGGCGACGGTCGACCCTGTTTCCAGCTGCACATCTACGGCGCCGAGAACCAGCTCCGCTTCCTGCGGAACGTCGGCGTCCACGGAGAGCGATCCAAGCAGGCCGAGCGGTGCGCCGCCGAGCTGGAACACCGCGTGACCAACCCGAACAACGACACCGTTCCCCACGAGGTGTGGGGTCGAGTCCGAGATCTCCTGAAAGAACAGAGCATGACTCACCGGCAGTTCGCCGCCGAAACGCGTACCCAGTTCGGCGGCGGCACCCTGCGGAAGCACGCGCCGAGCAGGGAACGGCTGGGCAGAGTGGCCGAGGTCCTCAACGATTCCGGCCTGGAGATGCTGGCGGTGAACGACGTGTGCTGGGACGAGATCGCCTCCATCGAAAGCCTGGGCGAGGAGCCGGTCTACGACGCCACCGTCCTCGGCACCCACAACTTCGTGGCGAACGGGATCTCGGTCCACAACAGCATCGAGCAGGATGCCGACATGGTCATCCTTTTGCACCGCGAGGACGCGTACGAGCGCGAATCCCCGCGGGCCGGTGAGGCGGACCTGATCGTGGCCAAGCACCGTAACGGCCCCACGGCGACCGTGACGGTCGCCTTCCAGGGTCACTACAGCCGCTTCGTCGACATGGCTCAGCACTAGCCCTGCTGCGGCGCAGCGGTCCGGCCGGCGCCGAACACCTCGTCGACGAGCCGCTGCGTCGCCTTCTGGAACGCCGCGGCGAGGGACATCGTGGCGTCGTCGACGTAGTTCACCGCGGCGGTCAGGGTCGTGCTGCCGTCGGGCGTGCTGTACATCAGGGCCCCGTGGCCGGAGATGCCGCCGTTGTGGGTGATGACGGTGCCGCCGCCGGTGTTCTGCACGAACACGCCCAGGCCGTAGCCGGCCTTGGGCTCCGGCGTGAGCATCTCGGCCAGCAGTCCGGCGGGCAGAAGCTTGCCGCCCAGCAGTGCGGAGATGAACGTGTGCAGGTCCCGGGTGGTGGAGATCATGTCGCCGCCGCTGGAGATCCAGGAAGGGTTCTGGCGGGTGACGTCGACAGTCTTCTGCTCGCCGTCCTCCTCGTAGCGGTAGTAGGCGTGGGCGTGCGGCTCGGGGAGCTCCGGCTCGGTGGTCGGCGCCACGGTGCCGGTCAGCCCGAGCGGGTCCAGGATCAGCCGCCGCATCTCCTCGGCGTAGGGGCGGCCGGTGACCTTCTCGATCAGCAGCCTGGCCAGCACGTAGTTGGTGTTGGAGTAGCTCCAGTCCGTGCCCGGCTCGAACCGCGCCGGCTTGGACAACGCCAGCCGGACCAGCTCCTCCGGGCGGTAGGTGTGGAAGCGGTTGTCCACCCACTCCTGGCCGCCCCAGACGATGCCCGGCACGTGATCGGGGTAGTAGTCGCCGGTGAAGTTGAACACCCCGCTGGTGTGCTGCAGCAGCATCCGCACGGTGATCCGCCGGTCCAGCCCGAATTCGGGCAGGTAGTCGTCCGCCGGGGTGTCCAGCCCGATCCTGCCCTCGGCCACCAGTTGCAGCACCAGGGTCGCGATGAACGTCTTGGTGTTGCTGCCGATCCGGACGTGTCCGTTGGTCGGCGGCTTGGCGGTGTCGCCCAGCCTGCGCACCCCGGCGCTGCCGGCCCACTCGCCACGCTCGTCATGCACCCGCAGTTGCACCCCGGTGAAACCGGATTCGACGATCTCCTGGATGATCTTCCGCAATTCCGGCCGGTCCTGGCCGCTCGGCGGGGTGAGCTCGGTAGAAGTGGACATGGTGGTGCGCTCCTTCAAGATGTGTGACGAAAGTTCAGGGTGATCGGCGGCGTCCGGTCAGGCGGCGTCGAGGGCCTCGGTGATCTTGCGGGCCATCTCGGTCATGGTGGGCCTGGGCTCGCCCTGGTGGGGGCGGGTGGCTGCTTCGACGGCGACGATGACGGTGCGGCGGAAGTTGCCGGCCTCGGCGGGGTTCTGCTGGTTGAGCAGGTTCATGGCTTCGGTGAGGGCGGGCAGCACCTGGTCGGCGAGGTCGGCTGTGGTCCTGCCGTACTTGACGCCCTTGGGCGCCTTGGCCAGGACGTGCCCGATGGGGCCGGTGGCGGCGGTGAGGGCGAGGGAGCCTTCGGTGGCGGCCTTGTGGGCCGAGCCGGCGACGCCGGCGGCGGACATCAGGGAAACGGCGCCCCACGCGGCGGTGCGGAGGGTGAGCTTGTCCTGGTCGGTCAGGGTGATGGCCATGGTGCGCTCCTTCACAGCGACGGAGGCGCCGGGCCCGGTGGCCGCGGTCGCCGCTCCGTTCATGTGCTCAACCATGGCCGGGAGCCCTGATACCGGGCCGCCACCGCCCTGACACGGCCGCTGATACGGCCGCTGATACGACGGGGCGGTGTCAGCGGCAGGAGGAGGCAGGCGGGCAGATCCGCGTGTCGATGCGCCGGGCGCCGGGCCCCTCGTCGCCGAGCCGGTCGCGGGGGTTGGCCAGCGCGCACCGGTCCAGCGACAGGCAGCCGCAGCCGATGCAGTCGGTGAGGTCGTCACGCAGCCGCTGGAGCTGGACGATGCGGTCGTCGAGCTCCCGCCGCCAGGCGGCCGACAGCCGTGCCCAGTCGTCGCGGGTCGGGGTGCGCTCCTCGGGCAGCTCGGCGAGGGCGTCGGCGATGGTCTTGAGCGGGATGCCGAGCCGCTGGGCCAGCCGCACGAACGCGACCCTGCGCAGGGTGTCGCGGCTGTAGCGGCGCTGGTTGCCGGCGGTGCGGCGGCTGGAGATCAGCCCCTTGGTCTCGTAGAAGTGCAGGGCCGACACGGCGACGCCACTGCGCTCGGCGAGCTGGCCGACGGTCAGCTCCTTGGAGTTCCATGCCACGTTCGTCACGACCTCAAGATTACTTGAGGATGACCGGCCGGAAGTGCGTCACCAGCCGTTCGCCGTCGAAGAAGTGCAGCGCGAAGCCGGGCGGCAGGTCGTAGGTGACCGGGAAGGCCGCGTCGGTCTCGGCCTGGGTCAGGCAGGTGGAGACCACGCCGGGGGCGACGGCCACGGGCAGTCCGGCGAACCTGACCGACGCGCCGGTGTGCGCGTGCCCGGCGAGCACCGCGACCACGTTCGGGTGCGCGCGCAGCAGGGCCTCGAGCCGTTCGGGCTCACGCAGCCGGATCTCGTCCACGTACGGGATGCCGAGCTCGGCGGGCGGATGGTGCATGCCGACCATGGCCGGCACCCCGGGCCGCTCCGACAGCACCCCGTCGAGCCAGGCCAGCGTCTCGTCCGCCAGGAACCCGTACGGCCGGCCGGGAACGCTGGAGTCGGCCAGCGCGATCGTCAGCCCGTCGAGCCGGACGGCCTGGTTGGCCGGCCCGATCCGCTTCTCGAATTCCGGCACCGAGTCGTGGTTGCCCGGGCACACCGCCAGCGGCACGCCGGCCCGCAGGATCCCGGCGGCGACCTCGTACTCCTCGGCCAGCGCGTGGTCGGCGACGTCGCCGGTGACCACGATGGCGTCGAGCCCGAGCGTGGCCAGGTGGGCCATGACGCCTTCGGCCCGCGCCACGCTCGCGTCGGAGCCGCCGATGTGTATGTCGCTGATGTGCGCGAAGACGACCATCCGAGCACCCTACGCGATGTGGACCGGTCGTTCGAAGAAGGTTTCCAGCACCACGATCGACTGCGTGCCGGTCACGCCGTCCACCTCGAACACCTGGCGCAGCACGTCCTGCAACTCCTTGGTGCTCGCCGTTCGGACCTTGAGCAGCACCGACGCGGGCCCGGCGATCACGTGGGCCTCCTCGACGGCGGCGACCGCGGCCAGCCGCCCGGCGCTGCCGCCCATCCACGCCCCGCCGTCGACCAGCACGTAGGCGACCACCTCGCGGCCGACCGCCGCCGGGTCCACCTCGATCGTGGTGCGCCTGATCACGCCGCGCTCGCGCAGCTTGCGCACCCGCTCGTGCGCCGCCCCGGCCGACAACCCGACCGCCTTGCCGAGGACCGCGTACGACTGGGTCGCGTCCTCCTGCAGCAGCCGGATCAACATCTTGTCAATGTCGTCCATGGCCATATGCTATTAGGAAATACCGCGATTTGACCGAAGGATGTTCAAGATGATCCCCACCGAGTTCGAGGTGCTCGACGACCGGTTCGCCGCCGTGGCCGGCGACTCCTGGCTGGAGCGGCTGCACACCGGCGCCCGCTGGGCCGAGGGGCCGGTGTACGTCCCGGCGGGCCGCTTCCTGGCGTGGAGCGACATCCCCAACGACCGGATGCTGCGCTGGGACGAGATGAGCGGCGCGGTGGGCCCGTTCCGGCAGCCGGCCGGCTACACCAACGGCAACACGCTCGACCGCGAGGGCAGGCTGATCTCCTGTCAGCAGGGCGCCCGGCAGGTGGTCCGCACCGAGCACGACGGCTCGATCACGGTGCTGGCCGACCGGTGGCAGGGCAGGCGGCTCAACAGCCCCAACGACGCGGTGGTCCGCTCCGACGGCTCGATCTGGTTCACCGACCCGTCCTACGGAATCACCAGCGACTACGAGGGGGTCAGGGCGGAGCAGGAGATCGACGGCTGCCACGTCTACCGGGTGGACCCGGTGACGGGGGAGGTGCGGATCGTGGCCGGCGACTTCGAGCGCCCCAACGGCCTGGCGTTCTCCCTGGACGAGCGGCGGCTGTACGTGGCGGACACCCGCCGGCGGCACCTGCGGGTGTTCGGCGTGCACGACGACGGCACGCTCTCCGGTGGCGAGGTGTTCGCCGAGGGCGACGGCGGCTACGACGGGATGCGCCTGGACGACACCGGCCGAGTGTGGGCCGCGGCGGGCAAGGCCGTGCACTGCTACGACGCCGACGGCACCGCGCTCGGCCGCCTGCGTGTGCCGGAGGACGTGGCCAACCTGGTGTTCGGCGGCCTCAAGCGCAACAGGCTGTTCATCGCCGCCACGTCCTCGATCTACTCGCTGATGCTCAACGTCACCGGGGCCCGCCCGGTGTGGGGCTGAGCTCACTCCCACTTGAACAGGCGCACGGCCAGCCCGCCGAACAGCGCCAGCCCGACCAGCATCACGGCCAGGTGCGGGAGCTGCGGCCAGTCGCCCGCCCAGGTGTCGCGCATCGCGTTGACGAACGGCCCGACCACCGAGTAGTCGCTGACGGCGCGCAGCGCGTCCGGCATGATCTCGCGCGGGATCCACATCCCGGCCAGGAACAGCAGCGGGAACATCACGACCGAGCCGATGCCCGGAGCCGCCTTGCTGTTGGGCGCGACCGAGGCGATCACCAGCCCGATGGCCAGCATCGCCGCCGCCCCGAACAGGAAGACCAGCACGAACCCGACCAGGTTGGACGGCACGTGCGAGCCGAGCACCAGCGAGCCGAGCACGATCACCAGGACGGCGGCGGCCGCCGCGACGACGAGGTTGATCAGCAGTTGCGCGCTCAGCAGCCGCCCGGGATGCACCGGCGTGGTCGACATCCTCCGGAGCACACCCTGCTCGCGGTAGGAGGTCAGCACGCCGGGCAGCACGGTGAAGGAGAGCGTCATCAGGGACAGCAGGATCATCTGCGCGGGCAACTGGGCGTCGACGAACCGCTCCCCGCCGAAGTCCGGATTGGGCTTGGCGAGGTCGGGGATCTGCCCGAGGGCCAGCAGCAGCCCGACGGGCAGCGCCAGGCTGAACGCCAGGTACGGCCAGTCGCGCGCGAGGAGCTTCGACTCCATCAGGATGATCTTCTTCATACCAGCTTCCTTCCGGTGAGAGCGAGGAACGCGTCGTCCAGCGTGGCCTGCTCGATCCGCAGGTCAGCGGGGATGACCTGCTGGCCGGCCAGGGCCAGGGTGACGACGTGCGCGAGGTTGCCGTTGCCGGTCACGACCATCTGCCGGCCGCTCCTGCTGACGTCGGTGACCTCGGGCAGCGCCAGCAGCACGGCGTCCGAGACGGGCCCCGACGGGCGGAACCGCAACCGCTGCTCGCCGCCCACCCGCGCGACCAGCCCGGCGGGCGAGTCGGTGGCCGCCACGCGGCCGGCGTCGATGAGCGCGATCCGGTCGCAGAGGCGCTCGGCCTCCTCCATGAAGTGCGTGACGAGCACGATGGTCACGCCCGAGTCGCGCACCTGCTCGACCAGCTCCCAGGTGTCCCTGCGGGCCTGCGGGTCGAGCCCGGTGGTGAGCTCGTCGAGGACCGCGATGCGCGGCTTGCCGACCAGCGCGAGGGCGACCGACAGGCGCTGGCGCTGGCCGCCGGAGAGCTTGCCGAACATGGTGTCCCGCTTGGCGCCCAGCCCGACCCGTTCCAGCAGCTCCTGCCAGTCGGCCGGGTCGGGGTAGAAGGACGCGTACAGGTCCAGGGCCTCCCAGACCCTGATCTTCTCCGGCAGCGCCGAGCTCTGGAGCTGCGCGCCGAGCACCCGGCGCAGGCCGTCGCGCTCGCGGTGCGGGTCGATGCCGGCGACGCGGATCGTGCCCCCGTCGGGGACGCGCAGCCCGGAGACGCACTCGACGGTGGTGGTCTTGCCGGCGCCGTTCGGGCCGAGGATGCCGAAGATCTCGCCCTCCGACACCTCGAACGACACGTCGTGCACCGCCACGTGGTTGGGGTAGCGCTTGTGGAGGTTTTCGACCTCGATGACGTTCATGGCTTCGACGCTAGAGTTCGCGCAGGTCAGGGAGAATGCGGCTGGTTGCCGGGCGAGGGTGTACCTAGGTGCAATGTGAGAGGGCGCCTGGATCACGCACACTGGTGACATGCTCCGGAAGTACGGGATCGTCCTGGCGTTGCTGGCGTTGATCGCCTACGAGGTGGTCGCCGTGGCCACTGCGTTCCTCACGGTCGTGGCGACGTTCGGCCTGGGCATGGTCTTCCTGTTCCCGCCGCAGGTCCAGATGATCAGAGCGCTGACGGAGCTCACCAGGAAGCTGGTGCGCCACTCGTCCGGCATCGAGATAGAAGCGCCGTACCTGCCTCCGCCCCCGCCCCCGCAGCGGCAGGCCGACGGCATGTACCGCCACGGCCGCACGCTGTACAAGTCGCCCAGAGTGCCGGCCTGGAGCGACCGGTGGAAGTGGATGCTCACCGACCGGGCGACCTTCCGCGACGCTCTCTGGATGCTCCTCGACCCGCTGGTCAAGCTGGGGCTGGTGCCGTTGCTGCTGCTGATGCCCGGCCGAGGGCTGCGGCTGTACGGGCTCTGGTGCGAGATGCTGCTCGGCCCGACCGCCGCCAGCAGGCTGGCCAGCCAGGTCAGCCACCTCAGCAGGGTGCGCAACCTGGCCGTCGACTCGCAGGCCGCCGAGATGCGCCGCATCGAACGCGACCTGCACGACGGCACCCAGGCCAGGCTGGTGGCGATCGGCATGACGCTGGGCGCCGTGGAGCAGCTCGTCGACGACGACCCGGCCGCCGCCAAGGCGCTGCTGGCCAAGGCCCGCGACGCCTCCGCCGAGACGCTGACCGAGCTGCGCCGGGTCATCCGCGGCATCCACCCGCCGGTGCTGGCCGAGCGCGGGCTCGGCGACGCCGTGCGGGCGCTGGCGATGGACAGCGCGCTCAAGGTGACCGTGGACGTGGATCTGCCGCACCGGCCGGAGGCTCCCGTGGAGGCCGCCGCCTACTTCGCCGTGAGCGAGCTGCTCGCCAACGCCTCACGGCACGGCGGGGCCACCCGGGCGACGATCGACATCAGCACCAACGGCCCGAACCTGCGCATCACGGTCGCCGACGACGGCTGGGGCGGCGCCGACCCGGCCAAGGGCAGCGGCCTGAGCGGCATCGAGCGGCGGCTGGCGGCCTTCGACGGCGTCATGGCACTGCACAGCCCGCCCGGCGGGCCGACCACGGTGACCATGGAGCTGCCCCGGGTGCTGCCCGAATACTGGGCGGGCGACCTGCCCAAGCTGCCGCGCTGGAAGATGATCACCGTGGTCACCCTGTGGGGGACGGCCTGGTGCCCCCTGTTCCCGCAGGGCATCGTGGCGGCCATCTTCAAGATCTTCGGGGTGGACGAGAAGACCTGGTTCCTGGCGCTGCACCTGCCGGCGCCCTACCAGTGGCCGGTCATCGCCCTCATGATCGTCCTCGGCACGCTCATGTACGTGGCCGCCGTCGCCATCCCCGCCAACCACAACCGCGAGGTGTGGATGTGCAACGCGACGCCCACCCGCCTATGGTTCTGAACGATGAACCGCGTACTCGTAGCCGAAGATCTCTACCTCCTCAGAGACGGGCTCGTCCACCTGCTCCAGGCGCACGGCTTCGAGGTCGTGGCCGCCGTGGAGAGTGGCCCCGAGCTGCTCAAGGGGCTCCTGGAGCTGCGTCCCGACGTGTCCGTCGTGGACGTGCGGCTGCCCCCCACCCACACCGACGAGGGCCTTCAGGCCTCGCTGGCCGCCCGTAGGCAGGTGCCGGGGCTGCCGATCCTGGTGCTCTCCCAGCACGTCGAGCAGCTCTACGCCCGCGAACTGCTGGCCGACGGCTCCGGCGCGATCGGCTACCTGCTGAAGGACCGGGTGTTCAACGCCGAGCAGTTCGTCGACGCGGTGCGCCGGGTGGCCGCGGGCGGCACCGCCATGGACCCCGAGGTGATCGCCAAGCTGCTGGCCAGCAACGCCACCCACGAGCCGCTGGCCGCGCTCACCCCCCGCGAGCGCGACGTGCTCGAAGCCATGGCCGAAGGGCGCTCCAACGCGGCCATCTCGCAGCGGTTGTTCCTCAGCGAGAGCGCGGTGGCCAAGCACACCGCGGGCATCTTCGCCAAGCTCGGCCTGGCGCCCTCCGACGACGACAACCGTCGCGTCCTGGCCGTGCTCGCCTACCTCAACAGCCGTTAGCGGGATTCTTTGTCGGTAGCCTCGGCTATTTTCTAGAGGGCAGGCCGCGAAGAAAGGGTGGATCAGGTGAAAATCCGGGTTAACCGTGACGTGCTGGCCGACGCGGTCGCCTGGGCGGCCAGGGTCCTGCCCAGCCGGCCCGTGACGCCCGTGCTCTCCGGGCTGCTGCTGGAGGCGGGCGAGGAGCTGACCCTGTCCGCGTTCGACTACGACGTGTCGGCACGCGCGCTCATCGACGCCGAGGTGGCCGAGTCCGGCAGCGTGCTGATCCCCGGCCGGCTGCTCGCCGAGATCAGCAAGAGCCTGCCCGCCGACGACGTGGAGCTGGTCACCGAGGGCCAGGAAGCGGTCCTGACCTGCGGCAGCGCCGAGTTCGGGCTGATCACCATGCCGGTCGAGGACTTCCCGAGCCTGCCGGCGATGCCGCCCGCCATCGGCGCGATCGGCGGCGGCGTGTTCGCCTCGGCCGTCGGCCAGGTGGCCCCCGCCTCCAGCCGCGACGACACGCTGCCGATGCTGACCGGCATCAGGGTCGACGTCGACGGCGACGCGGTCACGATGGCCGCCACCGACCGCTATCGCATCGCGGCCCGCGACTTCGCCTGGCGACCGGCGAGCTCCGGCGCCTCGGTCTCGGCCATGGTGCCGGCCCGCGTGCTGGTCGAGGTGGCCAGGTCGCTGCGCGGTGGCGAGGTGTCGGTCGCCTTCGGCGACGGCGTGGCGGGGTTCGAGAGCGTCGGGCGCAGCACCACGGTGCGGCTGCTCGACGAGCAGTTCATCGACTACCGCACCCGGCTGACCGCCGACTGGTCGATCAGGGCCGACGTGCCGGTGGCCGCGTTCGTGGCGGCCATCAAGCGGGTGGCGCTGGTGGCCGAGCGCAACACGGCGATCCGTCTGGCGTTCAGCCAGGGCCAGGTGCGCATCCAGGCGGGCGGCGGCGACATCGGCCGAGGCTCGGAGGTGGTCGAGTGCGAGCTGCGCGGCGACGACATCCAGATCGCCTTCCAGTCGCAGTTCATCCTCGACGGGCTCACCGGCATCGAGAGCGACCTGGCCCGCATCAACATGGAGTCGCCGACCAGGCCCGCACTGATCCAGGACGTGCCCGGCGACGCCGAGCCCGCCTTCCGCTACCTGGTCATGTCGCTACGACTGAGCTGAGATCAGCCGGAAGACCCTCTTGAACTCCGCGTAGGTCTCCTCGCCGACGGCCTTGGCGTAGCGCTCCTCGATGGCGGCCACGATCGCGTCGGAGCGGGCCATCTCGTCGAGCCCCTTGCGGGTGGGCACGATGAGCTTGGCCCGGCGGTCGGCCGGGTCGGGCTGGCGCTCCACGTAGCCGAGCTCGACGAGCTCGTCCACGAGCGTGCCGACGACCTGTTTGTGCTGTCCCGACAGGGCGGCCAGGTCGGTGGCCCGGCTGCCTTCCTCGTTCAGGTAGGCCAGCACGGCCCCGTGGCGCGACCTGAGCCGCGGATGTCCCTGCTCGGCAAGGGTGGAGAAGAGCTCTCGCTGCAGCCGGAAGAGCGTGCGGCTGCTCAGGATCCCCAGGTCGGGGTCGGCTTGCTTGATTTCGCTGCGGCGCACGGCCACATCCTCCTATTAGTCACCAAACTTGACCGTCACTAATACTTACTATACGTTGGTTCCATGAGCGGGACGCACCGGTTCCGCCCGATGAGGGAGAGCCGACATGACCGTCTTGATCACCGGCGCGACCGGCACCGTCTCCAGCGCCCTGCTGCGCGCCCTGCCCGGCACCGACGACGTCCGTGTGCTCGTCCGAGACCCCGCCAAGGCGCCCGCGGGCGTCGAGGTGGCGGTGGGCGACCTGGACCTGCCCCACACGCTTGAGAGCGCCTTCAAGGGCGTCGACACGCTCTGGCTGCTCAACGCCATGGGTCCGCAGGCCCCCCACGCGAGCATGAACGCCGTCTGGGCGGCCCGTCAGGCGGGCGTGCGCCACGTGGTCCGCATGTCGGCCATCGGGGCCTCGCACGACGCCCCGACCCGCAACGGCCGCCTGCACGCGCTGTCGGACGTGGAGCTGGCCGCCTCCGGGCTCGACTGGACGATCATCCGCCCGGCCTTCTTCATGCAGAACCTCTTCGGCTCGATCAACGGCACGACGCTGTACGGCCCGACCGGCGAAGGGAAGATCGGCCTGATCGACGTCCGTGACATCGCCGCGTTCGGCGCCGGTGTGCTGGCCGATCCGGCGGCCCACCGGGGCAGGACCTACACGATCACCGGGCCGGAGAGCATCTCGCTGCGCGAGGCCGCCTCGCGGCTGGCCCCCGTCTACGGCACGCCCATCGGCTACGAGCCGGTCACCCCGGAAGGCGCCTACGAGGCGATGCTGGGAGCGGGGCTGCGCGAATGGGACGCCGCGGTCAACACCGAATACGCCCGCGCCTACGCGAGCGGCTGGGGCGACTACACCACGGCCGACTTCGCCGGCGTCGTGGGCCGGCCGGCGCGCTCCTTCGAGGAGTTCGCCGCCGACCACGCCGACCGGCTCCGGCCCTGACGGGCTACGCCTCGGTCAGGGCGATGAGGATGTGCTCCATGCAGGCGTGCCCGGCCCGCTCGGCGGCGCTGACGTCGCCGGCGGCGATGGCGCGGGCGATCGCGTCATGCGGGATGTAGGTCTTGTTGAGCGAGGTGCCCGCCGCGGTGATGCTGGCCCGCAGCGCCGCGGAGAAGTCCTCGTAGAGGTCGATGAGCACCAGGTTGTGCGTGGCGTGCGCGACCGCCATGTGGAAGGCCAGGTCCGCCTCGACGAACCGGTCGGGGTCGTCCAGCTCCCAGGCCCTGTCGCGCTCGGCCAGCGCGGCCTCGATGAGCCTGATGTCCTCGTCGGTGCGCCGGGTGGCGGCCAGGCGGGCCGACTCCACCTCGAGCGCCCGCCGTACTTCGAAGATCTCCAGCTGCTCGGCCTGGCGCAGGCGCCTGAGCATGGCCCCCGAGAGCTCGCTGGTCGCCCGTACGTAGGTGCCGTCGCCCTGCCGGCACTCCAGGAGGCCGGCGTGGGTGAGCGCGCGTACGGCCTCCCGAACGGTGTTGCGCCCGACTCCGAGCTGCTCGGCGAGCACGGTCTCGGTCGGGATCTTGCCGTTCATCGGCCACGACCCTGAGGTGATCTGCTCCTTGAGCTGGTCGATCACCTGGTCGACGAGCGAAGCCCGCTGCGCCGTACGCAGACTCACAGTCCGCCTCCTCCGGGGGAAACCAATCATCCTATGAGTCAATGACTGGAGAACCCTAGTGTATTCCAGCCTGAAAATGCTGGAGCCCCCGGAGGTCGGTTCAGCGGGAAATCGTGGTGTCCGTCGTCAGCCCGGCCAGCATGGAACGGACTCCGGCGGCTTCGAGCGCCTTACGATAAGCGGCGGTCTGCTGTGCCCTGTCCGCCACCTGGCCGTAAAGGTCGCCCAGTTCACGCCAGCAGCGCGCGGCCGGCCGGTCGGAGCCGAACGGCTGCCGGTTGCGCCCGGCGAGCAGCGTGTGCGCGGCGCCCAGATGCGCCGACGCGTCGCCGCCCAGCCCGATCGCGACCGTGGCGTGCAGCAGGTGCGCCTCCGCCATGGCCGTGCCCGGGGCCTCACGCAGCAGCTCCACCGCCTGCGACGCGAGCTCGCCGGCCCGCACCAGGTCGCCGGCGCGCAGCCGGACCCGGGCGTGCGCGATGAGGCTCTCGCCGTGCTCCCGCTCGCCGCCCGCGTGCGCGGCGAACGTCCGCGTCGCCTGCTCGACCAGGCGCTCGGCCTCGTCGATCGGCGCCGTGGCCAGCCTGGCCCAGTGCATCGCCGTACGGGCGAGCTGCAGCGCGATGCGGCGCTGACGACCGGCGTTGATGGCGTCATCGGCGAGCCGGACGGCCAATGCGGAATCCTCGCCCGCGGCAGCCGCGTTGCTCGCCTGCCAGAGCGAGCGCACCTCTCCGGAACGGTCCACATCGTCGGGTGTCTCGCTGAGGTCGAGCACCCTCTTGACGTAGGCGAGCTCGGCGGAGTGACCCTCGCGGTCACCGCGCGCCTCGACCAGCACGGCGGCCAGGTCGACGGCGATCTCACCCTGGGTGATGGACATCCGCTCGGCCTGCTCCAGCGCGCGGGAGGCCAGGTCGCGGGCGCGCAGCCGGTCACCGGCCCGCTGGTAGCAGCGGCTCAGCGCGATGGTCAGCGGCAGGTCGGCCAGGCGCTCCGGATGGGCGGCGGCCTCCCTGCGCAGCCGCTCGAAGGCCTCGACGGCCTGACCGAGCCGGCCCTGCGCCTCCAGCGCGCGCGCCCTGCCGAAGCGGGCCTGCGCGGTGAGCATGGCGTTTTCCTCGTCGGCCGCCTTGACGATCTCCGTGTAGCGCTCGGCGGCGGCCACCGGGTCGCCGTGCTGCAACTCCAGCTCGGCGTGGCGCAGGCCGAGCTCGGTGTCGATCCGCTGCCGAGGCTCGATCCCATGCAGGAGGAACTCGGTGGTGCATCCCAGCCTCTCGGCCAGGAGGCGGGCGACGACGGGAGTCGGCGTGCGCTTGCCCGACTCAATGAGCGAGACGTAACTGTCCGACAGGTCGGGTCCGGCCAGCTGGGCCTGCGACATCCGCCTGTTCAGCCGCAATCCTCGGACGCGGTCACCGATGGTTCCCTGACTCGGCATCTCATCTCTCAAGGCGGGGAAGGGTCAACAACACGCAATGATTGCACGAAGTAGCCGAATCTGGTATCCCCGGGTGAAGAATTCCCCACCTGGAGATTAATCGTCTCCGTCGTCCTTGCCGGGAAATAGCATCTGGCAGACCTCCAGGTACAAGGTCTCCGGATACGGAATGTACTCGACGTTGGACAGTGCCTGGTCCTGGCCGGCGGACTCGAGGATGAACTCTCCGTAACCGAGCATGCGCCCAAGCAGAGATCTCTGGAAGCTCATGTCGGTGACCTTTTGCAGAGGCATCATCGCGACCTTGCGCGTGATCAGCCCTGTGGTCAGAAGCATGCGTTTCGAGGTGACCACAAAGTAGTCGACCGACCACTCCGCGACTTTCCATACGAAACGGATCAGCAGCAGCAGCCAGAGCCACCACACCACGACGAGAGCCGTGCCGCCCCCCTCGCTGCCGCCGAAGAACCGGCTGAGCAACCCGGCGATGATCAGGCCGCCGAAAACCTCGCCGACCGGACGGAGCAGCACGGCTGGGTGACGCCGCACCATGATGACCTGTTGTTCGTGGGGGAGTAGGTAACGGTTGACCGACGACGGAGCAGAGTCCCCGTGGGTCACAAGTCTCATGCGAGGTTGTTCACGAATTGAGCCAGCGAGTCGGCCGCGTTGAACACGGTGTCGAACGCCCCTCTGACCGCGTCAGCGGCGTCCGCTGGTCGCGCGAACAGGTAGTACGCGACAAACGCGATACCACCATATGTGAGGACTTTTTTGACCTGCACTGTCGCCTCCGTACCACTTACCCACTACACCCGCCGTATACATTACCCACCCTGTTGCCGGGGTAAAGGTGCTCTTGGCGAGCTAGTTATGATCTTGCCTAGCCTCGGTCACTGGCCACCAGAGCGAGGACGTGGAGGTGTTTGCGGGCGATCCGCTCGACGAGGCTGGGGTGGGCATAGCCGGTGACCTCCAGCGCTCCGTAGTGCGCGGCCTCGACGCAGCGCGTCACCGTGGCGGAGGAGTGGACGCCCGCGAACTCCTCGCACAGCGCCGTCTCCACCTCCGCGTACGGGCTCGGATCCGCCTCGGTGCTCACGACGCCACCTCGGCGATCGGACTAACGCTCATCGTGCTCCCCCACGGCCCTGCGGAAGTTGCCTTCCTCACTCTTCGTACCCACACAAGTACAGTATGTAACGAACAGGTCGCGGGGCGTGAGTCGTTTCAGACGACTCCGTAGAGGCGGTCGCCCGCGTCGCCCAGGCCCGGAACGATGTAGCCGTGCTCGTTCAGCCGCTCGTCGAGCGCGGCGGTGACGACCCGGATCGGCTTGCCGGAGTTGGCGAAGACCTTGTCCATGTACGCCAGTCCCTCGGGGGCGGCCAGCAGGCACAGCGCCGTGACGTCCACGGCCCCCCGGTCGAACAGGAACTGCACCGCCGCCGCCAGCGTGCCGCCCGTGGCCAGCATCGGGTCGACCACGTAGCACTGCCGTCCGGACAGGTCGTCGGGCAGCCGGGTCGCGTACGTCTCGGCCTGCAGCGTCGACTCGTTGCGGATCATGCCGAGGAAGCCGACCTCGGCCGTGGGCAGCAGCCGCGTCATGCCTTCCAGCATGCCGAGCCCGGCACGCAGGATCGGGACCACGAGAGGAGCCGGCTTGGCCAGCCGTACGCCCCGGGCGGTGGCGACCGGCGTCTGGACGGTCACGTCCGTGACGCGCACGTCGCGGGTGGCCTCGTACGCCAGCAGCGTCACCAGCTCGTCCGCGAGCCTGCGGAAGGTGGGGGAGTCGGTGCGGACATCGCGCAGTGTGGTGAGCTTGTGCGCCACAAGCGGATGGTCGACGACGAGGGTTTCCATAAGGGACAACGCTATCTTGTGTGCTACGTACCGGCACGTTGTGACCTCGGTTTTGATCACAATTTGGTCGGAGCGGCACACGACGGCAGGCCGGGTCTGGAACGATTGGAAACCGGCTAGAGGCTATGGTCCATCAGGGCCGGCTGTGGGGGATGGCGATGGCGATGACAGACGAAGACGCGCTCGATTTCGCCATCGTGGTCTACCGCGAGGACGAGTGCTGGGACGCCGAGCTGCTACCGGTCGCGCTCACGTCCGACCTGCAAGGGCTGATCAAGGCCCTGCGCCAGCAGCCGAGCGAGAGCGGCACGATTGGCCTGGTCGCCGTTGGGGATGAGTTCTTCGTGGCGCTGCGCGTACTCGGCGATCGGGTCGATGTCTTCCTCTCCGACATCGCCGCGTCCTGGGACTTCCCGCTGGCCACGCAGGTCCTCGACTACCTCGACGTGCCCGTGCCCGACGAGGAGGAGCTCGACGAGATCCTGCAGGACGAGGACACCGCGCTGCCCGCCGGCGACCTGTCGATCTTCGCCGACCTCGGGCTGGACGAGATGGAGCTGGGCATCCTCTCCGGTGACGTCGACCTGCTGCCCGACGAGGTGCTGTCGAGCGTCGCCGCGCGGCTGGGCTTCTCCGAGCCGTTCGAGCGTGCCATCGAATCGGTCTTCGACTGACCCCCTGGAGCGCACATGGCGGCCAACACCTTCTCTGCGGCCTTCGTCAGGACCGCCGGCGGCTGGAGCGGCGCCGAGGTCGACCTGCGTGACGCCGAGATCGTCGACGACCTCGGCGACGCCGTGACCGAGGCGCTCAGCCTGTCGGGCGACGAGCTGGCGCTGCTCTGCGTCGAGGTGGAGGACGAATGGTTCGCCATCGTCCGCTACCGCGACGACGACGAGCCCCGGGTCTTCCTCTCCGACGCCCACGCGGTCCCCGCCGACCGCCTGGGTGAGCTGTTCGCCGAGTTCGCCGGCGTCGTGCCCGACAAGGAGGGCACCGAGCTCGGCGTCCGCCCCGCCGGCGACCTCGAGCTCCTGGCCGACCTCGGCGTCAGCGCCGAGGAACTGCTGGAGCTGAGCATGGAGGAGGGGATGCTGCCGGCCGACATCCTCTCGGTGCTGGCCGAGCGGCTGTCGTTCGGCGACGAGCTCGACCGGCTGAGATGAGCCACACCGCCGCGATGCGCCTGGCACTCGCCCAGGCCGCCGCGGCCGGCGAGCGCGGCGAGGTCCCCGTCGGCGCCGTCGTGCTGGACCCGCTCGGCGAGGTCCTCGCCGAGGCCGGCAACGACCGCGAGGCGAGCGCCGACCCCACCGCCCACGCCGAGGTCCTCGCCCTGCGCCTGGCCGCCCGCCGGCTCGGCCGGTGGCGCCTGACCGGCTGCACGCTCGTCGTCACGCTCGAACCCTGCACGATGTGCGCCGGCGCCGCCGTCCTGGCGCGCGTCGCCACGATCGTGTACGGGGCGGCCGACGAGAAGGGGGGCGCCGCCGGTTCCCTCTGGGACGTCGTCCGCGACCGCCGCCTCAACCACCGCCCCGAGGTCGTCATGGGCGTCCTGGCCGAGGAAAGCTCCGCGATCCTCAAGGAGTTCTTCGGCACTCGGCGGATCCGGTAAGCTCGTCGGCGGTGGTGTCGCCTAGTGGCCGAGGGCGCACGCCTCGAAAGCGTGTGATGGGGCAACTCATCCGTGGGTTCAAATCCCACCACCACCGCTCGTGTGATGTCTCACGACATCGGAAACCCTCGAACCTACGGGTTCGGGGGTTTCGTCGTGTTGGGGTTTGCCTGGGGTTGGTAGTCGCGGGCGGGGTCGATGGTCAGCTCGCGCAGGAGTTCTCCGGTGATGGCGTTGGCGACGCGGACGTGCAGGTCGTCGATCAGCAGGATGACGTGGGTTCGGGCGTGGGTTCGGCCGATGCCGATGTGGTGCAGGCGGCCGTTGACGCGCAGGGTGACCACGCCGGAGGCGTCGATGCGGTCGTGGCGGACGCGGGCGTGGGTGTCGGTGTCGCGGCTGCTGTCGGGCAGGGCCTTGGGCGAGGTGGCGTAGACGGCCGCGGGGGTGGCGCGGTGCGGCAGGGACCGGTGCGGGCGATGGTGGTTGTAGGCATCGCAGAAGTGGTCCAGGAGTGTCTGCAGGTCGGTCAGGGTGGCCGGCTGGCCGGGCTGGGCGCGGAGCCAGTTCTTCATGGTCTGCTGGAAGCGTTCGACTTTGCCGCAGGTGGTGGGGTGGTTGGGGGTGGAGTTCTTCTGCCGGACGTGCAGGCGGCGCAGGTCGTGTTCGAAGGCGTTGCGGCCGCCGCGGCCGCCGGCGAGCCGGGTGGTGAAGACCATGCCGTTGTCGGTGAGGGTGGAGGCCGGGACGCCGTGTGCGGTGACCGCGGCGCGGAAGGTGGTTCGCACGATCGGGCCGGTGACGCGGGCGTGCGCGGTCACCGACAGGGCGTAGCGGGAGTGGTCGTCCAGCCAGGACAGGATCTCGCTGTCGGTGCCGTCGGCCAGCCGGTAGTGGGTGAAGTCGGCCTGCCAGGTCTCGTTCGGCAACTCGGCTTGGAAGCGGGTGTAGGAGGCGCGGGGTCGTTTCTTCGGCTCAGGCGTCACCAGGCCGCGACGGGTGAGGTGACGGCTGATGGTGGCCCGCGACACCGTCCGTTGATGGTGCTGTCGCAGGTGCCAGGCGATGGTGTCCGGTCCGGCGTCCAGCCCCTGCTCGGCGAGTTCCTTGCGCAGCCGGACGATCAGCTCGACCGTATCGGCGTCGATCCCGTTCGGCGAGGTCTTCGGTCGTCGTGACCGGGGCTCGAACGCCGCCTCGCCCTCGGCCCGGTAGCGCGCGACGAGCTTGGAGACCCAGCCCTTGGACACCCCGTAGGTGCGGGCGACCTCTGCCTGGGAGCGGCCCTCGACGACAACGGCGGTGATGACAACTCTGGC
>NZ_LAVL01000140.1 GCF_001083785.1 Nonomuraea sp. SBT364
GTTGGGTGCCGGTGGGCGGGGGCTCGTCGCCCGGGGCGAGGGCGTCGCCCTCGGTCGGGCGCTGCGGCTCGGCCTCCGAGCGCGCAGGCCGCTCGGCGGAGGGGGGCTCGAACG
This sequence comes from Nonomuraea sp. SBT364, assembly GCF_001083785.1. Lineage (GTDB taxonomy): Bacteria > Actinomycetota > Actinomycetes > Streptosporangiales > Streptosporangiaceae > Nonomuraea. The sequence goes on from NZ_LAVL01000140.1 coordinate 115, forward strand.
AGGGGCGGTCCGACGGCGGCGGGTCGTAGCGGGACGGGCTCCGGGCGCCCGCCGGTCCGGGCTCGTCGTCCGAGGCGGCGCCTTCCCAGCCTGGGTACGACGGGGTCGAGCCGGGCATCGGGTAGGACTGGGTGTCGCCGGACCGGTTCCAGTCGGGCGTGCCGAACACCGCCGTGCGTTCCGCGTCCGTCTCGTCGGGAGCGGTGGCCGGTTCGGGCGTCTCGGGCGCCGTGGGCAGATCCGGGTGCGTGGGCCCTTCGGGCGTCGGCCCGGGCACGGGCTCGGGCGCGGGTGCGGGCCCCGGTTCGGGAGGCGACGGCACACCGGGCTGGGGCACGACGGGCGGCGCCGGGGTGATCGGCTCCTCGGTCTCGCCGGGCTCGTCATCCCCGGGCGGCTCGTCGGAGCGGGCGGGCCGGTCCGACGGGGGCTCCTCGGCCGCGCCCTCGGCCCACCAGGCGTGGGCGGCCGTCTGGCCGGGCTCCTGGACGGGAGGTTCGTGGGCCGGTTCGTCCGGGCCGGGACGGTTCTCGCGTGGGCGAGGCTGGTTCGGGTCCCCAGGTGTGGTCACGTCTGCGTCTCCCCGACGGGTCGAATGCCGGAAACTTCACCTTTTCGCGGGAGCGCCCTTCGCAACCATCCGACACGGTAAGACCCCGGTCATCCTTGGCTCAAACAACCCGGGTGTGCGAGCACGGAAGACCGCAACCTAGACTGAAGCATGTGCTGAAGGGCGACGGCCGGCTCGGCCATGACCTGGACCCCCAAGACCGCGCTCCGAAGGATGCCTGTGGTGTCTTCGGCGTCTGGGCGCCAGGCGAGGAAGTTTCCAAACTCACCTACTACGGGCTGTACGCGTTGCAGCACCGCGGCCAGGAGTCCGCGGGCATCGCGGTCAGCGAGGGCAGCCGCATCCTCGTCTACAAGGACATGGGCCTGGTGGCCCAGGTCTTCGACGAGTCGGTGCTGGGCACGCTGCGCGGCCACATCGCGGTGGGTCACTGCCGCTACTCCACGACCGGCTCCAGCGTGTGGGAGAACGCGCAGCCGACGTTGAGCTCGACCGAGGTCGGCGGTCTCGCGCTGGCCCACAACGGCAACCTGATCAACACCCCGGAGCTGGCCCAGCGCCTGACGCCGGGCGCCACCCGGGCGACGACCGACACGGAGGTCCTCACCACGCTGCTGGCGCAGGACCGCAGCCGTTCCATCGAAGACTCGGCCGCCGAGCTGCTGCCGCAGGTCAAGGGCGCCTACTCGCTGGTGTTCATGGACGAGAAGACGCTGTACGCGGCCCGCGACCCGCAGGGCATCCGCCCGCTGGTGCTGGGCAGGCTGGAGCGCGGCTGGGTGGTGGCCTCGGAGACGGCGGCGCTCGACATCGTGGGCGCCACGTTCACCCGTGAGATCGAGCCCGGCGAGCTGCTGACGATCGACGAGCGCGGCGTCAGGTCGCGCCGGTTCGCGCTGGCCGAACCCAAGGGCTGCCTGTTCGAGTACGTCTACCTGGCCCGCCCCGACACGACGATCGCGGGCCGCGGCGTGCAGGTCACCCGGGTCGAGGTGGGCCGCGTGCTGGCCCGTGAGCATCCGGTCGAGGCCGACCTGGTGATCCCCACGCCCGAGTCGGGCACCCCGGCGGCCGTGGGCTACGCCGAGGAGAGCGGCATCCCGTACGGCCAGGGCCTGGTGAAGAACTCGTACGTGGGCCGCACCTTCATCCAGCCGTCGCAGACGATCCGCCAGCTCGGCATCAGGCTCAAGCTCAACCCGCTGCGCGAGGTCGTCGAGGGCAAGCGGCTGGTCGTGGTGGACGACTCGATCGTGCGCGGCAACACGCAGCGGGCGATCGTGCGGATGCTGCGCGAGGCCGGCGCCCGCGAGGTGCACGTACGGATCTCGTCGCCGCCGGTGGCGTGGCCGTGCTTCTACGGCATCGACTTCGCCACGAGGGCCGAGCTGATCGCGGGCTCGCTGTCGGTCGAGGAGATCCGCGCCTCGCTGGGCGCCGACTCGCTGGGCTACATCTCGCTCGAAGGGCTGACCGGGGCCACCACGATCCCGGCGGAGCGGCTCTGCCGGGCCTGTTTCGACGGCTCCTACCCCATCCCCATCGATCAGGACAACGTGGGCAAGTTCGTGTTGGAGAGCAAGGCATGAGCACGTACGAGGCGGCCGGGGTCGACATCGAGGCCGGTGAGCGCGCGGTCACGCTGATGAAGGACAAGGTCGCGCGGTCGCGCCGGCCGGAGGTGGTCGACGACGCCAGCGGGTTCGCGGGGCTGTTCGACGCCTCGGCGCTGCTGCGTTTCAAGCGGCCGCTGCTGGCCACGTCCACCGACGGGGTCGGCACCAAGGTCATGCTCGCCCAGCAGTACGGCAAGCACGACACGATCGGCATCGACCTGGTCGGCATGGTGCTGGACGACCTGGTGGTGTGCGGGGCCGAGCCGCTGTTCATGACCGACTACATCGCGTGCGGCAAGGTGCTGCCGGAGCGGATCGCGGAGATCGTCGGCGGTGTCGCCGAGGGTTGCCGGCTGGCCGGTGCGGCGCTGGTGGGCGGCGAGACCGCCGAGCATCCCGGCGCGATGGGCCCCGACGAGTACGACCTGGCGGGCGCGGGCACGGGCGTGGTGGAGGCCGACCGGATGCTGGGCCCGTCCCGGGTCCGGGAGGGTGACGTGGTGCTGGGGCTGGCGTCGTCGGGCGTCCACTCCAACGGCTACTCGCTGGTCCGCCACGTGATCGCCAACTCCTCGCTGACCCTCGACACCGTGCTGCCCGAGCTGGGCCGCCCGCTGGGCGAGGAGCTGCTGGAGCCGACGCGCGTCTACTCGCTCGACTGCCTGGAGCTGGCCCGCACGGCGGACGTGCACGCCTACGCGCACATCACCGGCGGCGGCGTCGAGGGCAACCTGTCGCGCTCGCTGCCGGGCCATCTCGACGCCCGCCTGGACCGCTCCTCGTGGACGCCTCCAGCGGTCTTCGAGGTGCTGGCCGGCCACGGCGGCATCGCCCAGAAGGACCTGGACCGCACCTTCAACCTGGGGGTCGGCATGGCCGCGATCGTGGCGGCCGACGACGCCGACGCGTCGATCCGCCTGCTGGCCGGGCGTGGCCTGCCGGCGTGGGTGATGGGTGAGGTCGTGCCCGGTTCGGGCCTGGCCGCCTACAGCTGACCGCTCTTGGCGCGCTCGTAGTGGCGCGCCACCCGGACGCGGTTGCCGCACAGCTCCGGCGAGCACCAGCGGCGTCGCGGATGCGCCGGCAGGAAGAACATCCGGCAGCCCGGGGCCTCGCATGACTTGATCCTGCTCGCCCCGGGCGTGCCGAGCAGGGTGATCGCGGCTTCGGCCAGTTCGGCGAGCAGCCGGTCGAGCGGGGCGGCGTCGCGGCGGCTCTCCACGCCGGAGTCACCGAGGACCAGGTGGGCCGGGGCCGCGCGGGCGGCCTCGTTGAGCGCGGCGACCGCCGCTGCTGGCGGGGTCCGCCCCGCGGCCACCGCCGTGACGGCCGCCTCCACGTGCGCGCGCAGCCGGCGCACCGCCGCGAGCCCGGCCGCGGGGAGCGGCGACGGGAGCCCGGTCAGCCGTTCGGACTGGCGTGCCAGCCAGACGCCGAGGCCGTCGGCCGTGTCGAGGAAGTCGGCGTCGCCCGCGGGCGTGTGCGCCCGCGTGTTGACCAGGTCCAGCGCGAGCGGCTCTCCTGTGAGCACTTCCATGAACTAATGGTACATCCGCCTCCGATGCGTTATAACTAATGCATCATCCAAGGAAAGAGGCATTAGTCATGGACGTTCCTCAGGTGCGCCACGGGTTCGCCGATGTCGGCGACGTGCGGGTGTTCTATCGCGAGACGGGCCCGGCGGGCGGTGTGCCGGTGCTGCTCCTGCACGGCTTCCCGTCGGCCTCACACCAGTACAGGCGGCTGATGGACGCGCTCGGCGGGCGCTACCGGCTGATCGCGCCCGACTATCCGGGATTCGGCCACACCCGGGCGCCGGACGACTTCACGTACTCCTTCGAGCGGCTCGCCGACGTGATGGAGGGGTTCGTGACCGAGCTGGGGCTGCGGCGCTTCATCCTGTACGCGTTCGACTTCGGCGGCCCGGTCGGGTTCCGGCTGGCCACCCGCCATCCCGAGTGGATCGCCGGCCTCATCGTGCAGAACGCGAACGCGTACGAGGAAGGGCTGTCCGAGGCGGCGAAGGCCACCATCGGCGCGCCGCCGGAGGAACTGTTCACCCTGGCGGTCACCCGGAGCCAGTACGAGAGCGGCGCCGCCGATCCTGCCCTGATCGCCCCCGACGGGTGGACGCTCGACCAGCACTTCCTCGACCTGCCCGGCCGCAAGGAGGCGCAACTGGCGCTCGCCCTGGACTACCGGTCCAACGTCGCGCTCTACCCCGTGTGGCAGTCCTGGCTGCGCGAGCACCGGCCGCCGGCCCTGATCGTGTGGGGGCGCGACGACCCGTTCTTCCCCGAGCCGGGCGCCCACGCCTACCTGCGCGACCTGCCCGACGCCGAGCTGCACGTGCTCGCCACCGGCCACTTCGCCCTGGAGGAGAAGCTGCCGGAGATCGCCCCGCTCGTCGCGCGCTTCCTCGACCGGCACGCCGCGCTGCGCATCGCCGTCATCGGCGGCACGGGGAACCTGGGCGGCGCGGTCGCCCGTGAGGCGGCCCGGCGCGGGCACCGGGTCAGCGCCCTGTCGAGCGCCGACGTGGACGCGCGCGACCCCGCCTCCATCAGCGCGGCCGTGTCCGGGCACGACGCCGTGGTCGCCGCGGTCAAGGGCGACGACGGGCTCGTGCCCGCCGCCGCGAAGGCGCTGGTCGAGGCGCGGGTCGGCAGGCTGGTGTTCGTCGGCGGCGGAGGCAGCCTGCTGACCGGCGACGGCGGGCGCTACGTGGACGCGCCGGACTTTCCCGCCCAGTATCGGCAGACCGCCCTGGACCAGGCCGAGGCGCTGGACTTCCTGCGCCGGCACGGCGGGAGCGTCGACTGGTCCTACGCCAGCCCGCCCCCGAGGTACCTGGTGCCGGGCGAGCGCACCGGCGCGTATCGGGCGGCGGCCCAGGAGCGTCCGATCGTCGACGAGCACGGCGAGAGCCGGGTCAGCATCGGCGACCTCGCCTCGGCCGTGGTGGACGCGCTGGAGTCGGGCGCCTTCATCAGGCAGCGTTTCACCGTCGGCACCTGAGCGCCGGAAGGCGGGCACGACAAAGCCCCACGGTCGCCCGTGGGGCCCGACGCTCGTTGCACGGATGGGTTCGCGCCGAGGCGCGAGCCCATGTCACGCAGAAGAACGGCTATCGACGGCCGGATGGACGGTCATCGTCGTCGTCTCCGGCGCCGTAGCCGTCGGCGTAATCGGCATAGCGATCCGCCAGCTCGTCGTTGAGGTCGTCGGCGTCGTCGTTGCGGCCGGGTTCACCGACCCCGAGTTCGTCGCGAAGTCGGTCAAGATCCGTGCCACCGCTGTTGTACTTCAGCTGGCGAGCAACCTTGACCTGCTTGGCCTTTGCTCGGCCGCGCCCCATTGGCTCGACCCCCTCGTGTGGGGTCGTCCCCGACCCCTCGTCGCTAACGCACCACACACTGACGCCACCCTGACTTTGGGCGTCAGCCTATCGTTCGCCTATTACCGTACCTGTTTTGTGCCCAGCTCGGTACGTCGTATGGGCGCGGGGCGTCAGCGGCCCAACCAAATGCCCCTAATGCGCCCGACTTCCGACATTCTACGTTCAGCCAGCCTATCCGCTGCGACCGCCGGAGGAACGCCCTCGTCCGCGGCGATCCCGAAGATCTTCAGAGTCGTGTCGTAGATCTGGACGGCCTTGGCCCTGGCCCGTTCCATGTCGAAGCCGCTGATCTCGTCGGCCACCTGGATGACGCCGCCCGAGTTGACCACGTAGTCGGGCGCGTACAGGATGCCGCGCTCGTCGAGCTGCTTCTCCACGCCCGGGTGGGCGAGCTGGTTGTTGGCCGCGCCGCAGACGACCTTGGCGCGCAGCCTGGCCACCGTGGCGTCGTCGAGCGCGCCGCCCAGCGCGCAGGGCGCGAACACGTCGATGTCGGCCCCGGTCAGGGCCTGCGCGTCGGCCACCACGTCGACCTCCGGGTGGCGCTGCCGTACGCGCTCGATCGCCTGCTCGCTGACGTCGCAGATCACCACGTCGGCGCCGTCCTCGCGGAGCAGGTCGACCAGGCGGTGGCCGACCTTGCCGACGCCCTCGACGCCGACGCGCCTGCCGTGCAGCGACGGCGTGCCGAAGACGCGCTCCGCCGAGGCGCGCATGCCCTGGAAGACGCCGAAGGCGGTGAGGATGGAGGAGTCGCCGGCGCCGCCGTTGGCCAGCGTGCGGCCGGTCACGTGGCGCGACTCGCGGGCCACGATGTCCATGTCCTCGCTGTAGGTGCCGACGTCGCAGGCGGTGATGTAGCGCCCGCCGAGCGTCTCGACGAAGCGGCCGTAGGCGCGCAGCAGCGCCTCGCTCTTGTCACGGGCCGGGTCGCCGATGATGACGGCCTTGCCGCCGCCGAGGTCGAGCCCCGCCAGCGCGTTCTTGTAGGCCATGCCCTTGGCAAGGTTGAGCACGTCGGCGAGCGCCGCCGACTCACTCTCGTACGGATAGAACCTGGTGCCTCCGAGAGCCGGGCCGAGCTGGGTGTTGTGGATCGCGATGATGGCACGCAGGCCGCTCTGCTCGTCGGCGCAGAAGACGACCTGCTCATGAACGTCCTTGTGGGACGAGCCGAAGACGTCGGTCACGGTAGTGACTCCCTGTCCGGTCCGCCGCCCCTTCGCGGCGGAGATCGCCTACCAGCGTAGTGGGCACCACGGTGCGAGCGCCGACGGCTTCATGACACGATGCCTGCGTGCTGCCCTATGCCGCCTACCTCCGCGTCTATGAGCCGCTGACCGCGTTCTCCGAGTCTGAGCGCAAGGTCTGGGCCGACTATGCCGACTCGAACGACCGCCCCCGCCGGGCCAACGCGCTCCAAGCCGAGCACGGCGAGTCCGTCAGGCGGCTCCTCGGCGCGCCACCGGAGCTGGTCCCCTCGCAGGAAAGCCCCAACGCCTACCTGCGGCGCGTCGAGGACCGGCTGTACGTCTGCCCCTGGCAGACCCGGTTGCGCTCCTGGCTGGCCTTCTCGAAGCTGCGCGGCAGCACCCCGGCCAAGCTGATGGACCGCATCGTCTCCAAGACGATCGCCGACCAGACGGCCGACGACTTCGACCGCTACAAGCGCGCGGGCGGCTCGTCGGCGCTGCGCACCCACATCCGCACCACGGCGTGGCACGTGCCTCCGTCGTGGTTCGTGCCTTTCGATGGGAACGAGCGCTGGCTGGTGCTCGGCTCCTCCACACCCGGACAGGACGTGACCACCACTACGGGGCGCAACCTCATCTACGTCACCTCCATGGCGCAGGCCAGGAGGCGGGCCGCTCGGGCGCTGCAGGTGCTGCGCCGGCACCTGGGCGACACCTCGCCCAACTTCGACGTGGAGGACGTGGCGCGGTGGCTGGAGGAGTTCCATCCGCACTCTCTGGTGGAGCTCGACTACGGCGGCCTGGTGCATCTGATGAACGACGACGCGCTCCAGGCGGACCAGTCGGTTGCGGAGCTTTCGGCCGCTTTGACGGGTCTGGACACGGGTCAAGAAGAACTTGCCTATGCCATGTACCAGAGGGTCATCCTTCGCTGGAAGTCAATGCAACTTCTGGAATCTGCCAACTGAACACCAATACGACGCTCTGACCTGCATGAGTAGGTCACGACTCGCGGCTGCTCTCTTCTGCGAACTGAGTAGTTTGCCGTTTTCACTGCGATACCACGAAACGTGTCGCTAGAATCACCGAGCGTGACATCGCCATGGGGGCGGGCAGTTGGGTCAAAGAAGGGCTCGCCAATCGCTCTGCGTGGCGGTATGGTCACATCGGGTGATGCCGCATATGGCTCAGAAAAGCCGCACGCTCTGCGCCATAGGGGGACATCCGTGACACGCGCAAAGGCAGTCACAGGATCGCGCTAAGCCGGTCCACACGGAGGAGAGGCCGCACAAATGTCAGCTCGTACACCCGAGGCCGAGCCGCTGCTCACGCCCGCCGAGGTCGCGACCATGTTCAGGGTCGACCCCAAGACCGTTACCAGGTGGGCCAAGGCGGGCAAGTTGACGTCGATTCGCACCCTCGGCGGTCACCGGCGTTACCGGGAGACCGAGGTCCGCGCACTGCTCGCGGGGATTCCGCAGCAGCGTTCGGAGTAGAAACGATCCTCAGGGGGGTTGAACGGTGGGCCAGGTCCGCACGACCCGGTCCACCCCTGTGACGCTACGACGTCGCATGTGGGAGCTGGCGCCGCCCGCCCGGCGCCATTTCTCCCCTGGCTAGCCGTGCTGCTCCAGCAGCCGGCGGGCGTCGGGGTCGTGCCGGGCGGCGACGCCGAGCAACGCCACCATCTGCTCGACGAGCATGCGTTCGAGCGTGGTCCGCTCGATGTCGCGGTGCTCCAGCCAGTCCAGCCCGGCCGTCTCGACCGAGGCGATCCACGACCGCAGCGTCGTACGCAGCGCCGGGCTCGGCTCCTCCACGCGCATCTGCCGCTGGACGAGCCGGAACAGCCGCTGCCTGACCCCGTCGACGATCTCGCCGACCTCGCCGGTCCGGTTGGCCGGGCCGCCGCGCAGCAGCGCCGCGAAGCCCGCCGCGTGCTCTTCCACGAAGTCGAAGTAGCGCCCGAGCCCCGAGGCCAGGTCGTCGAGCGGGCTGCCGCCGTCCTGCGGGCGCAGCCGCGCCTCCAACTGGCCGGCCGCGCTCCTCAGCGCCGCCACGTAGAGCTCCTGCTTGCCACCGAAGTAGTGGTAGACCAGGGCCCGTGACGCCCCGGCGGCCGAGGCCACGTCGTCGATCGAGACATCCTCGGCGTCCCGGGCGCCGAACAGCTCCAGGGCTGCCGCCATGAGCTCCTCGCGCCGCCGGTCGACGCTCAGCCTGCGCCGGGGCGGCCGCGCCGTCTCGGGTGTCACCCCTGCACAGTATCCGAGCCCTGACCAGTAGCGATCGGGTCATTGGCGACAAGGCCGTACCCTGCGGCGAACTCGATCGTTTGGTGGTACAGGTGCCCAACTTCGCATCGCGGGGGAGACACATGTCAGGACCGCCCGTCAAGACTCCGAGCATCACCGACATGAGAGAGGTCGATACGCTGCCTCGGCCCAGGCCCACCATCCGCAACGTCGCCGAACGAGCCGGCGTCTCGAAATCGCTGGTCTCCCTCGTGCTTCGCGGATCCCCGCACGTGAGCGAGCATCGGCGCCAGGCTGTCCTCCAGGCCGCCCGCGAGCTCGGCTACCGGCCGAACGCGGTCGCCCGCAGCCTGGTCGAAGGCCGTACTCACCTCGTCGGCGCGCTCGTCGCCGACCTCCACAATCCCTTCTACGCCGAGTTCCTCGACGGCCTGCAGGAGAGCCTGCACGGCGACGGGTTACGCATGCTGATCGGGAACAGCCAATGGGATCCCGCGTTCGAGGACGAGGCCGTGGAGGCCTTCCTGGAGCTGCGGGTCGACGGCCTGGTCCTGCTGGGCATCGCGCCGACCAGCGCCACCCTCATCGAGGCGACCTCCTACACCCCGACGGTCGTCGTCGGGGAACGTGACATCGAGCTCGAAGGCGTCGACATCGTCGTCGACGACGACCAACTCGGCGCCCGCCTGGCCATCGACCACCTGGTCGAAGCCGGGCACAAGCGCATCGCGCACATCGAGGGCCCGCGGCCCTCCCGCTGCGAGGGCTACCTCGTGGCCATGCGCAGGCACTCGCTCGCCCCGTACATCATGGTCGAGGCCGCGGACTCGTCCGAGGACGGCGGCCGCGACGCGGCGATCGCCCTCCTGACCCGGGACCCCAGGCCCACGGCGATCTTCGCCGCCAACGACGTGGTCGCGCTCGGCGTGCTCTCCGCCGCGAGCGAGCTGGGCCTGCGCGTCCCCGAAGACCTCTCCGTGGTCGGCTACGACAACACCCACCTGTCGGCCTCGAACCACATCTCCCTCACCTCGGTGGACCAGCCGCGCCGCGCCATGGGCCGGTCGGCCGCCACGCTGCTGAGCGACCGCATCACCGACCCGGGCAAGGGCGCCCGGCTGCGCCAGATCACGCCGGAGCTGATCGTGCGCCGCAGCACGGGTCCGGCCTAAGAGCGGGCCAAAGTCGGGTCAACACGCTCCGTGACCGCGCCCCCGGCGGTTTACTCGTCAGGGTCATGCACATTGTGGCCGGATTCGGTCCGGCCACGATCTGATCCGGGGGGAACAGTCATGCGTGATCCGGAACTGGTGTCCTGCGCCCAGCGCGCGGCGGCCGAGCTCGAACGCGCCTGGGCGCAGTGGCGGGCCGGGCGCGGGCGGGGGACGGACGTCGGCGCGGAGTCCGTGGCCAGCTACGTCGCCCACTCCCTCGACCACCCGTGGGGCCGCCCCCGCGTCGTGCTCGGCCTGGACGCCGAGGACGCGCGGGAGCTGGCCGCCCTGCTGCAACGGCAGGAGGTCGGCGAACACGTCTGGTGAGGCGGTTCGCGGCCTTCCGGCGGCGGGATTCACGTAAGTTGGAGCCCATGCGCGCTCTACCCGCCACCGTCCTCGCCGTCTGCGGCCTGATCGCCTCCGCGTGCGGCGGCGCCGGTTCCGGCGAACCCGCCGCTGGTCAGGCCGCCGCCACAGCGTCCGCCCGCACGTCCGCCACCACGACCGAGCCCGACCCGACGGCGCCGGTCGAGCGGGCTCCGGCGGCCAAGCCGCTGGAGGGCAAGACGGTCGTCATCGACCCCGGCCACAACGGCGGCAACGCGCGCAACCCGAAGGCCATCAACCGCAAGGTCAACGTGCTGACCCAGTGGAAGGCCTGCGACACGACGGGCACCGCCACCGACGACGGCTACCCGGAGGCGGCCTTCACCTGGGACGTCTCCAAGCGGCTCGTCAAGATCCTCAAGAGCCGGGGCGCCCGGGTCAAGCTCACCCGGCCCAGCAACACCGGCGTCGGCCCGTGCATCACCGAGCGGGCCGCCATCGGCAACCGGAACAAGGCCGACGCCGCGATCTCGGTGCACGCCGACGGCTCGGCCGCGGCCAACCACGGTTTCCACGTCATCATGCCGAAGAAGATCAACGGCCCGGTGGACCCGGTGGTCAAGAAGTCGTCCGAGCTGGGCGTGGCCGTGCGTGACGCCTTCCGCGAGGGCACCGGCCTGCCCTACTCCACCTACATCGGCAGCAAGGCCCTCGACTACCGCAACGACCTGGGCGGACTCAACCTGTCGACGGTGCCGAAGATCTTCGTCGAGTGCGGCAACATGCGCAACGCGGCCGAGGCGGCCAAGTTCCGTGACCCGAGGTTCCGGCAGCGCATCGCACTGGCTTTGGCCAACGGATTGCAGCACTATCTCAATTCATGATTCCTCGCCCGTCGCTGCATCATTCGCTCTCCGTCTCCTATGAGCTCACCGCCGGCGCCACCGTGTCCGGCCCGCTGGTCGAGCCGGTACGGGCCGCGCTTCCCGGACTGGACCTGCTGCCCGGTGACGACGGCGCCGTCGCCACCCGGCTCGACCCCCGGCTGGACGCGGAGGCGTACCGGCTGTCGGCCGGATCACGCGGGATCGAGATCGCGGCGGGCGGCCGGGCGGGCGCCTTCTACGCTGCCCAGTCGTTGCGTCAGCTCCTGCCCGACGATTCCTACCGGTTCGGGGCCGGCTCGGCGTGGACCGTGCCCGGCGTGCGGATCGAGGACGCGCCCCGGTTCTCCTGGCGTGGCCTGCACCTGGACGTGGCCCGGCATTTCTTCCCCAAGCGGGAGGTCATGCGGCTGCTGGACCTGATGGCCGTGCACAAGCTGAACCGGCTGCACCTGCACCTGGCCGACGACCAGGGCTGGCGGGTGGAGAGCCTCGCCTACCCGCTGCTGCACGAGATCTCCTCGCACCGGCCGCGCACCGCGACCCACTTCTACCGCGAGCCCGAGGCGTACGACGACATCCCGCACGGCGGCTACTACACCCTGGCCGACCTGGCGGAGCTGGCCGCGTACGCGCGGTCCAGGGCCGTCACCATCGTGCCGGAGATCGACGTGCCGGGGCACGCGTCGGCGATCCTGGCGGCCTACCCGTCGCTCGGCGCGACCGGCGAGCCGCACGAGGTGATGGACCGGTGGGGCATCTCCCCCGCGATCCTGTCCCCGCTGCCGCCCACCGTCGAGTTCCTGACGACGGTCCTCGACGAGCTGCTCGGCGCGCTCGGCGAGACGCCGTACGTGCACATCGGCGGTGACGAGGTGGTGCTCGACCAGTGGGCCGCCTCGCCGGAGATCCGCGCCTACGGTGAGTCGCTGGGCCTGGCGACCGCCAACGACCTGCAGGCGTGGTTCCTGCGGCAGCTCGCCGACGCGCTGGCCGAGCGCGGGGTGCGGACTGTGGTGTGGGACGAGGCGTTCGTCAGCGGCGGGCTGCGCCAGGACACCGTCGTGATGCCGTGGCGCGGCATGAACGTCGGCCGCCGCGCCGCCGCCGCCGGCCACGACGTGGTGGCGACGCCGGTGTTCCCGCTGTACTTCGACTACGCGGAGGCAGCCTCGGCGGAGGAGCCGCTGGCGATCGGCGAGGCGATCACCGTCGCCGACGTGGCCGCCTTCGACCCGGCGCCCGGCGACTGGTCCGAGGAGGAGCGGGCGCGCGTCATCGGCGTGCAGGCCCAGCTCTGGAGCGAGCGGGTGCCCGACGGCCGCGTGCTGGACTACCGGCTGTGGCCCCGTACGTGCGCGCTGGCGGACGTCGCCTGGGGCGGCGGCGAGGGCTTCACCGAGCGGCTGGCGGCGCACCTGGGGCGGCTGGACGCGCTCGGCGTGGAATATCGGCCGCCGGCGGGGCCGCACCCGTGGCAGCGCCGCCGCCCGCACCGGCCGGGCGTCATCGACGTGTCGGCGGTGATGGCCCGCATCGACGGCATGACGCACGACGCGGAGTCGACCCGGCCCAGCGTCTGACGGTCACGGCGCGGCGAGCTGGAGCGCGAGCCGGTGCGGCAGTGCGGTGTTGCGCCGCCCGCCCAGCCGGTGCACGGCCAGCTCCAACGCGTCGCGCCCGCCGACCAGCACCACCCACGCCTTGGCCCGCGTGACCAGCGTGTAGAGCAGGCCGCGGCGCAGCATGACCCCGCCCGCCTCGGCGACCACCGGCGCCACCACGAACGGGTATTCGCTGCCCTGGGCCCGGTGCACGCTGATCGCGTAGGCGTGGGTGAGCTCGTCGAGCTCGTCGAAGGCGTAACCCACCGTGCGGCCGTCGTCGGTGCGCAGCTCGACGAGCCGCTCGCGCTGGTCGACGGTGGTCACGGTGGCGGTCTCGCCGTTGAAGACGCCCTTGTCGTAGTTGTTGCGGATGGGCATCACCCGGTCGCCCGGCCGGAAGACCGACGGGCCCGACCAGTGCTCGGGGACGCCCTCGCGGGCGGGGTTGAGCCGGTCCTGGAGCCTGCGGCCGAGCTCGGTGGCGCCGGTCTCGCCGCGCCGCATCGGGCACAGCACCTGCACCTGGCCGGGATCGACACCCTGTTTGCGGGGGATCGCCTCGGTGGCCAGCTCGATGACCCGCTCGGCGACCTTGACCGGGTCGTCCAGCTCCTCGAACCAGAAGCCGCCACCGCCCGGCAGGTCGGGAAGCTCGCCGGCGCGGATCCGGTGCGCGGCCCGTACGATGCCGCTGTCGTGCGCCTGGCGGAAGACGTGCGTGAGCCGCACGCGCGGCACCTCCGGCACGCTCAGCAGGTCGGCCAGCACCCTGCCGGGGCCGATGCTGGGCAGCTGGTCGCTGTCGCCGACGAACAGCAGGTGGCTGCCCGACGGCACGGCGGCGGTCAGCCGGGTGGCGAGGTGCAGGTCGAGCATCGACGCCTCGTCCACGACGATCAGGTCGGCCTGGGCGGGATCGTCGGCGAACAGCGCGCCGTCGTCGGGCTCGGCGCGCGCGGCGAGCAGCCGGTGCACGGTCATCGCGGGCAACCCGGTCAGCTCCGAGAGCCGCTTGGCGGCCTTGCCGGTCGGCGCGCACAACGTCACCGAGCCGCCCATCGCCCGCACGGTCGAGGCGATCGCCGCCACCGTGTGGCTCTTGCCGCACCCCGGCCCGCCGGTCAGCACGGAGACGGTGCTGGTCAGCACCAGGTTGACGGCGGCCCGCTGATCCTCGTGCAGCCGCTCGTCCTCGGTGTAGGGGCGCATCCGCAGCGTCGAGCGGGCCCGCAGCAGCCTGGCCAGATGCCCGGCCAGCGCCACCTCACGGCTGTGCTCCTGCTTGCCGTAGACGACGAGCCGGCCCGGGTCGGACGGCGACGGCTCCACGACGACGCGCCGCTCGGCGCTGAGCGCGTCGACGGCCCGCCTGACCGGCTCCTCGTCCTGCTCGACCAGCGCCACCACCTGGGTGACCAGCGCGTGCAGCGCCAGGAAGCAGTGCCCGCCGCCGGCGGCCGCCGCCTCCAGCCGGTCGACCACCGCCGCCCGCAGCCGCTTCGGACTGCTCTCCGGCACCCCCGAGCGCAGCGCGATCCGGTCGGCGGTGTGGAAGGCGATCCCCCGCACCCGCCCCACGAGCTGGTAGGGGTCCTTGGTCAGCACGTCGAGCGCGTCGTGGCCATAGGCCTGGTAGAGCTTGGCGGCGAGCAGCGGGCTGACGCCGAACCCCTGCAGGACCACCATGAGCTCGGCCACGGCCTTCTGCTCGGCCCACGCCTCGACGATCTGGGCCTGGCGGATCGCGCCGATGTTGACGACGTCGCGCAGCCGCTCGGGCTCGGTGTCGATGACCTTGAGCGTCTGCTCGCCGAACTGGCTGACGATCGCGTGCGCCAGGCGCGGGCCGACGCCGCGGATCAGGCCGGAGCCCAGGTAGAGCGTGATGGCGCGGACGCTGGACGGCGCGACGCGCTCGACCTGCTTGACGGCCAGCCGACGGCCGAAGCGCGGATGCGACTCCCACTCGCCGCCGAGCTGCAGCCGCTCCCCCGGCTGGACCCCGGCCAGCGCACGGCCCGCGGCCACGAAGGAGCCGGCGTCGTCGGAGCTCATCCGGGCCACGGTGTAGTGGTCGTCGTCGACGTGGACGAGCTGCTCGACGGAGGCCTCTACCTTCACGCCCGGAGACTAACGCCCGGCTACGACAGTCGGAGGCGGCCGGTCGTTCAGGATGCGCTGGAAGAGCAGGTGATCGCGCCATTCGCCGTTGATGTGCAGATAGTTGGGAGCGGTGCCGAACGGCTCGAAGCCGCACTTGCGCAGCACCCGCTGCGAGGCGACGTTGTCGAGCAGCGTGCCGGCCTGGACGCGGTGCAGCCCGAGCCGCTCGTCCGCCACCCGGCACACCACCTCCACGGCCCGGGTGGTGAGCCCGCGCCCGGCGTAGTCGGCGTCGATCCAGTAGCCCAGATGGGCGTTGCGGAACGGGCCGTGCACCAGGTCGTTGAGGTTCATGGCGCCCACGACGCGCTCGCCGTCGGCCAGCACCCACGGGATCACGCGGCCCGCCTCGCGCTGCTCGGCCAGGTCACGCAGGCGCGCCTCCTGCCCGGCCGTGGTGAAGAAGTGCTCGGGCCGCCACGGCTCCCAGGGGCGCAGGTGCTCGCGGTTGCGCACGTACGCCCGCGCGAGGGCTTCGGCGTCGGCCGTCTCCACCGGCCGCAGCACGATCCCGTCGCCCAGCTCCGTCTCGTCCATCACGCGGTCCGGCCGATGATCTCGGTGATCGACTTCACGCCGTGGCGTCGTACGCGCCTGGAGAGCTGGCGGTGGATGCGGGAGGCCCAGAGCGGGCCGCCGTAGATCCAGCCCGTGTAGCCCTGCACCAGCGTGGCTCCGGCGAGCAGGCGCTCCCAGACGTCGTCCACGTCCTCCACGCCGCCGACCGACACCAGCGTCAGGCGGTCGCCCACGCGGGCGCGCAGGCGGCGCAGCACCTCCAGCGAGCGCGCCTTGAGCGGACGGCCGGACAGGCCGCCGGTCTCGCCCGCGTGCCGGATGGTGGTGTTGGTCGCGATGATGCCGTCGAGGCCCAGCTCGACGGCGAGGTCGGCGACCGCGTCGACGTCCTCGTCGGCCAGGTCCGGGGCGATCTTGACGAGCAGCGGGGTGCGGCGGGGCGTGCCGTCGGCCACCTCCTTGACCGCCGACAGCAGCGGGCGCAGCAGCTCGACCGCCTGCAGGTCGCGCAGGCCGGGCGTGTTGGGCGAGCTGACGTTGACCACCAGGTAGTCGGCCAGCGGCGCCAGCTCCTTGGCGCTGGTCACGTAGTCGGCTACCGCGCCCGACTCGGGCACCACCTTGGTCTTGCCGATGTTGACGCCCACCACGACCGGCACCCCTCGGGTGCGGCTCAGGCGGCGGGCGGCGGCGCGGGCGCCGGCGTTGTTGAACCCCATCCGGTTGATGACCGCCCGCTCCGGCACCAGCCGGAACAGGCGGGGACGCGGGTTGCCCGGCTGGCCGTGCGCGGTGATGGTGCCGACCTCGACATGCGAGAACCCGAGCGCCGCCACCCCCTCGGCGCAGGCCGCGTCCTTGTCGAAGCCGGCGGCGAGCCCGAGCGGCCCGGGGAAGTGCACGCCGAAGGCGCTCACCCGCAGGGCCGCGTCGTGCGGTGCGAACGCCCGGTGCAGGGGTCGCTTGAGCAGGGGCAGCCTGGCGAGGATCGCGAGGCCCCTGACGGTCTGATGGTGCACGGCCTCGGCGTCGAACCGCCGCAAGACCTGCGTGAACACGAGGCGATACATCACGGGTCAGGTTACCAATCCGGCCTCGTGGGCGATGATCGCGGCCTGGACGCGGTTGCGCACGTCGAGCCGCGTCAGGATGGCGCTCACGTACGCCTTGACCGTGCCCTCCACGATGTGCAGCGTACGGGCGATCTCGGCGTTGGACAGGCCCGCGCCGAGCAGCGCCAGCACCTCGCGCTCGCGGTCGGTGAGCCCGGCGATGCGGTCGCGGGCCGCGGCGCCGCGGGACATCCGGCCGCCGGCCAGCTGCTTGATGACGCTCTGGGCGACCTTCGGCGACAGGTAGGCGGCGCCGCCGGCGACGGCGTGCACCCCGGCGATCAGCTCGCGCGGGTCACCGGACTTCAGCAGGAAACCGCCGGCGCCCACGTCGAGCGCCTTGGCGATGTAGTCGTCCTCGCCGAACGTGGTCAGCATCACCACCGCCGTGCCCGGCGCCGCCCTGCGGATCTCCGCCGCCGCCGCGAGCCCGTCGAGCCTCGGCATGCGGATGTCGAGCAGCGCCACGTCCGGGTGGTGGCTGATGGCCAGGTCCACCGCCTCCCGGCCGTCGCCGGCCTCGGCCACGACGTCCAGCTCGGGGTCGGAGGCGAGGATGGCCCGGACCCCGGCGCGGATCATGGCTTCGTCGTCGGCGAGCAGTATGCGAATCACACGTTCTATATTGGCCGACATGGCACAGGTGAAGGTTTACGGGCGCAGGGACGTATGGGACGGCCACCAGAAGGAGATCTCGGACCTGCTGCACCGGTGTGTGGTCAAGGCGTGGGGGCTGCCTGAGGACAAGAGGTTCCACCGGTTCCTGCTGCTCGACGCCGACAACCTGATCTGCCCGCAGCGCGGCGACGGCTATCTGATCATCGAGATCGTCTGCTTCACCGGCCGCAGCGACGAGGCCAAGCGGGCGCTGATCCGCGAGATCTACGACACGCTGCCATGGCCGAAGCAGGACGTGGAGATCACCATCATCGAGATGCCGCAGGTCAACTGGGGTATCCGAGGGCTTCCCGCGGACGAGCTGACGCTGTCGTACCGGGTCGAGGTATAGCGGGTCAGGAGTGCGCGCGGACGAGCGGTATGGTCCGAGTCATGAGCACAGACTATGACGTCGTCGTTCTCGGCGCCGGTCCGGGAGGATACACGGCCGCCGTCCGAGCCGCCCAGCTCGGGCTGCGCACCGCGGTCGTCGAGGAGAAATACTGGGGAGGCGTCTGCCTGAACGTGGGCTGCATCCCGTCCAAAGCGCTGCTGCGCAACGCGGAGCTGGCCCACATCTTCACCAAGGAGGCCAAGACCTTCGGCATCAGCGGCGAGGTCACCTTCGACTACGGCGCGGCGTTCACCCGCAGCCGCAAGGTGGCCGACGGCCGGGTCAAGGGCGTCCACTACCTGATGAAGAAGAACTCCATCACGGAGTACGACGGCCGGGGCACCTTCCTCGACGCCAACACGCTGCAGGTCAACGGCGAGACGATCACCTTCCGCCACTGCATCGTCGCCGCCGGCGCCACCACCCGGCTGATCCCCGGCACCCAGCTGTCGGAGCGCGTGGTCACGTACGAGGAGCAGATCCTCTCCGAGGAGCTCCCCTCCAGCATCGTCATCGCGGGCGCCGGCGCCATCGGCGTCGAGTTCGCGTACGTGCTGCACAACTACGGCGTCAAGGTCACGATCGTGGAGTTCCTCGACCGGATCGTGCCGCTGGAGGACGAGGAGGTCTCCGCCGAGCTGGCCAAGCGCTACAAGCGGCTCGGCATCGAGGTGCTCACCTCCACCCGCGTGGACAACATCGAGGACACCGGCTCCTCGGTCAAGGTCACCGTCTCGCGTGACGGGCAGCAGCAGGTGCTGGAGGCCGACAAGGTGCTCCAGGCGATCGGCTTCCAGCCGCGCGTCGACGGCTACGGCCTGGAGAAGACCGGCGTGCAGCTCACCGACCGGGGCGCGATCGCGATCGACGGCCGCTGCCGCACGAGCGTGCCGCACATCTTCGCGATCGGCGACGTCACGGCCAAGCTCATGCTCGCGCACGCCGCCGAGTCGATGGGCATCATCGCCGCGGAGACGATCGCGGGGGCCGAGACCATGGAGCTCGACTACGTGATGATCCCGCGCGCCACCTACTGCCAGCCGCAGGTGGCCAGCTTCGGCTACACCGAGACGCAGGCCCGTGACCTGGGCTACGAGGTCAAGGTGGCCAAGTTCCCGTTCACCGCGAACGGCAAGGCGCACGGCCTGGGCGACAGCGCCGGCTTCGTGAAGATCATCAGCGACGAGAAGCACGGCGAGCTGCTCGGCGCCCACCTGATCGGGCCCGAGGTCACCGAGCTGCTTCCGGAGCTCACGCTGGCCCAGCAGTGGGACCTCACCGTGCACGAGGTCGCCCGCAACGTGCACGCCCACCCGACCCTCGGCGAGGCGGTCAAGGAGGCGATCCACGGCCTGTCCGGCCACATGATCAACATGTGATCGATAGGGGCAAAAGTGCAAGGTGGACAGGTATTTCTGGGTCTCCGTGGTCAGCACGAAGTCAGCACGCGGCTGCCGGAACTTCAGCGATGCCTGTCTGGTAACCGGCCTGCATCACATCGAGCGCTCGATCCCGCGCCTCGTCCACGAGGTGGCCGTACGTACGGAATGTGATCCCGATGTCCTGGTGTCCCGGCCATCGGGACACGTCCGTGATGGGGATGCCCTGGGCGAGTTTCATGGATGCGTAGGAGTGGCGGAGTCCGTGAGGGGTGAAGTCCTCGGGAAGGCCCGCCCCCTTGGCTGCGGCGGCGAACGTCACCCGATGAGCCTCGTACCGCACCCAACCTCCCTTGGCCGCCTGGAACAGGTACCCGTCTGCAGCGCCGTGGCTCTGGATGTGCGTGGTGATGGCGGCGTGAAACGAATGGCGGCAGCGGCATGTCTCGGTAGTCCCCTTCCTCACGGTGCTTGAGCGGGCCTAAAGCGAACTAACAAACACCGATTTGCAGGGTTTCGTAGTTTTGTGTTGACAGACAAAACTCGGATGGCCAGCTTTCTCGGCGCTGTCTTCGAGTAGACCAGCCCCAACGTGAACGGTTAGGCGACACAGACACGTTGGGGCCGTACGGCCACGGAGATCTACCGGACACTCAAAAATCAAGGCGGCCGATCTCCGGGAGATCGTGGCCCAGCTCGACACGATCGAGGTCGTCAAGGGACACAGCGCCAAGGGCACCGGGGGACGGCCGAGCATGCGCTACCTCTACGTGACGCCTGAGGGTTCCGACGAAACTCATGAGCTGATCGATCTCGACACCGAGGAAACTCCCGAGATCGTTATCGAGGTGCTTGCCAAGTCAGCCACCAGCGAGGAGGCGGCTCCTGGGGGCCGTCAAGGCGTTCCTGTCCTCCCCTGCCGAGCGGAGATGCTCCAGGAGATCCTCAAGGGCATGATGGCCAAGCAGGCCGTTGCCAGCGTTCCCCACGAGGGCGCGGCGGCCAGGGCCAAGGCACCCACCCAGAGCCGGGCCAAGGGCAAGGCTGAGGCGCTCTTCCAGGCTCCCGAGGTAGCGGCGTAGCTGTCCAACTCGACAGGCCCCCGGCTCACAGTCCGGGGCCTGTCGATTGGTACGACACTCTCGCTGGCCTGGTACGTACACCGCGTACTCAACGGTGACAGCCTGGACGTTCAGCCCCCGGCACGCTGGCTATACCCACGACATACCGACCTCTGGTTCAGTTCTCCGAAGGATCCCAGCCCCAACACGGAGGACTCCTTGAAGAAGCTTACGGCAACGCTCGCCATCGCAGCGGCGGGCACATTCCTACTGGTCAGCCCTAGCGCCGCAAACGCTTACCCAGTCTGCACCACGGGGGTCCAGGTCCACATCCTCCCCGACTCCGGTTGGGCCAAATGCGACGCTGGCTTCGGGCATCGAGTTGTCGTCCACTGCAAAACATCCCCCTCCGCGGCAACATCAAAGTCCTGGGGCCCTTGGGTGGGACCAAGAGTTAAATCGTCCAAGACCTGCCCAAGCACCAAGCCATACATCAGTCACGTAACTTACGAGCGCATCATCGAGGCCAGGTAATAGTCCTGGCACCGAGGTCGTTGCCGAACAACGATGCGCCCGGCTCGCACACCTCACACATTGTTCTACCGGCTCGCCACTCCGCGATGTGAGCGGCACCGCCGCCTACTGGCTACACCTGCGGCCCGCGTGTAACGCGGTATTTTCGCATGGACCTTGTCCCGGTTCCCCTTTCCCGGACAACGAGATGCCCTGGCGTCGACCACAGGGGCGTCATCCGGAACGGCACCACCAGGCATAAGAACGACCAGCCTAGGTCTGCCCCTGCGGGGGAAGGTGGACGTCTGGCCCTATGCGGTCTGCTGGCACCCCGGCTAAGGGCGGCAGCTTGCTTAGCCGGGGCGTCCAGGAAACTTCCTTCAACACCCCTTCGTATGACAAAGCCATACGATGCCCGGGATGAGAACGGATGGCTTGCGCCCCCGTTCGGCGCTAATCGCGCTGCCTGCCGGGCAGCAAGCTTGTCGGCAAGTTCGTCCAGGCCTCCCGCGATAATCGCGTTGACCGAACCTGGAACGTCTTTATGCCGCACAGCGGCCACACCGATGGCCATGTCCGGCACGATCTTCCAATCGTCGCCGTAGGACGCCTCTAGCTCGTCGGTGGTCATGCGGCTATCCCCGCGTTCTGTGCCACGAGGGACGCAACCCTTTCCGGCCTGCCCGCCGGTACAACCTGGGCGTGGGGCCGTCCACGAACAGCGCCGGCTCGTAGACGGCCAGCTCCCGGATCCCGGCCCGCCCCTCGCCCGCGTACACCTGCCCGGCCTTGGAGCGGTTTTCGGGAGGGGTCGGGA
>NZ_LAVL01000141.1 GCF_001083785.1 Nonomuraea sp. SBT364
GGGGGTCTCCGGCGAGAGGCTGAGAGCAGCCGAGAAACAGGAGGTCAGGGACATGGTGCAGCAGCTCGCGGACAGGACGTACCGGACGGCCGGGGAGCGGCTCACCTGCGGGCGGCGACGGGGTCGAGGCGGGGGCGCGGGATGCGGCGGCGGATCTGCGTGACGCCGCCGAGTGCGCGCTCGCCTTCGCCGATTCGGCGCTGGCGTACGAGTTGCAGCTTGCCGCCGCTGAGCAGGCCGGCAGGGCGGGCGACGGCGACGGGCGGGCGGTCGCGCTGGCCAGGGCGGTGGTGATCGCGAGGAGGCACCCGGGGTTCGGACCCGGCCTCAGCGTCACCGGCGATCGCTTGCGCGCCCTCGCCGAGGAGGCGGCCGGCACCGGCGACCCGGGCGACCCGTACGTGGTGGCGCACGTGGCCGCGGCGACCGCCTGGAGTGTCCACCCGCTCGGCCCCCGCCCCGCGACCGGGGACGGTGAGAGCGCCCCCGGCGTGACCCGGGATGGTGAGAGTGCGCCGCGGCGGGCGCTGGTGGCCGCGCGGGTCACGGGTGATCCGGTGCTGGTGAGCGGGGCGATGGACGCGGTCATCTCGGAGGCGGCCGATGAGGGGAGGCTGCGCGAGGCGTACCGGACGGCCGGGGAGCGGCTCACGCTGCGGGCGGCGATGGACCCGTACGACCCGCGCTCGGGCATCGAGATCGTCGACTCGCTGCACACGGCTTCGGTGTACGCCGTCGCGGTGGGCGACCTGCCCGGCGCTCTGGAGATCGCCTGGATGGCGATGCGTGACGACGTCACCGGTGGCCATCCGGCGCTGGCGCGGAGCAGGCTCATCGCGCCACTGGTGCTGGCCGGGGCCTTCCACGAGGCTCTGGCCAGGGGCGCCGAGATGTGGGAGAGCCAGGCGCGCATGGACGCCCCGCCGGGCCGGTGGATGGCTCCGGCGCTGTCCTGGATGGCCCTGGCCTGCGACCACCTGGGCGACGACGCGGGAGCGCGGTCCTGGCGCGCCCGCGCCGAGGCGGTCGGCGGCAGCAGGCTCACCACCTTGCGCGCCTTCACCGCCGCCCGCACCGCCGCGGACCGGCTCGCCGACGGCGTCGGGCGGATGGGCAGGGATGTGGAAGCGGTCGTGGAGGAGGCCGGGCGGGCGGCCGGGATGTTCGCCGGGTATGCCGTGGCCGCCGGGGCGGAACTGGCGGTGCTGGCGGGGCTGGCGGATGCCGGGGAACGCCTGGCGGCGGCGGAGCCGGCCGGGCGGGAGAACGCGTGGGCGGCGGCCTGCCTGACACGGGCCGCCGGGCGACTGCCGGGCGGGGACCGGGAGGCGCTGGAGGCGTCGGTCGAAGGCTGGGAGCGCATCGGGGCGCGGTACGAGCGGGCCCGCACGCTGCTCCTGCTGCCCGGCAGGGAGGCGGAAGGCAGGGACGAACTGGCCGCCATGGAGGTTATCTTGACCGATCGTTCTGAAAAGGCGTAGGGTCGGGGCATGGCGAGGGCGAAGGAGTTCGATCCGGACGTCGCGTTGCAGCGGGCGCTGGAGCTGTTCTGGGAGCGCGGCTACGAGGCGACGTCGATGGCGGACCTGGTGGAGCGCCTGGGCGTGGCCAGGGCGAGCATCTACGCCACGTTCGGCGGCAAGCACGAGCTCTACCTCAAGGCCCTGGACCGCTACCTGAGCACCCGGGACCCGGACATCACCGAGGCCCTGTCGCAGCCGGGACCGGTGCTGCCGGCCCTGCGGGCGCTCATCTGGTCGTACGCGGAAGACTCCGCCGAAGGCCACCGGGGCTGCATGGTGGTGAACGCGGCGGTGGAGCTGGCGGCGCGGGACCCGGAGGCGGCGCGGTTCGTGGAGTCGAGCTGGCGCCACCTGGAGTCGGTGCTGACCTCCGCGCTGGTGCGCGCCCGGGCGCAGGGCGAGCTGCCGGCGGGCCGGGAGCCGCAGGCGCTGGCAAGGCTCCTGCTGGTGCTCCTGCAGGGGATGCGCGTGCTGGGCCGCACCGACGGCAGCGGTGACCGGCTGCGTGACGCCGCCCGTCAGGCTCTCGCCCTTGTGGGGTGAAACCCATGCCCGCAATAAAAACCAATCGTTCTGATAGAGAAATAGGGTTCACGATGCGATTCAACGGCAAGGTCGTGCTCATCACCGGTGGCGCCGGTGCCATCGCCGGCGCCACGGCGCAGGCGTTCGCGAGCGAGGGCGCCATGGTCGTGCTGGCCGGCCGCGACCCGGGCAAGCTGACGGAGGCGGTCAAGCGCATCGAGGCCGAGGGCGGCAGCGCCGACTGGGTCACCGCCGACGTGACCAGCCCCGACGACGCGGCCCGCATGGTCGCCACCACCGCCGGCCGCCACGGCGGCCTGGACGTGGCCTTCAACAACGCCGGCATCCTCGGCGCGACGGGCCCGCTCGCCGACGTGGATCCCGGCTCCTGGTCGTCCCTCATGGACGCCAACGTGACCGGCGTGTTCCTGTCCATGAAGTACGAGATCGCGCACATGAGGGCGCACGGCGGAGGCGCGATCGTCAACATGGCCTCCAACATCGGCGCCCACCGCAGGCTGGCCGGCCTGGGCGCGTACGCCGTGTCGAAGGCCGCGGTCAGCGCGCTGAGCCGGGCCGCCGCCCTGGACCACGCCGCGGACGGCGTCCGGGTCAACGCGATCAGCCCCGGCCCGATCGACACCCCGATGAGCCTGCGGCCCGGCGAGACCAGGCAGGACCGCGACGCCCGCATGGCCGCGCACATCCCGGCCGGGCGGGTGGGTGAGACGGCGGAGATCGCCGCCGCCGTGCTGTGGCTGGCCGCGCCGGAGTCGGCGTTCGTCCTCGGTCACGACCTGGTCGCCGACGGCGGCGCGACCGCCTGACTAGCTGAGGAACAGGTAGACCGCGGCGTCCCTGGCCAGCAGGAAGCCGGCGATGGCCAGCGCCCAGCTGACCATCGACGCCGAGTGCTTGGCCAGCCAGGCGCGCAGCCGCTCCAGCTTCGGCTCCAGCCACCCCCCGGCCGCCGCGCGCAGGACGATCAGCACCAGCGTCGGCACGATCATGACCACCACGTAGGCGGCGAGCAGCGGCACCCACACGCCCGGCGGCAGCCCGGCGGTCGTCATGATCCCGACGGCGGCGAGATAGGGCAGCATGGTGGCGACCTCCAGCAGCCCGGCCGTCAGCGCCAGCATCATCATCGCCCGCGGCCCGCCGGCCCGGGGCTCGAAGCGCCGCTCCGGCTTGCCGAGCCTGGCCCGTCGCTTCGGGTCGAACCGGAAGCTCAGCGCGAACAGCCCCACCCCGAGCACGAGCTGCACCCAGTAGGCCGCCTGGCTGTGCAGCGCCTCGCCGAAAGTATCCACAACTGTGGACAGCCCCAGCATGAGCCCGACGCCCACCAGGAAGTAGAACCCGGCCACGGTCGCCAGGTAGATCAGCAGCCGGGACGTCCGCGTGGTCAGCAACAGGTAGACCGGGATGCCCAGGGTGCCGAAACTGGTGCTGTCGACCAGCGCCAGGGCGGCGAGGGTGAGCAGCAGGCCGATGGTCATGCCCCGATCCTGCCGCCTGCCGCCGACGGCCACATCCTTCGCCCGACCGAGCCCGGGCGTACATCCTTCGGCCGACCCGCGACGTACCGCCGAGCCGGCCGCGTACGTACAGACGCGTATCGGGAACGGGCCGCGAGGCCGACGACACGGCGCAGGCCCCGAACCTAGCCTCGAAGCCTGCCTACCAGGAAGGATCCGGACGAGATGAGTGCCAAGGGGCTGGGGCTGCCGCTGATCGCCGTCGTCGGGCTGGCCGCGCTCGGCGTGCCCCGGGTGGTCGCGCACGACCTGCGGCTGGTCGGCCCGTCCGTCAACGCGCTGCTGGTCTTCGTGCCGATCGCCGTCTGGCTGGCCGTGGTGCTGTGGAAGCGGGTGCCCAACGCCTTCGTGACGCTGCTGGCCGTCGGCGCCGCCTATGGTGTGCTGCTGGGCCTCACCCACCAGGTGCTGTGGGCCGAGTCGTTCGGGGGCGATCCGCCGTCGCTCGGCGGCAACCTGGCGGGCGGGCTGTCCCCGGCGGTCGAGGCCCTGCTGCTGCGGGCGTTCGCGTTCGGCAGCAGCCTGATGACGGGGCTGGCCGTGGGCGCCGCGGTGGGAGCCGTCGGATGGGTGCTGTCGCGGCTGGTGCCCGGGCTGCGGCCGGGGAACGACTGAGTCGGAGGAGGCGGTGACCATCGGCGGCGAACGGCGGCAGCAGGCGGCCGATCTCGGGCTGGCCATGGTGGTGCTCGTCGTGGTCGGCACCGCGATCAGCGCCAACGTGGGATCGGCGGGCGCCGAGCCGCCCCTGGCCGCCTACGGGTTCGGGCTGCTGCTGAGCGGGCTGATGTTCGTGCGCCGCCGCTGGCCGGTGGCGACGCTCGTCGTCACGGCCGCCGCCCTGCTGGTCTACTACGTGCTGTCCTACCCGCCGGTCGGGCTGGCGGTGCCGGTGGCCGCGGCCCTCTATTCGGCGGCCGAGCAGGGCAAGCTGCGGTGGGCCGCGGGCACGGCCGTCGCCCTGCTGGTGATCTCCACGACCGCGCGCACCGCGCACGGCGACGACCCGGCCTATCTGTACGGGTTCGAGCTCGCCACGTCCGTGGGCCTGATGGCGGCCGTGATAGCGCTGGGCGACACCGTACGGTCCCGGCGCGGCTGGCGGGCCGAGCTGGACAAGCAGGCCAGGGCGGCGCGGGCGGAGCGCGAGCGGGAGGCGGCCCGCCGGGTCGGCGAGGAGCGGCTGCGGATCGCCCGCGACCTGCACGACCTGCTGGGACACACGATCTCGGTCATCTCCCTGCACACCGACGTGGCCAGGGAGGCGCTGCGTGACGATCCGGACGCCGCCGAACGCTCGCTCGCGGTGGTCCGCGACGCCTGCGGCGACGTGGTCACCGAGCTGCGCGCCTCGCTGCGGGCGTTGCGCGCCGACGCCGAGCCGCCGGACGGGCTGGCTCCCGTGCCCGGCCTGGACCGGCTGGAGGAGCTGGTGAGACCGGCGCGGGAGGCCGGGCTGGAGGTCGCGGTGAGCGTGCGCGGCACGCCGGTGCCGCTGCCCGCCGTCGCCGACGCGACCGCCTACCGCGTGGTCCAGGAGGCCCTGGTCAACGTGCTCAAGCACGCCGACGCCGGCCGGGTGGCCGTCGGCCTGGAGTACGGGGCCGACGCCCTGCTCGTCCGGGTCCGCGACGACGGCAAGGGGGCGCCCGGGGTGGACGGCGGCTGGGGGATCATGGGCATGCGCGAGCGGGTCGGGCTGCTGGGCGGTGGCCTGCGGGTGAGCTCGCGGCCGCCGGAGGGGTTCGAGGTGGAGGCGCGCGTGCCGTACGGGGACCGGGCGTGATCCGGGTCGTCCTGGTCGACGACCAGCACCTGGTCCGCGAGGGGCTGCGGGCCCTGCTCGACCGGGCCGGGGACATCACCGTGGTCGGGTTCGCGAGCACCGGGCCCGAGGGCGTCGAGGTGGCCGCCCGGGAGCTGCCCGACGTCGTGCTCATGGACATCCGCATGCCGGGCGGCGACGGGCTGGAGGCGACCCGGCGGATCATCGCCGATCCCGGGCTGCGGCAGGTGCGGGTGATCGTGCTCACCACGTTCGACACCGACGAGAACGTGCTCGACGCCGTACGCGCCGGAGCGGCCGGGTTCCTGCTCAAGGACAGCACGCCGGAACAGCTGCGCGAGGCCGTGCGGGTGGTGGCGGCCGGGGAGGCGCTGCTGTCGCCGGGGGTGACCAGGAGGGTGATGCGCGCGGCGGCGACCGGCAACCCGCCCCTGGAGACCGGCAGGCTCGACGCGCTCACCGAGCGGGAGCGGGAGGTGCTCGCCGAGGTGGGCCGGGGGCGTTCCAACGACGACATCGCCCGGGTGCTGTCCATGAGCCCGGCCACGGCCAGGACCCACGTCAGCCGCCTGCTGGGCAAGCTCGCCGCCCGCGACCGGTCCCAGCTCGTGGTCATCGCGTACGAGACCGGACTGGTCGTGCCCGGCGGGTGAGCGGTGTCCTGAATACCCAAAAAAAATCGGCATTCGCGGCTATGATCATGCGCATCGCCCCCTGGACCTCCGAAGGAGCCGGCCAGTGCCCGAGAACGAGCAGAAGCGCGCGCCACAAGGGATAGACACCACCAAACCCAGCGTCTCTCGTGTCTACGATTTCCTGCTCGGCGGCAAGGACAACTACGAGGTCGACCGCCAGATGGCCGAGATGGCGCTGAAGGTCGCGCCGGACGCGCCGGAGGCGGCCCGCTCGAACCGGCAGTTCCTGCGGCGCACGGTCCGCCACATGGCCCGGGAGGCGGGCATCCGGCAGTTCCTGGACATCGGCTCCGGGTTGCCGACGCAGGGCAACGTGCACGAGGTCGCCCAGCAGGCCGCACCCGAGGCCAGGGTCGTCTACGTGGACCACGACCCGATCGTGCTCGTGCACGGCCGGGCGCTGCTCGCCGTGAACGCCAGCACCACGGTCATCGAGGCGGACATCCGCGAGCCCGAGGCGATCCTGGCGCACCCGGACATCAAGGGGCTGATCGACTTCAGCCAGCCGGTCGGGCTGCTGCTCTTCGCCATCCTGCACCACCTGGCCGACGACGAGGACCCGGGAGGCATCGTGGCCAGGCTGATGGCGGGGCTGGCGCCGGGCAGCCATCTGGTGATCTCGCACTTCCACAACCCGGGCCAGGCCCATCCCAAGGTGTCGGAGCAGGCGTTCTCGGCGGAGAAGATCTTCAACGAGACGCTCGGCACCGGCCGGTGGCGCACCCGTGAGGAGATCCTGGCCTACTTCGACGGTCTCGAACTGCTGGAGCCCGGCCTGGTGCCGCTGCCGGAGTGGCGCCCCGACGCGGACGAACAGGCCCAGCTCGGCATCACGTACCACACCTTCGTCGGCGCGGTCGCCCGCAAGCCGTGATCCGGGATCAGGCGCGCTTGCCCATCGCCTGGCGGATGACGTCGCGGGCCCGGTCCATCATCGCGATCGGCGTGCCCATGAGCAGGTTCTTGGTCGCCGACTCGGTGCCGGGGTGCGGGTGCGTCGGCGCCATCGCCTCGGCGGCCTTGAGTCCGGCGCCCAGCGCGCGCCGCTCGGCCTGGCTGGTGCGGGCGCGCAGCTCGGCGAACTCGTAGCGTTCCTCGCTGCGCGCGTGCGCCTCGACGGCGGCGC
The DNA here is from genome assembly GCF_001083785.1 of Nonomuraea sp. SBT364. Classification (GTDB taxonomy): domain Bacteria; phylum Actinomycetota; class Actinomycetes; order Streptosporangiales; family Streptosporangiaceae; genus Nonomuraea. Next base: position 7,197 of record NZ_LAVL01000141.1, read on the forward strand.
GCAGCGCGAGCAGGTTCTCCAGGAAGTCCGGTGCGTCCGGACCCGCCTGGTCCATCCGCTGCAGGAGCTGTTTGGCCTGCTTCTCCTCGGCGAGGCGATCGTCGACGATGCCGTCGCCGCCGTCGATCTTGCGGCGGGCGTACGGATGGACGATTTCCTCCTCGGCCGTCTCGTGCACGGCGAGCAGCCGCACCAGGCGCGTGAACGCCTCGCCCCGCTGCCCCGCGGGCGCCTGCTCGACCTCGTCGAACAGATCTCTGATCATCCCGTGCTGAGCCAGCAGCAGTTCGATGACGTCGGTCTCGGTCGCCGTCCGTTGGTCGGCCATGATCGGTCTCCTCTCGAATACGGCGGCTGCCTACCCTCGGACACGCTGGTCACGCCTGACCTTGCCAACTGCGGGCTGTTCTGCGGCTCATCGGGGAGATTGCCCGGAAGGCCCCCGGGTAGGTCGCGCGCATGACCTTCAACCCACTGCAGGAGCGGGGCATCCCGCTCGACAGACAGCTACGCAACTGGCGCGAGCTGAACGTCATGCCCATCGACCCCGACCACGCCGACCCGTACACCCGCTGCCGGATCATCGCGATGAACGGGATCGAGGTGGAGGCGATCCTGTTCAGCCACCAGCTCGCCCGGCACTGCCCTGACCTGGAGCTCAAGCAGCAGCTCGCCCGGGTCCGCTACATCGAGGCGCAGCAGCAGAAGGCGGTCAACTGGCTGCTGCCCGGCGTCGCCTCGGTGCTGGAGACCACACTCGCCTACGAGCAGGTGGCCGTCGACCTGACGGCCTGGGTGGCCCGCATGGAGCCCGACCCGTATCTCAAGCAGGCCTACCAGTTCGGGGTGCTGGAGGACTTCGACCACCTCTACCGCTACGCCAACCTGTACGAGATGATCGAGCACCGCAAGGCGGAGAAGATCGTCGACAACCTCACCGAGGTGATGCCGGGCCGCCCGACCTACCTGCACCACCGCGATCCCGTCGACAACGTACGGGAGCCGTACGACAAGAGCTCCGCCGCCCCGCTCTCCAAGCTGCACGCGCTGACCATCATGGCCGCCGAGCAGCAGACGATGAACTTCTACATGAACGTCGGCCCCACCTACATGGAGCCGATCGCCCGCCAGCTCTACCAGGAGATCGGGCTCATCGAGGAGGAGCACGTCACCCACTACGAGTCGCTGGTCGACCCGGGCGAGAGCTGGTGGGAGATGCTGCTCAACCACGAGTACAACGAGTGCTACCTGTACCACTCGTTCATGGAGACCGAGTCGGACCCCAAGGTGAAGGCCATCTGGGAGCTGCACCTGAACATGGAGCTGGAACACCTGCGGCTGGCCGCCGAGCTGTTCAAGAAGCACGACGGCCGCGACCCCGAGCAGGTGTGCGCCCCCGAGCTCCCGGCGCCGGTCACGTTCGAGCCGAACAAGGCGTACCTGCGTGAGCTGATCGCCACCCAGATCGACTACACCACGCTGGGCACCGGCTACGTGCAGGAGGCCCACGAGCGGTTCGAGAAGATGCAGGACGAGATCATGGGGGGCGAGAAGCCGCCGTCGGAGCGGGTCATCCAGGACAACCGCGACAAGTCCGGCGAGGAGTACCGCCTGGAGACCGAGGGGCCGCACCCGGTGGAGAGCCTGCGTGCGGGCCGCTGAGGTTGGGCAGGCGGCCCGAGGGTAGTGCGGGTGCCATGGCTGGCGACGTCATCACCCTCATCACCGCTGATCATCGCAGAGTCGAGGCTCTCCTCAGCCGGCTCGGGGCGGAGCGAGGTGAGCGCAGGGCCACCGTGGCCGAGCTGCACGCGCTGCTCACCGCGCACGCCCGCGCCGAGGAGGACCGCGTCTATCCCGGCATCGACGCCCACCACGGCCTGGAGGAGCACAAGGAGGCCGAGATCCTGCTCGACGCGCTGCGGCGCGCCGAGGCGGGCTCGGCCGAGTTCGAGGAGACGCTCGAACTGCTCGCCGGCACGGTCGTCCGGCACATCCGGGACGAGGAGACGACGATGCTGCCGCTGCTGGCCAGGACGGCCGGCGACAAGCGGCTGAAACGCCTCGGCGCGGCCTTCGCCGAACGCAGGCAGCAGGTCCTGCGGGCGCTGGCCGCCGCCGGCGACGGCCAGGTGACCAGGGCCGACCTGTACGAGCGCGCGCGGCGGGCCGACCTGCCCGGCCGCTCCCGGATGACCAAGCCGGAGCTGGAGGCGGCCCTGGACCAGGCGGCTCAGTAGCCGCGCGTCACCCAGACGGCGAGCTGGGTGCGGTCCCGGAGGGAGAGCTTGCGCAGGCAGCTGGAGATGTGGTTCCTGGCCGTGCCTTCCGAGATGTCCAACCGCCGGGCGATCTCCCGGTTGGTCGCGCCCAGGCCGACCAGCCGGGCCACCTCCAGCTCGCGTCCGGTGAGCGGCGTCGCGCCGTCCGGCTCGTCCTGCCGGAGCGCGGTGACCAGCCGCTCGGCAGCGGGCCCGCCGAGGACCGTCTCCCCGGCGGCGGCCCGCCGGATGGCGCTGACGAGCTCGTCCGGCGGCGTGTCCTTGAGCAGGTAGCCGCGGGCGCCGGCGCGCAACCCGCCGAAGATGTACGCGTCGTCGTCGAACGTGGTCAGCATGATCGGCGCGACCTCGGGGAACTCCGCGCGGAGCCGTCCCACCAGCTCGACCCCGTCCATCACGGGCATCTGGGCGTCGACGAGCGCGACGTGCGGGCGCTCCTCGTCGGACAGGCCGGCGAGCAGGCCCAGGGCGTCGAGGCCGTTGCGGGCCGACCCGGCCACGGTGATGCCCGGCTCGATCTCCAGCAGCTTGCGCAGCCCCTCGCGCATCAGGATCTGGTCGTCGACCAGCAGGACGCGGATCACGCGCGCACCTTCGCCGTCAGCGCGAACCCGTCGCCGGGCCGGTTGTCGATCTCCAGGGCGCCGCCGATCGCGCGCAGCCGCTCCTCCAGCCCGCGCAGGCCGAAGCCCTCGGCCACGCGGTCCGGGTCGGCTCCGGCGCCGTCGTCGGCGATCGTCAGCGTGACCTCCCCGGACGCGCAGCCGAGCGTGACGTCGACGCGGCCGGCCCGCGCGTGCCGCAGCACGTTCGTCAGCCCCTCCTGGAGCACCCGGTAGCAGACCAGCTCGTGGCCCTCCGCCACGTCGGGCCAGTCGCCGTCCATCGCGAACACCACCTCCAGGTCGGCCGACCGGAACGAGGCGGCCAGCAACTCCAGGGCCGCCGATCCGGTGCGGCCCTCCATGCGCAGCGGCTTGAGCGCGCGGACCCAGCGGCGGGTGTCGTTCAGCGCGTCGCGGGTCAGCTCCTGCGCCTGGCGCACCTCCTCCCACGCCGACTCGGGCCGGGCGGTGCGGAACCGCTGGGCGTTGGCCAGGCCCATGTTGATCACCGTGAGGTGGTGGCCGATGCTGTCGTGCATGTCGCGGGCCATCCTGGCGCGCTCGTCGGCGACGGCCAGGTCACGCGACTGCTCGGCGTAACGGCGTAGCGCGGCGTGCGCCTCCTCCAGCTCCGCCAGCAGGTGCCGGGTCCGTACGGCCTGCCGGTGCGCCTCCAGCAACGCCATCATGACCAGCACGATCACCACGCAGAGGAAGAGCGCGAGCAGCCCGTTGACCACGGCCACGAACAGCGTGTGCGCCGGGTTGAGCAGGGTGGTCCCGAAGTGCAGCGACCCCGTCACGATCGAGTAGGCCACCGCGCCGCGCACGCCGAACACGACGAGCGCGTTGCCCACGGCCAGGCACGAGATGAGCAGCGCGGTGATGCTGCCCGCGGACATCATGAACAGGCTCACGCCCAGGAACAGCACGGTGAGGGCCTTGCGCCCGGCCGGCGCCGAGGCCCGCCACGGCAGGAGGAACCACAGCACGCACGCGGCGAGCAGGGCGGCGGCGCCCATCCAGAAGAACGCCCAGATCAGCGGCCGTTCGGCCAGGCCCGGCCGGACGTCCGGATGCAGGCTCGCCACGTAGACGAACGCGCTGATCAGCGCGGCGCCCCAGAAGGAGATCTCCAGCACCACGGGGGCCCGGTCGCCGTCGAACTCCGTCCAGCCCCGCATGCCCGCAGCATACGGGGGTTGCGAGGGACAGGGCAGATGACATCCGTCATATGACGAAGAGTGGATATCCGGGGCGGATGCCGCGAACCTACCGTCGGTGCCATGAACTTTCCCAGGACAGGCGCCGTCATCGCCACGCTCTGCCTGGCCGGCATGCTCGCCGTCAGCTGGGCCCTGTGGGACTCGCTGCCCGATCCGATCATCACCCGGGAGGCGACGCCCGGCCGGGCCGGGGTTCAGGTGCCGCGCCTGCTGCCGGCCGGAGCGATGCCGGCCGTGGTGGTGTTCATGGCGGCGGCCACGGCCGTGAGCGCCCGCGTCGGCCGGCGGGCCCCGGCGATCGTGAACACGCTGTTCAATCTCACGCCGTCACGGGCCGGGCTGAACCTGGTGTTCGGCACGGTGCCGCCGTTCCTGCTGGTCCTGCACGCCGGGCTGCTCGCCGTCACCGCCGGGTACGCGGTCCCCGTCGAGCAGCTCATGGCCACCGCCCTCGGGCTGCTGCTGATCGCGCTGGGCCGCGCCCTGCCCAGGGTCACCCCTGACCTGCCCGGGGCGCTGGCCCAGGAGTGGAAGGGGGCGCAGCGGCCGGGCGGCCTCGCGATGACGCTGGTCGGCGCGGCGTGCGCGGTGGCCGCGTGGATCCTGCCGCCGCTGCCGGTCGCGGTTGCCGCGGCGTTCATGGTGGCCGTGGTCTACCTGCTGATGGCCCTGATCACGGTGGCCCGCCTGCGGTAGCCGGGCCGGCCCGCGTCAGGCGGGCCCGTCCGCGTCAGGCGGGTTTGCGGGCCAGGCCGCCGACCACCCAGGACGCGGCCGCCTCCGCCTCGGAGACCGGCGACTCGGGACGCCACCGCCGGACGTATACGAACCCCGGCTCGACCAGCTCCAGCCCGTCGAAGAACCGCGCCACCTGGTCACGGGTGCGCGGCCCGCCCGACGGCCGCTGGAGCGCCTGGCGGTAGATGTCGGCGATCCGCTCGGCGATGTCCGGCCGGCTGTCGAAGACGGCGTGCGTGATGCCCAGGTAGCTGCCGGCCGGCAACAGGGCGCACAGCCTGGCGACACTCTCGAACGGGCCGTCCCCGTCGGGGATGTACTGCAGGGAGCCGAAGATCAGCACGGCGACGGGCCGGTCGAAGTCGATCAGACGTCGCGTGGCCGGGTCGGCGACGAGCTCGTCCGGCCGCAGGATGCTGCCCTCGACCGCGCCCACCCGCTCGTCCCTGGCCAGGATGGCGCGGGCGTGGTTGAGCGCCACCGGGTCGTCGGCCGCGTAGACGACGCGTGACTCCGGGGCGATCTCCTGCGCCATCTCGTGCACGTTGCGCTGTGTGGGCAGCCACGATCCGAGGTGCACGAACTGCGTGACGCCCTCCTGGGCGAGGTGCCGGACGACCTTCTCCCGGAAGACCTGCACGTGCTCGCCCATGGCCTTGGCCTCGGGCGCCAGCGCCAGCACCCGGGCGACCGCCTCGCGGTCGGCGGCGAAGTTGTCCTTGCCGCCGAGGAAGAAGTCGTTCATGCGGGCGACGCTGGGAGTGCCGGCCGATACGCCGGGCCGCCGGGGCTCGTCGCTCATCGTTCACCTCCTGAACGCTAGGAGGACAGTAACGAATTCGCGGAGAATCCGGGCGTGATCAGGACGATTCGGCCCGTGGCCGTTCCGTCGGCCTGGCGCCGCCACGCCGACTCCGCGTCGTCCAGCGGGGCTGTCTCGTGCGCGACGGACAGCCGGCCGCGTACGGACTCCCAGGCGATCGTGGTGATCGCGGCTGCCTGCTGCTCGGCCGTCAGCTCGTTGTTGGTGTAGCCGATCACCCGCAGCGACCGGCCGCGGAGCGTGGCCGAGTCCAGCGGGCAGGTGTCGGCGGCCGCGCTGCCCAGGTGGACCAGCCGCCCCCGGGGCCGCAGGGCCCGCGCCGCCGCGGCGGCGGCCACCCCGAACAACGGATCGATCACCAAGTCCGCCGGCCCGTCACAAGCTGCCACGAACCGCCCCGCCAACTCCTCCAAACCAGCGAACCCCCCGACCGCCCGAGGGCCTTCGTCTCTCCCCCTGACCGCCCGAGGGCCTTCGTCCCTGGTGGGTGAGGTGGCGACCGGCTCGGGCTGGTCCCCGGTGGTGAGGTCCACGACGGCGTCGGCGCCGGACCGGAGGGCGCGGGCACGGGCGGCGGGGGAGCGGACGGCGGCGACCACGCGGCGGGCGCCGCCCGTGCGGGCGAGCTGGACGGCGGCCTGGCCGACGGCGCCGCCGGCGCCCAGGACGATCACCTGCTCACCGGGGACGAGCTCACCGCTCCAGGTGAGCGCCATGTGCGCGGCCACGGCCGACAGCCCGAGCGCCGCCACCGCCACCGGGTCGGCGCCCTCCGGCAGCTCGACGAGGGCGCTCGCCGGCACCCGGCACACCTCGGCCATGCTCCCGTCCCCCGGCGCCATCCCGGCCCTGGTGGGGAACCACACGAGCCTGCCGCCGGCCACCCCCACCCCCTGGACGCCCGGCACGTACGGCATGGCGGGGGCGCCGAAGTACGACGTGCCGCTCGCGCAGAGCACGTCGAGCGGCGTGACGGGCGCGGCGAGCACCTCGACGAGCGCGTCACCGTGACCGGGCACCGGCATGACGCGCTCGGCCACCACCGGCGGGCGGCCGGGCCTGCGGATCTGGGCGGCACGCATCGGCTCAGGTGGCGATGTCGGGATAAGGCAGGCTCATGTGCGCCAGCCGGCGCGCGTACTCCGTCTGGAATCCCAGCGCCTCGTGGTCCCGCTCGAACATGGCGATGAACAGCGTGAGCGTCAGGAAGGGATGCGCCCCCAGCTCGAACAGCCGCGGATAGTCGTGCCCGGCCAGCGCCTCCCGCTCGGCGTCGTCGAACCGCAGCCAGCTGGACGACTCCCCGTCATGGCAGCTGAGCAGCCGGTTCGCCCAGGCCGACTCCCACCAGGCGACCGTGCCCACCGGGTCCTCGCGGTAGCGCTCCACCAGCTCCGGATCGCGGTCCACGGTGAACAGGAACTTGTTGACCAGGTACTTGCTCACGGCCAGCCTCCCGGGTACCAGGTAAAGTACGCCTCCATCGTGTGGAACAGGTCGTAGGTGTCGACGTAGTCGGCTTTGCGGCCTTCGCCGGCGACGCCCATCATCAGCATGAAGTCCATGAACCCATGGGTGGCGTTGCCCGGCAGGTGCAGGCTGTCCAGCGTGACCTCGGACAGGCAGCCCTCCAGGTCACCGGTGGAGATCCACTCCACGGCCCTGCGGTCGAACTCCGGGTCCGGCCCGTGCGGCCCGAACTGGCGCGGCCCGCCCAGCTCCAGCGACAGGTGGCCGGTGCCGATGACCGCGACCCGCCGGTCCGACGGCCACGACTCGACGAGCTGCCGGATGGTGCGGCCCAGCTCCACGAACCGCCGGGGGCGCGGCAGCGGCGGGGCGAAGATGTTGGTGTAGATCGGCACGATCGGCAGGTCGTTCTGCGGGCGCAGGGTGATGATCGGGCAGGTGATCGAGTGGTCGATCCGCAGCTCGTTGGAGAAGGCCAGGTCGAACCCGGCGTCCAGGCCCTCGCGCAGCACGTACGCCGACAGGTCCTCCTGGCCTTCGAACAGCATTCTCGGCAGGCCGAACTCGCGCTCCTCGTTGTACCAGTTCGCGTCGTAGAAGGGCGCCTTGCCGACCAGGAACTGCGGCATGTTGTCCAGCCAGAACTGGTGGAAGTGGTCGGAGCCGACCATGACGAGCACGTCCGGGCGGGCGCGCGTCAGCGTCTCCCGGAACGCCTCCACCTTGCGCACCCACTCGTCGGCGAACGGCGGGCGGTCCTCGCCGGTGGCGGTGCTGGCCCGGTAGTAGAAGGGGTGGTGGGTGGACGCGATCACCGCGACCAGTTCAGCCATGCGGGCCTCCGTACGGCTCGGGGGGAACGGACCGGTTGTTCAGGTCCACCGACAGGAAGATGTCGTCGGCCACCGGGCGGCGCAGCTCCTCGGCGAGCTGTCCGATCAGCCCGGCGGTCCTGGCCAGCAGCGCGAAGCCGCGCAGCAGCTCCAGCGGCAGGCCCAGGTCGGCCAGCGCGGCCCCGCACGCGCCGGCCCCGTTGACCGGCAGCGTCCGGCCCAGCACCCTGGGGTGGACGCGGCCGATCGCGGCGAGCAGCGACAGGTGCGGGCCGAACAGGCCCTCCTCGGCGGCGATCGCCATCAGGCGGGGCGTGCGCGGATCGCCGTCCTTGTGCACGTGGTGGCCGAGCCCCGGGATGCGACCGGGGCGCGCGACGGCCTCCAGCGCGAGCGCGTCCCAACCGGCGTCGTCGGCAGGCGGTTCATCGAGGGTGGCCAGCACGTCGTGCAGGAACCGGCCGCAGTCCTCGGTGACGCCGAGGAAGCGCGACCCGCCGCCGAGCAGCCCGGCCGCCAGCGCGCCCTGGACCGAGTCGGGCGCAGACAGGTACGTCAGCCGGGTCACGATCGCGGTGGGCGTGAACCCGTGGTCGGCCAGCGCCGCCAGCACCGCCTCGAACACCCGTACCTCGCCGGGCGCCGGCCGTCGCTGCGTGGCCAGCCAGAACGCCAGCTCACCGAAGCCGACCTCGCCCATCACCTCGCTCGCCAGGTCGTGCCCGAGCAGGGTGATCGCCTCCCGGGAGGACGCGCCGAGCGCGGTCGGGTAGCCGGCCGCCTCCCGGGAGGACGCCTGGTGGGCTGGAGGACGGTCAGTCACGGCCGTCCTCCAGCCACTTGCGCAGCTCCGCGCTGTGCTCGTCCAGCTCGGGCGGCGGCAGCGGGTACGTCACCGAGCTCTCGGAGAACCTGATCGGGTGCCGCGTCGTCGGCATGGCCCGCTCGCCCTGGCCCGCCTCGACGACCGGGTCCAGCCCGAACCGCTCGGCCATCGCGAACCCGCCGTCGACCGTGTTGATCGGCCCGCTCGGCACCCCGGCCGCCACCAGCAGCTCGAACCACTCCAGCGCGCCGCGCGTGGCCAGCCGCTCGACCAGGATCGGCCGCAGCTCCTCGCGGCGCGCGGTGCGGTCCGGGTTGCGGGCGAAGCGCGGGTCGTCGGCGATCTCCGGGATGCCGAGCACCTCGCAGAGCTTGCGGAACTGCCCGTCGTTGGCCGCCGCGACGATCAGGTCGCGGTCCGCCGTGGGCAGCGGCTCGTACGGGAACACGCTCGGGTGGGCGTTGCCCATGCGGTGCGGCACGACGCCGCCCGCCACGTACGCCGAGCTCTGGTTGACCATCGCGGTGAGCGCGGACGACAGCAGGTTGACCTCGACGTGCTGGCCCCGGCCGGTGGCGTCGCGGTGGCGCAGCGCGGCCAGGATGCCGATGACCGCGTGGTTGCCCGCCATCACGTCGAACACCGAGATCCCGGCCCGGTAGGGCGGCCCGCCGGCGTCGCCGGTGAGGCTCATCAGCCCCGACATGGCCTGCACCATCAGGTCGTAGCCGGGTACGTGCCGCCCGGCTCCGGAGCCGAACCCGCTGATGGACGCGTACACGATGCCCGGGTTGGCGGCCCGCACCTCCTCGAAGCCGAGCCCGTAGCGGTCCAGGCCACCGGGGCGGAAGTTCTCGATCAGCACGTCGGCGCGCCGGGCCAGCTCCACCGCCAGCCGGGCGTCGCCGGCGTCGCGCAGGTCGAGCGCGATCGACCGTTTGCCCCGGTTGACGCCCAGGTAGTAGGTGGAGGTCCCGTCACGTTCGGGCGGCATCCAGGTGCGGGTGTCGTCGCCCGCCGGACTCTCGACCTTGACGACCTCGGCGCCGAGGTCGGCCAGCAGCATCGTGGCGTACGGACCCGCGAGCACGCGCGAGAAGTCGGCCACGAGCACCCCGGACAGCGGCCCGGCTTCCTCCGTCATCGACGCTCCCGTCCGTGGATCGGACACATGTCCGTGATTCTGAACTCATGGTCCGTAGGCGTCAAGGGTTGACACGAGGAGGTGCGCTGCTCAGAGTTACGCGCATCGGGGTGACCGCGTAGCGGACAGTCGTACGCAAGATCGGAGCGTGAGATGAACGAGTTCCCCTCCGGCCGGCCCGTGGTTCTCCGGGGCGGCACGGTGCTGCCCATGAACGGCGCCCGCCCGGCCGTGGCGGACGTCCTCGTCGAGGGCGACCGGATCGCCGCCGTCGGGCCGGAGCTGCCGGTCCCCGACGGCGCCGCCGAGATCGACGCCACGGGCGGCATCGTCATGCCGGGCATGATCGACACCCACCGGCACATGTGGCAGACGGCCCTGCGCGGCTACGGCGCCGACTGGACCCTGACCCAGTACTTCGTCTGGTTCTACCTGGAGCACGGCAAGCTGTTCCGGCCCGAGGACATCCACGCCGGCAACGTGCTCGCCGCGATCGAGGCCCTCGACGCGGGCGTCACCACCGTCGTCGACTGGTCGCACGGGCTCCAGAGCGCCGACCACGCCGACGCCGCCGTGGACGCGCTGGAGTCCGTGCCCGGCCGGTACGTGCTCGCGTACGGCAACATCCAGGCGCCCCCGGCCGAGTGGACGGCCGCGCCGGAGTTCCGCGACTTCGTCCGCAGGCGGATCACCGGCGGCGACCTGCTCGGCTTCCAGCTCGCCTTCGACGTGCTCGGCGACCCGGCCTTCCCGGAGAAGGCCGCCTTCGAGGTCGCCCGCGACATCGGCGTCGCCGTCACCACCCACGCCGGCGTATGGGGCGCCACCAGCGACGAGGGCATCCGGCTCATGTACGACCACGGGTTCATGACGCCCGAGACGGTGTACGTGCACGCCGCGTCGCTGTCGGCCGACTCCTACCAGCGCATCGCGGCAACCGGCGGCTCCATCTCCGTCTCCACCGAGAGCGAGCAGAGCGCCGGCCAGGGCTACCCGCCCACCTGGGCCATCAGGACACACGGCATCCCGGTGTCGCTGTCGATGGACACCAGCGTGTGGTGGAGCGGCGACCTGTTCTCCGCCATGCGCGCCACGCTCGGCGCCGACCGCTCACGCATGCACCTGGAGGCCCACGCCAGGGCCGAGACGGTCACGCACTGCAGCCTGCGCGCCGACCAGGTCGTCGAATGGGCCACCCGGGGCGGCGCCCGCGCGCTCGGCCGCGACGACCTCGGCACCCTGGAACCCGGCCGGAAGGCCGACCTGGTGCTCATCAAGAACGACCACTCGCCGGTCTCGTTCCCGCTGCTCAACCCGTACGGTCACGTCGCCTTCCAGGCGCAGCGCGGCGACGTGCACACGGTGATCGTCGACGGCCGCGTCGTCAAGCACGAGCACCGGCTGCTCGGCGTCGACCTGGCCGCCGCCCGCCGCGACGTCGAACGGACCATCGACCACCTGCGCTCCACCATGGGCGAGGAGACCTGGGTCAACGGCATGAATCCGGACATCCCGGAAACCAAGATCCTCGACAATCCGTACACGTACACCGACTACCGCAGCTCCGCCACTCACGGGCACCCGCGGCGCGGTTAAAGTCTGACCCGTGAATCCGAAGCGAGGCGTCCATGGCACGTGCTGACACCGGACCTGAGTTCATCGAGGCGCTGGCACGCGGCCTCGAGGTGATCAGGGCGTTCCAGCCGGGTCGCCCCGTCATGACGCTGACCGAGGTGGCCACCGCCACCGGGCTGGCCCGGCCGACGGCCCGCCGCATCCTGCTCACCCTGCGCGACCTCGGCTACGCGCGGGCCGAGCACGGCGGGTTCGCGCTGACGCCGCGCGTGCTGGAACTCGGCGTCTCGTACGTGCGCTCCATGGGGCTGTGGGAGGTCGCCCGGCCGCACCTGGAGCGGCTGGTCGCCCAGACGCGCGAGTCCTCGTCGATCGCCCAGCTCGACGGCTCCGACATCGTGTACGTGGCGCGCGTCGCCGTACCCAAGATCGTCACGCTGTCGGTGCAGGTCGGCACCCGCTTCCCGGCCCTGCAGACATCCCTGGGCAAGGTGCTGCTGGCCGCCCTGCCGCCGGCCGAGGTCGAGCGGGTGCTGGCCGAGCCCAGCCGCTCCGGCATCGAGCCCCGCTGGCGGCCCGGCGCCGACGAACGCGAGGCCGTGCTCCGCGCCGTCCGCGCCAAGGGCTGGGCGCTGACCGACGAACAGCTCGCGCTCGGCATCCGGTCCGTGGCCGCGCCGCTGCGCGACGGGCTCGGCAACGTCATCGCCGCCGTCAACGTCAACGCGCACGCCGCCGAGACGTCGGTGGAGAAGCTGACCGACGACCACCTGCCGCTGCTGCTCCGCACCGCCGGCGCCATCAGCGCCGACTGGGCCCAGTACGAGACGGTCCCGCACGTCACGGCGTCTTGATGACCCCGTCCCTGACCAGCCGGTCGACCGCCTCGGCTACAGCCTCCAGCGGCGTGTAGCGCGGCCGGAACCCGAGCAGGCGCTCGGCCTTCTCCATCGAGCAGTGCGGGCTGTGCGCGATGTGGTCGTAGGTGACCTCGGCGTCCGCCTCCGGCACGGTCTCCCGCCACCGCTCCCACGGCAAGAACGCCAGCCGCGCCTCCCGCCCGAACCACCCGGCCACCGCCTCGGCGTAACCGCGCAACGTCAGCGCCGAGGCCGCCACACAGTGGAAGCTCTCCCCGACGGCTGCCGACCGGTTCGCCAGCGCCGCCATGAACAGCCGCGCCACGTCGTCCGCGTGCACGTGCTGGATCGTCTCCAGCCCCAGGTTCGGCAGCGGCAGCTCGCCGCCGTCGGCCAGCGTCTGGAACGCGGCGGGGCTGACGTTGCCCGTCGGCGTCACCGGCACCCACCCCGGCCCGGTGATGTGCCCGGGATGGATCACGGTGACCGGCAGCCCGCTCTCGTTCAGCAGGTACGCCTCGATGGCCGCCTTCTTGATCCCGTAGCCGCCGAACGGCCGCCTCGGCCGGTCCTCCGTCGTCGGCACCTGCTCGCTGTGGCCGTGCACCCAGATCGTCCCGCAGTGCAGGACATGCCGCACCCGCCCGGCCAGCGCCTCGGCGAGCTGCCGGGCGCTGGACTCCTCGAAGCAGATCAGGTCGATGACCGCGTCACCGCCGAGCCCGGCGATCCGCGCGCCGAACGTGCCGGCCGCCTCCTCCGCCTCCCGGTCGGCGACCACCGTGGTGACCTTCCGCCACGCGCCGTGCGGCGTGTACGGCTGCCGCGTGCCGCGACTGACCGCGACCACCTCGTGCCCCGCCTCCACCAGCCTGGGCACCAGATAGGTGCCGATGTGCCCACTGGCGCCGATCACCACTACTCGCATACACACCACCCTAAATCGCCCCCTCAACACGAGACACCACCAGAAGGCCGAGACGGCACGCCGCCGTTTCGGAGGCCGGTACGGCACGCCGGTGCCGGGAGTCGGGGACGGTGCGCCGGTGCCGGGTGTCAAACGGCGCGTCGGCGGCGGGGCACTGGGACCAGCGCGAGGACGAGCAGCGCGACGGACAGCCAGGCGAACCAATCGCCGAGCCGCGCATACAGGGTCGGCGCCGCCGGCGCGGGCAGGGCCGCGGTGACCTCGACGAACTCGGCGTCGGTGGTCGCCGCCTCCGCCACGATCCGGCCGTTCGGATCGCTGACGAGCACCTGACCGGCACGCGCGGGACGGGCGATCGCGAGCCCGTTCTCCACCCCGCGCACCACCGCCATCCGGCTGTGCAGCCAGCCGTCGCCCCCGAAGTCCCACGCGGGCGCCAGCAGCGCCGTCGCACCGGCCGCCCGGTAGGACCGGACCAGATCAGGATGATCGAGATCCTTGCAGATGATCAGCCCCCACCGGGTCCCCGGCGCGAACACCAGCCCACCACCCGGCCGCAACGCGTCCTCCAGCCCCGGGATGAGGTGCTTCTTGATGTACTCGACCGGCTCGCCGCCACCCGCCGGGAAGTCCAGCGCCACGTTGTAGAGCGTGCCGCCCCGCGACATCACCAGCCCGGCGACCACATCGGCCCCGTGCTCACGGGCGACCCGGGCCAGCGGCCCGGCCAGCACGGGCAGGCTCCGCTCGTCGGCGAGGAACGTCTTCTCGGGGATCACCACGACCCGCGCCCCGTCCTCGGCCACCCGCTCGACCTGCGCCACGTACCGCCTGACGAGGTCACGCCCCTGCGCGGTGTCGAGAGCGATCACGTCATTGGGCCGATCGGTCGCCACCAGCGCGACCCGATCCCCCGCCCGCGTCGGCACCGGCGCTTCCCGCAACTGCCACCCGCCATACGCCAGCGCCACCACGACAAGCCCCCCGAACACCACCACAACCCGCCCCTTCCCGCCCCCCGAGCCACCGCCCCGCCGACCGGCCCCCGCACCCCCGGCCCCCCCGTGCTGTCGGCGCTGTCGGGGCGGCCGGTGTCCGAGCTCGACCTGGCCTCCGCGGGGCGCCCGCGCGGCTTTTACCCG
>NZ_LAVL01000142.1 GCF_001083785.1 Nonomuraea sp. SBT364
GTCGGCGGTGTCCTTGGCGAGGGCACGGGCGACCAGCGGGCGCAGGGACGGGGGCAGCACCGTCAGATCGGGGTCGGCGGACAGCAGCCGGTGCATGACCTCGCCCAGGCTCCCCCCGCTGAACGGATCGCACCCGGTGGCCGCGTACAGCACCAGCCCGCCCCAGGCGAACACGTCGCCCTCGGGCCCGGCGGGCTCGCCGGTGAAGACCTCGGGCGCCATGTACGTGCGCGTCCCGCCGACGGCGCCGGGCCCGCCGACGCCGACGACCTTGGGCCCGTCGCCGCACAGCAGGACCTTCTCGGGCCTTAAGTCCTGATGCGCGACCTCGCTCGCGTGCAGGGCCGCGAGCGCGGACGCCACCGCCGCCGCGAGCGTGACGAGCTCGCCGCCGGCGTAGGGCCCGTGACACTCCACCGCCCGCCGCAGGTCGGGCCCGTCGGCGAAGGCGGTGACCAGATACGGTGGCGCGGCGTCGGGCCGGACCTCGACCACCTCGGCCAGGCACGGGTGCGCCACCGGCCGGATCCGGGGGAGGGCGCCGCGCGGCACCCGCACCGCGAACCTGCGCCCTTCGTCGTCGTAGGCGTCGTAGACCACGCCGCGCCGGGACACGCTGAGCCGGCCTGCCGGCCAGTAGCCGCCAAGCCTGTCGGGGTCACCGGGCACCGAGCGCATCATCGAAGGCTTAGATGCGCGACCGCGGCGTTTGGTTGCGCCTGGCACCAGGACACCACAGGCTCCCCGCGCGCCTCGGGGAGCCCGTGGTCATGATCATTATTGCAGGCTTCCGGATCTTGCCCGCCATTCCCTCCGCAGCACGGACATGACGACCGAGTCATGCCATTCCCCATCCCAGCGCAGCGCGTCGCGGAGGACGCCCTCCTCCACGAACCCGATCTTCTTGTACACATGCCTGGCCCGCTCGTTGAAGGCGTGCACCTCCAGGCTGACGCGGTGCAGCGGCGTCGTCGTGAACGCGTGGTCCAGCACCAGCTCGATCGCCTCGGTGCCGTAGCCCCTGCCGAACACCCGCGAGCCCAGCAGCGCGATCCGCAGGTTGCACGACAGGTTGGCCGGGTCGTACTCGTTGAGCACCACTTCGCCCACGTACGCGTCGCCGGCCATGATGGCCAGGTCGAGCCGGTCGTCGTGGTCGGCCCGGGTGGCGCACCAGCGGCGGCTCGCCTCCAGGTCGATCTCCCCGTGCGAACCGGTGAGCCGCCGCACCTCCGCGTCGGACACCAGCTCGAACAGGCCCTCGGCATGCTCGGGGCCGACCGGCCGCAGCGTCACGCGGGAACCCACCAGGACAGGCTTGTCAGCGAACATCGCCCATGGGTATCAGTCGTGCTCGGCGGGGGGCAACCCGATATCGCGGCGCACCGCCGCCAGCACCTCCTCCGGCCGCAGCACCCCCACGTCGTACTTCAGGCCGGCCACCTCGACGAAGAACCGCTCCCGCCGCGCCCGCATGTCGGCGGGGGAGAAGTCGGGCCGATGGTCGCTGGTGCGCATCCGCTGCGCCAGCACCTCGTCGGCCGCGTCGAGCCAGATGACCAGCGCGTCGCGCAGGGCGGCCCGCACCTCGGGGCTCTCCAGCGTGCTCGCCGCCGCGGCGATCACCTTCGGCTCGCCCTCCAGCTCGTGCAGCACGTGCTCGGCCTCGCGCTCGTGCAGCACGTCGGCGCCGTCACGGGCGGCGATCTCGGCCGCGCTCAGGCCGTAGCGCTTTCTCAGGAACGGGTCACTGTCGCTGAACGGCAGCCCGAGCGACTCCGCGAGGAGCCGGCCGGCGGTCGTCTTACCGCTGCCCATCAGCCCGATCACCACGACTGGTTTGTTTTTCCACATATGGATAGAGGATTCCTCGTGTCAAGGAGGTAAAGCAATGACCATCGCCGGAAGCATCATCCTCATCATGCTCGGTGCGATCCTCACCTGGGCCGTCGAGTTCGACCTCGCCGGCCTCGACATCAACATCGTCGGCGTCATCATCATGCTCGGCGGGCTGGTGGGGCTGGCATTCGGGATCTACCGGATCAGCGTGACGCGCAGGGCCGTCGGCCCGATCGAGCAGCCCGTCCACAGGCACGAGATCTACGAGGAGCCCGAGGCACGCAGGACCACGGTGTACGAGGAGCGTCGGCACCATGACGAGCCGCCGCTGTAGGAGGTGAAGCCACATGCCAGCCAGCCAGGAACTGCCGCAGACCATCCGCCGCTCCCCCAAGAAGGCACAGGACACGTGGATGAAGGCGCACGACTCGGCCGTCGAGGAGTACGGCGAGGGCAGGCGCGCCCACATGACCGCCTTCGCGGCGCTGAAGCACTCCTTCGAGAAGGTCGGCGACCACTGGGAGCCCAAGGCCAGGAAGGGGCCCTCCGACAAGGGGGCCACGGACCGGTCGGGCCGGACCGCCGAAGGCGTCGACGCCAACGCCAGCAAGGATCACCTGCAGGGGGTGGCGTCGAGGCTGGGGATCAAGGGGCGGTCGAAGATGAAGAAGCCGGAGCTGGTGGACGCCATCAAGAAGGCCAACCGCCGGGCCACGGCCAAGTCCCGCTGACCATCCCCCGAAGACCTCCGCCCGGCCGGGCGGAGGTCTTTCGCTGGCCGGGGGAACCCCGCGCCTGAAGAACCCCGCGCCGGAGGTCTTCCGGCGCGGGGTTCTGTTCTCAGATGAGGCGTTTGACAGCGGCGACGATGGCGTCGCGGTCGATATGGGCGTCGGCGAGCTGCTCCTGCGGGGTCGCCGAGCCGGGCAGGCCGTGGACGGCGAGCTTGATGACGCGGGGGCCGAGCTCGCTGACCGCGTCCAGGACGGCGTCGCCGAGCCCGCCCTCGGGACGGTGGTCCTCGACGGTGATCAGGTTGCCGGTCGTGGTGGCCGCCTCGACCAGGACGGCGGCGTCGATGGGCTTGATCGAGTACATGTCGACCACGCCCACGTGGAAGCCCTCGCCGGCCAGGGTGTCGGCGGCGGCCAGGGCCTCGTGCACGGTGATGCCGGCCGCCACGATCGTGGCCCGGTCGCCGGGGGAGTGGCGCAGCACGCGGGAGCCGCCCACGGGGAACCGCTCGCCGGGCGGGTAGACGACCGGCGTGTCCCCCCGGGTGGTGCGCAGGTAGGCGACCCCGAACAGGTCCGCCATCTCGGCCGTCAGCGCCGCCGCCTGGTTGCCGTCGCACGGGTACAGCACGGTGCTGCCGTAGACGGCGCGCATCATGGCCAGGTCCTCCAGCCCCATCTGGGACGGCCCGTCCTCGCCGATCGACACGCCCGCGTGCGAGCCGACCAGCCGGATCGACGACTGCGACACCCCCGCCATCCGGACGAAGTCGTACGCGCGGGTCAGGAAGGCGGCGAAGGTGGCCGCGTACGGGATCCAGCCCCGGATGCGCAGGCCCGCGGCGGCGGCGACGAGCTGCTGCTCGGCGATGTACATCTCGAAGAAGCGCTCGGGGAACTCCCGGGCGAACGCCTCGGCCTTGGTCGAGTCGGCCACCTCGCCGTCGAGCGCGACCACGTCGCCGCGGGCCGCGCCGAGCGCCGCCAGCGCCTCGCCGTAGGCGGTCCTGGTGGCGACCCGGTCGCCGAGCTCGTACGCGGGCAGCCGCAGCTCCCCGTCCGCGAACCGGTACGGCTCGCCCGAGCTTTCCGGCTTGCGCACCTCGACGCGCAGGTCGCGGAGACCGCCCAGCTCCTCGACCGCCTGGTCCGGATCCGTCAGCGCCTTGCCGTGCGCCCCTTCGCGGTTCTCGACCTCCCGGACGCCTTCGCCCTTGCGCGTCTTGGCCAGGATCACGGTCGGCCGCCTGCGCGTGTTGCGGGCGTCGCCGAGCGCGTAGTCGATCTGGCCGGGGTCGTGCCCGTCGACCTCGACCGTGTGCCAGCCGAACGCGCCGAACCGCCGCGCGTACGCCCCCAGGTCCCAGCCGTGCCTGGTGGGGCCGCGCTGGCCCAGCCGGTTCACGTCCACGATGAGGGTGACGTTGGACAGGCCCTCGCTGCCGGCGTGCTCGGCGGCCTCCCAGACGGAGCCCTCGGCGAGCTCGCTGTCGCCGCACAGCACCCACACCTGGTACGGCATGCGTTCCAGCCGCCCGGCCATGGCCACGCCCACGCCGACGGGCAGCCCCTGGCCGAGAGAGCCGGTGGCCACCTCCACCCACGGCAGGCGGGGCGTCGGATGGCCCTCCAGGCGGCTGCCGCGTTTCCTGAACGACAGCAGCTCCTCGTCGCTGACCGCCCCGGCCGCCTTGTACAGCGAGTAGAGCAGCGGTGACGCGTGCCCCTTGGAGAAGATGAGGTGATCGTTGGCCGGATTGGCGGGGTCGGCGAAGTCGTAGCGCAGATGCCGGGCGAACAGCACGGCCATCAGATCGGCCGCGGACATCGACGACGTCGGATGACCGGATCCGGCCGCGGCGGCGGCGCGCACGGAGTCGACCCGCAACTGCGCCGCCAGCTCACCGAGGAACTGAAGATCATGGTCGGCCATCAGGCCTCCTCCCTAGGTCGGCTGGGCCGGCGGTCAGCGCAGCACGCGGCGGAGCAGGACCGCGCCCGCCGCCGCGCCCGCCAGCGCCGTCACGGCCGTCCGGTGCCGGGAGAGCCAGAGCTGCGGGCTGCGGCCGTGGCTCTTGCTGTCGAAGCTGCCGTGGGCGCCGTAGTCGGTCGTCTCGTCGGCGGGCTCCCACAGGTTGGCCACGCCGCTGGGCGCCTTCTCGCCGGTCTGCTGGGAGTCCACGCCGGTCCTGCCCAGGTAGCGGTCCACGAGGGCGGGCGCGACCCGCTGGGCCAGCAGCGTGGCCACGGTCATGGAGCCCACCCAGTACTCCTTGCGCTCCGGGTGCGCGGCCGCGTGGACGATGCCCCGGGCGGCGACCTCGGGCTGGTAGATCGGGGGAACCGGCTGCGGGTGACGGCGCAGCTTCGACAGCACCCAGTCGAACTGCGGCGTGTTCACGGCCGGCAACTGGACCATGGTGACGTGGATGCCGCTCCGCTCGGCCATCAGCTCGGTGCGGACCGACTCGGTGAAGCCCTTGACGGCGTGCTTGGCGCCGCAGTAGGCCGACTGCAGGGGGATGCCGCGGTAGGCGAGCGCCGAGCCCGCCTGCACGATCGCGCCCCGGCCGCGCGGTTTCATCAGGTCCAGCGCCACCCTGGTGCCCCACACGTAGCCCAGGTACGTGACCGCCGTGGTGCGTTCGAACTCGGCGGGCTCGATGTCGGTGAACCGGGCGAACACCGAGGAGAACGCCACGTTGATCCATACGTCGATGGGGCCCAGCTCGGCCTCGATCTGCTCGGCCGCCCGCCGTACCTCCCCGTAGTCCGCGACGTCGGCCTCGTACACCTGCCCGATGCCGCCGGCGGCGCCGACGTCCACGGCGGCGGCGCCGAGCCCGGCCATGCCGCGGGCGATCAGCGCGACCTTGGCGCCCTGGTGGCCGAGCTCGCGCACGACCGCCCGGCCGACGCCGCCGCTGGCGCCGGTGACGACGACGACCTTGTCCTGGAGGGTATGTCCTGACATGGGGGATTTCAGCCCGCCTCTCCGGTGTCGCGGTTCTTCTGCCGGCGGACGGCCAGCACGATGTCGATGACGACCACCACGGCGGCCACGATCGCGATCCCGGTCATCACCGGTGCGCGGGAGATCACGCCCAGCACGGCGAGCGCGAACAGGAACACCAGGAGGAACGAGCCCACGCGGATGTGCACCACGTCGCGCGGCGTGGCGGGGACCATGGCGTGACCTCGGCCGTCCCTGCTCTCTTGCCAATTCCGGTCTTCAGTCATGAGGGCCACCTGCCCGTGCCGTTTGCCGCCTAACGTCGTGGGTAGCCGGGCCGGCGTGCCGGAGCTGCATCCCAGTGAACAGAGTGAGCCGGGCATCGTGCGGAGGCGTCGCGGACGCGGCTTCAGCTATCACGGACCCGGCGGCGAACCCGTGCGCGATCCGGCGGTACTGGACCGCATCAAGGCGCTCGTCATCCCGCCGGCCTGGACCGACGTGTGGATCTGCGCCTCCGGGCACGGTCACCTCCAGGCGGCGGGCACCGACGCGGCCGGGCGCAGGCAGTACCTCTACCACGACGAATGGCGGCGGCAGCAGGACGAGGCCAAGTTCGACCGCGTGCTGGAGCTGGCCGAGCGGCTGCCCGCCTTCAGGAAGACCGTGGACGACCAGCTCAGCGGGCGCGGCCTGACCAGGCAGCGGGTGCTGGCCGCGGCGGCCCGGCTGCTGGACGTGGGCTTCTTCCGGGTGGGCGGCGAGAACTACGACACCTACGGCCTGGCCACGCTCAGGATGGAGCACGTCACCTGCGCCGGAAACACCGTCACCTGCTCCTATCCGGCCAAGGGCGACGTGCCGCGCGAGATCGAGGTGGCCGACGCGGGCGCCTGCCGGGTGATCAGGTCGCTCAAGGCGCTGCGCACCGACGGCGAGCTGCTGCGCTACCGGCGCGAGGACGGCGGCTGGGCCGACGTGCGCAGCGAGGACATCAACGGCTACCTGCGCGACACCATCGGCGACTTCACCGCCAAGGACTTCCGCACCTGGCACGCCACCGTCCTGGCCGCCGTCGGCCTCGCGGTCTCCAAGGAGGCGGGCTCCGCCACCGCCAGAAAGCGCGCGATCACCCGCGTGATGCGCGAGGTCTCGGACTATCTGGGCAACACCCCCACCGTCGCCCGCGCCTCGTACGTGGATCCGCGCGTGATCGAGGCGTACGAGCGCGGCCGGACGATCGCGGGCGCGCTGACCGAGCTGGGGGCGGACGTCGACCACGGCCGGCTCGCCACGCACGGAAGCGTGGAACGCGCGGTCATGGACCTTCTCGCCGCTGTTTGAGCTGTTCATCCATGGGCATGCGGCGTCAGGAGTGAGGAGGAAGCCATGGAAGCTCCGCAGTACGTCGCGGCCCGCGTCCAGGAGGCGATGGCCCAGGACGGGCGCACGCACGAGCTCGGCATCCACGTCGACGTGCGCGGCGACCAGCTGTTCCTGCGCGGCCAGGTGAGCGGCGCCGAGCAGCGCGACCGGCTCGCCGAGGTGGCCCGCGAGGCCGCCCCCGACCTGCACGTGCACAACGAGATCAACGTCGTCGAGATCACCGAGCCCAGGGAGGTTGAGCATCTTGACTGAACTGCGCATCGCAGCCGTAGGGGACATCCACCTGGGCGAAGACGTCCGGGGCCAGTACCGCAAGCGCCTGGAGGGCATCGAGGAGCGCGCCGACGTGCTGATGGTCGCCGGTGACCTGACCCGGCACGGCACGCTGGAGGAAGGCAGGCTGGTGGCCGACGAGCTGCGCGACCTGCCGGTGCCGGTCGTCGCGGTGCTCGGCAACCACGACTACCACTCCGACCTGCAGCACGAGATCACGAGCGAGCTGCGTGACGCCGGCGTGATCGTGCTCGACGACGACGGCGCGGTCCTGGACTGCGGCCCGGTCCGGCTGGGCGTGGTCGGCGGCAAGGGCTTCGGCGGCGGGTTCGCCGGCAAGTGCGCCAGCGAGTTCGGCGAGCGGGAGATCAAGGACTTCGTGGCGCACACCCGCTACATCGCCGAGTCGTGGCAGCGCGCGCTCAAGGACATCCAGGCCGACCGGCGCGTGGTGCTGTCGCACTACTCGCCGGTCAAGGAGACGCTG
This sequence comes from Nonomuraea sp. SBT364, assembly GCF_001083785.1. Classification (GTDB taxonomy): domain Bacteria; phylum Actinomycetota; class Actinomycetes; order Streptosporangiales; family Streptosporangiaceae; genus Nonomuraea. Next base: position 7,673 of record NZ_LAVL01000142.1, read on the forward strand.
GAGGGCGAGCCGCACGAGATCTACCCCTTCCTCGGCAGCTACCTGCTGGCCGAGGCCGTCGACACCGCCGGGGCCGACCTCATCCTGCACGGCCACGCGCACAAGGGCAGCGAGAAGGGCATGACGCCGGGCGGCATCCGGGTCCGCAACGTGGCCCTGCCGGTGCTCGGCCGCGCCTACGCCGTCTACTGCCTCAACGGCTTCTAGAGCACCCGGACGGCCATGAGGCACACGTCGTCCTCCGAGCTGCCGCCCCCCAGCCGCTCCAGCAGGCAGTCGATCATCTCTTCCGGGTCGTCGCCGGCGCAGAAGTGCGAGGCTTGCACCAGCGCCTCCAGGCCGCTGTCCAGATCCCGGCCACGCCGCTCGACCACGCCGTCGGTGTAGAGCACCAGCAGGTCGCCCGGTTCCAGCCGGGTCACGCTCATGCCGTACTCGGCCGAGTCGAGCGCGCCGAGCATCATGCCCGTGGGCGCCTCGATGAGCCGGCCCCGGCCCTCCCTGACGAGGATCGGGCCGGGATGTCCCGCGCTCGTCCACGAGAACGTGCGGTCCGCGGGATCGAAGTGGCCGATGATCGCGGTGCCGGTCGCCGTGATCCCCTCGTTGGAGTGCAGGATGAGGTCGTTCAGCCAGGTGGCGAGCTGCCCGGCGGGCGCCGCGGTGTAGGCGAGCCCGGCCAGGCCGGAGCGCGTCTGCAGCATCAGGCTCGCCGCAGTGAGCCCGTGGCCCATCGCGTCGCCGATCGCCAGCAGCGTGCGGCCGTCGGGCAGGACCCGCGACTTGAACCAGTCGCCGCCCAGCCGGGCCAGCTGCTCCGCGGGCAGATACCGGACGCCGACCGCCAGCCCGGGGGTGTGCACCAGGCCGCGCCGGAGCGGCATGATCGTGTCCTGCAGCCGCACCGTGACGCCGTGCTCCTCCTCGGCCCGGCGCCGCTGCAGGGTGGCCTGCTCGTGCGCCACGGCCAGGGCCCGTTCCCTGCGGCGGGTACGCGTCACGTCCTGGGCCAGGCACCTGACCTTCACCGGCACGCCGTCACCGTCGAGGATGGGCTCGCTGAACACGCTCAGATGCCGCACCCCGTAACGGTGCTGGACCCGGAAGGCGGTCTCGACCGCCTCGCGGTACTCCAGCAGCGAGCGCATCATGTCGTCCACCACCGGCAGGTCGTCCGGCACCACCATGCTGGAGATCTCCTCCAGCGACAGCGGGGCGTCGTCCCGGTTGCGGCCGAACATCTCGTACATGCCGGACGTCCACAGGATGTGCTCGGTGGCCAGGTTCCACTCGCCCCAGCCCAGCTCGGCCAGCCGCTGGGCGCGTTCCCAGCCGGTCACGAGCAGCTCCTCGTCGTCGAGGGTGCGCCAGGTGACCAGCAGGCCCGCCTCCACCCGGGCCGCGCGCACGCTCAGCGTCGCCGGCCAGATCCGCTGGTCCACGACCTCCACGAACTCCAGCGGCACCCGCTGCACGGGCTCGCCGCTCTCGTAGGCGTGGATGTAGTCGTCGAGCAGCCCCGAACTGGCCACGCCGGGGCTGGCCGTGATCAGCCGACGGCCGGCGAGTTCGTGCTCCCCGAGGCCCGCGGGCGTCCTGGCGTGCCGGTTGGCGGCGACGATGCGGAAGTCCACCACCCGGCCCGCCTCGTCGCAGATGGGCGTGAGGTAGAAGGCCGAGGCGTGCGCCGCCTCCAGCATGCCGCGCACCCAGTGGGGCACCTCGGCGGCGACGACCTCCGGTTCGAGCGGGCGCTCGACGCCCTTGGCGACGTCGACCGGGTCCAGCCCGCTCTGCTTGGCCATCCTGGCGAGCCGCTCGGCCGCCTCGGCCGGCCGGATGCCGAGGCCGGTGGCGAGCCGGGCGGTGGCCTCGTCGATGATGGCCTCGTTACGCATGTGGCGGCGCAGCTCGGCGAGCTTGTCACGCACTCTCGCCGAGGCTGCGCCTGTCTCGTAACGCCTGAACGATGGCAAATCAGTCACGCCATCGCCCATGCCCTTAGAAAAGGCTATGAGCTAGGCGTCGGGCGATATTTCAGCAAAAACAGTATTAGGTCCGCTGGGCCGGTCTCGGAGTTCGGCCCAGCGGAAGGGTTTGACCGCTGACCTGCCTAAACATTGAAGATACTGACCCCGCCAGGTCCGACGAGGAAACCGAGAACGATCAGGACGATCCCCCACAGGAGATCGCGACGGGCCAGGATCACATAGATCCCGGCGATGACGAGGATTACCGCGATGATCCAGAGCAAAGTAGCCATGAGCCAGCAACTGCCCCCCTGATCCGATACTTAACATGTTTTTCAGCTCGGCAACGGGCAGGGGAGCCGCATGACGACTTTCGGCTACTTCCTGTCCTGCGAGGAGCACGGCCCCCGGGAGCTGGTGCGCCAGGCCAAGGCCGCCGAGCGCGCCGGGTTCGGCGCGCTGTGGATCTCCGACCACTTCCACCCCTGGCTGGACGAGCAGGGACAGGCGCCGTTCGTCTGGTCGGTGATCGGCGCGATCGCCGAGGCCACCTCGCTGCCCATCACCACCGCCGTCACCTGCCCGCTCGTGCGCATGCACCCGGTCATCGTCGCCCAGGCCACCGCTACCACGGCCGCACTCACCGGCGGCCGGTTCCGGCTCGGGGTGGGCACCGGGGAGGCGCTGAACGAGCACGTCATCGAGTCCCGCTGGCCGCCCGCCGCCGAACGGCTGGAGATGCTGGAGGAGGCCGTCGGCCTGATGCGGGAGCTGTTCACCGGCAAGCTCGTCACCCATCGCGGCCGCCACTACCGGGTGGACACGGCCCGGCTGTACACGCTGCCCGACGAACCGGCGCCCATCTACATGTCCGGCTTCGGGGACAAGTCCATCGAGCTCGCCGGGCGGATCGCCGACGGCTACGTCTCCACCGGCCCCAGCGCCGAATCCGTGGCGAAGTTCCGCGAGGCGGGCGGCGCGGGCAAGCCCACGCTGGGCGGGCTCAAGGCGTGCTACGCCGCCGACGAGGCGAGCGCCCGCAAGACCGTGCACCGCCTGTGGCCGACCCAGGGCATCAAGGGCGAGGCGTCACAGATCCTGCCGCTGCCCCGGCACTTCGAGCAGCTCGCCGAATCGGTCACCGAGGAGCAGGCGGTCGCCGGCACGCCGTGCGGTCCCGACCCCGAAACCCACGCCCGCGCCCTGCGCGAGTACGTCGACGCCGGCTTCGACGAGGTCTACGTCAGCCAGATCGGCCCCGAGCAGGACGCCTTCTTCGACTTCTACCGGCGCGAGGTGCTGCCGCTGGCGCAGAGCTAGGACGCCGACTTCATCAGCTTCGCGTAGGCCAGCTGCAGCCAGTCCGACGCGGCCACCGCCGTCATCGCCGCCCCCGCCAGCCGCGTCATCCGGGGCGCGAACACCAGCCCGATGGCGTAACCGGTGGCCGCCCACTGCGCGATGCAGAACGGGCAGCTCAGCAGCTCGCCCATGGTGTTGCGGGGCTCCTCCTTCAGCTCCGACGGCCCGCTCACCCCCTCGTACCTGGTGAACGGCGCGCGCAGCGGACTCGTCACCGGGTCCTTGGCGACCAGCCGCGCCACCTTGTGCGTGCAGGCCGCCATCAGCGCCAGGTCCATCAGCCCGACGCGGTCCGGCGCGCGCCGCCCGGTCAGCGCCGCCGCCGCCACCGCCGTGCCGACCACCACCCCGTACGCGCCCATGATCCGGACGTACGTGCCCAGCGGCCGGTCGTGCTCGCCCTGGTACTCCTGCTCGGTCCGTTCCAGGAATTGCGTCATGAGGGCACGCGCTACCCCGAATCCCCCGGCTCACGCCTACTCGTCGATCGTTCGGGTAGCCCGCACACATGAGCAGCCATGGCCACGAAGTCACTGACGCCATCCTCGACACGTTGAAGCGAGCCAGCTCCGCGTTGAAGGACGCCGGAGTGAGGTTCGCGCTGGCCGGCGGCTGCGCGGCCTACGCCAGGGGAGCGGCGCCATCGCTGCACGACGTGGACTTCGTGCTCACCGAGCACGACGTGCCCGCTGCTCTGGAGGCGTTGCGCGCGGCGGGCTTCGAGACGGCCAAGCCGCCTGAGGACTGGCTGGTCAAGGCGTACGACGAGGGCCGCCTGGTGGACCTGATCTTCAGGGTGTCGGACCAGGAGGTGACCGCGACGCTGCTCGGCCGGGCCGAGCCGATGAAGGCGTCGGCCGTCATCGTGCCCGTGCTGGAGGCCACCGACCTGGTGATCTCCTGGCTGCTGCCGCTGTCGGAGCACGCCTGCGACTACGGGGCGCTGCTGCCCCAGGTGCGGGCGCTGCGCGAGCAGGTCGACTGGCCCCGCGTGGCGGCGGTGGTGGCCACCTCGCCGTACGCCTCGACGTTCCTGACCCTCCTTGAGCGCCTCGGCGTGCTGGACGGCCCGGTCTCGCCCGCCGGCGATCCCAGCTGGCCGTAATCGCCCGCTGGACGCCGAGTGTCGGTACGATCCGCGTCATCCCTTGAAGGGGGCGCAGGTGACTCTCCGATCCGATCACGAGTGGACCCCTCCCGGCGTCGACGTGGAGCAGCCGAGCATCGCCCGCGTGCACGACGCCCTGCTCGGCGGCACGGAGAACTTCGCCTCCGACCGGGCCGTGGCGCGCCGGCTGAAGGACGCCGTGCCCGAGGTCGTCGACCTCGTCTGGTGCAACCGCGCGTTCATCGGCCGGGTCGTCGACTACCTTGTCCGGCAGGCCGGCGTCCGCCAGTTCGTGGACCTCGGCGCCGGGCTGCCCACCGTCGAGAACACGCACGAGGTGGCCCAGTTCGCCGACCCCTCGGCCCGGATCGTCTACGTCGACCTCGACCCCATGGTGGAGCCGCACGCCCGCGCCATCCTGGCCCGCAACGACCTCGCCACGGCGATCACCGCCGACGCCCGCGACGTGCCCGCCGTCCTCGGCCACCCCGAGCTGCGGCGCCTCATCGACTTCAGCCGGCCGGTCGCCCTCCTCGCCATCGGCCTCCTGCACCTCATCCCCGACCAGGAGGACCCGCACGGCCTCATCCGGCGCTACATGGCGGCGCTGCCCTCCGGCAGCCACCTGGCGGCCTCCAACTTCATGGCCGGCCCCAACCCCAAGGCCCAGGCGCTGGAGACGATGCTGCAGGTCACCATGGGCACCGGCCACTTCCGCACCCGGGAGAGCATCACCCGCTTCTTCGACGGCCTGGACCTCGTCGAGCCCGGCGTCGTCCACTTCCCCCAGTGGCACCCCGACGATCGGCTCCCCGGGCCGCTCGCGCCCTGGGAGGAGATCCTGCTCGGCGGCGTTGCCCGCAGGCCCTGACCGCTCGACGGGATGAGCCGGGGCTAGGGTGTGCGCATGCCGCGTTTCATCTGTTCGCCGCCGCCCGCCCTGTAGCGGGCGGCCTCTCCTGATTTTCCGGGTCTGACGGATCCGGTGGTGGTTGCTGCCCGCATACGGGCCCATTCCACCACTCCATACCGGAGCAATCTGTCATGACCCAGCTCACCACCCAGCTCACCACCCGGCGTGCCACCTGGTACGTCGCCACCGCCGCCGCGGCGTGGGGCACCGGGGGCGCCGCCGGTGCCCTGCTGTTCGCCTCGGGCGGTCTCGACGCCCTGGACGTGTCCTTCTGGCGTTACCTCCTGGGGGCGCTCTTCCTGCTGCCCCTCGCCCGCGGTCTCCGCCTCGACAGGCGCGTCGTCGTCGTGGGCGTCGGCATGGCCGTCTACCAGACCGCCTACTTCGGAGCCATCTCCTGCTCCGGCGTCGCGATCGCCACGGTGGTGACCATGGGCGCCACCCCGGTCTTCACCGCGCTCGGCGGCCGGCTCCTCCTCGGCGAACGCCTCGGCCGCGCCGGTCTCGCCGCCCTCCTCGTCGCCCTCACGGGTCTCCTGCTCCTCACCGCCCAACCGGCCGGCCACGCCACCGCCCCCGTCGCCTCCGGGACGGCCGCCACGCCGTTCGGGGTGGGGCTCGGGCTGGTGTCGGCGGCCGGGTACGCGGGGGTCACGCTGTACTCGCGGCGGCACCGGGCCGGCTCGCGGGGGATGGCCGTCGGCGGTTTCGTGGTGGGGGCCGTCTGCCTGGCGCCGTTCGCGCTGGCCGGCGGGGTGCTGCCGGAGGGCGGGTGGCAGAGCGTGGCGCTGCTCGGCTATCTGGGTGCGGTGCCGACGGCGCTGGCGTACGGGCTGTTCTTCCGGGCGCTGACGGCGCTGCGGGCCACGACCGTGTCGATCGTGTCGCTGGGGGAGGCGGCGGGGGCGGCGGTGCTCGGCGTGCTGGTGTTCGGCGAACGCCTCACGCCGCTCGCCTGGGCGGGATGCGTACTGCTGCTGGTGGCGGCGGTGGCGCGGGCGCGGGAGGAGTAGCGTCGGTGGGTGTCGCCGTATGGGTTAGGGTCCGTACGGCGACGCCTGTCGTGCCGTCGCTCCGCTCCCAGGCCGCCGGTACGGAGGGAACGGTGCCGGCGGAGCGTGCGTTGGAGGAACTGTGGCCTCGATATCGGGATTTGTCAGGAACCTGCTGGACCGTCCGGGCGGCACCCCCCTGACGCCGTACCAGAAGGTCGTCAAGGCGGCCCACGCCCGCGCCGACCGTATCGGCAAGCTGGACGAACTGCCTGAGCCGGACATGAGCGACCTGGCCGAGTTCTGCGCCGTCGCGCGTGAGGCCGCCGACCGCACCCTGGGGCTCAGGCCGTACGACGTGCAGTTGCTCGGGACGCTCGCGCTCCTCGACGGGAAGGTGGCCGAGATGGCCACCGGCGAGGGCAAGACGCTGTCCGGGGCGATGGCGGCGGCGGGCTACGCGTTGCAGGGCAAGCGCGTGCACGTGATGTCCGTCAACGACTACCTGGCCCGGCGCGACGCCGAATGGATGGCGCCGTTCTACGAGGCCATGGGCGTGTCGGTCGGCTGGATCGACCAGAACTCCACCCCGGAGGAGCGGCGCGACGCCTATGCCAGGGACGTCACCTACGGCCCGGTGAGCGAGATCGGGTTCGACGTGCTGCGCGACCGGATGCGCACCTCCGGCGACGAGATCATCGTGCCGGCGCCGGAGGTCGCGCTGATCGACGAGGCCGACTCGGTGCTCGTCGACGAGGCGCGGGTGCCGCTGGTGATGGCCGGGGCGGCCGACGCCGGCAACGCGGTGCCGGAGCTGGCGGCGCTGGTCAGGCAGCTGATCCGGGGCTACCACTACGAGATCGACGAGCAGGCGCGCAACGTCTACCTGACGCCCAAGGGCGCCGAGACGGTGGAGAACCTGCTGGGCGTCGAGCTCTACGACGAGAACGAGCCGGGCACCCTGATCGAGGTCAACCTGGCCCTGCACGCCCACGCCCTGCTGGCCCGCGACGTCGACTACATCGTGCGCGACGGCAAGGTGCAGCTCATCAACCCCTCGCGCGGCCGCGTGGCGGTGCTGCAGCGCTGGCCCGCCGGGCTGCAGGCGGCGGTCGAGGCCAAGGAGGCGCTGCCGCCGAGCGAGAAGGGCGAGATCCTCGACTCGATCACCGTCCAGGGCCTGATCAGGCGCTACCCGAGGGTGTGCGGCATGACGGGCACGGCCGTGGCGGTGAGCGAGCAGCTCGGCGAGTTCTACGGGCTGAAGGTCGCGGTGATCCCGTCCAACCGGCCGTGCGTCAGGAAGGACGAGCCCGACCGCATCTACCCGACGGTCCCCGACAAGGACGCGGCGCTGGTCGAGGAGATCCAGGCGGCGCACGAGACCGGCAGGCCCATCCTCATCGGCACCCTCGACGTGGCCGAGTCGGAGAACCTGGCCAAGCTGCTCCAGCGCCGTGACCTGGAGCCGGTGGTGCTCAACGCCAAGAACGACGCCGAAGAGGCCGCGATCATCGCCAGGGCGGGGGAGCGCGGCGCGATCACCGTCTCGACGCAGATGGCCGGCCGCGGCACCGACATCAGGCTCGGCGACGGCGTCGCCGAACTGGGCGGCCTGTACGTGATCGGCTCCGGCCGCCACTCCAGCAGCCGCCTGGACGACCAGTTGCGCGGCCGGGCGGGCCGTCAGGGCGACCCGGGCGGCTCGGTGTTCTTCGTCAGCATGGGCGACGAGCTGATCACCCAGTTCACGCCGGACGAGCGGCCGCCCGCCGCCGACGCCGACGGGATCGTCCGCCACCGCCGGGGCGCCTACCTGGTGGGGCACGCCCAGCGGGTGGCGGAGGGCGTCAACCTGCAGATCCACCGCAACACCTGGCGCTACACCCGGCTGCTGGAGCAGCAGCGCGAGCTCATCCTGGAGTGGCGCGACAAGGTCCTGCACAGTGACGCGGCGGCCAAGGCGCTCAAGGAGGCCGACGCCGGACGCTGGGAGTCGATGCCCGAGGACACCCGGGAGGAGACGGCCAGGCAGATCGTGCTGCACGCGATCGACCGCTGCTGGACCGAGCACCTGGCGTTCCTCAACGACCTGCGCGAGGGCATCCACCTGCGGGCGCTGGGCCGGATGAGCCCGATCGACGAGTTCCACCGGGAGGCGGTGGCTGAATACAAGCAACTGCTGGCCGAGGTGGAGCGCCGTTCGCTGGAGTCGTTCGAGGCGCCCGAGCCCGACCTCAAGCGTCCCCAGGCGACCTGGACGTACCTGGTGCAGGACAACCCGTTCGGCACCGAGTGGGACCGGATTCTCAAGCGCGTCAAAGGCGGCTCGCGTACCTGACAGAGGGTGGCAGGTACACCCGGCAGACTGATGGGCATGACGACGAAGGCGAACCTCATCGCGGTCACCATCGACTGCGATGAGCCCAGGAAGATGGCCGAGTTCTACCACCAGGTGACCGGCCTGCCCATCACCTATGCCGAGGACGAGTACGCCGCCGTGAGCGACGGCAGCACGTCCCTCTACTTCGGCCGGGTGCCCGACCGCAAGCCGGTGGAGTGGCCGGGCCCGGACAAGCAGTTCCATCTCGACTTCCGGGTGCCGGACGTGGGGAAGGCGGTCGAGGAGTACCTCGCGATCGGCGCCACCAAGCCCGACTTCCAGCCGGGTGTGACGGATGAGGGGGTGGGCTGGATCGTGTTGCGGGATCCTGATGGTCACCTGTTCTGCGTCTGCCCGGAGAAGTGAAGTAGGCCAAGATTGGCCTAAAGGATGATTCGAGTGCATTGCTGCGCATCTAAGCTGGGTTAATGCTCTTGGAAGGATCTCTGCCCCTGCGTGGGCGCCCATGACCTGGGTCGGCCTCCTCATCGCGCTCGCCGGCGCGCTGGGCTACGCCGTGGGCGCGGCGCTGCAACAGTTCGAGGCAGTGGCGGAGGGCGCCTCACTCAGGCTGGCCCGGCGGCCCCGCTGGTGGATCGGCGGCATCATCAGCCTGACCGGCGCGTGCCTGCACGCGGTGGCGCTGAGTTTCGCGCCCCTGGTCGCGGTGCAGCCGATCAGCGTGGCCACACTGGTGTTCGCGGTGCCGCTGGCCGCCTACATGTACGGCCGCAAACCGTACAAGGCGGAGATCTTCGGCTCGATCGCGGTGGCGGTGGGCCTGATCTGGCTCATGATGCTGGTGCCGTCGCACCACGTCACGCCCCGGCTGGGCGACGGCGCGGCGCTCGGGTTCATCGGGGTGATCGCGCTGCTCGTGCTGGTCACCCAGGTGGCCGCGATCCGGGCCCGGGGGGCGAACAAGGCGCTGCTGCTGGCGGTCAGCGCGGGCGTCGCCACCGCGAGCGTGTCCACCTTCGTCCGGGTGGTGGGCGGCGGCATGGAGGGTGACCTGGGGCGGCTGCTGCACTGGTTCACGCTGGCCATCCCGGTGCTGCTGATCTGCGCCACGGTGCTGCTGCAGCGCTCCTACGCGGTCGGCTACTTCGGCATCGCCTACGCGGGCGTGCAGGTCGTCGACCCGATCACCTCGGTGCTGGCCGGCGCGCTGCTGCTCGGCGAGCCGCTGCCGACCAGCCCCGCCACGGCGGTGCCCGCGCTGCTGGCGGCGGCGCTGACCATCGCCGGCACGATCACGCTGGGCCGGTTGACGCCCGATCACTCCCCGGCGAAGCCGGCGGCCGCCATCCCAGAATCCCGTCCATTGAGCGCAGCATCAGATCGGGCGTGAACCGCGTCGCCAGCGAGATCGCCCCGTCGCGCACGGCCACGGCGAGCGGGTTGCGCACCTTGGTGATCCGGCAGATCGACATGGAACGGCGCACCACGTCCGCCGTCCGCCGCAGCCGCGCGGCCGTGTAGGCGGCCAGGTCGCCGCCCGCCAGGTGCCCGAGCACGACCGCGTCCTCGATCGCCTGGCAGGCGCCCTGCCCCAGGTTGGGCGTCATCGGATGGGCCGCGTCGCCCAGCAGCGCCACCCGGCCCGCGTGCATCGCGGGCAGCGGCTCGCGCAGGTAGTAGAGGTCGTTGCGCAGGATGTGCGCCGGCTCGGTGGCCGCCAGCAGGGCGGGGATCGGCTCGTGCCAGCCGCCGAACCGGCGCAGCAGCTCCGCCCGCTCGTCGCCGTGCGGGGCCCCGGCGGGTGACAGGTCGGTGGCGTAGTAGTAGACCAGGTCGTCGTCCAGCGCGTGGACGCCGAACACGGTGCCCCGGCCCCAGCTCTCCGAGCTCCGGATCGGCCCGGGCGGCCTGGCGGCCAGCCCTCGCCACGTCGTCACCCCCGCGTACACCGGCTCCGGGTGCCCGGGGAAGAGCGCGGCCCGCACCGGCGAGTGGATGCCGTCGGCGGCCACGACCAGGTCGGCGGTCAGCTCGCCCGCCCCGGTGCGCACGGTCCCGGTGGCGGCGTCCACGCCCGTGACCGTCGTGCCGAGCCGCAGCCGGTCCGGCTCGAGCGCCTCCGCGAGCAGCTCGACGAGTGTGGCGCGCAGCATGACGACGACCGAGTCGCCGTAGAGCTCCTGCGCCTTGTCCTCGGTGATGTGCGTGAGCCACCGGCCGTCGTGGCGGCGGATGCCCACCTGGCCCTCGACGTTCGACAGCTTGCGCACCCGGTCGCCCAGGCCGAGCACGTCGAGGGCGCGCAGCCCGTTGGCCGCCACCGCCAGACCGGAGCCGACGGGCTCCAGCTCCGGAGCCTGCTCCAGCACGTCCACGTGCCAGCCGGCGCGGTGCAACGCGATGCCGGCGGCCAGGCCGCCGATGCCCCCGCCGATCACTACAGCCTTCATCTCCGCACTCCCCCAACTACGTCTGTAGTGACAATCTACTACGGCTGTAGTTGGGACTACAACTGTAGTATCAGGTTCCGTGAAGCGTTCAGAGGCCGTGGCGGAGGCGGCCATCACCCTGCTGGCCGAGCGGGGCATGCGCGGCCTCACCCACCGCGCCGTCGACGAGGCCGCGGGGCTGCCGCCCGGCTCGACGTCCAACCTGGCGCGCACCCGCGCCGCGCTGCTGGAGCTGACGCTCTCCCGGCTCACCGCGCTGGAGGAGCAGGTGTTCGCCGGAGCCCTGGTGGGCGAGCCGCCGACCGTCGCCGAACTGCCCGACCTCCTGGCCCGGGTGCTCCAGGTCCAGCTCCACGACCGCCGGCGCACGCTGGCCCGCTACGAGCTGGCGCTGGAGGCGACCCGGCGGCCCGAGCTGCGCCGCATCTACGACCGGGCCGGCCGCCGCTTCCGCGACCCCGCCGTCGCCCTGCTCGCCGCCGCCGGCTCCGCCGATCCGGCTCGGCACGGCCGCAGGCTCGTCGCGTACGGCGAGGGCATCATGTTCGACGCGATAGCCGGGGCCGGGACGGAACCGTCGCTGGACGAGATCCGCGAGGCGCTGCGTGAGCTGCTGGCGGGCATGCTCGGCGGTCAGCAGACGTCCCGGTAGGTGACCTCTGGCAGGTGCCTGGCCCACTCCGCGCCCGACAGCCCCCCGTAGCCCGCGCAGACCGCCGCCGCCGCCCGCTCCGGATCCCGCGGGGCGGGGGAGGCGGCCAGGTCGATCGTGAGGACGGTGCCGCGCCCGGCCAGGACGCGCAACCGGCGGCCGTCCGGGCTGAGGGCGGCCTGGGCCGGGCGGTCGGTCCCCGGCGCGGGCACCGACCGGTCGGCCAGCAGTCTGCCGTCCGTCAGCCGCCACGCGCTCACCCGCTCGCCGCTCGTCGCGGCCAGCGCCCGCCCGTCGGCGCTGAAGACCGGGCGCCCGGGCGACGGCTGAAGCCGGAACGGCAGCGTCGGCACCCCGTCCAGCCCGTAGACCTGGATCCCGCTCTCCTCCGCGATCGCCACCCGCTCCCCGTCCGGCGCGAACGCGGCGTACTCCCACGGCATCCGGTCCAGCCACGGCCGCGCGGTCGTCGCCCCCGTCGGCAGGTAACGCAGATGCGAACGGCCGCCGGAGAACACCAGCGCCACCCGATCACGCGGCCCGGCCACCGCGTACTCGCCCACCAGCGTCGCCCGCCGTTTCCGCAGGTCCCACGCCCACCGCTCGCCGGACTGCCGCGCCGCCGCGAACAGCAGCCCGCCGCCCGGGCTGAACCACGCCGCCTGCTCGCCCGGCGCGCCCAGCCCGCGCCCGAACGGCCGCCCCACGCCCAGCCCCGAGCCGGTGTTCCACAGGTACGACCGGTCCACGCCGACCAGCGCCAGCGTCCGCCCGTCCGGCGCCCACGCCATCGCCCGCACGCTCTGGTCCGGCGCCGACGCCGACGCCACCAGCCGCCGCCCGGTCACGTCGTACACCCGCAGCGTCCCGCCCGCCAGCGACGCCAGCCTGCCCCCGTCGCCGGACAGCGCGTGCAGCGACCGCTCGGTGGCGTGCGGGTCGGCGAACGCGTCCACCGCCGGGTCCGCCGCCGCCCCCGCCAGCGCCCGGCGCGCCTCGGCCACCGGCGCCAGGCTCCACGCGGCCAGCGCCAGCTTGCGCGCCGTCACCGGGTCGGCTCCGCGCGCCGCCTCCGCCCGTGACGCCGCCACCTTGGCCATCGCCTGCTCCAGCCGCCCGTCGGCGGCGCCGCCCTGCCAGAGGAGCACCACGGTCAGCGCGACCGCCGCCGCCCCCGCCACCCCGGTCCGCCACAGCCGCGCCCGCCTGCGCGCCATCGCCCGGCAGGCGTCCAGGAACGCCTGCTCGCGGGCGTTCAGCGTCACGTGCCGCCGGTCGCCCGCCGCCCAGGCCAGCGACCGGTCCAGGGCGGCGTCGCGGAACAGGTCCGCGCTCCGCCGCCCGCCCTCCTCCCACCGGCGCGCCGCCCCGGCCAGTTCCCGCTGCACGGCCAGCCCCGAGCGCTCGGCCTCCAGCCAGGCGCGCAGCCTCGGCCAGGCCGCCGGGAGCCCCCCGCAGGCCATCGTCACCCTGCCGTCCGCGCGTTCCAGCAGCCCCGCCTCGCCGTACGTGCTGAGCACCCGGTCGATGGCGGCCGCCTGCTCCGGGGTGCGTCCGACGACCAGGTCCGCGCGTACGGTGTCCGGGGCGAGGCGCAGGAAGACCTCGGGGGCCAGGGCCTGGTCGGGCACGGCGAGCTTCAGGTAGAGCTCCTCGGCCCGGGCCCCCAGGGGAGGGTCGTCGACGGGCTCGGGGGGTAACAGGCGGCCTTGCTGGGACTGCGGGGCGTCGAGCAGGGACATGAGCAGGTGGCGGGCGCTGGGGCGGTGCGCGGGGTCCTCGTGCAGGGCGGAGCCGGCCAGCTCCCGTAATCGGCGATCCATCGGCGACGGCCGCCCCCCGTCCCCCCCCCCCCGCCGGGCCCCCCCCCCCCCCCGCCCCGCCCCGCCCGTCCCCGCAGCGCCCGCCCCGCCGCCGCCCGCCAGCCAGCGCCTGTGCCGTCCGACGTGCCTCCGCCGGTCGCGGTCACCCCGGCCGTTTCGCCGCCCTCGCCGCCTCGGCGGGACGGTCAGGCCGAGCCCGGCGATCTGAACGGC
>NZ_LAVL01000143.1 GCF_001083785.1 Nonomuraea sp. SBT364
TTAAAAGCGCCGGCACCCCCCAAATCCCCCTCTCCCCTTTCCGGCGGCGGCTACAGTTGTGTAAAAGAACCGGCCCCCCCCCCCCGCCGCCACAGCCGCGCCCGCCGGCCGCGCCGGCTGGGCGGTGGGCACAGCGGGCCCCGGGGGCCCCGCGGGCCCCGGGGACACGGTGGGCGTCATCGTCAAGGCGTGCCCTCCCTGATCGTGATGACCGTCCACGCGCCCAGGTGGATGCGGTCGCCCAGGCCCACCGGCACGGGCACGTTGACGGCGACGGGCTTGCCGTTGACGTAGGTGCCGTTGGCGGAGCCGGGGTCGACGAGCGCCCACGAGCCGTCGGGCTGGGGGAGCAGCACCGCGTGCAGGTGCGACACGCCCGGGTCCTGCGGCGGGCCGGTCAGGTCGATCTCCGGCCGGAGGCCGCGCGCCTTGCTCTCCCGGCCGATGCGCACCTGGTCGCCGGCCATCTGGAAGGACCGCTCCGGGCAGTACGGCGGGAAGGCGATGGAACCGGCGTCCGGGCCGCCCTGGCCGATCACCTGCTCGTAGTAGGCCCGGTCGGCCGCGGCCACCGCCTCCCACCGCGCCCCGGCCCCCGCCCCGGTCACCGGCCCCCGGGCGGGGGCGGCACCGGCGAAGGAGTGGCCGCACCGCTCGCAGAACTGCCCGGCTCGCGGCATCTGACAGACCGGGCAGCTCTCGGCCCCGGCCCGCGCGGCGTCGGACGGGCTGCTCGGCTGGGGCGTGCTCTCGTGCGTGCCGCTCCGGCCGCCGGAGGGGGCGCCGGCGGCCGGGATCTGGATGCCGCAGGTGTCGCAGTAGTCGTCGCTGTCCGACTGGTGGCCCTGAGGGCAGGTCACCATCAGCTGCCCTCCTCACTCTTGCGCAGCCTGCTGGTGCGGACCGACACGGTGTCGAGCTCGATCTCGTCGGCCTTGTCCACGTTCCTGCGCAGCCTGGCCGTACCGTCCCCGGGGTCGACCTCGACGAGCCTGTTCAGCAGGCGGGCGGTGTCCTCGCGGCCGGACTCGGTGGCCAGCTTCATGGCCCTGCCCAGCCGGGCGGTGGCCCCGTCGACGTCGCCGGCGGCGCGGGCGCTGAGGCCGTCCTGGATGAGGTCGTTGAGCTCCGCCTGGCCGGTGTAGTGGGCGACGCGGTGGTTGATCCGCGTCGACAGGGCCAGGTCGTCGGTCCACTGGGCGAGCACGTTGCCCTTGGCGTACTCGTGCTGGGTGTCGGGGCGCACCAGCTTCACCCAGCCGGCCCGGATCTCCGTGCCGGCCTGACCGGGCGGCACCTCCACGCAGATGTGGTACTCGCGCTCCTCGGCGCCCCACGCCCCGATCGGGTAGTCGCCGGTCAGCGGGTTGACGTCGACCCGCTTGCCCGTCAGGTCGAACAGCTCGGGGATGACCTGTTTGACGAACAGGAGCCGGGCCCCCTGCGGCACCCACAGGCGCAGGGCCAGGTCGGGCACCGTCTTGCTCATCGAGGTCTGGATGATCCGGCGGAAGAAGTCCTCCAGCTCGTGCTGGTTCCTGACGAACTCGACGGTGCCGAGCAGCGCCTCGGCCACCTTGCGCAACTCGCCGGTCTTCCAGTCGGTGCCGATGCCCAGGCAGTCGCAGGTGAACTTGCCGCTCCAGGCCTTCAGCACGGACTCGAACACGGAGTCGCGCTCGTTGTTCTGCCCGTCGGTCATCAGGATGGCGTGCCGCACCGCGTTCGGGTGGGCCGACAGCAGGTGGCCGGCCAGCTTGAGCCATTCGCCGATCGCGGTGCCGCCGCTGGCGCTCAGCTTGCCGATCGCCCGGATGGCCTCCGCCCTGGTGGCCTGGTCGGCCTGGACGAGCCGGCCGCCGCCCGGGTAGACGACCTTGGCCGAGCCCGTCCCGGAGATCACCGCGAAGTACGCGCCTTCGCGCAGGGTCTCCACGGCGGTGGCGGCGGCCTGCCTGGCGTCACGGATCTTGCTGCCGCTCATCGAGCCCGAGGTGTCCACGATGATCACTTCCGCGGCCTCGGTGGCCGAGACGTCCGCCGGGGCGCCTCCGGAGGAGGTGACCGTGAGCACCGCGTGCACTTCCCTGCCGTCGGTCGGCAGGTACTTGTTCTGGTCGACATGGAGCGTGAAAGTGGGCTGGTCACCCATGCGTGCCTCCTAGGGGGATCAGGCAGATGGTCACGTTGTCGTGGCCGCCGGAGTCGAGCGCGTGGCGCAGCATCCGCCGGGCCATGCCGAGCGGGGTCCCGGCGGCCGGGAAGGCGTAACCGTTCAGGTAGCGCCACAGGCCGTCGCTGCACACCAGCAGCAGGCCGGGGCCGGGAGGGGTGAAGACGCGGGTCCTGGGCGTCACGTCGGGGTAGTCGGCGCCGAGCCAGGCGGTGATCTCGCCGCCGCGCGCGACGTCGTCCTCGGTCAGCAGGGTGCCGTCGGGCAGCCAGTAGGCCCGCGAGTCGCCGGCCCAGCAGATGCTCACCCGGTCCGGCCGGGCGACCGCCGCCACGTAGGTGCAGGCCGGGGCGTCGTCCGGGCCGGTCGCCAGCTTGCGGACGGCCTGGCCGGCCAGGGCGAACGCCTCCTCGTGCGTCAGGCCCCTGGCCAGGGCGTCCGCCGCCGCCTCGACGGCGGCGGACGACGCGTCGTCGGCTCTGGGCGAGCTCCCGACCCCGTCGCACACGACCGCGACCACGGCGGGCGCCCCGCCGCCATCACGCGCGTCCGCGTCCGCCGGTCGACGGGGGACGGTCGCCGCCGACTCCGGTACGGGGACCGTGCCCCGTGGAGCCAGGGGGACGAGGCTGAAGGCGTCCTCGTTGCGGGCGCGGCGCAGGCCGCGGTCGGTGATGCCGGCGGTGCCGTCCGGGAGTTCGAGCTCGGCGTGGTCGCGCCCGGTGGGCTGACGCAGGCCGCAGCGCTCGCAGTAGCCCTCGGCGTCCACGGCGGGCGCGCCGCAGGACGTACAGGCGGGGGAGGTCAGCGAGTGGCCGCACGTCTCGCAGAACGCGTCGCCGGCGACCACGGGGGCCTCGCAGAAGGGGCAGCTCATATCCACGTCCGGGGGCGTACGGCGTTGGCCAGGTCCACGAAGGCGTGCCGCTCCTGGCGGGAGGCGGCCGCGCCGGCGAGGTCGCGGTAGATGGTCTCCAGCCGCCGGCGGACACCCCGCTCGGTGAGCGAGGTGCCGGCCAGTTGCAGGGCGGGGTCCGGCGTGCCGGTGCCGAGCCAGGTCAGGGCGGCGCGCAGGACCTCGGCCGTGAGACGGTTGCGGCGGCGCGGATCCAGGTCGGGCAGGCGGTCCAGGCCGCCGACGGCCCCGGCCAGCGCCCTGGGCTCGTCCGGCCCCGACGCGGCGGTCCTGGCGGCGGCCGCGACCAGCGCGAGCTGGGCGGCCACGTGGTGGCTGGAGGTGGCGGGCACCTCGTCGAGCACGTCCATCCGCCAGGTCCTGGCCAGCCCGAACGCGGCGCTGACGTAGGAGCGGTCGGTCCGCCACACGCTCTCGTACCAGCGGGTCGCGTCGCGGCCGGAGCACTCCAGCGCGTAGGCCAGCCCCTGCCGGGGGGCGATCTCGCCGGGCAGCAGCGACACGCACGCGTCGAACATCCGCGCCGCCTGGGGCAGGTCGCCCGTGCTGAGCCCCGCCACCGCGCGGTACCAGGTGACGCGCCAGTCGCCGGGGAGATCCGCCGACAGATCGTCCAGCACCGTGAACGCCTCCGCCGAGCCGTTCTCGGCGTGCAGCCTGGCCAGCGTGAGCCGGGTCTCGGGGGTCGGCGCCATCGCCGCCACCTGGGCCAGCAGCTCGTCCGGCCGCCGCCCGGCCAGCCCGGCGAGCGCGCCCGCGGCCGGGTCCGCCGGGTCCACCAGCGGCACGGGCAGCGCGGCCGCGATCTCCTTCGGGTCGAGCGCGTCGAACACCCGGTGGTCGACGTCGGCCGGCCCGGCTCCCACCGCCTGCCGTTCGGGCCCGAACAGCGTGGACGCGGCCGGGTACGGAACGCCGTCGGCGGCGGCGCTGATCTCCCGCAGCACGCCGACGAGCTGCTCCTCCATCTCCTCGGCGCTCTGGAACCTGTCCGCCGGGTCCGGCGCGGTGGCCCGGCGCAGCAGCCGGCCGAACGACTCGTGGCCGCAGTCGTCGGGCAGCGGGGCGGCCACGCCGTTCTTGGTCGGGCTGAACCCGGGCACGGCCAGCACCGCCAGCGTCCTGCCCACGGTGTAGAGGTCGGAGGCGACCGACGACGGCCGGGTGTCCAGCTCCGGCGCGTGGTAGCCGACCGTCACCCACGAGGTGCCCGCCGCGGACCCCAGCTGCTGTACGGCGCCGAGGTCGATGAGCTTGAGCCGCCTGCCGAAGCGGATGACGTTGGCCGGCTTGAGGTCGCAGTAGACCAGGCCCTGCTCGTGCAGGTAGGCGAACGCGCGCAGGATCTCGCGGCCGTAGATCAGCGCCTCGCGCAGCGGCAGCGGCCCCTGGCGGCGCAGCTCCAGCAGCGACGGGCCGCCGATGTACTCCATGATGATGTAGTCGAGGCCGCCGGAGCGCTGGAAGTTGAAGACGTTGACGATGTTCGGATGGTCGACCAGCGTGAGAAACTTCTTCTCGGCCCTGGCCGACTCCAGCGCCTCCGGGTCGGCGGTGTTGAGCAGGCCCTTGAGCACCACCCAGAGGCCGTCCAGGTTCTCGTCGGCGGCCAGATAGATCCAGCCGAGCCCGCCGTGCGCCAGGCAGCCCAGCACCCGATACTGCCCCGCCACCAGGTCGCCCCTGGCCAGCTTGGGGGTGAAGGAGAACCGGGTGCCGCAGTGCGGGCAGAAGCCGTCGGCCACCCCCGGCCGTCCGTCGCGCGAGCGCCCGACGGGCTTGCCGCAGTCCGGGTTGGCGCAGTGCCGGTTCTTCTCGGGCACCATCGGGTCGCTCAGCACGGCGTCCGCCGGGTCGCGGTAGGGCGCCGAGGGCAGGTCGGCGAGCCCCGCCACCACGCCCGACCGTGACCGCCCGCTGCTCGCCGGGCCGGTCACGGCGGCGCTCACCTGGCCGCTTCCCGGGCCGCTCACCGGCCCGGTGACGGGGGCCGACGGCGGTCCGCCGGTCAGCGGCTGCGACAGGGCGGCCGGGGCCGCGGAGCCCGTGGCGGGCGACGCCGGGAACACGACGGGCCCGGCGGCCGTCGCCGCCGCCGCGTGACCGCACAGGTCGCAGTACCCGTCGTCGATCGTGCCCGTGCACCCGGGCTGAGCGCAGGACGTCATCGGCTACCTCCGTGAATCGCACGCTTGTACAGCTCGACGGCCCGGGCCGCCTTGATCAGGTCACAGGGCGCCGTCCACAGCAGCAGCCGCGCCCGCTCGTACAGCCGCAGGGCCTCGGGATCCTCCACCGTGCCCTGGCGTGCCGCCTTCGCCTGGCTGGCGCCGAGCAGCCCGCGCAGCTCGTCGCGCCTGCCGATCAGCCCGGCCAGCCCCGCCGCCGTGGCCCTGGCCTGCTCGGCGGCCTCCCGGGCGCGCTGTTCGAGCCCGGTCAGCCGCTCGGCCCGCTCCACCCAGGTGCCGGCCGAGACGTCCAGCGCGGCGAGTTCGGCGGTCAGCTCCGGCACCCGGCTGCGCGGCTGCGCCTCCGGCGGCAGCGCGATCTTCACCACGACGCGGCCGTGGGTCAGCCGCGCCTCGCTCTCCGCCGCGCGGACGAGGTCCAGGGCGGCCACGAGGTTCTCGCGGCGGGTCGCGTAGCCGTCCTTGACGGCCACCGCCCGCTCCAGGCCGGCGCGGGTGCCCGCCAGGCCGCGGACGATCGGGTCCAGCTCCAGCTTGACCGGCCCGGGGTCCAGCGGGTCCTCCAGTACGGCGGCGCGCAGCCGTCTGAGGTCGGCCTCGGCGCCGGCCAGGTCGGCCGGTTCGCCGAGGCGGTCGTACAGGTCACGCACGTCGCGCAGCGTGCGGTCGGCCTCGTCGAGGCGGGGCAGCAGCGCGGTCCAGGCGGCGTCGATCTCGGTGAGCACGTCGGTGGCCGTCCGGAAGGCGGCGTCCATCCGCATCACGGTCTCGTCCAGCGTGAGCCGCTCGTCGGCCTGGGGTAACAGCGAGCGCTGCTCGACGGGCCTGGCCGGCGCCTTCAGCACCACCGAGGGTCCCGACAGCAGCTCGGTCAGCCGTTCGAGCTGCTCGCCGCCCAGCCGGGCGCGCTCGGCCCTGACCTGCTCGGCGGCACGCAGCACGGCCCGGTAGGCGTCGTTCAGCGACCACAGCGTGCTCAGCGCGTCCAGCGCCGCGCCCCAGCGCCGCAGCGTGTCCCCGCGTAAGGAGGCTCCCTTGAGCAACTGGTGGGTGGTGTGCGATTCCAGGTCGAGCAGGTCACCCGAGATGCGGTCGCGTTCGGCGGCCCGGGTTCGCAGCGCGTGTTCGGCGCCTTCCCTGCTCATCGGTGGTCCCAGGCTCATCACGCTCCCCGTGCAACGGGCCCCCGCCGTTTACCGGCACAACGGGGGGCCTGACCGGTTGGTTCCAGAAGTAAGGGTGGTCCCTGACTTGTCCCTGATTACACCCCCAAGCGCCTGCAATTCGCTTGAATGATCTCGTACCGTCATGGACATGGGACGAATTCTGCTCATCATCTTGGCGGTCGTGGCCGCCCTCTTCCTCGTCGGCCCCCTGCTCGGTTTCGCATTGGGGCTGCTCAAGTGGGGTCTCATCATCGGCGGTGTGGCCGTCGCCGTGGTGCTCGCCTCGAAGTGGTTCGGCCGGGCGTAGCTTCATCGGGCCTTCCGGCGCATAGTGGGTTGATGGAGGCGCGGCCAGCGGTCGACGACGCCGCGCTCGGGCGCGAGGCACTGTCCGTGCTCGAGGCGAACTGGACGGGAAGCGCCACCGTGCCCGCGCCCGGCCTCTACCCGCACCAATGGAGCTGGGACTCCGCGTTCGTGGTGATCGGCCTGGCCCGCCATCACCCCGACCGGGCCCGGGCCGAGCTGCTCAGCCTGTTACGGGGCCAGTGGTCGACCGGGATGCTCCCGCACATCGTCTTCCACACGCCCGAGGCGTACTTCCCCGGCCCGGCGGTCTGGCGCTCGCACGACCACGAGGCGGCGCCCCGCGTGCTCACCTCGGGCCTCACCGCGCCGCCGCTGCACGGGCTGGCCCTGTGGTGGCTCTACCGGCACACCGGCGACGCGGAGTTCGTCGCACGGGCCTTCCCGGCGCTGGCCGCCCAGCACGCCTACCTGGCCGAGGCGCGCGACCTGGGCGGCGCGGGACTGGCCGCGATCGTGCACCCGTGGGAATCGGGCATGGACGACAGCCCCGCCTGGGACGAGGCGCTGGCCGCGCTCCCCGAGATCCGCTACGGCTACCGCAACGTCGACCTGGACGAGCGGCATCCCGAGAGCGACCACGACCGCTATGTGTGGCTCGCCCTGCGCTACCGCAACAGCGGCTACCGGCCCGGATACCTGCGCGACGAGCACCCGTTCGCCATCGAGGACCCGATGTTCAACGGCATCTGGCTGGCCTCCTGCCAGGCCATGGCCGAACTGGCGCCGGTGGCGGGCGCCGACCCCGCGCCGCACGCCGACCGGGCCGAGCGCATCAGGCACGCGCTGCTGGAACGCCTGTGGGACGGCTGCTTCTACGCCCGAGACCTGCGGGCCGACCGGCTGATCCGGGTGTGCACCGTGGGCGCGTTCGGGCCGCTGCTCGACCCGGGGCTGCCCAGCGACCACGTCAGCGCGGCCGTCGCGGTGCTCGAATCGGCCCGGTTCATGGGCGCCACCGGCTATCCGGTGCCGAGCTGCGAGATCCGCGCCGCCCAGTTCGACCGCACCCGCTACTGGCGCGGGCCGTCCTGGGTGAACACCAACTGGCTGCTGCGCCGCGCCGCCGGCGTGCACGCGCTCGACGCCCTGGGCCGCCAGCTCACCAACGGCACGCTGCGGCTGGTACGGCAGGCGGGCTTCCGCGAGTGCTTCGACCCGTTCGACGGCAGCGGGCGCGGCTGCCGTGACTTCTCCTGGAGCGCGGCGCTCACCCTCGACCTGCTCGCCGATACCTTGGAGACATGAAAGCCTTCCGCCGCCTGCCCGCCGACGTCCGCCGTTCCCTGGCCACCGAGCAGGGCGAACGGGTGCTCACGTTCACGCCGTCCGGCGACGGCTTCCTGGTGGCCACCACGCTGGCGCTGCACCTGCCCGGCGGGGACCGGATCCCGTACGAGAGCGTGGACCGGGCGTCGTGGGACGAGGGGGGCCTGAGCCTGGTCACCACCGGCGGCGAGCGCCACCGGGTGGCCGTCACCGAGCCCGGGCTGCTGCCCGAGACCCTGCGCGAACGCGTCAACGCCACCATCGTGGTCAACAAGCACGTGGACCTGCCCGGCCGCGGCGGCGTCCGGCTCGTGGCCAGGCGCAGGCCGGGCGGGGAGGTGACGGGCTGGACGTTCGTGTTCGACGAGGGCCTGGACCCCGCGGACCCGGGCCTGCGCGCGCAGGCCGAGCAGGCGCTCGAAGGAGTGCGGCGCAGCATGGGCGTGTGACCCGGTCGAGCGGTCACACGCCCACGCCGCCGATCAGTAGGGGATGCCGGTCTGACCCGCGCCGGTCTTGGTCTGGTCGACGGTCTCGTCCGGCCAGCCCGTGCCGCGGTCGCCGTCGTGGCCATGCCTGTGCATGAACGGCATCTGGCGGTTGCTCATCTTCTCCCGAGCCATCCCGCCGACCTTCGTCATCTGCGCGTTCAGCACCCCGGCGGCCTCTTGCACCCTGGGGCTGTCGGCCACGCGCTGGGCCGTGCGCTTGATCTGCTCGTAACGCTCGCGGCCCGCCCGGCTGCCCAGCACATAGCCGAGCGCCAGACCCGCAACGAATGACATTCGATATCGCATGATTGCACCTCCGCTCCCACCGCCCTACCCCGATGACGATGCGACACGCACTCCCGGAGTGCGCTAATCTATTCCTGCGCACGACGGAGGGGCCAAGCCCCGGCCGACCGGCGCCAAGCACGATCCCGCGTAGCTCAACGGCAGAGCAGCCGGCTGTTAACCGGCAGGTTATAGGTTCGAGTCCTATCGCGGGAGCCATCTCAAGGCCCTCTTCCCTTGCCGGGAAGGGGGCCTTGGTCGTTCCGGGGGAGAGGCAGGCCCGGGGATGACGACGAGTAGCCGTCAGGTCACGCACTTGCGTGCTTTGCCGGACACGGGAGGGATCGGCGGGTAAGGATGGGGACTGCCGCACCGGGGCCCGCCCCGGCGCGGCTGCCGCGGACAAGCCGGGACGGTGGCGTGGAAAGGACGCCGCCGGCAGGAGACGCCGCCGACCCGGAATCGGCGGGGCGCTCCGTGAACGGAAATGTGCTGGATACTGCGTGCGTACCTGGATCAAGTCCCTGCGCCCCTTCGAGACCCACACCGACGTCCGTGAAGCCGAACGGTTCATCAGGCTCTTCCACGCGGAGAACCCGGGCGGCGGCGTGAACGCCCGGTTGCGCGATGTCGCCCGCGAGATCGCCCGCCGGGGCACCTACACCCACACCGGCGAGGAGCTGGAGTTCGGCGCGAGGGTGGCCTGGCGCAACAGCAACCGCTGCATCGGCCGCCTCTACTGGAAGTCGCTGAAGGTGCGCGACCGGCGTGACGTCACCGGCGCCGAGGGTGTGGCCGTCGAGTGTGTGGCGCACCTGCGTGAGGCCACCGGCGACGGGCGGATCAGGCCGGTGATCACGGTGTTCCCGCCCGACGCGCCCGGCCGTCCCGCGCCCCGGGTGCTGAACGAGCAGCTCATCCGCTACGCCGGATACCGGCGCGCGGACGGCTCGGTCGCCGGCGACCCGCGCTACGTCGCCTTCACCGCGCTGGCACGCGAGCTGGGCTGGCGGGGCGGCGGCGGCCGGTTCGACGTGCTGCCGCTGATCGTCGATCCGGGCACGGGCGGCGGGCCGCTGCTGGGCAACCTGCCGGGTGACGCGGTGCTGGAGGTGCCGATCGCGCACCCGGAGTTCGCCTGGTTCGCCGAGCTGGGGCTGCGCTGGCACGCCGTGCCCGCGATCTCCAACCTGTGCCTGGAGATCGGTGGCGTCTGCTATCCGTGCGCGCCGTTCAACGGCTGGTACATGGGCGCGGAGATCGGCGCGCGCAACCTGGCCGACGCCGACCGTTACGATCAGCTTCCGGTGGTGGCCGCGCGGCTCGGCCTGGACACCTCCACCGAACGCTCGCTCTGGCGCGACCACGCGCTGGTGGAGCTGAACGTGGCGGTGCTGCACTCGTTCGCGGCGGCGGGGGTGACGATGACCGACCACCACACGGAGTCGAGCCGCTTCCTGACCCATCTGGCGCGTGAGGAGAAGGCCGGGCGCACCTGCCCGGCGGACTGGTCGTGGATCGTCCCGCCCATCTCGGGCGGCGTCACCCCGGTCTTCCACCGCTACTACGACAACCCGACGCTCACGCCGAACTTCGTGCCGCGCCACTGAGCCGCCTTGCACCCCCGGCCTAGAACATGCTTCTGTTAACCATGGCCGAACTCGTGCTCTCCGCCCTCGACCGGGGCGTGCTGACCCTCACCTTCAACCGTCCCGACCGGCTCAACGCCTGGACCGGCGCCATGGGCCGCCGCTACTTCGACCTGCTGGCCAAGGCGGAGAAGGACCCGGACGTGCGGGCGATCGTGGTGACCGGGGCGGGCCGGGGGTTCTGCTCGGGCGCCGACTTCCAGACGCTGACGTCCATCCAGACCGGCGACTACGACGAGGAGCCGGACCCCAGGCCCAACACCTACCCGACGACCATCGCCAAGCCCGTCGTCGCGGCCGTCAACGGCGCCTGCGCCGGGCTCGGCCTGGTGCACGCCCTGGTCTGCGACCTGGTCTTCACCGCCGAGGAGGCCAAGTGGACCACCGCCTTCTCGCGGCGCGGCCTCATCGCCGAGTACGGCCTGTCGTGGGTGCTGCCCCGCGTCATGGGCCAGCAGCGGGCGATGGACGTGCTCCTGTCCGGCCGGACCTTCACCGGGCGGGAGGCGTACGAACTGGGCCTGGCCAACCGTGCGCTGCCCGCCGGCGAGCTGCTGGAACGGACGCAGGAGTACGCCAGGGACCTGGCCGCGAACGCCTCACCCGCCTCGATGGCGGTGATCAAGCGGCAGGTGTGGGGAGACTGGACGGCGACGCTGGAGGAGGCCGCGCGGGCGGCCACCCGGGAGATGGCCGCCTCGTTCGGGCGGCCGGACTTCACCGAGGGCGTGGCGAGCTTCCTGGAGCGCCGCTCGCCGAACTTCCCGCCGCTGTAGCCCCGTCAGGAGACGCGGTGGGCGCCCCTGGCCGGGGTGGCCGGGAGGAAGCGGGGAGCCGCCCAGGAACGCTCGGCGTAGGCGGCCGAGACCGACTCCTTGACGCTGTCGAGGCGGTCGTCGGCGACCAGTGCGATCGCCGAGCCGCCGAAGCCGCCGCCGGTCATCCGGGCGCCCCTGGCGCCGCCCCGGACCGCCGCCTCGACCGCCACGTCCAGCTCCGGCGAGGACACCTCGTACTGGTCGCGCAGCGACAGGTGTGAGGCGTTGAGCAGCGCGCCGATCTCGGCGGGCTTGCCCGCGCGCAGCATGCCGACCAGGGCTTCCACCCGGTGGTTCTCCGTCACCACGTGCATGACGCGCTTGCGCTCGTCGCCCTGCAGCCGCTCCAGCGCCCCCGCCAGGTCCTCGACGTCGCGCAGCGCCGCGACGCCCAGCTTGCGGGCCGCCGACTCGCACTCGGCGCGCCGCTTGGCGTACTCGCCGCCCGCGTGCTCGTGGTGCACCCGGGTGTCGATGATCAGCGTGCTCAGCCCCTCGGCGGCGAGGTCGAGGGGGATGCCCCGGGAGCCGAGCGAGCGGCAGTCGAGGAACAGCGCCTGACCCTCCTGGCACAGGGCGGAGGCGGCCTGGTCCATGATGCCGCAGGGCATGCCCACGAAGTCGTTCTCGGCGCGCTGGGAGAGCAGGGCGATCTCCATGGGCGTCAGGCCCAGGTCGTGCAGGTCGTTGAGCGCCGAGGCGACCGACACCTCCAGCGCCGCGCTGGAGCTCAGGCCCGCGCCCTGCGGGACGTCGCCGTCGACCGCGATGTCGGCGCCGCGCACCCGATCGCCCAGCATCGCCAGGACGCCGACGACGTAGCGGGTCCAGCCGCGTGACTCCTCGTGGGTGGCGATCGTGACGGGATCGGCGGAGCCGGACTGGAGGGAGAGCAGGCGGATCGTCCGGTCCTCGCGCGGCGTGACGGCGGCGGTGACCCCCCACGGCACGGCGAACGGCAGCACGAAGCCGTCGTTGTAGTCGGTGTGCTCGCCGATCAGGTTGACCCGGCCGGGCGCGTGCCAGACCGTCTCGGGGTCCGAGCCGAACGCGGCACGGAAAGCTTCAACAACCCGCATAATCCAACACTCCTCAACATTGGCCCGACCGTAGACTAGCGCCACGTGGCACCGCGGGCGAAGGAGAGGCATGGAGGAGTTGCCGGCACCCGGCACCGTGCGGATCTTCCTCAAGCGTGACGACAACAAGGCGCGCAAGCTGCGCCACAACCTCGGGCACCCGCGCGTGCTCACCTTCGGCGGCGCCCACTCCGGCCACATCCGGGCGGTCGCGGCGGCCGGGCGGCGGCACGGGTTCGAGACGATCGGCGTGATCCGCGGCGAGCGGCACCAGCCGCTCAACCCGTCGCTCGCCTACGCCGAGTCCTGCGGGATGCGCCTGGACTACCTCGACCGGGGCGCATACCGGCGCAAGCACACGCCCGAGATCGAGGCGACGCTGCGGGAGCGGTGGGGCGAGGTGACGATCCTGCCCGAGGGCGGCAGCAACGCGGCCGCCGTGCGCGGCTGCGCCGAACTGCCCGCGGAGATCACCGGCGCGTACGACGTGATCTGCTGCCCCGTGGGCACCGGAGGCACCCTGGCGGGCATCGCGGCGGGGCTGCCCGAAGGGCGGCGGGCACTCGGGTTCGCGGTGCTGAAGGGAGCCGGGTTCCTGGCCGATGAGGTGGCCCGGCTGCAGCGGGAGGCGTACGGGCACGTCCGGCCGAACTGGTCGGTCAACCTCGACTACCACTTCGGCGGCTACGCCCGCACGACCCCCGCCCTCGCCGCGTTCGCCGCGAGACACCAGGTCGAGGGGGTGTATGTCGCCAAGATGCTGTACGGCCTGCTCGACCTCGTACGGCGCGGCCACTTCGCGGCGGGCACCCGGATCGTCGCCGTCGTCACCGGGGAGCCCTGGCCGCCTCAGCCCTCCACGCCCGTCGCCGTGTGCGCAGCCCCGACCGGCTTGGACTCGGGCGACCCGCGCTGACGCAGGTAGATGGAGAGCACCACCATCGACAGCACCGCCAGCAGCTCCGACTGCCAGTTCTGCAGGCTGCGGTTCCAGAAGTCGGGCGAGGTCACGTACGACGACCACGAGACGGGGTCGCGCAGGTCGCCGAGCCGTTCGGCGTTGTAGGACGCCACGCCCGCCACCGACTGCGCCAGCCACGACAGCACGAAGATCGCCCCCATCGTGAGCCCCAGCGAATTGCTGTACAGCCACAGCCGCAGCCCCTTCACCCGTGCCCAGGCCGGCGAGTCGGCCTCGGCGTAGCGGCCGATCTGCTGCTTCTCGTCCGACTCGGCGCCCTCCTCGCCGGGCTCCTTCGACTCCGGCGACCCGCGCTGCACCATCCAGATGGTGAACAGGATGAACAGCAGGAACTGCAGATACTCCGACTGCCAGTTCTCCGCCACGTTCACGGCGAAGTTCGAGGAGGTGATGTAGTCCAGGTAGCCCACCGGCTGGCCGCCTCCGACGAGCTGCTGCTCGTTGTAGTCGAGCATCCCCGCGAGCGCCTGCCCGGCCAGGCACACCAGAAACAGCGCCATGAACGCGATCGACAGCGCGTTGTCCCTGATCCTGCTCATAGGTGCGACAGTCCCATCCCGAAGAAGAAGGCCAGCCCCGACACGATGATGATCAGAGTCAGCGTGAACATCACCCGCATCAGTTCTCCACCTCGCAGTCGTAGGGGAGGTCGGGCACCGGCTCGCAGGCGGCCGCCTTGCCCCGCCACCCGTCGGTGTAACGCTGCAGGAAGAGCGTGTCGCCCGCGAGCCGCACCAGCGCGGTGTCGCCCCAGACGTTGACCTCGGTGATCCCGCCGGGGTCGCCCAGGTTCAGCTCACGCAGCGCCTCGGCGCAGGTCTGCCCGGAGTCGGGCAGCTTCTCGGCGGTCTTCCTGGCCAGCAGCGCGCAGGCGGCCTCACTCTGCCGGGCGGCGATCGCGGCACTGAACCGCTCGGCCGCCCGGGCCGGCCCCGCCGTGTCGATGGCGCAGCCGGTGGCCAGGGCCAGGGCCAGCACCCCGAGTATGAGCCTCATGCGGCACTGCTACCCCCCAGATGATCGGGCATGCTTGGGCGATGCAGAGGACCGACACCCCCACCACGTGGGACGAGCGCGCCACCTTGACCACCTTCCACCGCTACGCGCGCGACACCGTGCGGCACAAGTGCGAGGGGCTCACCGACGAGGACGCCAGGAAGGCGCCGCTGGCCACCTCGCCCCTCATGACCGTCGCCGGCCTGGTCAACCACCTGCGCTGGAACGAACACTGGTGGTTCGAGGTGATGTTCCTGGGCGGCGAGGACCGGGGGCCGTGGACCGACGACGACCCGGACGCCGAGTTCACCGTCGCGCTGCAGGCGCCGCTGGAGCAGCTCCTGGCCGAGTACGAGGCGCAGTGCGCGCTGGTCGACGAGCTCGTCGCCGGCGTCGATCTGGACACCAGGTCCGTGGGCACCGACAGCCGGGGCGACCACCTCACGCTGCGCTGGGTGATCGGCCACATGACGGAGGAGACCGCCCGCCACAACGGCCACCTGGACATCCTGCGCGAGCTCGTCGACGGCGCGAAGGGCGCCTAGCCGGAATCCGGCGGTCGGACCCGGCCGGAGCACGCGTTTCACCGTGCGAAAAGCCGGCGATTTCCGGCCGCCGCCGCGACATACCTCCGACATACCGTCACCGTTTATTGTCGAGCCCGCAGGCAGGCGTCACGGGACGAGCGGAGGCGGAAACTCAGGAAATCGTGAACGCCGCCTCATAGGTGATGACGGAAAAACACATATGAAGTGAACGCCTGGGTGAGGACATCGCCGGGGCGGCTTCATTCCGGCATGTCCTGGAGGAAACTCATGTCCCCATTCACTTTCTTACGGGTCGGCATCACCGCGGCACTCATCGCGGCCGCCGGCGTGTTCGGCATGGCGGGTCCCGCGATGGCCGCCGCCCCCGATCTGCAACTGCCCTTCCCCTGCGGCCAGAAGTGGCAGCTCAACACCTGGGCGCACGCTCCCGCCCTCGACATGGTGAAGGAGCCCGACCAGCACGGCACCGACGGCGCCACCCTGGTCGCTCCCGCCGCCGGGACCGTGGACAAGGTGTTCTACCACGACAACGGCGGCAACGTGCTGCAGATCAATCACGGCGGCGGATACTTCACCACCTACATCCACCTGAAGTCCCGCGCCTCCGTCTCGCCCGGTGACCGGGTGCAGCGGGGCACGGTGATCGGCAAGGTCGGCGCGACGGGCAAGGAGTCCAACGGCCACCCGCACCTGCACTTCGAGCTCGCCTACGACGCCAACGGCGACGGGGACGCCTCCTGGGGGTACAGCGGCTCCGAACGGATCAGGCCCGTCTTCAACGGCGTCACCTACGGCCAGAGCAACGGCCGGGAGTGGAACAACGTCGAAAGCCGCAACTGCTCCGCGCCTTCCCCCGAAGGCCGCGTCTCGGTGTACGGGGTGCTGGCGGGCGGGCAGTTGACGTATACGGCTCTGGATGGGGCGTCGGGGCGGCGGACGCATGGGGCTGTGGTGTCGGAGGCGACGCTGGGGTTCACGCCGAAGGCGATGGCGACGTTGAACTTCAACACGATTCTGGTGACGGAGGAGGGGCGCGAGGGGCGGTTGTATCGGGTCGATGTGCGGACGAACGACGAGGAGTTGATTTTCGAGCCGCCGGTGTTTCTCGGTACCGGGTATACGCATGATCTGCTGGCGTTCGATGGCAGTGGTCATCTGTTCGGGATCGCTGGTGGGGTGTTGCGGCGGTACACGATCGGTGCTGCCAAGCCGGTGATCGGTGACATCAGTGGCAATGTCGCTATTGATGAGGGG
Source organism: Nonomuraea sp. SBT364 (assembly GCF_001083785.1). GTDB lineage: Bacteria > Actinomycetota > Actinomycetes > Streptosporangiales > Streptosporangiaceae > Nonomuraea. Next base: position 16,182 of record NZ_LAVL01000143.1, read on the forward strand.
TTCGCGCTCAAGACGTTGACGGCGACGGGTCCGGATTGGATCGCGGGGACGGCGGCTGATGGGCGGTTGCTGTCTTATCGGATTCGTGGTGCGGGTTCGTGGCAGGGGTATGAGCTGCGGGGTTCGACGTGGCAGGTGTTCGATCATCTGTTGTCGCCGGGTGGTGGCGTGCTTTACGGTCATCGGCCGGAGGGGTCGCTGTTCCGGTATTTCGATCAGGATCCGTACGACGGCCGTGGTGATGACCTGACGGGTCAGGGCGCCGTGGACGAGACGGGCTGGACGCAGACGCTGCTGTCCGCCCAGCCCGGCACCGTGAGCAGCTCGTGAACAACCCCGCCGTCATCGGATCGCTCATCCGGCGCGCGGTGATCGCGGCCGCCGCCCTCGTCACGGCGTTGGGCCTGGCGGTGGCCCCCGCGGCCGCCGACCCGCAGCCGGAGCTGCGGCTGGAGCCCCCCGCGACCTCGGACGTCACCGCCGCCTACCAGCTCGCCCCGTGCGACCCCGGCGGCACCACCTCGACCGACGCGGCCCTGGCCACCCAGCTCAACGGCACCCTCAAGGCCAAGATGCGCGGCTACATGTCCGCCTACCGCGTGTCCTGCGCGCGCATGGTGGTCCAGGCCGCGCACGACCGCGGCCTGGGCCGGCGGGCGGCCGTGATCGCGGTGACCACGATCATCGTGGAGACCTCGGTCCAGAACATCAGCGAGGAGGTCGACCACGACAGCCTGGGGCTGTTCCAGCAGCGCGCCAGCTGGGGGAGCAGGTCCCAGCGTCTCAACCCGACGTGGGCCACGAACGCCTTCCTCAACAAGATGATCAGGGAGTACCCGAACAACAGCTGGAAGAACGCCCGGATCGGCGACGTGTGCCAGACCGTGCAGGTGTCGGCCTACCCGGACCGCTACCAGGAGCAGGCCGGTGACGCGCAGATCATGGTCGACGCCATCTGGCCGCACGTCAGCGGGCCTGAGGGCCGCGTCTCGGTGTACGGGGTGCTGGCGGGCGGGCAGTTGACGTATACGGCTCTGGATGGGGCGTCGGGGCGGCGGACGCATGGGGCTGTGGTGTCGGAGGCGACGCTGGGGTTCACGCCGAAGGCGATGGCGACGTTGAACTTCAACACGATTCTGGTGACGGAGGAGGGGCGCGAGGGGCGGTTGTATCGGGTCGATGTGCGGACGAACGACGAGGAGTTGATTTTCGAGCCGCCGGTGTTTCTCGGTACCGGGTATACGCATGATCTGCTGGCGTTCGATGGCAGTGGTCATCTGTTCGGGATCGCTGGTGGGGTGTTGCGGCGGTACACGATCGGTGCTGCCAAGCCGGTGATCGGTGACATCAGTGGCAATGTCGCTATTGATGAGGGGTTCGCGCTCAAGACGTTGACGGCGACGGGTCCGGATTGGATCGCGGGGACGGCGGCTGATGGGCGGTTGCTGTCTTATCGGATTCGTGGTGCGGGTTCGTGGCAGGGGTATGAGCTGCGGGGTTCGACGTGGCAGGTGTTCGATCATCTGTTGTCGCCGGGTGGTGGCGTGCTTTACGGTCATCGGCCGGAGGGGTCGCTGTTCCGGTATTTCGATCAGGATCCGTACGACGGCCGTGGTGATGACCTGACGGGTCAGGGCGCCGTGGACGAGACGGGCTGGACGCAGACGCTGCTGTCCGCCCAGCCCGGCACCGTGACCTGAACGAACGAGTGAACGAAGGGCCCCGGGCGTCGTCCGGGGCCCTTCGGCGTGGGCGGGGTCAACCGAGCTGGTCGAGCACCGGCCCCACCATGTCGTTCAGCGTCCGGGTCAGCACTGAAACCGCGCGCGCGGCGCTCTCCTCGACCCGGTCGTGCGGGCCCTCCGGCTCCGGCGGCAGCTCGTCCAGGGGCACCGGGACCTCGATGAGCAGGCTCGCCCGCAGGAACGGGTGGCGGGCCAGGTCCCGCTGGGTCGGCTCCACGTACTGCCCGAACGTCTCCTGCCAGCCCAGCCAGCCCCGGTCGCGCCACCAGGCGCGCGTCCGGGTGAGCTCGGCGGGCAGCGGCGAGACGACCCTGATCCGCGCGTTCAGCGTGCCGTCCCAGGTGTTGCGGACGCAGGCGGCGTCGAGCACGCGCCGGTCCCAGCGCACGTAACCGGGTGACAGCGACGGCGGCGTGGCCAGCCGCCAGGCCGCGCACGCGAACCGCACCGGCGCGATGTCACCCCACTCGAACGCCTCCAGGCTCTTGCGCACGTGCGCCGCGTAGCGGCCGTCACGCTCCCTGTCGAACTCCTGGTCGATCCAGAACGCTTTGACCATGTTCTCCAAGGTACGACGCGCGCAGTGTGCGGAATGCCCTGTGACGTGAGTGACACGTGTGTAGTTTTTTCACTTTAAGGGTGACTAAGGAGTGACAATATGACGTCAGAACGGCTCGCCCCGGCCATGGAGAGCTGGGAGGCCGGGGACCTCGACCGGGCGGTCGTGCTGTTCCGGGAGGTCGCGGCCGCCGGCGACCCCGAGGCGTCACACCTGCTGGCCCAGCTGTTGCAGGAGCGCGGCGACCTCGACGGGGCCGAGGCCGCGCACCGGTCGGTGATCCAGTCGGGCGACCCGGTGTTCGGCCAGCGTTCGGCCATCGCCATGGGGTTGATGCTGGTCAGCGCTCGCGAGTGGCCGGCGGCGCACCGGGTGCTGAGCATCGCCGCCGACGGCGCCGACTTCGAGGTGGCCGCGCTCGCCGACACGGCGCTCGTGCTCGTCCGCACCGAGCTGGGGGACCTGGCGGGCGCGGAGGAGGCGCTGGAGCGGGTGCGCCGCTGCGACAGCCCCGCCGCGGCGGAGCTCGCCGCCAGCCTGGAGCTGCCCGACTTCGCCCCGCCCGGCTCCGTCGCCCCGGCCGAGCTGTACGAGGCCGCCGAGGACGAAGAGGACTACCGGCGGCTCCTCACCTGCGGCGACCCGGAGGTGGTGTCGCTGTCGGCGTTCCGCCTCTACCAGCTGTACGCCGAGGAGGAGGACTTCGAGGCCGCCCGCGAGGCATGCGAGTACGCGATCGCCGCCGGTTCCGCCACCCACCTGGCGACGGCGTACAAGCTGCTCGGCGCGGTGCTCGTGGACCTCGGCGAGTACACCGAGTCCGTCGCCGCCTACACCCGGGCGGCCGAGGACCCCCGGCCCGAGATCCGGCTGCCCGCGCTCCTGGAACAGGCCAAGGTCATCGCCCACCTCGGCGACGAGGACGCCACCAGGGCGATCTTCCACCGGGTGATCGCCAGCGGCCAGCGCGAGTACGCCGTCGAGGCGCACGCCTGCCTGGCCCAGATGCACACCGAGGCGGGCGAGGTCGCCGAGGCGCTGGCCGAGCTGCGCCCGGTGCTGGCGGCCGGGGAGTCGCAGTGGTCGTCCGTCGGCGTGACGCTCCTGTCGATGCTGCTGGACGCCCACCCCGGGGCGTACGAGGACATCATGGAGCTGGTCCGCGCGGCGGCCGGGCACCCCGACCCCGACACCGCGTTCAAGGCCGGGCTGCTGCTCGACCTCGACGCCCGCCGGCAGCCGCTCGCCGACCCCGCCGAGGAGCAGGCGCTCCAGGACGCCGACGACGGCCTGGCCCGGCTGCAGGCCGGCGACCTGCCCGAGGCCAGGAGGCTGCTGCGCCGCGCCGCCGACTCCGGCGGGCCCGAGCAGTCGGTGCGCGCCATGGTCATGCTCGCCGAGCTGGAGCTCGGCGAGGGCGACCGCGAGCAGGCCGACGAGCTGCTGTCGTACGTGGCCGAGGGCGAGCACGTGATGCAGGGCTTCAGCGCCACGTTCCTGCTGCACCTGCTGCGCGAATCCGGCGACCGGCTGCACCCGGTGCTGGAGGCGGTCGTCGAGCACCAGCGGCTGGGGCGGGAGGAGGGCCTGCTCCGCTACCGCGCCGCGGCCCGGCACGCCGATCCGGCCGTCGCCGCGCTCGGCACCGCCGTCTTCGCCCAGGTGCTCGCCTCCATCGGGTACGACCTGTCGGAGGCGGCCGGGCTGTTCAGGGAGGCGGCGGACAGCGGTGACCCGTTCGCGCTCTCCTACACGGCGGCCGTCTTCAAGGAGATCCTCCTCACCCACGACCAGCCCGGCGAGGCCGTCGACCTGCTGCGCCGCGCCCGCGCCTGCGGTCATCCCGCGCTCGCGCCCTGGGTGGCGTACGCGCTGGGCGGGCTCGCCGGCGACGACCTCGCCGAGGCGCGGGCGGCTTTCACCGAGGCGATCGAGACCCGCCACGCGGGGCTGCGCCGGGAGGCGGTGGCCCGGCTGGCGCAGGTGCTGGAACAGCAGGGCGACCTGCTGGCGGCCTGCCGTCTCCACGAACGCTTCCTGAGCCCGCACAACGCCGCCCTCCTCGGCCTGACCAGGATCAGGCTCGACGATCTCGACGGCGCGCTGGCAGCCTTCGCCCTGCTCCCGGACCCGCCCGAGCCCACCCCCGGCGCAGCTGCGGGAGCGACGGCGGACGCCGGGGCGGATGCTGGGCGGGTGGAGCTGGGGCGGTTCGGGAGGCGGCTGCTGGAGCGCGACTTCGCCGCCGCCGAGCGGTCGCTCGCCGCGCTCCCCGCCGGGGGTGAGCTGTGGGTGGCGACCATGCTGGCCATGCAGGGCGCGCACGCCTGGCAGCGGGCCGGTGACCCGGAGGCGGCGGGTGCGGCCCTGTCGCTGGTGCTCTCCGCCGGGCAGGAGGACACCCGGCAGGAGGCCGCCCTGTACCTGGCCGCCCTGCGTGACGAAGCCGGTGACACGTTCGGCGCGATCGACGCCTGGGAGGTGGCCGCCGGTGGTGAGGACGAGGCCCTGACGGCCATGGCGGCGCGGGCCGCCGGTCACGCCTGGCTCAAGGCGGCCGCCAGGGAGGCGACGGCTTCCGGGGTGACGGCGGCACCGCCCGGCGTCGCCGACCGGCCGGACCCGTACGGCAGGGCGATCGACGCCTTCCGGCTGGCGCTGGCGGCGGAACCGGGCGATCAGAGGGCCGCGCTGGGGCTCGCGGAGGCGCTGGCCGGCTCCGGGAGGATCGGCGAGGCGGGCGAGGTCCTGCGGGACGCCTCGCCCGAGACCGCGCACCCGTACCTGGTGACCTTCCTCCGTGCCCACGGCCACCGGGACGCGGCCATCACCGTCGCGGCTGCCGGCCCCACCCCCGCAACCCCCGCACCCTCAGAAG
>NZ_LAVL01000144.1 GCF_001083785.1 Nonomuraea sp. SBT364
CCGGTGGCTGGTCAGCCGGCCAGGGGGACGGTGACCGGGAGCTGGGGCTGGGCGGGGACGCCGAGGAGGTCTTCGACCGTGGAGACGAAGGTGTCGGCCTCGGCCAGCAGCTCGTCGGCGTCCGAGGCGCTGACGCCGCGGACCATGCCGGCCTCGGCGGCGGCGCGCTTGGCGGCGCTCACCGAGAAGTAGGCCGCCCACTCGGCGAGCTGGGGCTCGGCCTCGGGCAGCAGCTCCCACGCGCTGCGCAGGCGACGCCGGCGGCCTTCCATCGGCCGGGGGCGGGCGGCCAGGATCGCCGCCGCCGCGCGCAGCGCCGCGAGGTGGGCGGCGACGTAGCGCGATGCCGGTGTGCGTGCCGTGGCCGCTTCGGCCAGGCAGGAACGCGAGTCGGCCAGGTGGGCCCGGACCGCGGGCGACAGCCGGGGCCCGGGCGTTTCTCTCTGCCGTGGTGCCATCTTGCGCGCCTCCTTCGAGTCGTGGGGCGACTCCCCGGCGTCCAGCCGGTGAGGTCAACAATCGCAGACCCCACCGACATTTCCGCCGGGCCGGCCGGACGAGGAGCTTCCCCTCTCCCCGTCCGGCCAGGACACGCCCACTCGTCTCCGCCGACGACGAGGACGCGCCCTTCGCCCGTGGAGCCTGGCCGAGGGTGCCGCTTGGGGGAAGCGACGGCCCACGACCAGGTCCGGGGACGTGAGCCGCGAGCCTCACGCCACTAGGTCGAACATAATTTCGATCACGCTCGGTGTCAACCGGTTCCACGAACACAGGTTCGATCAGCGTGTCGCAATAGCCGCCGAAACGTCGCCGTGCAGGGGCCTGACGCCCGGCTCGCCCTGGCTACGATGACCGGCATGGGCCCCATCCTGATGACCGCGATCCTCACCCTTCCGGCCCTGGCCGTGCTCCTGATCCCGTTCCACGACGAGTCCGGCGCCGCCGACACCCGCAACTCCCTGGCCGGGCTGCGCACCCGCGAGACGCTCGCCTCCCCCGAGGCGTGGAACGCGGCGCACGCCTGGGCCCGGGCGCCGATGCGGCGGCTGGCGCTGATCATGGCGGGGGTGCTCGCCGCCGCCGTGGCGGCGGAGGCGGCGCTGGGACTGCCGGAGCCGGCGGGGGTCGCGGTCGTCCTGGCGCAGGCCCTCCTTCTCGTGGGCGGCCTGCTGCTGATCGCCCGGCGGGCGCACCTGGTGGCCGCCCGGGTCAACCGCGAGCGCGCCGCCGGCACCTGAGCGCACCGGGAGCGCCACCGGCCCCCGGTCTCCGTCACAGCACCACACCCCCCGAGGAGACCTCCATGACCGTCGCGTACGACACGAGCTCGCTGGCCAGGTTCACCGGCGCGGTGCGGGGACGGGTGCCGCTGCTGATCGGCGCGGTGGCGATCGGCGCGCCCGCCGCACTCGCCTTCGACGCGGGCCTGCAGCTCGGCGAGGACGTGATGCAGCTGGGCGGCCCGCTGAGCCTGCGCTCGGTGCGCAACCGGCTGTCGCGGCTGCTGTACGACCGGCGCTTCGGCGTCAGCACCGCCGACTTCGCCGATCTGGCGGACTTCGGGCTCGACCATCCCGAACGGGTCTACTACTCCCCCGCCCACTGGGGCACGCTGCTGCGCGCGCTGCCCAAGCAGGACGTGAGCGGCCGCGACGTGTTCGTGGACCTCGGCGCGGGCAAGGGCCGGATGGCGCTGGAGGCGGCCAGCCGCTACCCGTTCGGACGGGTGATCGGCGTGGAGCTGTCGGCGGAGCTCACCGAGGTGGCGCGGGCCAACCTGGCGGGCACCCGGCTGCGGCTGCGCGCGGGCAGCGTCGAGTTCGTCAACTCCGACGTGCTGGACTTCGTGCTCCCGGACGACGCCAGCGTGGTGTTCCTGAACAATCCGTTCAGGGGCGAGATCTTCGCGGCCACCATGGACGGCGTGATCGCCTCGGCCGACCGCCGTCCCCGCCCGATCACGGTGATCTACTTCAACCCGGTCGAGGAGCCGTACCTGCTCGGCACCGGCCGCTTCCGCCACGTGCGCACGGTGACGCCCCGCAGGGGGCGGGGCGACGGCGTGTACGGCACGACCCGCGTGTACGAGGTCGTGCCGGCGGGCTGAGAGGCTGGTGGCCGCCGTTCCGTGAGGGGCGGCGGCCACCGGGCGTCAGGCGATCGAGATCGCCCCTGACGGGCAGAGGGTCACCGCGCGGCGGACCGCGTCCTCCTGGTCGGCGGGTGGTGCGGGCTGCAGCAGCATGACCGTGCCGTCGTCTTCACTCTGGTCGAACACCTGAGGCGCGGTGAGCGCGCACATGCCCGCCCCGATGCACACGGTGGTGTCGGCTTTGATCTCCATGTTCCCTGCCTACCAGGTCACGGGCAGGCGGTGCACACCGTAGATGCTCATATCCGTCCGCATCGGCACCTCATCGGGCGGAACGGCCAGGCGCAGACCGGGGAAGCGGCGCAGCAGGGCCGCGTAGCCGATGCGCATCTCGATCCGGGCGAGCTGCTGGCCGAGGCACTGGTGGATGCCGTGACCGAAGGCCAGGTGGCCGCCCACCGGCCTGGCGACGTCGAGGGTCCCGGGATCCGCGAACCGGTCCGGGTCGCGGTTGACCACCGGCAGGTGGAGGGTCACCGAGTCGCCCTTCCTGATGAGGCGTCCCCCGATCTCCACGTCCTCCAGGGCCGCCCGGACCGGCCCCAGGTGGATGATCGTGAGGTAGCGCAGCAGTTCCTCCACGCCGTTGTCGACCACCGACGGGTCGTCGCGCATGGCGGCGAGCTGGTCCGGGTTGGTGAGCAGCGCGTAGGTGCCGAGCCCGAGCATGTTGGCCGTGGTCTCGTGCCCGGCGATCAGCAGCAGGATCGCGACGCCGGTGAGTTCCTCGTCGTTCAGCTCGCCGCCCGCGACCAGGCCGCTCAGCAGGTCGTCCGCCGGCCGCGCGCGCTTGCGCGTGATCAGGCCGGCCAGGTAGGCGGACATCCGGCCGAGGGCGGCGATCACGTCGTCGGCCTTGGACTCCAGGGTCAGCATCTTCCTGGACTCGTCCTGGAACCGCGCCCGATCCTCGTACGGCACTCCCAGCAGCTCGCAGATGACCAGGGACGGGATGGGCAGCGCGAAGGCCTCCACCAGGTCGGCAGGGCGTCGCGCGCTCTCCATGGCGTCCAGGCAGGACTCGGCGATCTCCCGGATGCGCGGTTCGAGCAGTTTCATCCGGCGCACCGTGAACTGGCCGGTGAGCAGCTTGCGGTAGCGGGCGTGCTCGGGCTCGTCCATGCGCAGGAAGAAGCCGGGCGGCGTGCGGAACCTGCCGGTGTCCTCCGGCTTGAAGCCGGGCCGGGCGAACGGCGGGTGCATGAGCTCGGGCCGGTTGCTGAAGCGCGGATCGGCCAGCACCGCGCGGTCCTCGTCGTAGCCGGTGACCAGCCAGCCCTCGTGACCGTCGGAGTAGGTCATCCGGTGCACCGCCGCCTGCTGCCGGATGCGCGTGTAGACGTCCGGCGGGTCGAAGGGGCGTTCGCGGCCGGTGGTCAGGGTCAGATCGGACATGTGGCTCTCCTCTCGGCTCACCTCTCCAGAAAAGCGCATCAGATGCAATTTTACAACGGATGAAAAATGTAACCAGATGCAGTACAGTTCGCTCATGTCGGGACTGCGGGAGCGCAAGAAGCAGCGCACACGCCGGGCGCTGGCGGACGCCGCTATCCGGCTGTTCGCCGAGCGGGGCTACGAGGAGACGACGATCGCGGAGATCGCGGCCGAGGCCGAGGTGTCGACGCGGACGTTCTTCGGCTACTTCGCCAGCAAGGAGGACGTGATCTTCCACGACTCGGCCGGGCGGATGGAGGAGCTGCTGGCCATGGTCGCCGACCGGCGGCCGGGCGAGACCCTGGCCGACCTGCTGGTGCGGGTGCTCCGGCACGGCCTGGAGTCGACGGCCGACGGCGACAGCTTCAGCCTGACCGAGGCGAAGGCCCGGATGGACGTGATCATGAGCGTCCCGGCGCTGCAGGCGCGGGGCCTGCGCCTGCTGTTCGACAGTCAGATGCGGCTCGCCGGGGCGCTGTGCGACGCCTTCGCCGGCGAGCTGGACCTGGTGGAGGCGGCGGCGGCCGTCGGCTCGCTGGTCGGCGCCGTCAAGCTCGCCACCATGGCCAGCCTTACCAGGGGCGACACGGGCGAGCAGGTACGCGAGGCGATGACCGTGGCCACCGAGCTCGCCCTGCGCGGGCTCGGCGCCTCGGGGAAAATATCCGCATAAATCAGCTCGCTGGGCAGGACGGGTTGATCCAGGCCGTCCACCCCTGGGCGGTGCCGCCCTCGCCCGTGGCGGCCCAGCCGGCCGGCGGCGGGCCGGCGCCCGGGGGCACGACTGCGCTGCACGCGTCCGGCGGCGGGCCCTGCCGGCGGCCGTCGTACATGTCCAGGGCCGTCCACCACACGCGGTGCGTCAGCGGCACCCAGATCCCCCACCTGACCCGGGTGTCGACCGCGACGCCGCCGGGAGGCGGCGCCTGCAGCCAGCCGCGCGCCGGGGCGGGCGGCGCCTTCGGGGCGAGGTCGGCGGCGAAGGCCGTGTGCACCGCCGCCAGCACGATCACCGCCACCAGGATCCGGGTCCGGCGGCGGGTGAACAGGCAGGCGGCCGCCAAGCAGGCCAGCAGGACCAGGGCCGCCCGCGACGCCCCGGCCATGTCGAGCGCGTCGCGGACCCCGCTGAGGAAGGACGTCTCGGGGAAGTCGAAGGCGATGAACGCGTAGCGGCGCAGCCGGTCCCCCGCGTACCAGGCGGCGATCCCCCCGGTGGCGGCCAGCAGCGCGGCGGCCGCGGCCACGTACCGCAGCGCGGTGGCCCGCCGGGCGCGCACCAGCACCACCAGCCCGGCCAGCAGCCAGGCGACGGCCACGCACGACAGGTAGCGCCCGTAGGCGTAGTTGCCGACGCGGTGCTCGTCCGGCAGCGCGGCCGAGGAGGCGTAGGCGATGCCGAGGGTCACGGCCAGCAGCGCGGCGGCGGTCACCCGGTGCGCGACCGGGCCGCCGCGCCGCACGGCCACGACGGCCGCGCCCGCCAGGCCGACGCCCGCCAGCCCCCAGGTGCCGCAGATCAGGTACCAGAGCTGCCCCGCCGCCCCGGACAGCGCCCATGCCTGCCCGTCCACCGTGGTGAACCGGGAGACCGCCAGCGCCGTCAGGTCGCGCGGCCCCCGGGGGTAGATCGCCGCGGCGACCGCCGCGTTGAGCCCCTGCCCGGCCACCGCGACCACCGCCGCCACGACCACCGCCGCCACCGCCGCCGCCCGAAGCCCGGCGGCCACGCCCGGCCGGCGCCGCACCAGCAGGAGCCCGGCCGCCAGCACGGCGAAGACCGCCAGGACGACCGTGCCGCGCAGGTGTACCGCCATCGCGTAGGCGGCGAGCCCGCCGGCCAGCATCCCGGCCCGCGCGGAGCCGTACCGGACCAGGTCGTGCACGGCGATCAGCCAGCCGAGCAGCAGGCTGGGCAGGATCGCGTCGGCCAGCGCCAGTCCCGAGAACAGCAGCCCCGGCGGCGCGAGCGCGGCGGCGAACGCGAGCACCGCCGCCCCCCGCCGCCCCGTCCCGAACCGCAGCAGCAGCAGCAGGTACGCCAGCGGGAACGCCGACGCGGCGGCCACCGAACCGGCGACGACGACCAGCCGGTACACGGTTTCGGGATCGGAGGTCACCCAGTGGATCGGCGCCAGCAGCAGCGGGTAGCCGCCCCGGTAGAACGTGGTCCCGCTGAAGTCGACGCCGGGCCCGCCGGCCAGCCAGCGCGCCGCGGCGAGATACCCCGCCTCGTCCGGGTTGGCCACCGGCCCCGCGTGGTATCTCGACACCCAGAGTCTCAGCAGCACCTGCGCGGCGAACCCGGCGATCAGCAGACCCCGGAGCGCGATCTTCCGGCGGGCACGCGGCGGCCGTTCCAGGACGACAGTGGACAGCACGGAGATCCCCCAGTGCCGCCACCGGGACCTTCCCGGCGTCGGCCAGGAGAGTCCACCAAGAGCCGCATAACCCCCGCGTCACCCGGAGCGGTGACGCGGACGTTATGCGGTCAGCGCCGGAACTTGCCCCTGACGTGCACCGGGACGCCGGTGCCGAGCAGGCCGGGCAGTTCCTCGGCCACGTTCATCGGCAGGCGGACGCAGCCGTGCGAGGCGGGCTGCAGCGGCACCGACAGCGCGCCGTGGAAGGCGATGCCGCCGTTGAAGAAGATCGGGTTGTAGAGCTGGCCGAGGTAGGACTTGTGCCAGCCGTCGCGCCGCCAGGTGGTCTTGTACGTGCCCGTCGGGGTGGTCGCCGAGCCGCAGAAGCGCTGCTCCTTGCCCTGCCAGACGCTCGTCTCGCAGTACGGGACGCCGCTGCCGGAGGAGATGTGGCTGATCAGCTTCACCTCGCCGCGCACGTACAGGACCAGGATCTGGCTGGTGAGGTTGACCTCGGCGCGGGTCGGCTTGCCGTTCCTGGCGAGGATCTTGGGCGCCTCGGGCGTCTCCAGCGCGGACCAGGTGGCCTTGCCGACGGTGCTGGTCGGCTTGATGCCGTTGACCTTCTGGAACGCCCACACGGCCGCCAGCGTGCCGCCGCCGTAGCGGCCGTCGATCTTGCCGGGGCGGTAGCCGAGCTCCTTCAGGCGCTTCTGCAGCCAGAGGACCTCCTTGCCCTTGGCGCCCAGCTTGAGCTTCTTGTCCGGCGCCGTGACGGGAGCGGCGGCGGCCCCGGCGGCGACGGGCACCACGCCGGGCACAGCAGCAGGCACAGCAGCAGGCACAGCGGCGGGTGCCGTGGTCGTCGTGCCGCATCCGGCGAGTGCGACGGCCCCCGCCGTCAGGAGAGCGGCCACCCCAGGTCGAGCCCGCACCGGTATCACCTCTCGAATCCTTAACAAACGAATCAACGGACCCTATACCACCACCGGACAGCGTCAAGAGATGGTCAACCTGTTTAGAGTGTGCGCATGCTCGAGAAGTTGCCCGCCAACGCGATACGCGTGGAAGCCGCGCTCCGGAGCCTGGGAGCCGCCGGTGAGATCGTGGTCCTGCCGGAGAAGGCCCCCACCGCCGCCACCGCGGCGGCCCAGCTCGGCTGCGAGGTCGGCGCGATCGCCAACAGCCTGATCTTCGACGCCGACCGCGCGCCGCTGCTGGTTCTGACCAGCGGCGCGCACCGGGTCGACGTGGAGCTCGTCGCGCGCACGGCCGGGGTGCGGAAGGTACGCCGGGCTACGCCGGAGTTCGTCAGGGAGGCCACCGGCCAGCCGATCGGCGGCGTGGCGCCCGTGGGCCACCCGGCTCCGGTGCGCACGCTGGTCGACACCTGGCTGGGCAAGCACGAGGTGGTGTGGGCCGCCGGCGGCCATCCGCACACGGTGTTCCCGACGACGTTCGACGAGCTCGTGCGCATCACCGGCGGCACGCCTGCCGACGTCGAGTAGGCCGGCTACGGCACGCCGGGCGCGGAGTAAGGTTCGACCGTGATCGAGTTTCGCGGTGCGGGGCCCGCAGAGTTCGCCGAACGGCTGGACACGGTGATCGACATCTACTCCGCCGCCATGCGCCCGCCTGCCGAGCAGATCGCCGGCCGCACCACCATAATGCGCAATCACGGGACATATCCCTTTTTCCAGTGTTATTTCGCAGAATGGCACGATTCGCACCGTTCGGCCAGGCCGCTGGTCGTCGGGTTCGCGTACGGGTTCCGCGGCGCGCCGGGCCAGTGGTGGCACGAGGTCGTGCTGCGGGCCCTGCGCGAGCGGGCGGGTGACCGGCTCGCCGAGGCCTGGATGGGGCACGCGTTCGAGCTGGCCGAGATCCACGTGCACCCCGACTACCAGGGCAAGGGCATCGGCCGCGCGATGATCACCACGCTGTGCGCCGGCCGCCCCGAGCGCACGGCCGTCCTGTCGACGCACGACCGGCCGACCGCGGCCCGGCATCTCTACGCCAGCATGGGCTTCACCGATCTGCTGACCGGCTTCGTCTTCCCCGGCGGCCACGAGGAATACGCGATCGCGGCTCGCCGGCTCCCCCTGCCCATTGCCTGACGTGAGGTTTTACCGCACTTGGTGACGGGCACAGATTATTACAGAGAGCACACGTTCCTTTACTCTCCGACCGCAGGTCCCCTGCCGTCACCCGCCCGATCCCCCTGCGGGCGGGTGACGGTCTTCCTCGCACGGGACGTACGTCATGGACGGCACTGTGACGCGGGGACGCTCACGACAGCCGGGGCTCCTCGTGCGGGCGGCCCTTGAGCTCGTGGAAGTGCGGGGTGCCGGCCACCAGCAGCACGCCGTCCCACAGCCGCCCGGCCGCCTCGCCCGTGGGGACCTGCGACACGACGGGGCCGAAGAAGGCCACCGGCTCCCCGGCGGCCGCGCCCGTCACGGCGACGACCGGGGTGCCCGACTCACCGCCGATCGCGGCCATCGCCCGCGCGTGCGAGGCCCGTACGAGCTCGTCGGACTCGGGGGTGAGGGCCGCGTCCGCGAGCTCCTCGGGCAGGCCGGCGGCCCGCAGGGCCGTCCGCATGTCGCCGAGCCACTCCTGGTCCTCGCCGCCGGTGGTCCACAGCGCGGTGTAGAGGCGGCCGAGCGCGTCGGAGCCGTAGCGATCGGCGACGGCGGCGCACAGCCGGGCGGGCACCCACAGGTAGCCCTCCGGGTCGCCCTCGGGGTCGCCGTCGCGGCCCTCGTTGAGCACCGACAGGCTCATCACGTGCCAGCGCGCCTCGACCGGCCGCACCCGGGTGACCTCCAGGAGCCAGCGGGAGGTGAGCCAGGTGTAGGGACAGGACGGGTCGAACCAGAAGTCTGCGATCACCCGTCCAGTCAACAGGAGATCAGCCGGGCACGGGCGCGGGCTCGATCCGCTGGAACACCTCGCGTGAGGCGCTGGAGCGGTTGAAGGTGATGAAGTGGATGCCCGGCGCGCCCTCGTCGAGCAGCCGCTGGCACATCTCCGCGCCGTGCTCGATGCCGAGCCTGCGCACGGCCGCCGGGTCGTCGGCGACGGCCTCGAAGCGGGCCGCCACGTCGGGCGGGAACGGCGCGCCCGACAGCTGCTCGGAGCGGGCGATCGTGCTCATCTGGGTCACCGGCATCACGCACGGGATGATCGGCGTGTCGCAGCCGCGGGCCGCCACCCGGTCGCGCAGCCGCAGGTAGTCGTCGGCCCGGAAGAACATCTGCGTGATCGCGTAGTCGGCGCCGGCACGGCACTTGCGCACGAAGAACTCGGTGTCGGACTCGATGGACGGCGAGCGCGGATGCTTGTAGGGGAAGGCGGCCACGCCCACGCAGAAGTCGCCTGCCTGGCGGATCAGCCGCACCAGCTCCTCGGCGTAGAGGACGCCCTCGGGGTGCTGGACCCACTCGGCGGTGGGGTCGCCGGGCGGGTCGCCGCGCACGGCCAGGATGTTGCGCACCCCGGCGTCTGCGAAGCGGCCGACCAGGTGGCGCAGCTCGCGGACGGAGTGGTTGACGGCGGTGAAGTGGGCGACGGGCGTCAGCGTGGTGCCGCGCGCGACCCGCTCGACGATGTCGACGGTGCGGTCACGGGTGGTGCCGCCCGCGCCGTAGGTCACGGACACGAACGTCGGCCGCAGCGACTCCAGCTCTCTGATCGCCTTCCACAGCTGCCGCTCCCCCTCGTCGGTCTTCGGCGGGAAGAACTCGAAGGAGAACGACCGGCCACCCGAGGCGAGCAGCTCGCGGACGGTGGGGACACGATCGGGCAGGACGGAGGGTCGACCAAGCGCCATGCGACAAGATTACCCGGTGCCCGCCCGGCCACCGACTCTCCACCTGCTCGGTATGGCCGATATGTCCGGCCACTAGTCTCAAGGCATGAGCACAGACGCCGCGAAGATGGACAACCTGCGCGCCCAGGTGGATCGTCGCATCAGGGAGTTCGTCGAACGGCAGTTGCCCGCCACCGGCGACGCCGATCTGGAGCCGCTGCGCACGGCCGCCGGCGAGCTGCTGTCAGGAGGCAAGCGGCTGCGCCCGGCGTTCTGCTACTGGGGCTGGCGCGGGGCCGGCGGCGGCGACGTGCCGGAGATCTTCACCGCGGCCGCCTCGCTGGAGCTGCTGCAGGCCAGCGCCCTGGTGCACGACGACGTGATGGACAAGAGCGACCTGCGCCGCGGCATGCCGGCCGCGCACCGCCGCTTCCAGACGCTGCACGAGAAGTCGGGCTGGCACGGCTCGGCCGAGCAGTTCGGCGAGGGCGCCGCGATCCTGCTGGGCAACCTGCTGCTGATCTGGTCGGGCGAGATGTGGCGCACCAGCGGCCTGCCCGCGCCCGCGCTGGCGGCGGCCCAGCCGGTGCACGACCACATGCGCACCGAGCTCATGTGCGGCCAGTACCTGGACCTGCTGGAGCAGGCGCACGGCGAGAACACCTTCGAGTCGGCGCTGCGCGTGGCCCTCTACAAGAGCGGCAAGTACTCCGTCGAGCACCCCCTCCGGCTCGGCCTGGCGCTGGCCTCCGGCGGCCTGGAGCCGTGGATGGACGAGCTGTGCACCACCTACGGCACCCGGGTCGGCATCGCCTTCCAGCTGCGCGACGACATCCTCGGCGTGTTCGGCGACCCCGCCCACACCGGCAAGCCGGCCGGCGACGACCTGCGCGAGGGCAAGCGGACGATGCTGGTGGCCCGCACGCTGGCGGCCGCCTCGCCGGACCAGGCGGGCACCGTGCGCCGCCTGCTCGGCGACCCCGCGCTCGACGGGGAGGGCGTGGCCGCGCTGCGCGACATCATCGAGGACACGGGCGCGCTGCGGGAGTGCGAGGACATGATCGGCGACTATCTCGGCGAGGCGCTCGCCTCGCTCGACCAGGCGCCGATCACGCCCGAGGCCCGTGCCGCGCTGGCCGGGCTCGCCGTGGCGGCTACGTCGCGGCGGACGTGAGCCGCTTGGCGAACTCGGCCGCCGCCGCGCCCGGATCGTCGGCGTCGGTGATGGCGCGCACCACCACCACCCGGCGGACCCCGTACGACATGACCTCGTCCAGGTTGGCCAGGTCGATGCCGCCGATGCCGAACCAGGGCCGGTCGGCGGCGAGGCCCGCCGCGTGCCGGAGCAGCGACGGGCCGGGCGCGTGCCGGCCGGGCTTGGTCGGGGTGGGCCAGATCGGCCCGCAACAGTAGTAGTCGACGCCCTCCTCCACGGCCGCGGCGGACGCCTCGGCCGTCGAGTGGGTGGACCGTCCGATGACGATGTCGTCGCCGAGCATCTCTCGCGCGACCGTCACGGGAAGGTCGTCCTGCCCCAGATGGAGCACGTCTGGCCGGGCGGCGAAGGCGATGTCGGCCCGGTCGTTGACCGCCAGCAGCCGGCCGTGCCGGTCGCAGGCGTCGCGGAAGACCTCCAGGAGCGCGAGCTCCTCGCGCGCCTCCAGGCCCTTCTCCCGCAACTGGACGATGTCCACGCCGCCGGCCAGCGCCGCGTCGAGGAATTCGGCCAGGTCGCCCCTGTCACGCCGCCCGTCGGTGCACAGGTAGAGGCGGGCCTCAGAAAGCGAGGGCTTGGGCACGGCGCTTGACCTCGGTGTGCCGACCGGCCCTGATCGCCTGGACGGGCGATCCCGGCAGCGAGTCGTCGGGGGTGAAGAGCCAGCGCAGCGCCTCCACGTCGTCGTAGCCGGCGTCCCGGAGCACGGTCAGCGTGCCCGGCAGGCCCTTCATCACGTCCTTTCCGTCGAGGAACACCGCGGGCACCTGCGGCCCGCCACTGCCCCGGCGCACGCCGAGCAGCTTGTGATCCTTGAGGAGTTGCTTGGCCCGTCCCATCGAGAGGTCGAGGCGCTGGGCCACTTCGGGGAGAGTGAGCCACTCGTCAACGAGCTGGTCGGTCTCCCGGTCGATCTGTGCAACAGAAAGCGTCACGAAACCACAACTACCACATGCCGCGCTTGCTCAAACAACACAATCCCGTAGGGGAACGTCCGGATCTACCAGGCGTTCCTCGTCGAGACGCCGGCCCGCCTGGATGATCCGGCGGCCCTGCACGAGGTCGCGGGGCCGGTCGACGGCCAGCACGGCGGCCAGCGTCCCCTCCGCGGTCAGCCAGCAGGCCGACCACTTGCCCTCCGGCCCGCCCCGGTAGATCAGCCGCTCGCCTGCCGGATGGTGGCCGGCGTACTGGACCATGTGGCCGAACTGCTCCGACCAGAAGTACGGGACCGGGTCGTAGACCTCGTCCTCGCCCAGCAGGGTCGCGGCCGCCACCTCGGGGGCGCCCAGCGCGGTGTCCCAGTGCTCGACGCGCAGCCGGGTGCCGTAGCGGCGCGACCACCAGGCGGCGCAGTCGCCCACGGCCACCACGCCGGGCAGCGAGGTGCGCAGCCGCTCGTCGGTGACGACGCCGTTGTGCAGGTCGACGTCGGCGCCGGCGAGCCAGTCCACGGCCGGGCGGACGCCGATGCCCGCGACGACCACGTGCGCCTCCACGAACCCGCCGCCGACCAGCTCCACGCCGCCCTCGTCGACCGACGCGACCATGGTTTCGAGCCGCAGGTCGATGCCGTCGTACCAGCTCTCGGTGCGGGCGCCGAGCTCCGCGCCGACCGCCTGGGCCAGCGGGGCGGGGCCCGCCTCGACGACGGTGACGGCGCAGCCGGCCCGGCGGGCGGCGGTGGCCACCTCCGCGCCGATCCAGCCCGCGCCGATGACCGCGACGCGCGCGCCCGGCACCAGGCGGGCGCGCAGCTCCAGCGAGTCGTCGAGGGTGCGCAGCACGTGCTGCGGGCCGTCGCCGGGCAGCGGGATCGGCTCCGCGCCGGTCGCGATGACCAGCCCGTCGTAGCCGAGCTCGCCCTCGGTGGTCTCCACGACGCCCTCGCGCAGCGACTTGGCCGAGACGCCCGGCCGGAAGTCGACCTCCAGCGCCGCCAGGTCGGAGTCGACGAAGCTGGAGTCGGCGGAGCCGAGCAGCACCGCCTTCGACAACGGCGGCCTGTCGTAGGGCCGGTGCCGCTCCTGGCCGATCAGCGTGATCCGGCCGCCGAACCCCCGTGCCCGCAGCGCCTCGACGCTTCGCACGCCCGCAAGACCCGCTCCCACCACCACGACGCGATTCACGTTCATGACCATAACGGGGGCGGTGCCGGGACGTGGCACCGAGGCCGTAGGCTGTGGGACGTAAGACGCGCGGGAGTCCGGCCGTGACCGGGCTGAGAGGAAGGCTTCACCGGGCCTTCGACCGCAAGACACCTGATCCGGGTCATGCCGGCGAAGGGAGCGGACATGGACGTGGTCGTGGGCGGCGGGGTCGTCGGGCTGTCGATCGCCTGGCGGCTGGCCCGCGCGGGCCGGCCCGTCACGGTGGTCGACCCGGCCCCGGCCTCCGGCGCCTCGCACGCGGCGGCCGGCATGCTGGCGCCGGTCAGCGAGGTGACCTACACCGAGGAGCCCCTCCTGCGGCTCGGCGTCGCCTCCCTGCGCCGCTGGCCCGCCTTCGCCGCCGACCTGACCGCCGACGCCGGCCTCACCCCCGCCGCCGGACCCGCCGCCGGACCCGCCGCCGGACCGGCCGGGGTTTCCGCGGCGGTCAGGGATGGGCTGGATCTGCGGGCTCAGGGGACGCTGGACGTGGCGTTCGGGGCCGACGACCTGGCGGCGCTCGGGGAACTGGCCGCGTTCATGGAGAAGCTGGGACTGCCGGTCGAGCGGCTGACCGGGCGCGAGTGCCGGCGCCTGGAGCCGATGCTGGCGCCCTCGGTGCGCGGCGGCCTGCTGGCCCCCGGCGACGCCTGGGTGGACCCGCGCCGCGTCACCGCCGCCCTGCTCGCCGCGCTGGAGCGGCGCGCCGTCCCGCTGGTGCGGGCCGGCGTGAGCGAGTTGCTGCGCGACGGCGGCCGGGTGACCGGCGTACGCCTCGCGCCGCCCCCGGAAGACCACCCGGCGGCGCCGGAGGGCAGTGAGCAGGGCGACGAGATCCGGGCCGAGCGGGTGATCCTGGCCGCCGGGGCGTGGAGCGCCGGGCTGGCCGACGTGCCCGTACGGCCGGTCAAGGGGCAGATCATGCGCCTGCGCTCCCCCGTGCCGCTGCTGAGCCGGTGCGTGCGCGGGATGGTGCACGGCGCCCCGGTCTACCTGGTGCCCAGGGGCGACGGGGAGTTGGTCGTCGGGGCCACCCAGGAGGAGCTGGGGTTCGACACCCGGGTGACGGCCGGCGGGCTGTACGAGCTGCTGCGCGACGCCAGGGAGCTGGTCCCGGGGGTGACGGAGCTGGAGGTGGCCGAGGTGGTGGCCGGGTTGCGTCCGGGGACGCCGGACAACCTGCCGATCATCGGGCCCGGCGCTGCCCCCGGGCTGGTGCTGGCCACCGGGCACTACCGGGGCGGGGTGCTGATGGCCCCGCTCACGGCCGCGATCCTGCAGGGCGAGGAGGGCGACCTCGCGTCCCTGTGCTCACCGGCGAGATTTCGGGATATTTCATGAAACTGCTGATCAACGGCAGCCCGCACGACGTGCCTGACGGCATGACCGTGGCGCAGGCCGTACAGACGCTGACCACCGCCACCACCGGCGTGGCGGTGGCCGTGAACGACGAGGTGGTCACGCGCGGCTCGTGGGAGACGACGGCGCTGCGCGACAGCGACCGCGTGGAGGTGCTGACGGCGGTGCAAGGTGGATGATCTGATCATCGCCGGGGAGAAGTTCTCCTCCCGGCTCATCATGGGCACCGGCGGCGCGCCCTCGCTGGAGGTGCTGGACCAGGCGCTGGCGGCGTCGGGCACGGAGCTGACGACCGTGGCGATGCGGCGGCTCGACCCCGCCGCCCGCGGCTCGGTGCTGGACGTGCTGCGCGAGCGCGGCATCAAGGTGCTGCCCAACACGGCGGGCTGTTTCACCGCGGGCGACGCGGTGCTGACGGCACGGCTGGCCAGGGAGGCGCTGGGCACCGCCTGGGTCAAGCTGGAGGTCATCGCCGACGAGCGGACCCTGCTGCCCGACCCGATCGAGACGTTCGACGCGGCCGAGCGGCTGGTCGCCGACGGGTTCACGGTGCTGCCGTACATCGGCGACGACCCGGCACTGGCCCGCCGCCTGGAGCAGGCCGGGTGCGCGGCGGTGATGCCGCTGGGCGCGCCGATCGGCTCCGGGCTGGGCATCCGCAACCCGCACAACATCGAGCTGATCGTGGAGGCCGCCGGGGTGCCGGTCATCCTGGACGCGGGCATCGGCACGGCCAGCGACGCGGCCCTGGCGATGGAGCTGGGCTGTGACGCCGTGCTCCTGGCCACGGCCGTGACGCGGGCCCAGCGGCCCGACGTGATGGCCACCGCGATGCGCGAGGCCGTCCGGGCGGGCCGCCTGGCCCGGCAGGCCGGCCGCATCCCGCGCCGCCGCTACGCCGAGGCGTCCTCCCCGATGACCCCGTGACGGGCGCGCGCCGGCCCCACGCGCCCGGGGCCGGCGTGACCGGTGCGGTGAAGCGGCACGTGAGGGACCATACGAGGGACAGAGCGGGGCACGGGTCGGCATCGGTTTCGGATGGTCAGGCCCTCCCGGGTGCGAAACGCCCGTAAACTCGGCGGGGTGGACACGACGACTGCCGACCCGTTGGTCGGCCGGCTGCTCGATGGACGCTACCGCGTCGAGTCCCGGATCGCCCGGGGCGGCATGGCGACCGTCTACCTCGCGCTCGACATCCGGCTGGACCGGACCGTCGCGCTGAAGGTCATGCACCGCTCGCTCGCCGAGGACCCGGCGTTCGTGCGCAGATTCATCGGCGAGGCCAAGTCGGTGGCCAGCCTCTCCCACCCCAACGTCGTGCACGTCTTCGACCAGGGCACCGACAACGACGTGGTCTACCTGTCGATGGAGTACGTGCCGGGCAAGACGCTGCGCGACATCCTGCGCGAGCGCGACCGGCTGCCGGCCCGCGAGGCACTGGAGATCATGATCCCGGTGCTCGCCGCGCTCGGCGCCGCCCACCAGTCCGGGATGGTCCATCGCGACGTCAAGCCCGAGAACGTGCTGCTGACCGCCGACGGCCGGGTCAAGGTCGTCGACTTCGGCCTGGCCAGGGCGATCGAGGCGACCAACCAGACGCGCACCGGCGTGATGATCGGCACGATCGGCTACATGTCGCCCGAGCAGGTGACGACGGGCGGCGCCGACGTGCGCAGCGACGTCTACGCGGCGGGCATCATGCTGTTCGAGCTGGTCACCGGCCGCCAGCCGTACGACGGCGAGACGCCCATGTCGGTGGCCTACCGGCACGTCCACGACACGGTGCCCGCGCCGTCGTCGCTGGTCCATGACGTGCCGCCGCAGATCGACACGCTGGTGACGCACGCCACGGCCCGCGAGCCGCACGACCGCCCGTCCGACGCGACCGCGATGCTGGTGGCGGCCGTCGAGGCGCACCGGACGCTGCCCCGGCTGACCGAGCCGCCGGCCGGGCGGGCCTCCGGCGCGCAGCACTCCAGGCCGCACACGATGCCGCCGGCCGCCCCCGCGCACACGCTGATCCAGCCGCGGGCCGAGGTGCCGGTCGAGCCGCCGCCCCGGCCGCCGCGCGCACGGGGCAAGGGCGGCGGGTTGCGGCCCAACTGGTTCCTGGTGGGGCTGGCCACGGTGATGGTGGTCGCGGTGGCGCTCACCGGCCTGTACTTCTCGCAGAAGACCCTGGCCGTGGTGCCCGACCTGGTCGGCAAGAACCTCGCGGTGGCCGAGCAGAACGCGCGCAACCAGGGCTTCAAGGTGCGGCGCGTGGAGGGCAGGCACGACGAGAAGGTGGCCGAGGGGCTCGTGCTGGAGATGGACCCGGCCGCCAAGACCGAGGTCGAGGCCGGGCAGACGATCACGCTCGTGCCGTCGCTGGGCCCCCTGCGGGTGCTGGTGCCGAAGGTGCAGGGCCTGTCCGAGCAGGACGCCCGCAACGCGATCGGCAGCGCCGGCCTCACCGTCGGCAAGGTCCGGCGCCTGCAGAACCTGGAGGTCGCCCGCAACTCCGTCATCCGCACCTCCCCGCAGGTGGGCGAGAAGGTGAAGGAAGGCGCCAAGGTCGACCTGTACGTGAGCGCCGGGCTGGTGATGCCCGACGTCGACGGCATGCCGAAGGACGAGGCCGCCGCGTTCCTGGGCCAGCAGGGCTTCCCGGTGCAGGTCAACGAGGTCGACGACGACGCCGAGCCGTGCACGGTGATCGCGCAGTCGCCGAAGGCCAAGGCGGAGGTCGACAAGGGCGTCCCGGCCATGATCACGGTGGCGCGGTGCCAGACGGACTTCTGGCACTGGTTCAACGGTGACCAGGAGGCCCGCGACGACCAGCAGTTCGTCATCGTGCCGCAGGTGATGGGCAAGAACGTCAACGACGCCCGCAACGAGTTGCAGGCGCTGGGCTTCCGGGTGCGGGTGCGCTCGCTGGGCGGCGGCGGCGTGGTCCGCTTCCAGCGGCCTGCCCCCAACAGCGAGCGTCCGCCGAACTCCGAAGTGCTCCTGTGGCACTAGGGGTCAGGCCAGGGTGCCGAGCAGGCGCACCCTGGCCAGCCCGCCGTCGGGGTGGATGTCGACCCGTACGTGCCCGACGGGCCCGGTGTGGCTCAGCCGGAAGCGGTGCGGGGTGTCGGGCCGCAGCGCGGTCCTGGGCAGCAGCTCGATCTCGCGGTCGCCGTCGAGGCCGGTGAGCGTGACCGCGGCGGGCGCGTTGTGCAGCAGGTTCGTGGTGTCGATCTCGGCGAGCCTGACGAGGCCGCGCGCGGCGAGCCGGATGACGAGCCAGTCGTTGCCGCCGTCGCGGCGGCGCGCCGTCTCCCATCCTTCGGCCTGGTGGCGGGCCAGGCCGGGGGCGATGACGTGGTGCGGGGCCGAGTAGAACGCGTCGGAGCAGGCGGTGACCAGCCCGCCGTTGGCCATGGCCGCCAGGTCGAGCCCGAGCCCCTCGTACACCGACAGGTCGGCCCGCGGCTCGCCGTGCACCCGCAGCCGGGCGACGCCGCCGTCGGGGAAGATGTTCAGCCGCACGTGCGTGTGACGGCGCTCGTCCGCGACCGCGAACAGGTGCTCGGCGTCGCCGCCGAGCGGGCTCCTGGGCACGATCGGGACCCACTCGGCCCGGGCCAGCTCGGCGGGCGACGGGTGGCCCCCGACCTCGGCGGCCTCCACGGAGGCGTACGGCGGGTGGTTGCCGGTGAACCAGGCGGTGTCGACGACCACGCCCCTGATCACGCCGGGGACGCCGAGGCGCACCACGGCCCAGTCGTGGCCGGGCTCGCGGCGGCGCCGGGTCTCCCAGCCGTCGTAGACCTGGCCCTTGCCGCCGAACGTGGCGGGCCTGAAGGCGGGACGGCCGGGCCGGATCAGCGCCTCCTTCTCGGCGAACGCCTCGTCGCTCGCGGCCACGACGGCGCCGCCGTGACCGCGCAGGGCGAGGTCGGGCAGGTCGGTGAAGCCCGGCATCTACGCTCCTCCCAGCAGGGTGCCGCACGGCACGCCGTCGGCGGGCCTGCCGCGCAGCCAGGTGGTCAGCACGGCGCCCCTGAGCTCGTGACCGTGGTAGGGCGTGATCGGATGGCGGTGGTGCAACCGGGCGGCGTCCACCGGCTCGGCGGCGTCCGGGTCGAAGGCGACCAGGTCGGCGTCGTTGCCGGGGGTGATGGCGCCCTTGCCGGTCAGGCCCGCCAGCGCGGCCGGGCCCTCGGACATCCACCGGGCCACGTCGGCGAGCCCGTGCCCGCGCCGCGCCGCCTCCGTCCACACGACGCGCAGGCCGAGCTGCAGTGAGGCGACGCCGCCCCACGCGGCGGCGAAGTCGGGCACCTTGAGATCGGCGGCGGACGGCGAGTGGTCGGAGACGACGCAGCTCAGCACGCCCCGGGCGAGCCCGTCCCAGAGCAGGTCGCGGTTGGCGGCCGAGCGGATGGGCGGGCAGCACTTGTAGGCGGTGCCGCCCTCGGGCACCCGTTCGGCGTCGAGCGTCAGGTAGTGCGGGCAGGTCTCGGCGCTGACCGGCAGCCCGGCGGCCCGCGCCGCCTCCAGCGGGGGCAGGCACTCGGCGCTGGAGACGTGCAGGATGTGCGCCCGCGCGCCGGTCTCGGCGGCCAGCCGGACGACCAGCTCGACGGCGCTGCGCTCGGCCGCACCGGGCCGCGACGCCAGGAACTCGCGGTAGGACGGTCCGGCGCACTCGGTCAGCAGGGCCGGGTCCTCGGCGTGCACGACGAGCAGCCCGCCGAACCCGGCGATCTCCGTCATGACCTCCCGCAGCTCGCCCGGCGAGAGCGGCGGGAACTCCGGCACGCCCGACGGCGACAGGAAGCACTTGAACCCGTGGACGCCCCGCTCGTGCAGCGGCCGCAGGTCCTTGAGGTTGCCGGGCACGGCGCCGCCCCAGAAGCCCACGTCCACGTGGCACCGCCCCTCGGCGGCACGCCGCTTGGCGGCCAGCGCGGCGGCGTCGACGGTGGGCGGCAGCGAGTTGAGGGGCATGTCGACGATCGTGGTGACGCCTCCGGCGGCGGCCGCCCGGGTGGCGCTGGCGAACCCCTCCCAGTGGGTGCGGCCCGGCTCGTTCACGTGCACGTGCGTGTCGACCAGGCCGGGCAGCAGCGCCAGGTCGCGCAGGTCGATGTCCTCGGCCGCCGCCGCGCCGGCGTCGTAGGGGTGCAGCGCCTCGATCCGGCCGCCGCGCACCGCGACGGCCAGCGCCCGCTCCCCTTCGGCCGTCACGACCCTGCGCGAGCGCACCACCAGGTCGTACGGCGCGGCCGCGGGCGGAGTCACCGGGCGGGTCATCAGGTGAGGTGGTCTTCGGCCAGGCGGGCCGCGAGCCGGCGCAGGAGGGGGGCGGCGCCTGCCATGCAGCGGTCCGGGTCGGGCTCCAGGTCGGTGAGAGCGTAGGCGGCGGCGAAGCCGGCGGCCCGCAGCTCGTCGTCGGACAGCGAGCGCCGCCCGCAGACGGCGACGACGGGGACGCCCGCGCGGGCGGCGGCCCTGGCGACGCCCGCGGGGGCCTTGCCGCGCAGCGTCTGCTCGTCCAGCGACCCCTCGCCGGTGATCACCAGCCGGGCGCCCGCGACCCGGTCGTTGAAGCCGAGCAGGTCCAGCAGGTAGTCGATGCCGGGCTGGACGTCGGCGCGCAGGAAGGCGAGCGCGGCGAAGCCCACGCCACCGGCGGCCCCGGCGCCCGGCGCCCCGGCGACGCCCATCGGCCGGGGGACGTCGTCGTGCTCGACGGCGCCGACCAGGCCGTGGGTGCGGGTGGCGACGGCGGCCAGCCGGGACAGCGCGCCCTCCAGCAGGGTGACCTGCTCGGGGGTGGCGCCCTTCTGCGGCCCGTAGACGGCGGCGGCGCCGTGCGGGCCGAGCAGCGGGTTGTCGACGTCGCTGGCCACCACCACCTCGACGCCCGAGAGGTCCAGGAAGCCGGACATGTCGATCCGGTCCAGGTCGCGCAGCGCCGCGCCGCCCGCGGCCAGCTCGCGCCCTTCGGCGTCGAGCAGGCGCGCGCCGAGCGCCCGGACCAGCCCGGCTCCCCCGTCGGTGCAGGCGCTGCCGCCCAGGCCGAGGACGAGGCGGGTGGCGCCCTGCTTGACGGCGTCGGCGATCAGCTCGCCGGTGCCGTAGCTGGTGGCGGTCAGCGGCTCGGTGCCGCCGGGGAGGCGGCGCAGGCCGGACGCCTCGGCGAGCTCGATGACGGCGGTGTCGCCGCGCCTGCCGTAGGAGGCGTCGACGGGCTCACCGGTGGGCCCGGTGACCCGGGCGGTCACCCGGGTGAAGCCGCCTGCCACGGCGGCCTCGACGGTGCCGTCGGCGCCGTCGGCGACGGGCAGTTCCACCGCCGGGACGCCGAGTCCGGCCGACACGGCGGCGGCGACCTCGGCCGCCGTCAGCGAACCCTTGAACTTGTCCGGGGCGACAAGCACGTGCTCAACCACTGCGAACTCCCACACGAGACGGACACGAGCGGCTCGCCTGCCGGGGGCAGGCGGTCCGGCGATCCCCCATCATCACACCCGCCCGGCGCTCGCGCGGCCCGGGGGCACGGGCGGGTGTACGGGTCGGCGATCGCCGGAACCTGTCTCTTTTACAAATCT
>NZ_LAVL01000145.1 GCF_001083785.1 Nonomuraea sp. SBT364
AGATGTGTAATAAGAGACAGGGCAGGGGCCGCCGTGGAGGGTGGGTGCGGATGGGGTGTTATGAAATGCCCGGTCGGTCCGATCCCTTGTGAGAGAGCGCTCTCTATGGGAGGTATCGTGATCCGATTAAGGACGTCGCTGTGGGCGGCGGTCGCGCTGGTCGTGTCGTTCGTGGTGGCGCCACCGGTGCAGGCGGCGGCCGAGCCGCTGACCGTGACCGACTTCGAAGGCGGCGCCCTGCCGCCCGGCGTCACCGGCTGGGGCAACGACGCCGCCTCGACCCCGGCCCTGGCGCTGGTGCCCGGCGGGGACCGGCCGGGCCAGGCGCTGAGCACCGTCTACACCGTCAGCCAGTGGGGCGGCTGGTCGCACGATCTCACGACCGCCCAGGACTGGGCGCCGTACGAAGGCTTCTCCTTCTGGGTGAACGGCACGGCCACCGGGCAGCGGATCTTCTTCGAGGTGAAGGACGGCGGCGCCGGGGCGGGCGCGGCGGAGCTGTTCGAGTCGTCGTTCGTGGACGACACCGCGGGGTGGCGGCAGATCCGGGTGCCGTTCGCCGACTTCACCCGCCGCACCGACTACCAGCCCGGCGGCGCGCCCTCCGACGGCGAGCTCGACCTGGTCTCCATGTGGGGCTACTCGATGCGGCTGCCCGCGAACTCCGCCGGCACGCTGCTCTGGGACGACGTGCAGGTGTACGGCACGGCGCCGCCCCGTCCGGTACGGCTCGCCACGGACGCGCCGGTCTACCCGGTGAAGGAGAAGGGCGCGGCCGAGGTGCGCGTCTCGGTCAGCACGGCCACCGGCGGGCCGCTCCCGGCCGACCTCACCGTCGGGTACGCGACCGGCATCGGCACGGCCACCCCCGGTGCGGACTACACGCCGGTCGAGGGCACGCTGACGTTCCCGGCGGGCACCCCGTCCGGGTCGGCGCGGGCGTTCACCGTCAGGACGCTGCGCGACGGGCAGGACGAGGTCGCCGAGACGATCCCGATCGTGCTGTCCGGCGAAGGCACCCGGCCTCCGGCGGAGAACCCGGCCGTCGTCATCGACGCGCACGGCCTGCCGTACCTGGACTCCCGCAAGCCCACCCGGCAGCGGGTCGCGGACCTGCTGGGGCGGATGACGACGGCGGAGAAGGTCGGCCAGATGACGCAGGCCGAGCGCGGCGCGCTCGGCAGCCAGAACGACATCGCCACCTACCTGCTCGGCTCGCTGCTGTCGGGCGGCGGCTCGACTCCCTCCACGAACACGCCCGGGGCGTGGGCCGACATGGTGGACGGCTACCAGCTGCGGGCGCGGCAGACGCGGCTGCAGATCCCGCTGATCTACGGCGTGGACGCGGTGCACGGGCACAACAACGTGGTCGGCGCGACGATCTTCCCGCACAACATCGGGCTGGGCGCCGCCCGCGACCCCGATCTGGTCGAGAAGACGGGTGAGATCACCGCGCGCGAGGTGAAGGCGACGGGCATCCCGTGGAACTTCGCGCCGTGCCTGTGCGTGTCACGCGACGACCGCTGGGGACGGGTGTACGAGTCGTTCGGCGAGGACCCGGCGCTGGTGAGCCGGATGGCCTCGATCGTCGACGGGCTGCAGAAGCACGGCGTGCTGGCCACCGCCAAGCACTACGCCGGCGACGGCGGCACCACGTACGGCTCGTCGGCCACCGGCAGCTACACCATCGACCAGGGCGTCACCGAGACGAGCCGGGACGAGCTGGCGGCGATCCATCTGGCGCCGTTCGCCGAGGCGGTCAAGCGGGAGGTGGCGACGGTCATGCCGTCGTTCTCCAGCGTGGACTTCGGCGACGGGCCCCTGAAGATGCACGCGCACCGGGAGCTGATCACCGACGTGCTCAAGGGACGGATGCGCTTCGGCGGCTTCGTGGTCAGCGACTGGCAGGCGATCGACCAGATCCCCGGCGACTACCCGAGCGACGTGCGCACCTCGGTCAACGCCGGGCTCGACATGATCATGGTGCCGTACGCCTACCCGGCGTTCACCACCACGCTGAAGGCCGAGGTCGAGGCCGGCCGGGTGCCGATGGCCAGGATCGACGACGCGGTCACCAGAATTCTGACCCAGAAGTTCGAGCTGGGCCTGTTCGAACGCCCGTACGCGGACCGGTCGGAGCTGGACGAGGTCGGCTCGGCGGCGCACCGCGCGGTGGCGCGGACGGCGGCGGCGAAGTCGCAGGTGCTGCTGAAGAACGACGGCGGGCTGCTGCCGCTGCGCCGTGACGCCAAGGTCTACGTGGCGGGCTCGAACGCCGACGACATCGGCAACCAGTCGGGCGGCTGGACGATCAGCTGGCAGGGCTCGTCCGGGCCGATCACGCCGGGGACCACGATCCTGTCGGCGATCCGCGACCGCGCCGCCTCGGTGACCTACTCGCGCGACGCCTCGGCGCCGCTCGGCGGGCACGACGTGGGCGTGGTGGTGGTCGGTGAGACGCCGTACGCCGAGGGTGTCGGCGACGTGGGCAACGGCGGGCGCACGCTGGAGCCGCAGGCGGCCGACCGGGCGGCGATCGACGCGGTGTGCGGGGCGATGAGGTGCGTGGTGCTGGTGGTCTCCGGCCGGCCGATGCAGCTCGGCGACCTGTCGGGCGTGGAGGCCGTGGTGGCGGCGTGGCTGCCGGGCACCGAGGGCGCCGGGGTGGCCGACCCGCTGTTCGGGGCCGTCCCGTACACCGGGCGGCTGCCGTTCACCTGGTTCCGCTCGGTGGCGCAGATCCCGATCAACGTCGGTGACGCGTCGTACGACCCGCTGTTCCCGTACGGATGGGGACTGCGGACGGATTCGGGACGCGAGCGGCTGAAGGCCGTGCGGGACCGGCTGGCGAGGGGCGACGCACTGTCGAAGGCCGCCGCGGCGGTGCTGACGGCCGCGACGCTGGGCCGCAACTGGAACGCCGACGGCACCGTGCGCGACACGCGGGCCGTGCTGCGCGCCGTCGAGACGACGGCGGCGCTGCTCGAACGCTCCAGGACGGACACGTTCGCGCAGGGCGACGCCGTCGTCTCCGTGGCCAGGGACCTGGCCCAGGCCGCCGGCGGGCAGCCCGGCCTGCAGGCGCTCGCCGACCACGAGCTCGCCTCGGGCGAGCTGAGGAAGGCGGTGGAGCTGCTGGCGCGGGCCGCCCGCTGATCAGTCGACGACGAGGCAGAACGGGTGTCCGGCCGGGTCGAGATAGACGCGGAAGTTGTCGTCCTCGCTCGGCTGGACCTCGTGCTTGGTGGCGCCGATCTTGAGCACCTGTTCCTCGGCCTTGTCCAGGTCGTCGACGACGGTGTCGATGTGGAGCTGCTGGGGCCGCTCGCCGGCCGGCCAGACGGGCGGCCGGTAGTCGTCGGCGCGCTGGAACGCCAGCCGCATCGGCGAGCCGGTCTCCGTCACCACGGCCCAGTCGTCGTCGTCATGGGTCACCGGCCAGCCCAGCAGCTGGGAGTAGAAGCCCGCCAGAGCTCGCGGGTCGGGACAGTCGATCACCGTGGAGTGGAACTCCGCGATGCCGTCCATGGCTCACCTCCGGGATGATGGTCCGCATGGCTGCGAACTCGTTCATGGTTCCTCTCGGCACGCCCGCGCCCCCGTTCGACCTCACCGCCGTCAGCGGCGGCAGCGTCTCGCTCGACGATCTGCGCGGCTCACCCGCCACGCTCGTGGTCTTCCTGTCCAACCACTGCCCGTACGTCCGCCACATCGAGCACGGTCTGGGCGCGTTCGCCGCCGGCTACGGCTCACGCCTGTCGGTCGTGGCCATCTGCAGCAACGACAGCGTGAACTACCCGGACGACGACCCGACACACCTGGCCGAGCAGGCCGCCCGGGCCGGTTTCGGCTTCCCCTATCTGCTGGACGACACCCAGGAGGTCGCCAAGGCCTACAGGGCCGCGTGCACGCCCGACCTGTTCCTCTACGACGCCGACCTCAAGCTGGCCTACCGGGGCGAGTTCGACGGCTCGCGGCCCGGCAACGGGGTCCCGGTGACGGGCTCGTCGGTGCGGGCCGCCGTCGACGCGCTGCTGGAGGGCACGCCGGTCAGCCCGGACCAGGCGCCGGCCATCGGCTGCGGCATCAAGTGGAAGCCGGGCAACGAGCCGGTCTAGTGCGACTCCCACTCGGCGGCGGCGGTGATCGTGGCGGGCAGCGACAGCAGGAGCTCGTGCGGCTCGCCGCCCAGCCAGCCGCGCACCAGCCGGTCACCGGCCGGGCCCGGGTCGAAGTCCTCGCATCCGAGCGGCCCGTAGCAGCCGGCCTGGTCGAGCATGAGGATGAGCGGGTCGTCGTCGGGCAGCGCCGCGGCGTAGGCGGCGGCGTCGAGCAGGGCCAGCGCGCATCTGGCGTTGCGGCCGCCGTCGTTGGACTCCACACGGTCCAGGCGGCGCCTGGCCTGGGCTCGCACATACGCGGCGAGCGACTCGGACCTGCTCAAGACGGACCCTTTTCTACTTCACGTTGGGCTACCACATCATCACGCAAAGCTAGCAGTGATCGCGGGTTGTTAGTGAAGTACGGCGGAGCGCCACCCCGCGAATTCCCGCCGGAGGGGCATGCGGGATCATCGGGGGCATGGATGCGTTCGACGACGTTCTCGCCGCCAATGCGAAGTTCGCCAAGAAGTTCAAGGAGTCCGGTCTCTCCGGCACCGCGGCACGCGGGCTGGCGGTCGTGACCTGCATGGACTCCCGGATCGACCCGCTCGGGCTGCTGGGGCTCAAGCCCGGCGACGCCAAGATCCTGCGCAACGCGGGCGCGCGCGTCACCGACGACGTGCTGCGCACCCTCGTGCTGGGCGTCTACCTGCTCGGCGTGCGCCGGGTGCTGGTCATGCCGCACACCGACTGCGGCATGACCAAGGTGACCGACGCCGACGTGCACGGCCTGACACAGAGCAGCGGCGTCGACACGCGCAGCCTGGAGTTTCACACGGTGCCGGACCAGAACGCCGCCCTGCGGCACGACCTGACCCGCATCTCGTCATCGCCCTTCCTGCCGCCGGACATGCCGGTGCAGGGGGCGATCTACGACGTGCGGACGGGGATGCTGCGACCCGTGGCGTAAGGGGCGTCAGGCGTCGATGTGGTCGCGGTCGATCTCGGCGGCGCTCTTGACGATGAACTCGCGCCGGGGCGCCACGTCGCTGCCCATGAGGAGGCTGAAGATGCTCTCGGCCTCCTCGACGTCCTCGATGCGGACCCGGCGCAGGATGCGGTGGCGCGGGTCCATGGTGGTCTCGGCGAGCTGGTCGGCGTCCATCTCCCCCAGGCCCTTGTAGCGCTGGACCGGGTCCTTCCAGCGCTTGCCGCGCCGCTCCAGGTCGCGCAGCACCTTCTGCAGCTCGCTGTCGGAGTAGCAGTAGATGTACTTGTCCTTGCCCCGGCCCGGGTTGGACAGCTCGATGCGGTGCAGCGGCGGGACCGCGGCGAAGACCCGGCCCGCCTCGACCATCGGCTTCATGTAGCGGTGGAAGAGCGTGAGCAGCAGGCAGCGGATGTGGGCGCCGTCGACGTCGGCGTCGGCCATCAAGATGATCTTGCCGTAGCGGGCGGCCTCGATGTCGAAGGAGCGGCCCGAACCGGCGCCCACCACCTGGATGATCGCGGCGCACTCGGCGTTCTTGAGCATGTCGCTCACGGACGCCTTCTGCACGTTGAGGATCTTGCCGCGGATCGGCAGCAACGCCTGGAACTCGGAGTCGCGGGCCAGCTTGGCCGTGCCGAGCGCCGAGTCGCCCTCGACGATGAACAGCTCGCTGCGGTCGACGCCGTCGCTGCGGCAGTCGACGAGCTTGGCAGGCAGCGCGGAGTTTTCCAGGGCGCTCTTGCGGCGCTGGTTCTCCCGGTGCTCGCGGGCGGCGATGCGCGCCTTGGCGGCGGCGACGATCTTCTCCAGCACGGCGCGCAGCGGCTGCTTCATGCCGCGCGGCGGGTTGGCGAACATCTCCTTGAGCTCGCGGCTGACCACGTGGGAGACGATGCGGGTGGCCGCCGAGGTGCCCAGCACCTCCTTGGTCTGCCCCTCGAACTGCGGCTCGGGCACCCGGATGGTGACGACGGCGGTCAGGCCCTCGGAGATGTCCTCCTTGTTGACCGGGTCGTCGCCGTTCTTCAGCAGGCGGGTCTCGCGCAACTGGTCGTTGATCGTGCGCGCCAGCGCCCGCTCGAAGCCGGTGACGTGGGTGCCGCCCTTGGGGGTGGCGATCACGTTGACGAACGAGCGCACGGTCGACTCGTAGCCCTTGCCCCAGCGCACGGCCACGTCGACGGTGAGCTCGCGCTGGACCTCGGTGGGCGTCATGTGGCCCTGGTCGTCGAGGACCGGGACGGTCTCGTGGAAGTGGCCGACGCCCTGCAGCCGCAGCACTTCGCAGACGGCCTCGTCGCGGGCCAGGAACTCGGTGAACTCGGAGATGCCGCCGTCGAAGCGGAACTCCTCCTCGACGCGCTCCTCGTGACGGCTGTCGATGACGACCAGGGTGAGGCCGGGGACCAGGAACGCGGTCTGGCGCAGCCGGACGTGGATCTCGTCGAGGGAGACCTCCGCGTCGGGCAGGAAGATCTGCTTGTCGGCCCAGAACCGCACCCGGGTGCCGGTGACGCGCTTGGGCAGCTTGCCGCCGTCGCGCAGGCCCGACTTCTTGCGGAACTTGGCCGTGGGCCCGTCGCCGTCGAACACGCCCGGCACGCCGCGCCGGAAGCTGATCTCGTGGACCTGGCCGTCGCGGTCGACCTCGACGTCGAGGCGCGCCGACAGCGCGTTGACCACGGAGGCGCCGACGCCGTGCAGGCCGCCGGAGGCCGCATAGGAGCCGCCGCCGAACTTACCGCCGGCGTGCAGCTTGGTGTAGACGAGCTCGACGCCGGCCAGCCCGCTCTTGGGCTCGACGTCGACCGGGATGCCGCGACCGTTGTCGCGCACCTCGATGGAGCCGTCGGCGTGGAGCTCGACCTCGATGCGGTCGCAGTGGCCGCCGAGCGCCTCGTCGACGCCGTTGTCGACGATCTCCCAGAGGCAGTGCATGAGCCCGCGGCTGTCGGTCGACCCGATGTACATGCCCGGTCGTTTGCGGACGGCTTCGAGGCCCTCCAGCACCGACAGGTGACGAGCTGTGTAACCCGCCTCCACTAGCGTCACTCCAGCTCCTCTGGTCACTTTTCATCGAACACGTGTGCGTAGCCTACCGTTCTTCCCCGACGCACGCGTACAAGCTTGCCATGCGGTCACGTTTGGCGTTACCGGCGGGCTGATCAGCATTACTTTCGGACACATTCCGCTCTGGGCGTAGCGAGGGGGAGGTTGGGAACGTCCACGTCCGGTTAGATGTTGTTCCAAGTGACTGACGCCAGATCCTCGCTTCGGCGGGGGTGACCCGAAAGGCGATACGTGACTGGAGCTCTTGCCCCCGTTAAGCCGCTGACGGCCCTCGACCGCTGCGACCGTTGCGGTGCCCAGGCATACATTCGCGCGACCCTGCCCGTGGGCGGGGAGCTGCTGTTCTGCGCCCACCACGGGCGTCAGCACGTCGCGGCGCTGCGCGAAAAGGGTGCCGACATCCTGGACGAGTCGGCTCGACTCAGCGAAACACCTGCCCACGCCCCCAACGGTGAGCGCTGACGCGCTGGCCGTGATGAGATAACCACATATTGCATGACAGAACGGCGATCCCGGGCACCCGCCCGGGATCGCCGTTCTGCGTCCGTGTGGAGGAGCCGCACGGACGAGCCGCACGGACGAGCCACGCGGACGTCCAGGTCAGCGCACGCGGTAGTGGTAGCCGGCCGTGGGGGTCAGCCCTTCGCTTCGGTAGAGGGCCTGGGCGGCGCGGTTGCCCGCCGTGACCCCCAGGTAGGCGTGCCCTCCCCCGGCCAGCGCCCGCAGGACGCTGCGGGCCAGCCCGCGCCGGCGGGCCGACGGCAGCGTCGCCATGCAGTAGATCCCGACGGTGTCCCCCTGGGGCACGCCCCGGCCCACAGCCACCGGGACGCCGTCCTCCTCCACGGCCGCGTAGCGCGCGGGCACGCCCGTGAGGATGCGCCCGGCCTCGCGCAGGCCGTCGCCGTAGCGGCCGTCCACCTGCCACCACGTCCGCGCCCAGCCGTCCCAGGGGCGGTCCTCGACCCGTACGGGATGGGCGGGGGCGCCCGTGACGGGGCCGGACATGACGACGGTGGGGTCCACCAGCGCGTAGCCGCGACTTTCCAGTTCGGCGTCGAGCCCGGGCGTGGCGCCGGGCCCGATCGAGAAGGCGCACGCCTGCCCCAGGCCCGCGTAGAACGCCTCGGCCGCCTCGATGGCCGCGCCCAGGTCGGGCGGGCTCCCGAGGGGCAGCACCGAGTTCGCCCGCTTGGTCACCCCGCCGGCGTGGCGCAGGATCCAGCCGTCGCGGCTCACCTGTTCGTACGCGGGCCACGCCTCGTGGACGAGGAGGTCGACATCCATGGCCGGGGAGCCTAGCTGACCTGGGTTTGGGGGCATCACTCCAGGTAAGTCCCTCCTCCAGCAAAAGGGCTGTGAAAGGGGTTGCCATGTCCCGGCTGGCAGGGGCCATCGCCGCGATGCTCGTCCTGACGGCGTGCGGCGGCGTGGGAGGGCCGGGGCGACCGGCGGGCGAGTCGCTGACCACGATGGGGTTCGGGCTGCCTGACGAGATCGCCACGGTCCGGGTGGACGCCTTCAAGAAGGCGTACCCGCAGGTGACGGTCCGGATCAACGAGGGCGCGTTCGACGAGCAGGCGTTCCTGTCGGCCGTGGCCTCGGGCAACCCGCCGGACGTCGTCTACCTGTCGCGCGAGCGCCTGGGCAGCTACGCCGCGCGCGGCGCCATCCAGCCGCTGGACGACTGCGTGAGCAGGGAGTCCGTCGCGACCGGCGACTTCTACCCGGCCGCGCGGCAGCAGGTGCGCTACGACGGCCACTGGTACGGCATCCCCGAGTTCTACAACTCCATCGTGCTCATCGTGAACAATGAGGCGGCCCGCGACGCCGGGGTCGACCCGAGGAGCATCGACACCTCCGACTGGGACCGCCTCGCCGAGCTGGCCAGGAGGATGAGCAGGACGAACGGCGGCAAGGTGGAGCGCTTCGGGTTCAATCCCAAGCTGCCAGAGTTCCTGCCGCTGTGGGCCAAGGCCAACGGCGCCGACCTGCTGTCCGCCGACGGCCGCACCTCCCGCCTGGACGACCCCGCCGTCGCCGAGGCCATGGCGTACGCGAACCGCCTGGTCGAGTCGCAGGGCGGCTGGAAGCGGCTCAAGGCGTTCGTGGACACCTGGGACTTCTTCGGCGCCCGCAACCCGTTCGCCGAGGACCAGGTCGGCATGATGCTCAGCGAGCAGTTCCTGGTCAGCTCGATGGCCGGCACCACCCCGGACGTGGCGATCACGGTGCTGCCGTTCAAGGGCCGCGACGGGCAGCCGGTCAACCTCGTCGGCGGCAACGCCTGGGCCGTGCCCAAGGGCGCGCGCAACCCGGAGGCCGCCTGCCGCTGGATGAAGACGATGACCGCCGCCGACACCTGGGTCACCGCCGCCCGGGCCCGCCAGGACAAGCGCACCAAGGAGGGCAAGGTGAACATCGGCACGTTCACCGGCAACGCCAGGGCCGACGGGACGATCTTCACCGAGATCGTCCGCCCGAGCGGGAAGGCGCCGTTCGACGAGGCGGTCAAGACGATCAGGGCGGTGCAGCCGGCCGGGTTCGTGGTGCCGCAGTCGCCGGCGGCGGCCGAGTTCAAGAAGGCGTGGGAGGACGCCGGCACCCGGGTGCTGCTCGGCGGCCAGGATGCCGCCGAGGCCCTGGAGCGCGCCCAGGCCGAGGCGCGGAAGGCCATCGACGGGGCCGCGTCGTGAGGTCCGAGACCCGCTGGGCGTACGTCTTCGTGCTCCCCTGGCTGATCGGGCTGGCGCTGTTCCAGCTCGGCCCGATGCTCGCCAGCCTCGGGCTGTCGTTCACCGAGTACGACCTGATCTCCAGCCCGGAGTTCGCCGGGACGGCCAACTACGCGCGGATGGCGCAGGACCCGAAGGTGGCCGTCGCGATCGGCAACACCGTGCTCTACACGGCCCTGCACGTGCCGCTGGCGATCGTGCTGGCGCTCGGCCTGGCGCTGATGCTGAACCGGGTCGGCGGCCGCGGCGCCGGCGTCTTCCGGACGATCTTCTATCTGCCGTCGATGACCCCGTACGTCGCGGTCGGGGTGCTGTTCCTGTTCCTGCTGAACGGCCAGGCGGGCATGGTCAACCAGTTCCTCGGCCTGTTCGGCATCGACGGGCCGCAGTGGACGACCGACCCGGACTGGATCCTGCCGGGCATCGTGCTCATGTCTCTGTGGAACCTGGGCTCGACGACGATCATCCTGTTCGCGGCGCTCAGGAACGTGCCCGCCGAGCTGGCCGAGGCGGCGATGATCGACGGGGCCGGGACCTGGGCGCGGTTCCGGCGGATCACGCTGCCGATGATCAGCCCGGCGCTGTTCTTCGTCGTGATCATCAACACGATCGCCTCACTGCAGATGTTCGACCAGGTGTACGCCATGTTCTTCGGCAACCAGGCGACGCAGCAGGCGTCGGGCGACTCGGCGCTGTTCTACGTCGTCTACCTGTTCCAGCAGGCCTTCCAGTTCCTGCACATGGGGTACGCCTCGGCGCTGGCCTGGGTGCTGTTCCTGGTGATCGCGCTGATCACGCTGGTGCAGTGGAAGGTCGGCGGCCGGCTGGTGCACTACGAGGCGGGAGACCGGGCATGACGCGGCGGCCGTTCTTCTGGCTCATGCTGGCGGCGGCGTCGGTGATCTTCCTGTACCCGTTCGTGTGGCTGGTCGTCGCCTCGCTCAAACCGCGCTCGTACACCTTCTCCGACCCGTTCGTCCCGTGGCCAGACCCGTTCGCGCCGGAGAGCTACGCGGCCGTCTGGGAGGCCGCGCCGATGCTGGCGTGGCTGGTGAACACCGTGCTCGTGGGCCTGGCGGCGGCGGTCACGGTGACGCTGTCGAGCGCCTTCGTGGCGTTCGGGTTCGCCTACTTCCGCTTCCCGGGGCGCAACGTGATCTTCGCGAGCGTGCTGGGCACGATGATGCTCCCGGCCGCGGTGACGCTGGTGCCGACGTACCTGATCTGGCACGCCGCCGGGCTCACGGGGACGCAGGTGCCGCTGTGGGCGGGCAACCTGTTCGGCTCGGCGTTCTACATCTTCCTGCTGCGCCAGTTCCTGCTCGGCGTGCCCCGGTACGTGTTCGAGGCGGCCCGGGTGGACGGCGCGTCGTACCTGGACCTGTTCTGGCGGATCGCGTTGCCGCTGGCGAAACCGGCGCTGATCATCGCGTTCGTGTTCGAGCTGAAGGCGAGCTGGTTCGACCTGATGAAGCCGCTCATCTATCTGCAGGACCCGGCCCTGTTCACGCTGCCCCGGGGGCTGAAGGCCATCGTCGACCAGTTCTACCAGGGCGGCGACCCCAAGTGGGAGCTCGTGCTGGCCGCCAGTGTGATCACCACGCTGCCGCTGATCGTCGTCTTCTTCGCCGGGCAGCGCTACTTCGTGCAGGGCGTCGCCACCACCGGGCACCGGTGATGACCAGGGCGTATAGGGTTCGGCTGTGCTGATTCTGCTGCCGCCGTCCGAGGGCAAGGCGTCCGCGGGAGACGGCCCGCCCGTCGGCGAGCTGTCCTTCCCCAAGCTCCGCCGCCCGCGCGGGCGGGTCATGAGCGCCCTGATCAAGGCCTCTCGCCGCCGCGACGCACTCGGCGTGCTCGGCCTGTCGCCCGGCCAGGCCCCCGAGCTCGCCAAGAACCTCGCGCTCAAGGAGGCGGGCACCCTCCCGGCCGCCGAGCTCTACACGGGCGTGCTCTACGACAACCTGGCGCTCGCCGGTCTCGGCTCCGACACGCGGGCCAGGGCCGAGGAGAGCGTGCTCATCTTCTCGGGGCTGTGGGGCGTCGTGCGGCTCGGCGACCGCATCCCGCCCTACCGGCTGTCGATGGGCGTGTCGCTGCCTCCTCTGGGCGGGCTGGCCGCCTTCTGGCGCCCGCTGATCACCGCCGAGCTGGACCGGCTGCCCGGCCTGGTCGTCGACCTGCGCTCGGCCACCTACGCGGGCGCCTGGCGCCCCGGCGACCGCGGCGTGTCCGTACGGGTCTTCAAGGACGGCAAGGTCGTCAGCCACATGGCCAAGGCCACCCGCGGCGAGATCGCCAGAAAGCTCCTGGAGAGCGGCCTGACGCCCTCGGCCCCGGACGAGCTGGCCAAGGCGCTGGACGACCTCGGCTACGCCGTGCGGCTCGCTCCCGGCAAGCTCGACGTCGACCTCTGACCAGCCTCCGGACGACTGTCCCGAACGACTGTCGCCGGACGTCAGAAGGGGGCACGGCCCGCGGGCCGTGCCCCCTTCTTGGGGTCTTCGTGCTGAAACCTAGTCCAGGTAGTCGCGCAGGACCTGCGAGCGCGACGGGTGGCGCAGCTTGGACATGGTCTTGGACTCGATCTGCCGGATGCGCTCGCGCGTCACCCCGTAGACCTTGCCGATCTCGTCCAGCGTCTTCGGCTGCCCGTCGGTGAGGCCGAACCGCATCGACACGACGCCCGCCTCGCGCTCCGACAGCGTGTCGAGAACGGAGTGCAGCTGCTCCTGCAGCAGCGTGAAGCTGACGGCGTCGGCCGGCACGATGGCCTCGGAGTCCTCGATGAGGTCACCGAACTCGCTGTCGCCCTCCTCACCCAGCGGGGTGTGCAGGGAGATCGGCTCGCGGCCGTACTTCTGGACCTCGACCACCTTCTCGGGCGTCATGTCCAGCTCGCGGGCGAGCTCTTCCGGCGTGGGCTCGCGGCCCAGGTCCTGCAGCATCTGCCGCTGGACGCGGGCCAGCTTGTTGATCACTTCGACCATGTGGACCGGGATGCGGATCGTCCGCGCCTGGTCGGCCATGGCCCTGGTGATCGCCTGCCGGATCCACCACGTGGCGTAGGTGGAGAACTTGTAGCCCTTGGTGTAGTCGAACTTCTCCACCGCGCGGATCAGGCCCAGGTTGCCTTCCTGGATCAGGTCCAGGAAGAGCATGCCGCGGCCGGTGTAGCGCTTGGCCAGCGAGACCACCAGCCGGAGGTTGGCCTCCAGCAGGTGGTTCTTGGCCCGGCGGCCGTCTTCGGCGATCCACTCCAGCTCGGCGCGGACGTCGACCGGCAGGCCGTCGCTCTCGCCGCCCAGCTGCTCCTCGGCGAACAGGCCGGCCTCGATCCGCTTGGCCAGCTCGACCTCCTGCTCGGCGTTGAGCAGGGGGACCTTGCCGATCTGCTTGAGGTAGTCCTTGACCGGGTCGGCGGTGGCGCCGGCGGCCGCGACCTGCGCGACCGGGGCGTCATCGTCGTCGTCGGACAGGATGAGGACCTCGTCCTCGCTCTTCTCGGCGGTCACCGCGACGGCTTCGGCGACGGCCTTCGGCTCGTCGTCGGAGTCGTCGTCGGAATCACCCTCGGAGTCGGTGTCGGAATCGGCCTCTGCGGTGATCTCCTCGACGTCGATGTCCTCGAGGTCGTCGAGCTCCACGTCGCCGTCGAGCTCGATGTCCTCGTCGTCGTCGGCGTCGGCCTTGGGACCCTCGGGGCCCTTCGGCTTGTTGTCGGCAGGCCCAGCGCTGTCCGGCTTGGCCTTCTTGGCAGGCGCGGCCTTGGCGGGCGCGGCGGCCTTCTTGGCCGCCGGGGCGGCCTTCTTCGCGGGAGCCGGCTTCTTGGCCGCCGGCTCGGCTTCGGCTGTGCCCACGACCGCGGTCACGGTCTCGGGCTGCTGCTCTTTGGCGGCCGCCGCCGTCTTGGTCTTGACGGGCGCGGCGGTCTGGCGCTTTGCTGATCCTCGAGACTTCTTCTTCGGCGCAGCCGAATCCGCGGCGGTCACCACCACGGTCACGCCCTCTTTGCTGAGGTTCCGCAAGAACGCGGCGGCGTGCGACATGGGGATGTCCGCCTCCTCGAAGGCCTGACGGACGTCCTCAGACTCGAGGAAACCCTGCGAGCGCCCACGCTCGAGCAGTCGCTGAATGACGGGCTCGTTCAGCTCTTGTGGCTTCGAGCGAGTCGAACTTGCAGGCGACACGAACACCTCTCGAACGAACGCGTGGCGACAATGGACCCAGATGCCCGCTGGGGGGCTGATGCCTCTCTCAGAGATCGGTGAGGCCGTGCGGAACGCTACGGGCCTGTCAAGCATTCTGGCACGACCGCGCACTCCATACGGCCACCTCCCGGCGGTTGACCTCCACCCTAGGCCGACCAAGAGACTGGTGCGTACGTAAGCGCGGCACTGATATCCGAAAGCAACCCTTATGACTGTTTCATTCAGTCACTCTTCGTGGCGGGCGGCACGTGAATGGCCAGGGCGGTAACGTCATCATCTTGCTCATATCCCGACAACATCCGGTCGACCAGGAAGTCCAGCAACATGTGCGGACTTCTCACGACCTCAGGCGGCGCTTCGGTCACAACACTGCAAATCTCTGCGAGACCGGCATCCAGCCCACGCTTCCGGTTCTCGACGAGGCCGTCGGAGTAGAGCACGGCGGTATGGCCGGGCGGCACCACGAACCGG
This sequence comes from Nonomuraea sp. SBT364, assembly GCF_001083785.1. Taxonomy (GTDB): domain Bacteria; phylum Actinomycetota; class Actinomycetes; order Streptosporangiales; family Streptosporangiaceae; genus Nonomuraea. Next base: position 14,582 of record NZ_LAVL01000145.1, read on the forward strand.
AACTGCCTTCGGCTGGTCGGCCAGCCTAGTGGAGTGCCCGGCTCGGCGTCGCAGAGGATCGCCGTGCCCTGCGGCGAGACCAGCACGGGCGGCGGGTGGCCGGCCAGCGCCAGCGTGCCCTCGCCGGTGGACGGCTCGACGACCATGTATGCCAGGGTCGTGACCTGCTCCTCCTCCTCGGTGGCGTCGAAGACCCGGTCGAGCCCGGTCAGGACGGCCGCGGGCGGCGGGTTGGTCAGCGCCAGGGCCCGCATGGCGTTGCGGATGCGACCCATCCCGGCCGCCGCCTTGACGCCCTTGCCCATGACGTCGCCGACGACCGCGGCCACCCGGCCGTCCTGCAGCACGAACGCGTCGTACCAGTCGCCGCCGACCTGAACGTGGCGGCTGCCCGAGCGGAAGCGCTGGGCCAGCTCCAGGCCCTTGACCACGGGCAGGCGGTCGGGCAGCAGGCTGCGCTGCAGCGTCTCGGCGGTGCGGTGCTCACGCTCGAACAGCGTGGCGCGCTCCACGGCCAGGGCGCACTGCCCGGCCAGCGCCTCCAGGAAGACGCCGTCCTCCTGGGAGATCTTCTGCGGCCGGGTGAAGGAGAAGCGCAGCGCGCCCAGCGCCCGGCCAGCCGCCAGCAGCGGCAGCCCGACCCAGGCGCGCTCGTCGCTGCCGGCCAGGTAGTTGGTCAGCACCTGCTCGTCGCCGCCGGCCTCCAGCAGCTGGGTCTTCAGGCTCTCGGGCGACTCGGCGAACACCGGCCTGCGGCTGTTGACCGCCATGGTCATCACGCTGGAGCTGGACAGCGGGATCTCCTCGCCGGCGGCGCCGGACGCCTCGGGGACGCCCTCGCCGTTGATCAGCTTGAGCGCCGCCCGGTCGGTGTCGAGCAGCGCCACGGCCGAGCGGTCGGCGGCCAGCGCCGTGCGGCCGACGTCGATGATGACCTGCACCACCTGCTCGACGGTGAGCGCCTCGGCCAGTATGGCGGTGGCGCCCTGCAGCCGGGCGGTGCGCAGGGCGGCCGCGCCGAGCTGGTCGGTCAGCCTGCCGCGCATCTCCTCGGCCTCACGCTGCGGCGTGACGTCGGTGTTGGCGCCCACCCACTCCACGACCCGGCCGTGCCGGATGATCGGCACGGCGCGCACCTCGAAGTGGCGGTAGCCGCTGGCCCGGGTGCGCACGCGGTAGTTCCACTCGAACATGGTGCGGCCGCGCAGCGCCTCCTTCCAGGCCTCTTCGGTGTGCTGGCGCTCCTCGGGGTGGACCACGTCCAGCCAGCCGGCCGTCAGGTACTCCTCCAGGCCCTGGCCGGTGATGGCGCGCCACTGCGGCGCGTCCTCGACCACCGTGCCGGTCGGCGAGGTGATCCAGACGAGCTGCGACTGCGCCTCGACCAGCGAGCGGTAGCGCTCCTCGCTGCGGCGCAGGTCCTCCTCGACCAGGCGGCTCTCGGTCACGTCGAGCCCGGCCAGGGCGACGGCCTGCAGCGCGCCGTCGCCGTCGTGCACCGGCGAGAAGGAGACCGACCAGTAGCGGGCCTCACCCCCGGGCGCGCGCACCCGTACGGGCCGCTCCGAGACCGGCGCGTCGCTGCCGATGACGGCCTGGACGCCGTGCGTGATGAGCTGGCTGAGGTCGGCCGCGAGCGTCTCGGCCGGGGCACGCCCCAGCAGCCGCTCGGCGGGAACGCCGACGACCTCGGCGAAGACGTCGTTGACCCGCAGGACGCGGGTCTCGGTGTCGAAGAAGGCAAAGGCGAACTCTGCCTCGGACAGCAGGCCCTCGAAGAGGGCGGAGTCTGAGACGTCCACATCCGACTCCCGGGGACGGGGAACGGAGGTCTCGGCGCTCATGGTCGGCACCTCCGTCGCGTGCCAGGGTCTCCCACGCGGCACATCTCCATAATCGTGTATCGGCGTAGCGCAGCTCCGGGCGACCGGATTCTGCAGTACATCATCTGCGATGGGCGGGCGCGGACGGAAGCCCCGGCCGCCATACGGTCAACGCATCCTGTCAAAATCGCTCCACGTTGCGCAGCAAGATCAGGCTACTCGGCCTTCGCCGCGCGCTTGGCCGCCTGCTTGGCGGCTCGCACTCTGCCCAGGCTGTCGGCGTCGACCACGTCCGCGACCGACCGGTAGGACCCCTGCTCGCCGTAGGGACCGGCGGCCTCGCGCCATCCTTGCGGCTGGACCCCCAACTGCTTGCCCAGCAATGCCAAAAATATCTGGGCCTTCTGCTTGCCGTATCCCGGAAGCTCCATCAGTCGTTTGAGCAACTGCTTACCGTCGGCGGCCTCGATCCAGATGCGCTCGGGCTTGCCGTCGTAGTGCTCGACGAGGTAGGCGGCCAGCTGCTGGACCCGGGCCGCCATCGACTTGGGATAGCGGTGGACCGCCGGCTTGGCGGCCAGGAGCGCGGTGAACGCCTCGGGGTCGTAGGCCGCGATCTCCTCGGCGGTGAGCTCGTGCCCGAGCCGTTCGGAGATGGTGTGAGGACCCGTGAACGCCCACTCCATCGGCACCTGCTGATCGAGCAGCATGCCGACGAGCAGGGCGAGCGGACTGCGGCCGAGAAGTTCGTCGGCCTCCGCCCGCTGGGTGAGCTGGATGCGCATGGGAACAGCTTCGCACGAAAGCCGTTGCCGAGAAGCGAAGACAGCCGTCGTGGAGGCTTGACACCGGCCCGAGAAAAGATGAAATGAGAGCGCAAGTCACCTGCGTCCATTCCTGGGGGTTTGCCCTGGGGCATCCAGAGGAATCTCACACCTATGCTCGCTCTGGCCACACGCTTCCTCAAGGAGCCGGTCAGTCTCAGGCTGGCCGAAGAGTTCCTGACCGTGCCCGTGGACACCATCGACCGGTGCGTCGAGGACGTGTGCGCGTGCGCGCAGCACCTCGGCATCACCACTACGCCCGAGATCGTGGAGCGGATCGCCCGCGAGCACCTGCTCGCGATCGTCAACTCCGCGCCGCCGCCGCGCGGCCCTCGATAACATCGAAGTCACCGGACCGCGTTCTGCGCACCGTTTCCGCCTGGAATGCGAGAGAGTGAGGGCGTGCGCCGACACCGACGAGACCCCCGGGAGAGCACCCCACCCGACGACGTGTTCAAAGAGATGGTGCAGGCGGCCCGCGAGCTGCTGGCCGTGCGCAGCCCGCTCGACGCGGAGTTGATGGTCTCCGACATGGTCGGGGCCTGGTGGGGCAGGAAGGTGCGGGGCGGCGACGTCGAGCAGGTGCTCGGCGAGGGGCTGGTCGACTACGCCGCCAAGGCCGGCACGCCGGCGTCGCTGACGCTGCTGATCTGCCTGGCCTACCTCGGCACCGCCCGGCAGGGCGCCAAGGCCGAGGGCGCGGCGCTGGCCATGATGGAGTCCGGCGTCGCCAGGCCCGGCTGGGCCGACCGGGTGGGCGCCGTCAAGCCCACCGGCTGCTACGTCTCCCGCGACGCCTACGGCGACCAGGACACCGTCATCTGCACCTTCGCCTACCGCTGGAACGAGGACTCCACGCCCCGGCACAACCAGGACCGGCACGCGCTGGTCATGGTCGTCGACCACAACATGTCCGGCATGGCGCGCGACGCCTGGGTGTCCTCCCAGGTCGACAAGCTGCTGGAGCAGGCCAGGGCCGAGGCCGCGGGCAACCCGATGCTGCTGTTCGAGGAGATCGAGCCGCAGCAGGCCAGGGCCCTGCTCGAATCGGCGATGAAGGCCACCCGCGAGCCGAAGACGACACCGCCGGTCAGCGACAGCTACAGCGCCTACCACGCCTTCGCCCGCGCCCGCCTGAAGGCGCTGCCGCCCGGCCGCAAGCGGCCCGCTCCGCTGCACATCGAGGCCCCCTACAGCCGCGAGCGGCGGGCGATGCTGGCCGCCGAGTTCCTCGCCTCCGACGCGGCCGAGCACCTGTCCGACCCGTCGGCGGCCTCCCGGTGCGCCGACCACATCATCGACTACGGCTGCGAGCAGGACTTCGGCCGGCCGCTGCGGGTCAGCCCGACCAAGTGCGAGACGTTCCTGCTCGACTGGCTGCCGCGCAAGGTCATGCTGTCGCAGGCCGAGCAGGAGGCGATGCCGCACGCGCTGTCGGCCTGGGTGCGCTTCGCCGCCGCCCGCACCGGCCTGCCCGAGCAGGGGCTGAAGGCCACGCTCGACGCGGTGTGGGAGGCGATCGGCAAGTTCCCCGAGGCCTACCGCGACCCGACGTCCTTCGGGCTGGACCGGCCGCTGCTGGAGCGCCTGCTGCCCGACGGCGACCTGTCGGCGCTGGCCAGGCGGGCGTTCGCGTTCCCGTTCCTGCAGGGCGTGCACAACGGCGTCGACCTCGACCGGCTCAACCCCGCCGACGAGGCGGACCGCCGTACCCTCCTGGAGATCGACCACGTCGGCGAGATCGACGAGGAGCACCTGGCGTGGCACGAGGAGATCGCCACCCGGCTGTGGGAGGGCGACCCGCCGCAGCTGTGGGAGGCCGCCCAGCGGCTGCTCGACCTCGGCCACGACCGCCACGACGTGCTGCACGTGCTCATCGAGATCGCCGAGCGCATCGGCGGCGACCCCGAGGAGCTGGCCGCCGCGCTCGACGACATCGCCGACATCCCCGACGAGATCTGATGGCCATGTACACGCGGCTGGCGCCCGGCCGCTACCGGGCGTCGGAGCACACCCAGGGCCCGTGGGACCCGGCCAGCCAGCACCTGGGGCCGGTGACGGCGCTCCTCGTGCACGAGCTGGCGCTGACCGCCCCGCGTCCCGGCCTGGAGCTGGCACGGCTGGCGGTCGACGTCCTCGGTCCCGTACCCGTGACCGACCTCGACGTCCGCACCGACGTCGTCCGAGACGGCAAGCGCGTGCAGTGCCTGTCGGCGTCGGTGAGCGGCGGCGGCCGCGAGCACGTCAGGGCCACCGCGTGGCGCATCCGCGAGTCGCCCACGCCCGCCACGCCGGCCGCCGCCCCGCCGCCGCTGCCGGGACCGCAGGGCGACTCCTGGATCTCGACAGGCTTCGGCTACGGGCGCGCCACCGAATGGCGGTTCGCCAGGGGCGGGCCCGGCGAGACGGGTCCCGCCACGGCGTGGGGCAGGTCCAGGGTCGCGCTGGTCGAGGGTGAGGAGATCACGCCGGCGGAGCGGCTGGCGCTGTTCGCCGACAGCGGCAACGGCATCAGTCTCGCCCTCGGCTTCGACACCCACCTGTTCGTGAACGTCGACCTGACCATCTCGCTGTTCCGCGCGCCCGCCGGCGAGTGGATCTGCCTCGACGCCGCCACCGCCATCGGCCCGTCCGGGCGCGGGCTCACCCGGTCCACCCTGTACGACCTCGACGGCGAAGTGGGGACCGCGACTCAGACGTTGTTCGTCGCGCCGAGGTAGCCGCTACCGCCATGATGGGGGGCATGGTGATCGACCTGAACGCGGACCTCGGCGAAGGCTTCGGCATCTGGCGGCTCGGCGACGACCTGGCGCTGCTCGACATCGTCACCAGCGCCAACGTCGCCTGCGGCTTCCACGCCGGCGACCCGGTGACCATCAGGCGCACCTGCGCCGCCGCCGTCGACCGTGGGGTGACGATCGGGGCGCAGGTGTCCTACCGCGACCTGGCCCACTTCGGGCGCCGGGAGATGGACGTGGAGCCGGAGGAGCTCTGCGCCGAGGTGCTCTACCAGCTCGCCGCCGTCGACGGCATCGCCCGCGCGATGGGCGGCCGGGTCTCGTACGTGAAGCCGCACGGCGCCCTCTACAACCGGATCTGCCGTGACCGCGAGCAGGCCGAGGCCGTGATCGACGCCGTCGCCGACTACGACCCGTCCCTGCCGGTGCTCACCCTGCCCGGCTCCGTCGTGCACACCGTCGCGGCGGCCGAGGGCGTCCCCACGGTCGCCGAGGCGTTCGCCGACCGCGCCTACACCGCCGACGGCGCCCTCGTCCCCCGCCGCTCCCCCGGCGCCGTGCTGCACGACGCCGCCGACGTCTCGGCCCGCGCCGTCCGCATGGCCGTCTCGGGGTCGGTCACCTCCGTGGACGGGGCCGAGGTCCCGGTCAAGGCCCGCTCCCTCTGCGTCCACGGCGACACGCCGGACGCCGTCCACCTCGCCCGCACGGTCCGCGACGACCTCCTCGCGGCCGGGTCTCGTACGTGAAGCCGCACGGCGCCCGAAGTGGGCCAGGTCGCGGTAGGACACCTGCGCCCCGATCGTCACCCCACGGTCGACGGCGGCGGCGCAGGTGCGCC
>NZ_LAVL01000146.1 GCF_001083785.1 Nonomuraea sp. SBT364
CGCGAGCGCCGCGGGGGGCGGGCTGTCCGGGCTGGGCCGGCGGGTGGCGGCGCTGGACGGCGTGTTCGAGGTCGACAGCCCGGCGGGCGGGCCGACGCTGGTCACGGCGGTGCTGCCGTGCGGGTGATCCTGGCCGAGGACTCGACGCTGCTGCGCGAGGGCCTGGTGCGGCTGCTGCTGGAGGAGGGGCACGAGGTGCCCGCCGCCGTCGGCGACGCCGGGGCGCTGGTGGCCGAGGTGGCGGCGCATGTGCCGGACATCGTGGTGGTGGACGTGCGCATGCCGCCCACCCACACCGACGAGGGGCTGCGCGCGGCCCTGGAGATCAGGCGGCGCTGGCCGGGTGTGCGGGTGCTGGTGCTGTCGCAGTACGTGGAGAAGAAGTACGCCACCGAGCTGATGAGCGCGGACGTGTCCGGTGTCGGCTACCTGCTGAAGGACCGGGTGGCGCAGGTGGGTGACTTCCTGGACGCGCTGGAGCGGGTGGGCGCCGGGGGCGCGGCGTTCGATCCCGAGGTGGTGCGCCAGTTGCTGGCGCGCACGACGCAGGTGGATCCGCTGGCGCGGCTGACCGCCCGTGAGCGCGAGGTGCTGGAGCGGATGGCGCAGGGGCTGACCAACGCCTCGATCGCCCAGGCGCTGCACGTGTCGCAGAGCGCCGTGGAGAAGCACGTGAACTCGCTGTTCGACAAGCTGAACCTGTCGCACGCCACCGGCTACAGCCGCCGCGTGCTGGCCATTCTGCACTTCCTGGAGTCCTGACCTCCTCAGACCCGCTTTCCGGGGTGATCACGCCCGCCTTGACAAATTTTTTTGTCGGTAAGAGGATGAGGGCACCGAAGAAGGAGGTTCCCGATGAGGAAGATCATCGCCGGCCTGTTCGTCTCGCTCGACGGCGTCGTGGAAGCGCCTCAGACCTGGCATTTCCCTTACCTCGACGAGGAGATGGGCCGCTCCGTCGGCGCGCTCATGGACCGCGGCGAGGCCCTGCTCCTCGGCCGGGGCACCTACGAGGAGTTCGCCGCGCACTGGCCGCACCAGGACCCGGACGCCGACCCCATGGCCAAGCTGCTCAACGACGTCCCCAAGTACGTGGTCTCCACCACGCTGACCGCCCCCACCTGGCAGAACACCACGGTCATCGGCTACGACCGGCTGGCCGGTCTCAAGCGGGAGCCGGGCGGCGACCTCGGGATGAGCGGCAGTCCCGCGCTGGTCCGCTCACTGCTGCGCGACGGGCTGCTGGACGAGTTGCACCTGCTCGTGCACCCGCTCGTGGTCGGCGGCGGCCAGAAGTTGTTCGACGACGCGATGGGGAAGATCCCGCTCCGGCTCACCGCGTCCACCACGTTCGGCACCGGCGTGCTGGACCTGACCTACGAAAGGGCCTGACGAGACCGCCTGCGGCAAGCGGCTCGCCGAGCCCGCGGGCCGCCGTTCACGGGCGGGCGATGATGCGACGGCGATGGTGGACTACATCCGGGTTCGGGCGTATTCGTGCAGCGCGTCGCGTACGAACACCGCCCCCTCGGCGTCGCCGAACGTGGTGGCGAAGCTGGGGTTGTCCACGTACATCTGCCCCAGGCCCTTCACCATCTCGATCGAGCGCACCCGGTCGCCGTCGGCCGTGGGAGTGCCGGGGATCTTGCTCAGCCACCGGATGTGCCGGGCGGCCAGCGACTGGGCGAGCTCCGAGGCCGGGGAGACGCCGGTCCTCGCCGCGTCGGCCCAGGCGGCGGCGAGGTCTTCGGTGGCCTGCTTCCAGGCTCTCTGCTGCGCCATGGTCTTGCCGTGCCACCAGTCGTGGCTCACCCGGAAGGCGCGCTCGCCCCAGCGCGCGATCACGTCGTCCTTGAAGCGGTCGTTGAATCCTTCCAACATCACGTCCATGTAGGGTTCGGCCCCGGCCAGCAGGGCGTCGAGTGTGTGGCGCACGGCCCGGATCTGCTGATCGATCCGGTCTCGCTCCTCTTCCAGCGCGGCGATGTGGGCCCGCAGTCCGTCGCGTTCGTCCACCTCCTCCGCCAGGACCTCGGCGATGGCCGGCAGGGCCATGCCCAGCCGGCGCATGAACAGGATCCGCTGCAGCCGGACGACCGCTCCGATGTCGTAGAAGCGGTATCCGTTCTCGCCCACGCGGGTGGGGGACAGCAGGCCGACGTGGTCGTAGTGCCGCAGGGTGCGGCTCGTGATCCCGGCCCTGGCCGCGAGCTCCTGGATCGTCCATTCCATCGTCGTCCCCCCGTCTGCCGCCTCGCGGTCCAGTGTTACCGACCCCGGAGGGTGCCTGGCCGTCCGCGGCGGGTGAAGCGCTCCGCGCGTCGGGGTCAGCCCGGCCCTCCGCCGGGCCGCAGCAGCGCGAAGGCGCGGTCGACCAGGGCGAGCCGGTCGGCGTCGCCGGGCGCGGCGGCCCACGCGCGTGAGACGCACTCCAGTGCCGCCGCGGCGGCGGCGGTGAGCAGGTCGGCGGTGAACGGGTCGAGGCCGGGCCGCGACAGCAGCGCCTCGGTGATCTGGGTGCGGGTCTCCTCCCGCTTCTGGTGGAGCCGGGCGCGCAGCGCGGGGGTCGCCTCGATCAGCCGCAGGCTCTCCAGCGATCTCTTCTCGGCATCGATGCGCTGCTCGTGGCCGCGCAGCACGGCGTGCAGCGACTCCCACGGGTCCTCGTCCAGGGGCCGGGCGGCGAGTTCGCCGGCGATCTCGCCGCCCAGCAGGTCGATGCCGCCGAGGACGACGTCCTCCTTGGCCGGGAAGTAGCGGAAGAAGCTGCGTTTGGACATCCCGGCCTCCCGGGCGATGTCGTCGACCGTCACCGCGTCGAAGCCGTGCTCGGCGAACAGCCGCAGCGCCACCCCGGTCAGCTCGGCCCGGACGGCCTGCCTCGTGCGTTCCCGCAATCCAGTCACGCACCGGAGTTTACATTCTGTCCTGCGTTGACGAATTCGACACTCAGTGCCATGTTTGGAGCGGTGTAGTCGACAAGGGAGTTCGTCATGCGGGGAAAGACGGCCGTGGTCACGGGCAGCACGGCGGGGATCGGCAAGGAGACGGCGCGCGGGCTGGCACGCCTCGGCGCGCGCGTCGTCCTGGTGGGGCGCGATCCGGAGCGGGCCCGCCGGGCGGCCGCCGAGCTGGCCCGCGACACCGGCAACGAGCAGGTCGAATCCGTCGCCGCGGACGTCACCTGTCTCGCCGGGATGCGGGAGCTGGCCGCGCGGGTGGCCGAGCGGTGCGACGGCGTCGACGTGCTGATCAACAACGTGGGCGTCAACGGGCCGGTCAGGCAGGAGACGGCCGATGGGGTGGAGACGATGTTCGCCGCGCACGTGCTGGCGCCGTTCGCGCTGACCCGGCTGCTGCTGCCGCTGCTGCGGGCTGGTGCGGGCGGGCGGGTCGTCAACATCACCGGCGGCATCCCCGGCGGGCCGATCGAGCTGGACAACCTGCAGGCCGAGCGGCGGTTCCTCGGGTGGACCTTCACCCACTACAACCACACCAAGACGATCCTCATGGCGATGAGCCGCCGCTTCGCGCGGGTGCTGGAAGGCAGCGGGGTGACGGTGAACGTGGCCTATCCGGGTCACGGCGACACGCCGATGAACCGGTCGCTGCCGATCCGCGCGTTCCCGTACGCCTACCGGCCGGTGGTGCCGGTGGTGAAGCTGGTGGTGCCGCTGCTGTTCGGCGATCTGTCCAAGCCGTCGCGCTCCAGCGTCCACCTGGCCGGCTCGGCGGAGGTGGCGGGGGTCAGCGGGGCGTACTTCGACCAGCGGTGCCGCCGCCGGCCGTGGCCGGCGAGCGTGCTGGACGAGCGGACCTGCGACGTGGTGTGGGAGCTGTGCGAGCGCCTCGGCCCGGCTCGCTGACCGTTCAGTCCCGTTCGTTGAGGTAGGCGTGCAGGCGGGCGGCGCCTTCCAGCATGGCGCTCGCCCGCTCGGTGAGCTCGCCCTGGCGCTGGGTGATGGCGGTGCGCAGCGCCGCGCTGCCGCCGGTGCGGCGCAGGCCCTCCAGCACGAGCCTGATCTGCGGGAACGGGTAGCGGCCCTGGCGGAGAATGGTGACCATGCGGGCGTCGCGGACGTCGGCCGGGCCGTAGGTGCGGTAGCCGGTGCCGTGCTCACGCCGCGGCGTCAGCAGCCCGGCCGACTCCCACAGCCGCAGCGCCGAGGCGCGCACGCCCAGGTGCGCCGCGACGTCGCCGATCCGCAGGCCGGAGCGGGGCGCCTGGGTGGTGTCCTGCCCGGCGACGGCTTCGAGCGCCTCGCCGGTGGCGCGCAGCGACAGCCGCTGCTCGTGCAGCTCGGCGTGCCCGGCGTCGATCAGGGTGAGCGCCACGGGCACCTCGCCCTCGTGCACGGCCTGCATGATCGCCCGTGCCAGGTCGCGCCCGAACCCGGCGGCCAGCGCCTGGTAGGCGAGCAGGGCGCGGCGGTGCCGGGCGTCGAAGCTGCGGTAGCCGGCCGGCGTGCGCGGCGCCGGCGGCAGGATGCCCTCGTCGGCGTAGTTGCGGATCTGCTGGGTCGACACGCCCGCCAGCCGCGCCAGGTCGATGGGCCGCACGACGCGCCTCCGGGGTTACGTAGGATTTTAAGGTTTCCTCGTGAAAGCCGAGGATGCTGTGTCGAAAGTCTAGACTCATAGTTTAATGGCAAACTTGAACCCATGAATGGCGCAAGCGCACCCGCTCACGATCACTCCGCGGCCGACAGCCACGACCTCATCCAGGTTCGCGGCGCACGCGAGAACAATCTCACCGGTGTCTCCCTCGACATCCCGAAGCGGCGGCTGACCGTCTTCACCGGGGTTTCCGGCTCCGGCAAGTCCTCCCTGGTCTTCGAGACGATCGCGGCGGAGTCCCGCCGGCTGATCAACGAGACCTATACGGCGTTCCTGCAGGGTTTCATGCCGAGCCTGGCCCGTCCGGACGTCGACGCCCTGCACAACCTGAGCGCGGCGATCATCGTGGACCAGGAGCGGATGGGCTCCAACGCCCGCTCGACCGTCGGCACGGCGACCGACGCGTACACGATGCTGCGCATCGTCTTCAGCCGGATCGCCTCGCCGCACGTCGGCCCGCCCATGGCCTTCAGCTTCAACCTGCCGGCGGGCATGTGCCCGGCGTGCGAGGGCCTCGGCAAGGTCACCGACATCGACGTGGACGAGCTGGTCGACCGGTCGCTGTCGCTGAAGGAGGGCGCGCTCAAGGTGCCCGGCTACGGCGTCGACACCTGGCCGTGGCAGATCATCGCGGGGTCCGGCTTCTTCGACCCCGACCGCAGGCTGGCCGACTACACCGAGACCGAATGGGCCGATCTCCTGCACAAGGAGCCGGTCAAGGTGAAGGTCGGCTCCAGCAACTTCACCTACGAGGGCCTGGTCCCGAAGGTGCGGCGCAGCTACCTCGGCAAGGACCGCGAGTCGATGAAGGGGCAGACGCGCGCGTTCGCCGACCGGGCGGTCCAGCTGACGACCTGCCCCGACTGCAAGGGCACCCGGCTCAACGAGGCGGCCCGCTCGGCCACGATCGACGGCGTCGACATCGCGGCCTGCTCGTCCATGCAGATCAGCGACCTGGCCGCGTTCGTGTCGGGGATCTCCGACCCGACGGTGGGGCCGGTGGTGCAGGGTCTGCGCGACACGCTGAACTCGCTGGTGGAGATCGGGCTGGGCTATCTGAGCCTGGACCGGGAGTCCTCGACGCTGTCGGGCGGCGAGGCGCAGCGGGTGAAGATGGTCCGCCATCTCAATTCGAGCCTGACGGACGTCACGTACGTGTTCGACGAGCCGACGGCGGGCCTGCACCCGCACGACATCCAGCGGATGAACGAGCTGCTGCTGCAGTTGCGCGACAAGGGCAACACGGTGCTGGTGGTGGAGCACAAGCCGGAGACGATCAGGATCGCCGACCACGTGGTCGACCTCGGGCCGGGCGCGGGCGCGGCCGGCGGCACCCTGTGTTACGCGGGCGACCTCGACGGGCTGCGCGCCTCCGGGTCGCTGACCGGCCGCTATCTCGACCACCGTGTCACCCTGCGCGACTCCGTACGGCAGCCGTCGGGGCAGTTGCCGATCCGCGGCGCCACGCAGCACAACCTGCGTGACGTGAGCGTCGACATCCCGCTCGGCGTGCTCACGGTCGTCACCGGGGTGGCGGGGTCGGGCAAGAGCTCGCTCATCCACGGCAACCTGTCCGGCCGCGACGGCGTGATCGTCGCCGACCAGTCGCCGATCCGCGGCTCGCGGCGCAGCAACCCGGCGACCTACACCGGCGTGCTCGACCCGATCAGGGCGGCGTTCGCGAAGGCCAACGGGGTCAAGCCGGGCCTGTTCAGCGCCAACTCCGAGGGCGCCTGCCCGGCGTGCAAGGGCATCGGCCTGATCTACACCGATCTGGCGATGATGGCCGACGTGGCGACCGTGTGCGAGGAGTGCGACGGCAAGCGGTTCACGCCGCAGGTGCTGTCCTACACGCTGCGCGGCAAGAACATCGGCGAGGTGCTGGGCATGTCGGTGTCGCAGGCGCGCGAGTTCTTCACCGGGGGTCAGGCGGGGGCGATCCTGGACCGGCTGGAGGCGGTGGGGCTCGGCTACGTGGCGCTGGGCCAGCCGCTGACCACGCTGTCGGGCGGTGAGCGCCAGCGCCTGAAGCTGGCCATCCACATGGCGCGGAACGGCACCACCTACATCCTGGACGAGCCGACCACGGGCCTGCACCTGGCGGACGTGGACCGGCTGCTGGCGCTGCTGGACCGGCTGGTCGACGACGGCAACACGGTCATCGTCATCGAGCACCACCAGGCGGTGATGGCGCACGCCGACTGGATCGTGGACCTCGGGCCGGGCGCCGGTCACGACGGCGGCCAGATCGTCTTCACCGGCACCCCGGGCGAGCTCGTCGCCTCCGGCACGTCGCTGACGGCCCAGCATCTGCGGCAGTACGTGAACCACGCGTAGGGGTCGGGGGTCAGCGCGGGGCCTGGCCGAGGTGCGCGGCCAGGCCGTCGAGCAGGCGCTGCAGCCCGAACTCGAACTCCTCCTCCAGGCCGGCGTCGTCCTCGCCCGATTCGGCGATCCGGGCGAGGATCGGGTAGGGGCCGCCGGTGACGAGGTCGTGGAAGCGGCCCCGGTTGGCCTGCCACCATTCGTCCTTGCCGACGCCGGTGCGCTGCTCGGCCTGCTGGTCGTTGACCAGGAACATGGCCATGCCCTGCACGTAGCCGGTCACGGTGACGGCGGCCCTGAGCATGGTGGGCAGGTCGTCGCTCAGCCCTTCGACGCCGCGCAGCAGCCATTCGGTCCGGGCCAGGCCGTTGGGGACGAGGCGGGGGCGGGTGACGGTGAGGATCCGCAGCAGCCACGGGTGGCGGTGGTAGAGCGCCCACATGGCGCGGGCGTAGGCTTCCACGCGCTCGCGCCAGCCGCCGGTGGCAGGCAGGGGCGGCTCGGCCCGGCCGAGGACGTATCCGGCCATCAGGTCGATGAGTTCCTCCTTGCCGGGCACGTGACGGTAGAGCGACATGGTGCCGGCGTCGAGGGCGGTGGCGACGCGGCGCATGGACAGCGCCTCCAGCCCTTCGGCGTCGGCGATCGCGATGGCGGCGCGGACGATCCGGTCGACGGTGAGCGCGCCCTTCGACTCCGCGACGGCCGGTGGCGGCCCGTCGCCGGCGCGGCCGGCGGCCCTGGCGCGGTAGGCGCGGGCCTGGCAGGCGCGTGAGCAGTAGCGGGGGCGCCGGCCCCGGGCCGGCACGGTCAGCTCCTTGCCGCACTGCCGGCAGCTCAGCATTTTCGTCACACTCCCTCGGCTATCCGTGTCGAAACTTTATCATGAATTCGTGCGGTAATTCGTGATGAAATTAAGCACTACTGGACTTTATTTGGCTGTTGCGTATCGTGTATGCGCGTGACGCATACATCGTACTCACAACAGTGGGCGGGACTGGTCGTCCTCACCATCCCGTGCGTGCTGGTCTCGATGGACATCTCGGTGCTCTATTTCGCGCTCCCCATGCTGAGCGAAGACCTCGCGCCCACGGCCGCCCAAACGCTGTGGATCATGGACATCTACGGGTTCGTGCTCGCCGGGCTCCTGCTCACGATGGGCACGCTGGGCGACAGGATCGGCCGCAGGCGGCTGCTGATGATCGGCGCCGCCGCGTTCGGGGTCGCGTCGGCCGTCGCCGCGTACTCCTCCAGCGCCGAGACGCTCATCGCCGCGCGGGCGCTGCTCGGCGCGGCCGGGGCGACGCTGGCGCCGTCGACGCTCGCGCTGATCCGCGCCATGTTCACCGACGCGCGGCGGCGCCGGACCGCGATCGGCGTGTGGGCCGCGGGCTTCTCCGGCGGCGCTGTGATCGGCCCGGTGGCCGGCGGGCTGCTGCTCGAACGCTTCTGGTGGGGATCGGCGTTCCTGCTCGGCGTGCCGGTGATGGCGCTGCTGCTGGTGTGCGCGCCGCTGCTGGTGCCCGAGTGCCGCGACCCCCGGCCGGGCCGCTTCGACCCGGTCAGCGCGGTCCTGTCGCTCGCCGCGGTGCTGCCGGTGATCTACGGGGTGAAGCTGCTGGCCTCGGACGACCCGGGCTGGGCGGCGTTGCCGGCGGTGCCGGCCGGGCTCGGCGCGGGGGTGGTGTTCGCCCGCCGGCAGGGGCGGCTCGCCGATCCGATGATCGACCTGCGGCTGTTCCGGTCGCGGGCGTTCTCCGCCTCGCTGGTGGTGAACTCGCTGACGATGTTCGCGATGGTCGGGCTGATGCTGTTCGCCTCGCAGTTCCTGCAGCTCGTGGCCGGGCTGCGGCCGTTCACCGCCGCCCTGTGGATGCTGCCCGCCATCGTCGCGACGATGGCGGGCGTGGCGGCGGCGACGCTCCTGGTACGGGCGGTGCGGCCGGGCTTGGTCGTCACGTGGGGCCTGCTGGTGGCGGCGGCGGGTCTGCTGCTGACGGCGCGGATCGAGCCCGGCTCCCCGCCGGCGCTGCTGACGGTGTGCGTCGGCGTCATGGCGGTGGGCATCGGCATGGTGGCGACGCTGGCCACGGACCTCATCCTGGCCGGCGCCCCGCCGGAGCGCGCCGGAGCCGCGTCGGCCCTGTCGGAGGCGGGCACCGAGTTCGGCGGCGCGCTGGGCATCGCCGCGCTCGGTACGGTGGGCGCGGCGGTCTACCGTGCCGAGATCGCGGCGCTGCCCGGCCTGCCCGGGGCGGCGCGCGAAACGCTGGCGGGGGCCGTGGCCGCGGCGGAGCAGCTGTCGGAGGGCATGCGGGGGGCGCTGTTGTCGGCGGCCTCGGAGGCGTTCGTGTCGGGGCTGCGCGTCACCTCGATCACCGCCGCCGTGGTGATGGCCCTGGCGGCGGTCCCCGCCGCCCTCCTGCTGCGCCACGTCCGCCCGGACGGCGCCCGGCCCCGGTAGAGCCCGCCGGCACCTGGTGATCAACGAGCCTGTCGTGCCCCTGGTGGCGGGCGGGTTGGCCGCGCTCTTCGTTCCGGCGCACCCGCCCGCGGGGACACCGTGATCGCCGCGAGCTCAGGTGGCCGGCGGGTGGCGGTGGGTCGTCGGGCTGATGCCGCGCACGCGCTTGAAGGCGACGGACAGGGTGAAGGCGTTGGTGTAGCCGACGCGACGGGCGATCGCCTCGACGGTGTCGTCGGTGGTGCGCAGCAGGTCGGCGGCCAGCGTGATCCGCCAGCCGGTCAGATACGCCATCGGCCCCTCGCCGACCAGGGCGGTGAAGCGGCGGGAGAAGGTGGCGCGGGAGACGCCGGCGCGTCCGGCCAGCTCGGCCACGGTCCACGGATGCGCCGGATCCTCGTGCAGGAGGCGGAGCGCCAAGCCGACGACCGGGTCGCCCTGGGCCCGGTACCATCCCGGCGCGCGCGACTCCGGCCGGGCGAACCAGGCCCGCAGCGTGGTGATCAGCGCCAGGTCGAGCCACCGGTCCAGCACGCTCTGCTGGCCGGGCTGGTCGTTCTGGATCTCGCCGAGCACCAGGTCCATCACGTGTCCGGCGACGTCGGCGGCCGGGACCACCAGCACCGGCGGCAGGGCGGAGAGCAACCTGCGGCTGACGTCGCCCTGGAGCTGGTAGGTGCCGCTGACCACCATCGCGGCGCCTTCGGGGCGTCCGCCGTGCGTCCGGACCGCGAGCCGCGCGCTGTAGTCGACGGGCGCCCCGGGCAGGGGTTCGCAGCGCCCGCCCGGGTGGATGCGCAGTTGCGGCGCGGTCGCGGGGTCGTCGCCGACGACGTACGGTCCGGGGCCGCGCAGGACTGCGACGTCGCGCTCGGCCATCCGGACGGGTTCCGCGCCGTCCCGGACGATCCACGCCGAGCCTCGGATGAGGGAGGCGAGCGAGAGCGGCGCCTCGTCGACGATGTGCAGCGCCCACGGCGGGTCCATGATCGTCAGGTTGAAGACCCCGCCGTGGGCCTTGGTGCCGGCCAGCAGATCGTCGAGCACGTCCATGATGGTCAGCTTCGCTGA
Organism: Nonomuraea sp. SBT364; assembly: GCF_001083785.1. Lineage (GTDB taxonomy): Bacteria > Actinomycetota > Actinomycetes > Streptosporangiales > Streptosporangiaceae > Nonomuraea. The sequence continues at coordinate 10,478 of NZ_LAVL01000146.1, forward strand.
GATTCCCGGACATGGACATGCGCCACACAGCCATGGCCCGGCTCCTGTCATCGCGATGAACTGGGGGCATGGCGACAACACCGATTCTCAGCCCGGGTGGCGGGGGCGTGGCCGGCACGACCGTCACCAGGATCCTCACCTTCGCGGCACTCACCGGCTCGGCGCTGATGGGCGGCGTCTTCTTCGCCTACGGCAACTCGGTGCTGGGCTCGCTGGAACGCATGCCCGCCGGCCAGGGCGCCGCCGCGATGAACATGGTCAACGTCGAGATCTACAACCCGCTCTTCATGCTGATCTTCATGGGCACCTGCCTGGTCTGCCTGGTGCTCGCGGTGCTCGGCCTCGTCCGGGGCGGGCCGGGCAGGTGGTGGTCGCTGACCGGCTCCGCGCTCTACCTCGCGGGCGTGATCATCACCATCGCCGTCAACGTCCCGTGGAGCGACCGGCTCGCGGCGGTCGGCCCCGCCACGCCGGAGGGCGCGGCCGAGTGGTCGAGGTTCCTGAGCCACTGGAATCCGGCGAACGACCTCCGGGCGGTCGCCTGCACCCTGGCCGTCATCGCCTTCGGCCTGGCCCTGACCCGCGCCGACGGGCCCCGCGGGGGATCACCGGCCACCCGGCCGGCGTTCATGGGGAACCGTTGGTGAGCAACAGGTGGAAGACCTCGCCGCTGTAGAAGAACGTGGCCGTATCGGATGGGCCCCCGTCGAAGTAGGCCGATTCGGGACAGGGCTCGCCGGTGTAGTAGCCGGTGCTGCGCAGGAAGTCGGGCCGCACGTCGCAGAACGACCACTCCTCCTGACCCGGGGCCGCCCCGGCGGCGCCGAACAGCGCCTCCGGCAACGGGCCCAGCACCGCCTCGGCGCGCTCGTCGTCCAGATGACGGCCGTAGGGGCTGAAGGCCCGCTGGAGCATCCAGCGCAGCCGCCCTTCGAACCCTTCCCGGCCGAGGTCGCGCACGACCGGCCGCACCCCGTGGAGCACGAGCGAGCTCCCGCCCGGCGCCGCCGGCTGGAGGTTGCCCCAGTTCCGGCTCCGGTCGGCGGCGAGCATCATGTCGTGAAACAGCGGGTCGCGGAGGAAGGCGGACAGCGTCTCGGCGCGGTTTCCGGAGGTCACCCGCGCTCCGGCGCGCACCTTGAGCAGGAAGGTGTTGGAGTTCATCACGGCGTCGACGGCGTCCAGGAACGCGTCGACGGCCGGCGAGGCGAGGTCGCCCAGCAGCGATCGCACCGCTAGCCGCGCCCGCCCGTGCGACGCTCCCCGCTCCGGGCGATCCCGCCGGACCTCCGCCTGTCCCACCTGGTCATCCCCTCACCCTAGAGCCTGTTCCCAAGCTTTTGATCTTGCGTTGATGATCAGCGGATGAAGAACCCGTCAGGGTGCCCTGGCGGGTCTTGGCAGTTTCGCTCTGGCTTGGGTGGAGCCGGTGGCGACGGTACTGGTCCTGCTGGAGTCGTTGCTGTCCTGCCGCGTTCGGGAGGCGGTGCGGGCCGGGCCCGGCGCCGGCGAGGGTGATCCGTTCGGGCGGCATCTGGACGAGGCGCGCGAGCGCCGGGCGGCCAACCCGACGATGTCGGCTGCGGAGACGGCGGCGCTGGACGAGGCGGTGGCCCTGATCCGGTCGCTCGCCTGACCGGGCCGCGCGCCTATTGGTCCCATACGGGCTCGGCGCTTTCGCGGACGTGCCCGTCGGCGGCGCAGATGAGGTAGCGGTCGAAGTCGGCGGCGAACCACCGGTCGTGGGTGACGGCCAGCACCGTCCCCTGATAGCCGGCGAGCCCCTGCTGGAGCGCTTCGGCGCCGGCCAGGTCGAGGTTGTCGGTGGGTTCGTCGAGCAGCAGCAGGGTGGCGCCGGACAGTTCCAGCAGCAGGATCTGCAGTCTGGCCTGCTGGCCGCCGGACAGCGTCTCGAAGGGCCGGTTCCAGGCGGGGGCGAGCTCGTAGCGGGCCAGGGCGGCCATGGCGTCGTCGCGTTCCAGCGCGGGGGCGGCCGTGCCGTCGCTCATGACCGGTGCCATGACGATGTCGGCGACGCCCCGGCCGGTCAGGTCGGGGCGTTCGTGCGTCTGGGCGAACAGGCCGGGCCGTACGCGGGCGCCGAGGGTGAAGGTGCCGGTGTGGGCGACGGGATGGCCGGCCAGCAGGCGCAGCAGGTGTGATTTGCCGGTGCCGTTGAGGCCGAGCACGGCCACGCGCTCGCCGTACCAGATCTCGGTGCCGAACGGCTTCAGCAGGCCGGTGAGTGCGAGCTGTTCGCAGGTGAGGGCGCGTTTGCCGGTGCGGCCGCCGCGCAGGCGGATGCGGACGTTCTGGGGTCTGGGCGCGCGTTCGGGCGGTCCGGCCTCCTCGAACCTGGCCAGGCGGGTGAGCGCGGCCTGGTAGGTGGTGGCCAGGGCGTCGTTGCGGGTGGCGCGCTGGCGCAGGGTGTGGACGATGCCGCGCAATCGGGCGTGTTCGCGGTCCCAGCGGCGGCGCAGGTCGTCGAGGCGGCCGGCGCGTTCGGCGCGGGCGCGGGCGTAGCCGGCGTAGCCGCCGCCGTGCACCCACACGCGGCCCGCCTCGACGGTGACGACGCGGTCGGCCGTCTCGGCCAGGAGCCGGCGGTCGTGGGAGACGAGCAGCACGGTCTTGGATGTCTCGCGCAGCCGCCGCTCCAGCCACTGTTTGGCGGGCACGTCCAGGTAGTTGTCGGGTTCGTCGAGGAGCAGCACCCGGTCGGGGCCGCGCAGCAGCGCCTCCAGCATGAGCCGTTTGCGTTCGCCGCCGGACAGCGTCTCGACCGGGCGCTCGCGTACGGCGTCGAAGGGCAGGCCGAGCGCGAGCGTGGCGCACACGTCCCAGACGACTTCGAGCGCGTAGCCGCCGGCGTCGGCGTAGTCGCTGATCGCCTGGGCGTAGCGGAGCTGGCCGGGTTCGCCGGCGAGGTCGCGCCCGGCTGCGGCCAGTTCGGCGGCGGCGTCGGCGATGGTGCGCGGGGCGACGGCGAGCAGCATGTCGGCGACGGTGCCGGGGCCGGGGAACTGGCGCATCACGCCGATGCCGCCGGAGACGGCGACGCGGCCGGCGGCGGGCCGCAGCTCGCCGGCGATCAGCCGCAGCAGGGTCGTCTTGCCGGCGCCGTTGGGGCCGACGAGCGCCGCGGTGACGCCGTCGCCGACGCGGAAGGACACCTCGTCGAGCAGGGGCCGCCCATCGGGCAGCCGGTAGGTCAGCTCGCTCACCTCGACATGGCTCATTGTTCCATTACTAGACCATCGATCCGGTCCTAGTACAGCGTATTATCGGTCGGGTGGTGAACGAGAGCGTGTGGCTGCGGCCCGCCCGGCGCGAGCGCCGGCCCCTCACCCTGGACCGGATCGTGGCCGAGGCCGTCGCCCTGCTCGACGAGGAGGGCGAGGCCCGGCTGACGATGCGCAGGCTGGCCGAACGGCTCGGCACCGGCTCCACCACCCTCTACTGGCACGTCAAGACCAAGGACGACGTGCTCGACCTGGCGCTCGACGCGGTCTTCGGCGAGGTGCCGCTGCCCGCCGCCGGCGCCTGGCGGGAGCGGGCCGCGGCGCTGGTCACCGGCTGGCGGGCCGCGCTGCTGCGCCACCCGTGGTCGACCGGGCTGCTCGACCGGCCCCTGATGGGGCCCAACGCGCTGGAGCGCACCGAGTTCCTCTACGCCACGCTGGCCGGGGCGGGCTTCGGCGGGGCCGACCTGCCGGCCGCCGCGTTCAGCCTGTCGACGTTCGTGACCGGCTCGGCCACGATGCAGGCCCGCGACCCGGCCGGCGACGGCGCGGCCGTGGCCGGGCGCCTGCTGGCGCACCGCGAGGCCTACCCGGTGCTGGCGGCGCACGGCCTGGACCCCGACTGGGACGCCGTGTTCGCCCGTGGCCTGGCCTACCTGCTGGACGGCATGGCAGCCAGGACGCAGCCATGATCACTCTGCGTGACCTCAACCGCGCCACCCTGGCCCGCCAGCTCCTGCTGCGCCGCCACGCGATGCCCGCGCTGGAAGCGGTCGAGCATCTGGTCGGCCTCCAGGCGCAGGCGCCGTTCCCGCCGTATTTCGGGCTCTGGTCGCGGTTGTCCGCCTTCGTGCCGGGGGAGCTGGCGCGGCTGCTGGAGGAGCGCCACGTGGTCAGGCTGGTGCTCATGCGCGGCACCGTCCACCTGGTCAGCGCCGCCGACAGCCTGACGCTGCGGCCGCTGACGCAGCCGCAGCTCACCCGTTTCCTGCACAGCGCGTACGGGGGCCGCGTCGCGGCGCTGGACCTGGAGGCGGTGGTGGCGGCGGGCCGCCGGGCGCTGGCCGGCGGGCCGCTGACCGGTGCGGCGCTGGGCAACCTGCTGGCCGGGGAGTTCCCCGGGGCGCAGCCGGCCGACCTGGCGCAGATCATGCGCATCCTGGTCCCGCTCGTGCAGGTGCCGCCGCGTGCGGTGTGGGGCAGGTCGGGGCAGACGGCCTACGCGACGGTGGAGTCGTGGCTGGGCCGTGACCCGCATCCGTCGCCGTCGCCGGAGACGCTGGTGCTGCGTTACCTGGCGGCGTTCGGTCCGGCCACGGTGGCCGACGCGCAGGCGTGGTCGGGGCTGACCGGGCTGCGCGAGGTGGTGGAACGGCTGCGGCCGCGCCTGGTCACGCTGCCCGGCCCCGGCGGCAGGGAGCTGTTCGACCTGCCGGACGCTCCCCGGCCCGGCGGTGCGGCACCGGCGCCGGTGCGGCTGCTGGCGCCGTTCGACAACCTGCTGCTGAGCCATGCCGACCGCACTCGGGTGATCTCCGACGCCGACCGGGCCCGGGTGATCACCGTCAACGGGCAGGTGCTCGGGACCGTGCTGGTCGACGGGTTCGTGCACGGCACCTGGAAGCGGGACAAGTCCGTGGTGACGGTGGAGCTGTTCCGGCCCGTCACCGGCGGTCAGGCGGCGGAGATCCGCGCCGAGGCGGCGGCGCTGCTGGAGTTCGCCGCGCCCGGCGGGCGGCACGAGGTCAGGGGCGTCTAGCGCCGCCGGCGGTCGTCAGCCGTCGTGGGTGGTGGCCTCGTCGACCACGCCGGAGCCGGGCACCTGGGCGCCTTTCTCCAGCCATCGCTGCCTGGTCATGCGTCCCACCGGCGAGTGGGCGCGCCGCCCGGCGCCGCCTTCCTGCCAGGGTCGCGGCCCCTCCAGCGGCCGGTACTCGCATCCGGCCGCGTCCAGCCTGGCCAGGTGGCCGTCGCGCAGCCGCTCGACCAGGGAGGGGTAGTCGGCCGGCGCGCCGGACCAGAGGGTCTCGGCGATGGCGCAGGCACGCGGGAACACCATGTAGTCCAGGTGCCGCTCCTCCGGGATGTACTCGGTCCACGCCTGGAACTGGCCGCCGAGCACCCTGGCGCGCTCCGGGCCGGTCCACGTGGCGGGCAGCGGCGCGAACGACGCCGCGTCCTGCAGCGTGATCGGCCCGCCGATGGACAGCGGCTCCTCGGGCCGGTCGGACTGGTCGAAGTTGAGGTAGGTGGGGTATTCGGGGGCGCGTACCACGTCGTGTCCCGCGGCGGCGGCCTGCCGGGCGATGGCGTCGCCGCGCCAGCACATGACGATGGTGTCGGGCAGCACGCCGCCGGTCTGGAACGCCTCGTCCCAGACCACCATGCGTTTGCCGCGCCCGGCCAGGTGCGTGCCGATCTCGCGCAGGAACCAGCCGTGCAGGTCGCCCGGCTGCCGGGCGCCGATCGCCGCCAGGTGCGCGGCCACCTCCGGGTCGCCCGTCCAGCCGGTGGTGACGCACTCGTCGCCGCCCAGGTGCACGTACGGGGTGTCGATCGCGGTGAGCAGCTCGTCGAGGAGCTCGCACACGAGCTTGACCGCGGCGGGGACGGGCTTGAGCACGCCGGCCGAGATGCCCCAGCCGCGCAGCACCTCGCCCGCGCCGGTGCCCAGCTCGGGGAAGGCGGTCAGCAGCGCGGAGGCGTGGCCGGGCAGGTCGATCTCGGGGACGACGGTGATGCCGCGCCCGGCGGCGTAGGCGGAGATCTCGGCCAGGTCGTCGAGGGTGTAGTAGCCGCCGTGCGGGGTGCCGTCGAAGGTGAAGTCGGAGCGGCGATGGCCGGCCATGGTCTCGCGGCGGTGCGTGGCCAGCTCGTTGATCTCCGGATGTCTCCGGCTTTCGACGCGCCAGCCCTGGTCGTCGGTGAGGTGCAGGTGGAGGCGGTTCATCCGGTGCTGGGCGAGCAGGTCGACGTAGCGCAGCAGGGTGTGTTTGGTCATGAAGTGCCGGGCGACGTCGAGCATGCCGCCGCGCCAGGCCAGCGCGGGCTCGTCGATCACCTCGCCGCACGGCACCACGCCGCCGGGGCGTCCACCGGCCCGGTAGGCGGCGGGGCCGATCAGCTGCTTGAGGATCTGCACGGCATGCCCTGCCCCCGCGAGGTCGGCTGCCACGATCTCGGCCCCGCCCTCCTGGACGCGCAGCCGGTAGGACTCGGGTGCGCCGTCGCCCAGGCGCACCAACAGCGCGTCCTCGGGGCCGGCGGCGACGGGCATCGGGCCGAGCAGCCGGTGCACGACCTCGACCAGGGCGGGATCGCCGTGCACGCGGTCGAAGGTGAATTCACCCCCGGTGCGCGCCGCACGTCGGGGAGCGGGCAGCAGGGTGCGATAGGGATCGGTCATGCCAACGCCTTTCGTGAGCTTCCGGTACGCAGACAGACGGCGAGGGGCACGATGGCCCCGGAGGAGACGGCGACGACCGTGAGCGCGTCCGCCAGGCCGATGTGCTCGGCGAGGAACCCGATCAGCGGCGGCCCGCCCAGCATCCCGGCGTGCCCGATGCTGGAGGCCAGGCCCACGCCGGACGGCCCGCCGAGCGCGCCCGCCCGGGCGATGGCCAGCGGGAACACGTTGGCCAGCCCCAGCCCGACGGCGACGAACCCGCCGAGGGCCACGGCGACGGAGCCGGTCCACGAGGCGGCCAGGATGCCGCACACCGCCAGCAGGGCGCCGGTCACGAGCACGGCGGTCTGGCCGAAGCGCCGCACCAGGCGGCTGCCGGCCAGCCGGGCGAGCGCGATCGCCACCGAGTAGGCCGAGAAGCCGTAGGCGGCCAGGCTGGCCTCGGCGTGCAGGTCGTCGCGCAGGTGCAGCACGCTCCAGTCGGCCACCGCGCCTTCGCCGAACGCCGCGCACACGGCCAGCACCCCGCACAGCACCACGATGAGGCCGAACGGCCGCCGGGCGCCGGGTGAGGCGCTCGCCGCGGGGACGCCGGCGCGCAGCAGCGGCCGGGCGAGCGCGGCCGTGCAGGCGAGGACGAGGGCGCAGACCAGCAGGAAGTGCTGCATGGTGCTCAGCCGGGTCGCGACGAGGCCGCCGAGCAGCGCCCCGGCCAGGCCGCCCGCGCTCCACAGTCCGTGCAGCACCGACATGACCGGCCGGCGGGTGGCCTGCTCGACCTCGACGGCAGCGCTGTTCAGCCCGATGTTGACGGTGCCGTAGCACAGGCCGGTCACCGCGAGCGCGACGCACAGCGCCGGCACCGTGCCGGGGAGCGCGACCAGCGGCAGCGCCAGGCTGACCAGCGCGATGGCGGCGAGGATGACCGGCCGGGTGCCGTAGCGCGCGCACAGCCGGCCGCTCACGGTCATGGCCAGCCCGGTGCCGATCGACATGCACATGAGGGCGACGCCGAGGCCGCCGGTGGTGGCGCCCAGATGGTCTTTGACCGCGGGGATGCGGACCACCCAGGTGGCGAAGACGACGCCGTCCAGGAAGAAGAACAGCGACAGGGGCATATCGGGCAAATTAACAGGATGGGATCCAGAAAGAAAGAGGGCGGAGCACGTTGTGCTAGACAGTCGCCATGCCAGACATCGCCTCCCCGCACACCGCGCGCCTGATCAACGACAGGATGGCGTACGACCTGCTGCTCGCCCACGGGCCCATGTCCCGGGCGGAGCTGCAGCAGCGCACGGGCCTGTCCAGGGCGACGGTCGGCGAGCTGGTCGACCGCATGGTGGAGTCGGGCCTGATCTCCCAGGCGGGTCAGTCGCAGACCCGGCGGCGCGGCCCGAACGCGCTGCTCTACGGCGTGGTGGCCGACCGGGCGCACGTGGCGGGCGTCGAGGTCCGCCCCGACCGGGTGCTCGTCTCCGTCAACGACGTCACCGGGCGTCAGATCGGCGGCGCCGTGCTGCCCCTCGATCCGCGGGCGGAACCCGACAGGCTCGTGCACGACGCCATCGCCGCCGCGCTGGCCGGGACCGAGGGCATCCGGCTGGCCGGCGTCGTCATCGGCACGCAGGGCGTGGTCGATCCGGTCAGCGGCGACGTGGCCTACATCCAGGCGCTGCCCACCTGGCACGCCAACCTGCTGCCCGGCCTGCGGGACCGGCTCGGCGTGCCGGTCCTGGTGGAGAACGAGGTCAACCTGGTCGGCCTGGCCGAGCACCGGCTGGGGGCGGCGCGCGGGCGCGACACCTTCGCGCTGCTGTCGCTCGGCGAGGGCCTCGGCATGGCGGTGATCCTGGACGGCCGCCTGCACCGGGGCAGGTCGGGCGGCGCGGGCGAGATCGCCTACGCGCCCACCGGGCTCGGCGGCGGCACGCTGCAGGACCTCGTCGGCGGCGGCGCCGTCCGCGAGCTGGCCGACCGGCACGGCCTGCCCGCCGGGGACGTGGCCGCGGCGCTGCGGCAGGTCACGCCGGGCTTCCTGGACGAGCTGGCCGACCGGGTCGCGGTCGCGGCCCTGGGGGCGTGCGCGGTCCTCGATCCGGGCTTCGTGGTCCTGGCGGGGGAGATCGGCCGGGCGGCCGGGGCGCCGCTGGCCGCCCGGGTGGAGGAACGGCTCCAGCGCGGCACCCCGCTGCCCGCCCAGGTCGCGGCCGGCACCGTGGAGGGAGATCCGGTGCTGCGCGGTGCGGTGGTCATCGCCCTGGAGCGGCTGCACCGGCAGACGTTCGGCCGGAGCTCCGGCTCGTGAACTGATCCCGCGGGACCAGCCGGCCGTCCCCGCATCCGGGACGGGCCGCTGACCAGCCATGCCCTCCTCCCGCCGACCCCGGACGCGGGCGTTCCCGGCTCTGCGCAGACCATGCACAGCGATGCTTGAAGCTGCTTGATTTTGCAGCCAATCGCTTGACATTGCTCACATTGGTGAAGAACATGGCCCACTATCTCGACGAAAGGGTCTGCGGAGATGAGGAGTCGAACGGCGGCGCCCGGGCCGGCGCGGAGATTGGCCGACCTGTGGCATCGCACCGTCCCATGGCGCTGGCTCGCGCCGAGCACCGTCCTCATCGCGTGCGTCGTCGTCTTCCCCGCCCTGTACATGGTCTGGATGTCCTTCATCGACATCAGCAGGATCGGCCTGGTCAGAGGCTTCGCCGGGCTGGACAACTACGCCAGGCTCCTGCGCGAGGACGCCCTCGGCCTGGTGATCGGCAACACCCTGCTGTGGCTGGTCGTGGTCGTCGGGCTGACCGTGGCGCTCTCGCTCGCGCTGGCGCAGTTCCTGTCGAAGGAGTTCTTCGGCCGCAGGCTCGTCCGGCTCGCGCTGCTGGTGCCGTGGGCGACCTCGCTGGTGATGACGGCGACCGTGTGGCGCTTCATCTACGAGGGCGGCAACGGGCTGCTCAACCGGCTCCTCATGGACCTGTCGATCATCTCCGCGCCGGTCGACTGGTACAAGGATCCGGCCACCGCCCTCTACTCGGTCATGGCGGTCGGGATCATCACCTCGATGCCGTTCACCACGTACGTGCTGCTGTCGGGACTGCAGACGGTGCCGCACGACGTGCTGGAGGCCGCGAAGATCGACGGGGCGGGCGCGTGGGCGACCTGGCGCCGGGTGACGCTGCCGATCCTGCGGCCGTCACTCATGATCGCGCTGGTCCTCAACATGCTGCACGTCTTCAACGCCTTCGCCGTCATCTGGGTGATCATGGGCAAGACGGCGGGCAACCATGCCGACACGACCGTGACCTGGCTGTACAAGATCGCCTTCACCGCCCAGCTCGACTCGGGCGAGGCGGCGGCGCTGGGCGTGCTCAACGTGCTCTTCCTGCTGCTGCTCATCCTGGTGTTCGTGCTGGTGCTGCGCCCCCACCGCAACCCCGCGACGGCCGAGGAGGGACCCGCCACCC
>NZ_LAVL01000147.1 GCF_001083785.1 Nonomuraea sp. SBT364
ACCCCGCGCCGTGCCCCCGGACGCCTCGGCCGAAGCCCGCCTCCTCGCCTCCCTCGGCCGCGACCCGGGTCGGGCCGGCTCATCGGCAGGCGCCGCACTGGGGCCGTGAGCGGCCACGGGCCGATCACGCGCACTTCAGCTGATCAAGCGGCTCGGCGTGTCGAGCCAGTAACGCTGCTCCTGCGGGCCGACCGTCATGCGGCCACGACCTCGTCTCACACCGGCCGGTCGCTCAGCTCGTACAGCGTGTGCTCGGTCTTCCCTTCCTCCCGGACGACCAGTGCCTTCTCCCGCGCCCTGGTGGTGCGGGACACCCAGGTCAGGAAGCGGCCCGGCTCGGTGCGCGGGTCCAGCCGCAGCCCTGTCAGCGCGGCGATGGCCAGCCTCGCGCCTGGCGGCGCTCCGGCGATCAGGCGTGGGTCGACGGGGGTGGTGCTCTCTCGCGGCTGCACGTCCGCCGGGTCCGGCAGATGGACGGGACGCCGCGACCGCATGGCCATGTAGTCGGCGTACTCGCGGAAGCGGCCCTGCGCGGTGCCGTCCGGCAGCACGACCAGGCCCGCGATCGGCGAGGTTCTTCGCCGCTGCCTCCGCGAGGAGCGGGTCGACCTCCACCGAGGTGATGTTCTGCTCCCCGGCCAGGTGGCAGGGCAGCGCGGCCGTCCGGCCCGTGCCGGTGCCGATCTCCAGGACCCGATCGCCCGGCTGGGGGGCGAGGAGTTCGAGCAGGTCGGCGACCGTCGCCGGCGCGGACGACGACGAGCTGTAGTTGCCGTCCAGGGTGGCCGGGTCGGTCGCGCCGTCATCGAGCTGGGTGACGATCGCCGTCTCGGTGTAGACGCTGGTCATCCACAGCCCGGGTCGGTGGCCCGGTCGATCAGGAACGGCGGCCGGCCGTCGTCGGGGGCGATCAGCGCCAGTGGTGGAACGTACGCGTGGCGCGGCACCGCCCGGAGCGCGCGTTCGATCCGGCTGTCGACCGGTGCCTGCACCTCTTCGACGCGGGCGATCACAGCGTCCAGCAGAGGGCCGGCCTCGGTCACTTCCTGCCGCCCTCGTGCTTTCCAGCCACAGCGATTTCCCTTTCGCGTTGCACTGCCCAGCGTGACCGTACGACCACTCAATGATGTCGGGTAAGCGACGTCGAGGGGACGGGTTGCTGTCCCGGCTGGGACGTCGCCCAGGCGTGCGGGCACTCCCGGCCGAAGCCCGCCTCCTCGGCCGCGATCCGGGCGCCTCATGACAACCCGCGCAGGTCCCCTCGCATGGGACTTGCCGGGCGCAGGGCTCAAGAGCGGTAGCGCGCCTCAAGGATGATCAGTTCGTTGTCGCGGGTAACGTGGACGAGGCGGTGTTCCCCGGTGATGCGACGGGACCAGGCCCCTCGGAGGGCTTGAGAGGCTCGGAGCCCGTCAGGCGTCGTCAGCGACGACCGGGTGCGGTCCGCGGCCGGCGACCAGCCTGAAGGTACGAGCTCCGGACAGGCTCTGATGAGCGGCCTCCACTTCGGATGCAACCTTTCGTCAGGTGAATGGCGTTCAGAACGGGCGAGAGGAGATCACATTGGACCGTCACGACGGCTTCCGCGAGTTCGTGCTCGCCCGCCAGCAAGCGCTGATGCGGACGGCGTACCTGCTCACGGGAGACGCCCATCTCGCTGAGGATCTGTTGCAGAGCGTCCTGGCCAAGGTCGTGCGGCAGTGGGCCAAGCTGTCCAGGGACGGCAACCCCGAGGCGTACATCCGCAAGGCGCTGGTCAACCAGTACACGTCCTGGAGACGTCGGCCGCGTCCCGAACTGCCGAGCGCCGAGGTGCCCCAGCACGGCGCCTCGTACGACGACGCCACGCTCGACCGCATGGTGCTGCGCCAAGCGCTGGCCAGGCTCGCCCCCAAACAGCGCGCGGTGATCGTGTTGCGCTTCTGGGAGGACCTGACCGAGGCGCAGGCGGCCGAGGTGCTCGGCTGCTCCATCGGCAACGTGAAGAGCCAGACCCATCGCGCGCTGACCCGGCTGCGGACGATCGCGCCCGAGCTGGCGCACCTGCTGTCAGACCCCGAGATCGAGGAGGTGGCTCCATGACGCGGCTGCGTCAGGCGCTGGACGGCATCGCCGCCGAGGCGCCCCTGGTGAACCTGGCCGACGCGGCCATCGCTCGCCACCGGCGCAGGCGGCTCGTCACGACGTCGCTGGCCACGGTCGCGCTGGCGGGAGTGATGGGCGCCGGCGGCGTGGTCATGGCGACGCCGTGGCGCCCGGCCGCCGAGCCGGCCGTGCAGGTGGCGCCGACCGCGCCGACCGCGCCGACCGTGCCGACCGTGCCGGCCGTGGATCGGGCCGCCGTGGTGGCCGATCTGCCCGAGGGGCCGGTGGGGAGGCTCAGCCACGCGTACCAGGCGACGTGCGAAACGGGCTGCGACGACGCGGAGTGGCGGGTGGTGACCTCCGACGGCAAGACATACCGCGTTCCCCGGGCGCTGGCGCGTACCGCCGGCCGGCCGGCCGTGCCCGTGGCGATCAGCAGAAGCGGACGCGCGCTGGCCTACTACAGCCGGGAGGCGCAGGCGCACGTGGTACGCGACATGGAGACCGGGGCCGAGGTGGTTTCGCCGGTCAAGGTGCCGGAGGCGGAGATCCCGCGCGGCGCGATGCTCCTGGTCTCCGACGACGGCCGATACGTGGCCTTCGACGATCCGCAGGAGTTCGGCGACTACCCCGGCGTGCTCATCGACACGCGGACCGGCGAGCGGACGATGTTGAAGCGCGACTTCGAGCCGGTCGCCATCAAGGACGGCGTGCTCGAACTGGTCAGGCCCGTCAAGACCGACCTATGGCTCATGCCGGTGACCGGTGGCGGCGAGCCGGTGCGCTTCGACGGCGTGTTCGTCCGGTTCAGCGAGGTCGCGCCGGACGGCCGGACGGTGGTGGCGCTCGACATGACCGGGACACCGAAGCAGGAGCCGGTGCTCACCGTGCTCGACGCCAAGACCGGCAAGGCCCTGCGGAAGGTGCCTGCTCCCGCCCTGGCCGTGGACCTCATGCCCACCGTGTGGCTCAGCGACACGGAAGTCACCGTCAGGAACGGCGCCCCGGGCGGACGGCTGTATGCGGTGGACATCACGACCGGCAAGGCCCGGCCGCTGGCCGACCACGGCGAGGTCCTCCACCTGACCCTTCCCGGCCGAGCGACCAGCTCCTAACGCCCCGGGCCGCCGCCCGTCAGGTGGAGCGGGCCCGGAGGCGACCGCTACCGGGCTCTGACGTAGATCCAGGTGAAACCGCGCGAGCAGTTGATCGCGGCCGAGGCGCCGTAGCCGAAGTAGGGGGCGCTCTTCCAGCCGCTGGTATAGGTCGAGCTGCCGCACTTCCCCTCCGCCCGGTATTCGTCGACCTTGATGTACTCGGCCTGGCACTGCGCCGAGAACTTGATGATGTCGCCCCCCTTGTCACCGATCCACGTGCTCTTGCAGTAGACCCCGCTGCTGTAGTTCACGTCGGTGGCGTGCGCGGGTGTGGTGGTGGCCAGCAGCGTGAGCGCGCCCGCCACAGCGGCGGTGGCGATGCCGGCCAAACGGCGTAGCGATGTGCGAGTCGTCAAGAGGAACTCCAGCCCTGGTAGGTCGTTGATCGCCATCAGGCTAGGAGCGGGCTCTGTGGATCCGCTTTTGATCCGCTTTTGCCGGTCAGGGGAGGAGTGTGCCCTGGGCGTCGTCGGAGGGGTCGGCGCCGAGGGCTTCCAGGACCTGCTGCCCGTATTTGGCCAGCTTGTTCTCGCCGACGCCGGTGACCGTGCCGAGCTGGGACAGGGAGGCCGGGCACAGGGTGGCGATCTCGCGCAGGGTCGCGTCGTGGAAGATGACGTACGCCGGGACGCCCTGTTCCTTGGCCGTGGCGGCGCGCCAGGCGCGCAGGAGCTCGAAGCGGGGAGCGGCGTCGGCGTCGAGGTCGGCGGCGGGGCGGGAACCCGAGGCGCCGGAGGCGGACGAGCGGGCGGGGCGCGGCGGGCGTTTGGCGTCGCGGCGCAGCGGGACGTCGCGTTGACCACGCAGGACGTCGGCGCTGGCGTCGGTGAGGACGAGCGTGCCGTGGGCGGGCTCGACGGCGAGCAGGCCGTGTGCCAGGAGCTGGCGCACCACGCCGTGCCATTCGGCGTTGCCCAGCTCGGCTCCCACGCCGAACACGGTGAGCGAGTCGTGGCCGTGCTGCAGCACCTTGGCCGTCGTCTTGCCGAGCAGGATGTCGACGATCTGGCCGACGCCGAACTTCTGGCCGCGCTCGCGCTTGAGGCGCAGCACCGTGGACAGCACCTTCTGGGCCGCGACCGTGCCGTCCCAGGTCTCGGGCGGTGCCTGGCAGGTGTCGCAGTTGCCGCACGGGCCGCTGTCGGGCTGGCCGAAGTAGTCGAGCAGCATGGCGCGCCGGCAGGTCACGGTCTCGCAGAGGGCGAGCATGGCGTCGAGGTGCAGCGCCTGGCGGCGGCGGTGCTGCTCGTCGCCCTCCAGGGCGAGGCGGCGGTGCTGCACGACGTCCTGCAGGCCGTAGGCCATCCAGGCGGTCGCCGGGAGGCCGTCGCGCCCGGCCCGCCCGGTCTCCTGGTAGTAGCCCTCGACGGACTTGGGCAGGTCGAGGTGGGCGACGAAGCGCACGTCGGGCTTGTCGATGCCCATGCCGAACGCGATCGTCGCGACCACGATCAGGCCGTCTTCGCGCAGGAAGCGGGCCTGGTGGGCGGCGCGGGTGCGGGCGTCGAGCCCGGCGTGGTAGGGGACGGCGGCGATGCCGTGCTCGACCAAAAACGCGGCGATCTTCTCGACCGAGGAGCGCGACAGGCAGTAGACGATGCCGGCGTCGCCGGGATGCTCCTCGCGCAGGAAGTCGAGGAGCTGCCGCTTGGGCTCGCTCTTGGCGGTGATCCGGTAGTGGATGTTGGGGCGGTCGAAGCCGGCCACGAAGTGGCGGGCCTGCTGCAGGCCGAGCCGCTCGGCGATCTCGGCATGGGTGCTCGGCGTGGCGGTCGCGGTCAGCGCGATGCGCGGAACCTCGGGCCACAGCGCGGGCAGCTCCGACAGCGCCAGGTAGTCGGGCCGGAAGTCGTGGCCCCACTGGGACACGCAGTGCGCCTCGTCGATGGCGAACAGCGAGATCTGCCCCTTGGACAGCAGCCGCACCGTGGACTCGACCCGCAGCCGCTCGGGCGCGAGGTAGAGCAGGTCGAGCTCGCCCGCCAGGAACTCCGCCTCGACGAGTTGCCGCTCGTCGAAGTCCTGTGTCGAGTTGAGGAACCCCGCGCGCACGCCGAGCGCCCTGAGCGCGTCGACCTGGTCCTGCATGAGCGCGATCAGCGGCGAGACGACCACGCCGACCCCCGGCCGCACCAGCGCGGGGATCTGGTAGCACAGCGACTTGCCGCCGCCGGTCGGCATGAGCACGAGCGCGTCGCCGCCGCCGACCACCTGCTCGATGATCTCCTGCTGGCCCGCCCGGAACGAGTCGTAGCCGAACACGCGGTGCAGAACCTCGATGGGGGTATCCATGCGGCTACCTTACGTGTTCGGGGCCGGTCGTCGGCCGAGTTCGCCCACGGCGATCGTAGGCCACCAGCGAGAGCGCCCCGAGCCCGCAACAGGCCGCCACCGCCGCCATCACCGCCGCGTAACCGGCGAGCTGGGCCACCCCGGCCGCGAGCAGCGGGGCGAGCGCCTTGGCCACCGTGATCGGCAGCGCCAGGGCGCCGCTGATGCTCGCGTACGACTCCGTGCCGTACCGGTCGGCCAGCAGGGCCGGACGGGCGATGGTGCCGACCCCGAACCCCAGCCCGAACAGGACGACCGCGACCACCGCCCCCGCCGGGTCGCGCCCGATCACCGGCAGCAGCAGCGCGGCGGCGCCCTGGAGGGCGAACATCGCCGCCGTGATCAGGGACACCCGCCAGCGCGTCTGCAGCCCGGTGGTCACGATGCGGCCGGTCACCGACAGCACCCCGAGCAGCCCCGCCACCGTCGCGGCGAACAGGGGCGGGTGCCCGAGCGCGATCAGGTACGTGACCAGGAGCACGCCCATGACGGCAACGGCCCCGGTCTGCGTCAGGAACGCGGCCGCCAGCAGCCAGAACGGCCGGTCCCGCAGCGCCGCCCCGACCCGCCTGCCGGGCGCGCGCGGCCGGGGGCGGCTCCGCACGGCCAGCGCGTGCAGCGGGACGGCGGCCAGGCCGTACCCGAGCGCCAGCACGACGAGGGCCTGCCGCCAGCCGTACCGGTCGACGAGGAAGCCGGTCAGCGGCAGGAAGACGCTGGAGGCGAACCCGGCCACCACGGTCACCGCGAGCAGCGCGCGTGCCCGCCGGGCGGCGTCGTACCAGGCCACGAGCACCGCGAACGCGGCCTCGTACAGCACCATCGCCGAGGCCACGCCGAGGGCCGCGCACACCAGGTAGAGCTGCGCGACCGTGCGCACCTGCGACCACGCCAGCACGGCGGCGGCGCCCAGCACCGAGCCCGCCGTCATGATCCCGCGTCCGCCGTACCGGTCCAGGGCGCGCCCCACGACGGGCGCGGCCAGCGCCGACACCAGCACCGCCACCGTGATCGCCCCGGTGAGCTCCGCCACCCCGGCACCCAGCTCGCGGGACATCGGCGTAATAAAGACTGAAAAAGCGTAATAAAGCACGCCGTACCCGGCGGTTTGCGTGATCGCCAGCGCACCGACCATTCGCATGGTCACGCCCGGAGCCCTTCCCCGTATCGCCACCCGACATACGGTGATAATCGTCACGTCATGGGGAACGATCACCCCTTATGACCCTTACCTATGTCGTCACCGGAGCCGGACGCGGAATCGGCAGGGCGATCGTGGAACGGCTCGCACCCGCCACCGTGGTCGCCGTGGAGCGCGAGCCCGGCGCCCTCGACGGGGCGGGAGCGGGCGTCATCCCGGTGATCGGCGACGCGGCCGACGAGACCGTGCTCGCGCACGCCGCCGACCTCGCCGAGCGGGCCGGGACGCTGACCGGCTGGGTGAACAACGCCGCCGTCTTCCGTGACGCCGCCGTGCACACCGCCCCCGTGGCCGAGATCCGCGCCCTGATCGCGGCCAACCTCGACCTGGCGGTCGCGGGGTGCGCCACCGCCGTGCGCCGCTTCCTGGCCTCGGGCACGGCGGGCGCCATCGTCAACGTCACCTCCCACCAGGCCCGCCGCCCGGTCCCCGGCAGCCTCCCGTACGCGACGGCCAAGGCCGCCGTCGAGGGCCTGACCAGGGCACTGGCGGTCGAGTACGGCAGGCACGGCATCAGGGCGAACGCGGTGGCCCCCGGCTCGGTGGCCACCGAGCGGTACGAGAGGCTGCTGGCCGACCGGCCGGGCACGGAGGCGGAGATGGCCGCGCTGCACCCCCTGGGCCGGGTCGCGACCACGGCCGAGGTGGCCGACGCGGTGGCGTACCTGCTGTCGGCCTCCTTCGTCACCGGCGTCACCCTGCCCGTGGACGGCGGCCGGACGGTTCTGGGCCTGGATCCGGAAGCCAGGGAATGAAAACCATTGCCACCCGGTTGGAGGGGGCATGAAGAAGAACCTGCACCCCGAATACCGCCCCGTCGTCTTCCGCGACCCCAGCGCCGGGTTCGCCTTCCTCACCCGTTCCACGGTGACCAGCCGCGCGACCGTCGAGTGGGAGGACGGCCGCGTCTACCCCGTCGTCGACGTCGACGTGTCGTCCGCGAGCCACCCCTTCTACACCGGCCGGGGCCGCGTCGTCGACACCGCCGGCCGGGTCGAGCGCTTCCGCCGGCGCTACGGCGGGTCCTGACGCGCCCTTCCCACGCCGGGGAAGCATGCCCCGGTCAACGGCGGGTAAAAGCCTGTCACCGGCGTGGGAACGATGGTGAGCGCACGATGGGTCTGTCTGGAAAGGAGCGCCGCATCCTCGCTGACATCGAGCTGGCTCTGGAGAGGGACGATCCCGAGCTGGCCAGGCGAGTGGCGGCGATCAACAGGATCGAGTCCGGCGGCGAGGCGGTGCCGCACACCGCCGATCCGCCGGTCACACGGATGACCTGGTCCGCCGGCCGGGCACGCGGCAGGCCGGTGGTGCACCGGTGGCTGATCGTGCTTGCCGTGGTCGTGACGCTGTTCCTACTGGTGCTGGCGGTCGCGACGGCGTGAGCGGCGGTGCCTGAGCACCAGCAGGTCGACGGCGGCGACGAGCGCCACGGCGGCCGCGATCGCCGCCTCCCAGGCCCACACGGCCTCCCCGGTGCTCATCGCCCGCACGACGAAGAAGACGGCCGCCGCCGCGCCGAGCACGAGCGCGACCACCGACAGCACCCGGCGCGCACCCAGCGGGCTGCGCGCGGTCACCGGCTCGGTGCCCTCACGGTTCCGCAGCCACATGATCGTTCCCCTCTCAGGCCAGGCAGCGCAACGCCGAGACGAGACGCTGGTCGAGCGGGCTCGTCTCGGGCAGCCGGCCCACGGTGGCCTCGACGAACTCCGGGTAGGACAGGCCGGCGCTGGCCCCGCCCGCGTGCGCCCACACCTGCTCGGCCGTCGGCTCGACCTGGACGTCCGCGTTGCGCTCCGCCAGCGCGAAGCGGCCGACGGCGGCCCGCCAGAGCGTGCGGCCCTCGGCCTCCTCGTCGGAGACGGGCACGCCGACGTCGTCGGCGTGGGTGGCGTACTCGGAGTCGTAGTGGAAGGTCTGCTTGCCCACCGGGTACGGCCCGGCCATGGTCTCCAGCGTCGCGTACGGGCCGAGCTCGCGCATGCGGGCCCGGGTGTCGCCGTTCTTGGTCCGCCATTCCCGCAGGACCTCGGCGACCGGCACGCCGCGCCTCTGCCGTACGCACCACTCGTTGAACTCGTCGTAGCCGGAGATCCCGTGCTCGTCCATCAGGCCGCGCAGCTCCGGCAGGGCGCCGTCGAGGCACGCCTGGTTGTAGAGCTCCTCGCCGGCCAGGTGGCCGAGCACGTCGCGGACCGTCCAGCCGGCCGCGCGGGAGGGACGCCGCCAGCCCTCCTCGTCCAGCCCGGAGAAGAACCGGTCCAGCCTGGCCGCCTCGGCGTCGAAGATGTCGAACGGGTCGAAGTCGCGGAGCAGATCTTCAGCCATACCTGCGACGCTACCCCCAGGACGGCGCCTCTCACCGGGGCCGGAAACCGGGCCGGAAACGGCGAAGGCCCGGCCCCCGCCGGGGACCGGGCCATCGCTCACTGATGACTAGCGGTGCCAGCCACCGTAGACGCGCACGTAGTCCTGACGGCTCTCGGAGTCGTCAAGCTTCCAGCTGCCCTTGTAGACGGCCTTGAACGTGCCGCTCTTGTAGGCCCTGGTGCTGGCGTAGAAGTCGCCGCGCCAGTTGGTGCGGTCGGAGTCGACCCACTTCCAGCCACTGGAGCCGCTGGCGCGGTAGTAGATGTGCACCTTCTGGTTGCGCAGGGGCTCCCAGCCGCGGTCCTCGGCCTGGAGGCGGCCGGAGAAGCGGATGGTGCGGCCCTTGCGCACCTTGTACGTCGGGTCCGCGCTGAAGCGGGTGATCCGGGTGTCGGACTTGCCCTTGCGGACGTCGACGTAGAAGCGGATCGTGTCGCTGGCGACCTTGTCGCCGTCGTCGTCGAAGGCCACGGCGGTGGCCTTCCACTTGCCCTCCTGGTCGTTCTTGTTGAAGGGCACGTTGAAGAGCCACTTCTCCAGCTCGCGCACGTCCCTGGCGACCAGGGTGCGGGCGTGACGGCCGTCGGGCTCGACGCTGAGCTCGACCCGCTCGACGTCGGAGCTGGCGCCGACCTTGAACTTGACGTTCGTCTCGCTGTCGCCCCGCACGACCACCGGGTTCGGCGAGATGTCGAGGATCTCGACCTCGGAAGCCTTCGTGGCCGCGTTCGCGGCGCCACCGGACATCAACATGGTGCCGCCCGCCAGGGCGGAGATGATTCCTACAGCGATCTTTCGCATGAGGGTGCTGATTCCTCTCCCCGTATCGCTGGAGTCGGTCCGGGATGACCAACTCCGTCTACTACTTTGAGCCACAGTAGGAGGAAAAGGTTCGCTAAAGTTACGAGAAAAATATGATCACGGTGGCTACCTGCGGCCTTAGTGAAAAATCCGTTATGGGACAGATGACCGACTACAGTCGGTGTTCATGATTGACGTCTACACCCTCGGTGAGGCGCTGGGGGTCGTGTCCAGCGGTCGCGTACGGCATGAGAACGAGGCGAGGCTGGACGTCTGCGGGCCGGAGTTCACGCTGGCCGTGGGGCTGGCGCGACTGGGGCACCGGTGCGCGTTCGCCGGCAAGGTGGGCGCCGACGAGCTGGGCGCGCGGGTGCTGACCGCGCTGCGCGGCGAGGGCGTCGACGTGACGGACGTGCGCGTCACGGAGGGTGCCGGGACCGGGCTGCTGCTGCGCGAGACCCGGGTGGGCCGCGAGCCGCACGTCAGCCACTACCGCTCGGGCTCCGCCGGGTCGCGGCTCACTCCGGGCAACGTGCCGATCGACCGGATCGGCGCGGCCAAGATGCTGCACGTCTCCGGCGTCACCGCCGCGCTCGGCAGGGACGCGCTCGAGGCCGTGCGCGCGGCTGTGGCCGCCGCGAAACGGGCGGAGGTGGTGATCTCCTTCGCCGTCGAGTACCGCCCCGAGCTGTGGCCCTCCGTACGCGAGGCCGAGGACGTGCTGGCCGAGCTCGCCTGCGAATCGCACCTGCTCTTCGTCCACCAGGACGAGCTGGACCTGGTCAAGCCCGCGCTCACGCCCGAGCGGGAGGTCGTCGTTGACCGTGGCGCGAAGGGCGCGAGCGTGCGGGCCGACCGGATGCGTTACGACGCGCCCGGCCCGCAGGTGCCGATCGTGGACACCTCGGGCTCGGGCGACGCGTTCGTGGCCGGGTACGTCAGCGCGGCCCTGGACGGGCTGACCCCGCCCGAGCGGCTGCACCGCGGGACGCTGCTGAGCGCCGCCGCGGTGTCCAGCGCGAGCGACTGGCAGGGCCTGCCCACCAGGGCCGAACTCTAGACGCGCTCCGGTCGTGCTTCAGTCGTGCTTCAGTCGATGTCGAGGGTGAAGGTCGAGGTCGTGTTCCTGACGTCCTGATGGTTGCCGCTGAAGCGCAGGTCGCGGAAGGTCGCCGAGCCGATCGCCGGGCCCTGCCCCGGTTCGGGCAGCTCGTTGACCCAGATGCCGAACCCCGACTTGGCGTCGAAGGCGTCACCGCTCTTACGCGCCCCAGTGATGGAGACGTTGTCGAAGACCGTGTCCGTCACCGGGTTCAGCGGCTGACCGCCCACGTAACCGGTCTGGAACATGATCCCCGAGTACGTCGGGTCCACGATCTCCAGGTTGCTGACCCGGATGCCCTGGAACACCTTCGACGCGGAGAACAACCACATCGCCGGGAACGTCTGCTGTCCCCAGAAGTGTCCGCCGGCCCGGACGAGCGAGATGTTCTCGAACCGGGTGGGCGGGCTCGCGCCGAAGCCGTGCATCGGGATGCCGAAGTCCAGCGAGCTGATCGTGATGCCCGAGTAGACGAGCGTGTCGGCCACGTAGATGTTGCGGAACACGTTGTCGTACCCGCCGTAGACCGCGACGCCCGCGGCCCGCCAGGTGAGCAGCGACGTCAGGTTCTCGTACACGTTGCCGTGCTGCTGGCCGTTGTTGTTGTCGATGGCCGAGAACAGCGCGAAGCTGTCGTCGCCCGTGGAGCGGGTCTCGATGTTGGCCACGCGGTTGCCGGTGCTGCCGTTGGTCATGTTGAGCCCGTCGGCGAACACGTTGCGGATGCGCGAGTTCTTCAGCGTCATGCCGTCGGTGTTGGAGCCCCAGTACATGCAGATCTGGTGCTCGACCCACAGGTTGTCGATCGTGATGTTCGCGACGTTGGTGAAGTCGAACACCTTGCCCGGCCCGTCGATGCGGGAGGTGTAGTTGCCGAAGTAGGCGAACCCGGCGAACGTCGAGCCGTTGGCGGCCGCCTCGGCGCGGAAGCCGACGTCGGTGTTCTGCTGAGCGGCCGGCGCGTGGAAGCGGGTGTACCAGGGCCCGGCGCCGACGATCTTGACGGGCTTGCCGTACACCTGGAACTTGCCGGAGGTCTGGTAGTCACCCGCGGGCAGGTAGACGCCCTCCAGGCCCGGCTCCTGGCGGGCGCGGTCGAGCGCGTTCTGCACGTCCTGGTGACCGAAGCCGGCCGGTACGGCGTACCGCGCCGGGTCGGGGTTGGCGATGGGCGAGACCTGCTCGAAGTCGACGAAGTCGATCGTGTAGGTCGAGGTGTTGGCCGCGTCCTTCTGCAGCCTGATCTTGCTGCCCGGCTCGACGGTGGTGCCCAGCATCAGGTTGGCCTCGTCGTAGATGTGCCGCGGCGGGCCGGAGCCGGGGGAGTTGTCCGGGCTCGCCTCGGGGCCGTACAGCCAGGCGTAACGCGAGGTCAGCGGGATGGCCTTGAGGAAGGTGCCGTCGACGTAGACGTTCAGCGTGGAGCTGATGCCGCCGCCGCCCGGCGCGTCCGGGATGGAGAACCGGGTCACGAGCGTGTTCGTACGGGCCCGGGTGGTGAACTCGACGTAGGAGCCGGTGCTGCCCAGCGTGACGGCCCGGCGGCCGGACGCCTCGCCGGCCAGGTGGCCGATCTCCCTGCTCGGGCCCAGCCGGGTGGCGCCGCCGCCGACGGTCGCGTCCTCGGCCTCGTAGGTGTCGTACGGCATGCTCGCGCCGCGGCCCACCGCGAGCTGGTGGGTGCTGGTGTTGTTGGCGCGCTTGACCGGGAGCTCGGCGGAGTCGTTCGCCAGCACCACCTTGACCGTGTGCCGGCCGTCGGCGGCGGACCAGGTGCCGAGGCTGACGGGGGCGGTGGTGGCGCCGGGCGCGATCACGCCACCGGTGGAGCCGGTGAGCGTGCGGACGACCGTGCCCGACTCGTCGGCGACGGTGAGCGTGATGCCGTGCGCGCCGCCGCTGGACGCGATCGTGCCCTGGTTCTTGATCGCCACGGAGAACGTCACGGTGTCGCCCTGCGCGGGGTTGCCCGGGGTCCACGCCACCGGGGAGGCCACCAGGTCGGCGGTGTCGACCGGCTTGACGGTCAGGTTCGCGGTGGCGGTGTTGTTGGCCTCGTCCCGCTCGATGACCTCGTCGTCCTCGTCGACCTTGGCGGTGACCGCGTACGTGCCCGCGTCACGGGCGCCGATGGCCGCGGTGACGGTGGCGGCCGCGCCCGCGCCCAGCGCGCCCACGTTCGCGCTGCCGACCTCGGTGTCACCCAGGTAGAAGGTGACCGACGTCGCCGCGGAGGCGGCCGTGCCCTGGTTCCTGACCTGGGCGGACAGCGTGATCGTGTCGGTCTCGACCGGCGCCGCCGGGGAGGCCGCAGGCGCGGTGACGGTCAGGTCGGGGTTGGCCGAGGCGGTGCCGAACACCTGGAACTCGGCCACCTGCCCGCCCGGCGCGCCCGAGTTGGCGGTGAAGCGGAGCTGCACGTCGGCGACCTTGCCGGTGACCGGGATCGTCACCGTGTTGCCCGTGGCCGGGCTGAAGCCGTACGTGGCCTGGGCGGCCAGGCTGGTGAACCCGGTGGCGCTCTGCTCGCGGCCGAGCACCTGGATGGCCTGGGTGCGCGGGCCCCACGCCCCGTCGGGGTTCAGCTTGACCGCGACAGAGGTGAGGTCGTGGTTGGCGCCGAGCTTGACGGTCAGCGTGTTCGGGTAGCCGGCGCCCTCGTAGTAGGTGGCCAGGTCGCCGTCGTTGGCGTTGGCCGGCACGTACGTGTGGGTGTGCGCGGAGCCGGTGATCGGCTTGCCCGCCGCCAGGTTCGCGCCGGGGTCGGGGCCGCCGCCGCCCTCGCCCCACACCTCGAACTCGGCGAGCTGCCCGGCCGGCCAGCCGGTGTTGGCGCTGAACTGCAGCCGCACGTAGCGGGTGCTCGCCGTGACCGGGATCGTGACGGACGGGGCGAAGGTGTAGGTGGCCGAGCCCTTGATCGTGGTGAAGCCGGACCCGTCCGTGCTGCCCTGCACGGTCAGCGTCTGCGTACGGCTCGGCCAGCCGGACGGGAGCTTGAGCGTGAGGCTGCTGACGGTGGCGGTGGCGCCCAGGTCCACCTGGACCCACTGCGGGAACGCGTTGTTGGCGGACTCCCAGTAGGTGGCCTGGTTGCCGTCGGTGACGTTCGCCGCCGCGTACGTCTGGGTGTGGCTGCTGGCGGTGGCCGGCCGGCCCGCCGCGAGGTTGACGTCAGCGTGTCGAGCGGCCGCCGCGTGGGCGGGGGCGGCCAGGAATCCGATGACCAGGGCGAGGGCGGCTAACAGTGCTCTCATGGGGGGTGGCCCTTCGAAGAAGTCGGTTGGCCGAACCATAGGTTGTCCAGCAGATGTCAGCAATATTCCGACGAGATTTCGCAAACAATTGACTGACAACTGCGCGACAATCGACTGCCAACGCGCTGGTCAAGGAGCCGGACGGCGCTGGAAGTAAGGCAGGAGCGCCTCGCAAGGCAGAACGTAAGCGGTTGCAAGGACTTGCGTTGATGGCCGTATAGTTTGCGCATGACGCGACGACTGGCAGAGGTGGCCAAGAAGGTCGGGGTGAGCGAGGCGACCGTGAGCCGCGTGCTCAACGGCAAGCCGGGAGTGTCCGACGCCACGCGCGAGGCCGTGCTGACGGCGCTCGACGTGCTCGGCTACGAGCGCCCCACGCAGCTGCGCGGCGACCGGGCCCGGCTGGTCGGCCTCGTGCTCCCCGAGCTGCAGAACCCGATCTTCCCCGCCTTCGCCGAGGTGGTCGGCGGCGCGCTGGCCCAGCAGGGGTTCACCTCCGTGCTGTGCACCAGGACCGTCGGCGGGGTGTCCGAGGCCGACTACGTGGACTTACTGCTCCAGCAGCAGGTCAGCGGCGTGGTGTTCGCCGGCGGGCTCTACGCCCAGGCCGACGCCTCGCACGGGCACTACGAGCTGCTGCACGAGCGCAAGCTGCCCACGGTGCTGGTCAACGCCGCCGTGGAGCGGCTGGACTTCCCGCAGGTGTCGTGCGACGACGTGGTGGCCGCCGAGATGGCGCTGGGGCACGTGCGCGCGCTCGGCCACGAGCGGATCGGCCTGGTGCTCGGCCCCAAGGACCACGTGCCGTCGCGGCGCAAGCTGGAGACCTTCCAGGCGGAGGGCGGCGACCCGGAGCTGGTGGAGCACACCATGTTCTCGCTCGAAGGCGGGCATGCGGCCGCCGCCAGGCTGGTCAGGCGCGGCGTGACGGCGGTGATCTGCGCCAGCGACCTGCTCGCGCTGGGCACCGTGCGGGCCGCCAGGCGTGCCGGGCTGAGCGTGCCCGGCGACGTGTCGGTGATCGGCTTCGACGACTCGGCGCTGATGAACTGCACCGAACCGCCCCTGACCACGGTCCGCCAGCCGATCGACGCGATGGGCCGGGCCGTGGTCGACCTGCTGGTGGCGCAGATCGACAAGGCCGTGGTCCCGGCCGACGAGCTGCTGTTCGAGCCGGAGCTGGTGGTCCGGGCGTCGACCGCGCGACTCAAGGCGTAACACAGTCGTTATCTTGCAATAGTCCGTCGAAATCTTGCGGACTTCCGTTGGCGATCCTATGGTGTGGGCACCTCGCATCAGAAGGGTCAGCCCATGAAGAGATCCACGGGACTCTTAGTCGCATCCGTGCTCGGCCTCTCCGCCACCGCCTGTGGCTCCGGTGAGCCGGCCGAGCCCACGGCCGGCGGCGCCGCCAAGGTGTCGATCACCGTGGCGTGCCAGCCGGCCAAGTCAGCGCCCAAGGAGCGCCAGGCCTGGGACGACGACGTGGCCGCCTTCATGAAGGCGCACCCGAACGTGACGGTCAAGAGCACCGACCAGCAGCCTTGCTTCGACCCCAAGACGTTCGGGCCCAAGTTGGCCGGCGGCCAGATGGAGACCGTTTTCGTCGTCCCCGTGACCAACTACGACGACGTGATCGCCCAGGGCCAGGCCATGGACATCACGCAGCTCACGAGCGAGATCAAGAACTGGAACGACCTGCGCCAGGACGTGCGCGACCTGGTGACCAAGGACGGCAAGGCGTACGGCGTGCCCAACGTGCACTACGGCGTCGGCCTCGTCTACAACCGCAAGCTGTTCACCGAGGCCGGCCTCGACCCCAACACGCCGCCCACGACCTGGGCGGAGGTCCGCGAGGCCGCCAAGAAGATCGCCGCGCTCGGCCCGGGTTACGTCGGCTACGGCGAGTACTCCGGCGGCAACACCGGCGGATGGCACTTCACCCAGGCCCTCTACGGCCGCGGCGGCAGCATCCTCACCGAGGACAACAAGAAGGCCGCCTTCAACTCGCCCGAGGGCAAGGCCGTGCTGCAGACGCTGCACGACATGCGCTGGATCGACAACAGCATGGGCAGCAAGCTCCTGGTCGACTGGGAGTCGCTCATGGTGGCGATGGGCAGCGGCAAGACCGGCATGATGCTCGGCGCCCCCGACGTGGTCACCGACGTGGTCGGCAAGTTCAAGGGCAACGTCGCCGACTACGGCATCACCGGCTTCCCCGAGGCCAAGGCGTCGCTGAGCGGCGGCGAGGCGTACATGATCAACCCGAAGGCCACGCCCGAAGAGGCGAAGGCGGGCATGCAGTGGATCGACTTCCGCTTCAACACCGTCGGCAAGGGCCGCTTCGACTACGCCCGGGGCAAGGCCAACGGCAACCCGGTCGGCGTCCCCGACAACGCGGTCTACGGCGACTCGCCCACCGGTCAGGCCATCCAGGCCGACCGGGTGAAGAACGCCTCCCTGCCCGTCGAGAACTACGACCCGTACGTCAAGGCCTCCGCCACGATCCCGCCGAAGGCCGAGCCGCTCCACGCCCAGGAGATCTACGCGATCCTCGACGTGGCCATGTCCGGAGTGCTGTCCGACAAGGACGCCGACATCGACAAGCTGCTCGCCGACGCCGAGACCAAGGTGAACGCCGTGCTGGCGGCCAAGGGCTGACGTATGGCTGTTCTGAGGCGCAATCTGACGGCCTACGGGTTCCTGTGCGCGGCGCTGTTCTGCTTCGCGGTGTTCGCCTGGTATCCGATGATCAGAGAGTTCATCCTGAGCTTCCAGGAGACGAACCTGATCGATCCGCCCACCTGGGTGGGGCTGGACAACTTCGAGTACGCCGTGGGGTACCCGGGCTTCACCGAAGCCTGGATCGCCACCCTGCAGTTCACGTTCCTCGCACTGGTGTGCGGCTTCGTCGTCCCGTTCGTCGTCGCGCTCGTGCTCAACGAGCTGCGCCACGCCCGGGCCTATCTCAGGTTCGTGGTCTACCTGCCGGTCATGCTGCCGCCGATCGTCGCGGTGCTGCTGTTCAGGTGGTTCTTCGATCCGGGGCCCGGGCTGTTCAACCAGATCCTCGGGTTCGTCAACCTGCCCGCCCTGGCCTGGCTGGACTCCCCGGCCACCGCGCTGATCTCCCTGGTCATCGTCTCGACCTGGATGAACATGGGCAGCGCGACCCTGATCTACCTGGCGGCCCTGCAGAACATCCCGCCCGAGCTGTACGAGGCGGCCGAACTGGACGGCGCCGGGGTCTTCAAGCGGATCCGGCACGTCACGATCCCGCAGACCAGGCTGATCCTGCTGCTCATGCTGATGCTGCAGATCGTGGCCACCATGCAGGTGTTCATCGAGCCGTACATGCTCACCGGAGGCGGTCCGGCGGGCTCCACCGTCACCGTCGCCTACATGATGTTCCAGTTCGCCTTCACGAACCAGAACTACGGCGTGGCAGGCGCGCTCGGCATGATGCTCATGATCGTGCTGCTCGTCTTCGCCGCGTTCCAGCTCCGGCTCACCCGGGAGGACAAGGCATGATCTCCGTTGGTGCCCGGGCCACCGCTGGACGCAGGCGGCCGGCCCGCCGCCGCAAACCCATCCAGACCGGGCAGTTCCGTACGATCATCTCCCCGCTCCAGCTCAACAGCCCGTGGGGACGGCGCATCTACTGGAGCGTGCTCGTCACGGTCGTCGTGACCTTCACGCTGGCCTTCGTCTTCCCGCTCTACTGGATGATCACCGGCGCCATGAAGACGGGCGAGGAGATCGCCCAGATGCCGCCGACGCTCTTCCCCGCCGCACCCACCCTCGACGCCTACGCCGAGGCGTGGAGCCTGTTCGACCTCGGCACGCTGCTGGGCAACACCGCCTACTACTCGCTGGGCGGCTGGGTCTTCTGCATGCTCGTGGACGTGTCGGCGGCGTACGCGCTGTCGAAGCTGCGGCCGATGTTCGGCAACGTGATCCTCGGCGCGATGCTGGCCACGCTGATGATCCCGGCCATGGTCGTGCTGATCCCGCTCTACGTCACGGTCGTGGACCTGGGGCTGCTCAACAACCCGTGGGGCCTGTGGTTCCCCGCGGCGGCCAACGGGTTCAACATCTTCCTGCTCAAGCGCTTCTTCGACTCGATCCCCAGGGAACTCATCGAGGCGGCGCAGATCGACGGCGCCGGTCCCACGCGGGTGCTGTGGTCGGTCATCCTGCCGATCTCCAGGCCGATCCTCGGCGTGGTGTCGATCTTCACGATCGTCACCTCGTTCAAGGACTTCACCTGGCCGCTGCTGGTCATGACCGACAGCGACAAGATGACGCTCAGCGTGGGCCTGTCGCAGACCGCCGGCATGGTCAGCCAGAACGCGATCATGGGCGGCCTCGTCGTGGCGAGCATTCCCACGATCATCGTCTTCTTCGTCTTCCAACGTCACATCATGGCGGGCCTCACCGCCGGATCTATCAAGGGATGAGCATGTCGCACACGTGGTGGCGGGGGGCCGCGATCTATCAGGTCTACCTGCGCAGTTTCGCCGACGGGAACGGCGACGGCGTCGGCGACCTGGCCGGGCTCCGATCCCGCCTGCCCTACCTCAAGGACCTGGGCGTCGACGCCATCTGGCTGAACCCGTGGTATCCGTCGCCGATGGCCGACGGCGGCTACGACGTGGCCGACTACCGCGACATCGAACCGGTCTTCGGCACGCTGGGCGAGGCCGAGCGGTTCATCGCCGAGGCGCACGAGCTGGACATCAAGGTCATCATCGACGTGGTGCCGAACCACAGCTCCACGGCCAGCGACTGGTTCAAGGAGGCGCTGGCGAACCCGGCGGCCCGCGACCGGTTCTGGTTCCGTGACGAGCCCAACGACTGGCAGTCGATCTTCGGCGGCCCCGCCTGGACCCAGGTCCCCGACGGCCAGTGGTACCTGCACCTGTTCGCCCCCGAGCAGCCCGACTTCAACTGGGACAACCCGGAGGTGCACCGGGAGTTCGAGGACGTGCTGCGCTTCTGGCTGGACCGGGGCGTCGACGGCGTCCGCATCGACTCGGCCGCCCTGCTCATCAAGTCGGACACCGCCTACGAGGACCTCGACCCGGTGCACGACGTCTACCGGCGCTGGCGTCAGGTGGCCGAGGAGTACGACGACCGCGTCCTGATCGGCGAGGTGTGGCTGCCCGACCAGGAGCGTTTCGCCCGTTACCTGCGGCCCGACGAGCTCCACACCGCCTTCAACTTCGACTTCCTGTCGTGCCCGTGGGACCCGGACGAGCTGCGCCGGGTCATCGACCTCACGCTCACCACGCACGCCCCCGTCGGCGCGCCGCCGACGTGGGTGCTGTCCAACCACGACGTCACCCGCCCGGTGACCAGGTACGGCCGGTCCGACACCTCGTTCGCGCACGGCGGCGCGCTGCACGGCGTCCCGTCGGACCCCGAGCTCGGCTACCGGCGGGCCAGGGCGGCCGCGCTGCTGGCCATGGCGCTGCCCGGCGGCCTGTACGTCTACCAGGGGGAGGAGCTGGGGCTGCCGGAGGTCGAGGACCTGCCGGACGAGCTGCGCCAGGATCCGATGTACGCCCGCTCGGGCGGCACGAACCCCGGCCGGGACGGCTGCCGCGTGCCGCTGCCCTGGTCCGGCGACGAGCCGCCGTTCGGCTTCGGTGGCTCGCGGCCGTGGCTGCCGCAACCGGAGAGCTGGCGCAAGCTCACCGCCGAGGCCCAGCTCGCCGACCTGGACTCGATGCTCGCCCTCTACCGCACCGGCCTGCGGTTGCGCCGCGAGCACCTCGGTGACGGCACGCTGCGCTGGCTCCCGTCCGGGGACCGGGTGCTGGCCTTCACCCGCGACACCGGCGTCACCTGCGTCACCAACCTGGGTCCCGGGCCGGCGCCGCTGCCGGACGGCACCGTGCTGCTGGCGAGCGGCCGGCTGGAGGACGGCGCGCTGCCGCCGGACACCACGGCCTGGCTGCTGCCCTGACGCGAGGGCGGGGGCAGGGCAGCAGCCAGGCCGAGGCCCAGCGCGATCTCCTCGTGCACCCGCTGCTCGAAGGCGCTGTCCCAGTGCGCGGCCACCACCAGGATGACCAGCTTGCGGGCCGGGGCGCCCAGCGCCGAGCGGTAGCGGATCGCGGC
>NZ_LAVL01000148.1 GCF_001083785.1 Nonomuraea sp. SBT364
GGAGGGGGAGGGGGAGCGCCGGTCCGCGATGGCGGGGTGCGCTCCCCCGAGCGTGCTGGCTCACCTGAGAACCCTGTAGAGGGCCGAGGTGAGGGAGGCGCGCGAGTCGTCCTGGTCGATGGACCACATCATGGCGCCGCCCAGGCGCTTGAGGCGGATGTAGGCCGCCTTCTGCGTCAGCACCACCGGGTCGTCGTACGACCAGAACTCGTTGCCGTCGTAGAGCCAGACGGCGCCGGTGCGCAGGTCGCGGTGACGCTTGCCGGGCTTGTTGACCAGGTCCTTGTAGTCCTCGGCGCCGGCCGCCCACTTGCCGGGGGCCGGGCCGGTGGCCGGCTGGTAGAGGCCGTCGCCGCCGGCGGTGACGCCGGTCCAGCCCTGGCCGTAGGCGGGGACGCCGATGACCAGCTTGCGGGCCGGGGCGCCACGTGACAGGTAGTCGCGGACGGTCTGGTCGACGCTGTAGCGGGGGTCGTTCGGGTCGCGGCGGTCGGTCAGGAGGTTGCCCTGGTGGCCGGTGCGATTCTCCCAGCTGCCGCGCAGGTCGTACCCCTGGATGGTGGCGAAGTCGAGCTGCCGGAAGACGCGCCGCACCTCGAAGCCGGCGTCGATCTTGGCGGCGGCGGCCGGGAGGAACGCGGTGAGTTCCGCCTGCCGGGAGTAGGCGCGGAGCTGGGTGCGGAGCTCCTCGACGAACAGGGTGAAGTTCTGCTTGTCCTCGGGGCGGATGACGTTGCCGTCGGCGCCGGAGGAGCCTGGCCACTCCCAGTCGAGGTCGATGCCGTCGAAGACGCCCGCGGCCGCGCCGGGTTCGAGGCCGGGCAGGTTGCCGCGCAGCCACAGGTCGATGCACGACCGGGCGAGCTCGGTGCGCGACTCGGGGGTGAGCACGGCGTCGGAGAAGTACTTGGAGCCGGTCCAGCCGCCCAGCGAGATGAGCGCCTTGAGGTGGGGGTGCTTGGCCTTCAGCTTGCGCAGCTGGTTGAGGTTGCCGTTCAGGGCCTGGCCGGGCGCGTCGGCGACGCCGTCGACGCTCTGCTCGGCCGGCACCGGGCGCTGCCAGTCGGCCCACGGGTCGGCCGAGTAACAGGCGCCTTCGGCGTCGACGAAGCCGAAGGCGTAGTTGACGTGCGTGAGCTTGGCGGCGGCGCCGCTGACGTCCATGTCCCTGACGTGGTAGTCGCGCCCGTAGACGCCCCATTGGATGAAGTACGCGACCCGCTTGTAGCGCGAGTGCTCCGCCTGGGCGGGCACGGCGATCGCGGTGAGGGCGACTAAGAGCGACGAGAGTGCGATGAGGATTCTCTTCACGGGGGGCGCCTCCCGGGGCAGCAACTTATAAGAAACTTTCCTATAAGTTGTCCCGGATCGTAGAGCCAGGGGATCGGGCAGTCAATGGCAGCGGGCACACTGGAGGCGTGCCATCAACGCTGCCAGACGGAGACCCCGCGCCCGGTTCGGGCGAGCTGCCCGAGAGCGCCCTGCGCGGGCTCGGTGAGCGCCCGTTCGGCTTCTACGTGCACGTCCCGTTCTGCGTGACCCGCTGCGGCTACTGCGACTTCAACACCTACACCGCCGCCGAGCTGGGCCCCGGCGCGTCCCGGAGCGACTACGCGAGCACGGTCGTCGAGGAGATCCGGCTCGCCCGCCGCGTCCTCGGTGACGCCGAGCTGCCGGTTCGGACGGTGTTCTTCGGCGGCGGCACACCCACGCTGCTGCCCGCCGAGGACCTGGCCAGGATCCTGGCGGCCATCGGCGCGGAGTTCGGGCTGGCGGCCGGCGCCGAGGTGACGACGGAGGCGAACCCGGAATCGGTCGACCCGAAATACCTCGAAAAACTGCGAGAAGGCGGCTTCAACCGGGTCAGCTTCGGTATGCAGAGCGCCCGCGACCACGTGCTGCGGGTGCTCGACCGGCAGCACACCCCCGGCCGGGCCGGGCAGGCGGTGCTGGAGGCCAGGAAGGCCGGGTTCGATCACGTCAACCTGGACCTGATCTACAGCACGCCGGGAGAGTCCGACGACGACTGGCGCGCCTCGCTGGCGGCCGCCGTCGAGGCCGAGCCCGACCACGTGTCGGCCTACTCGCTGATCGTCGAGGAGGGCACCCGGCTGGCCGCCCGGATCCGGCGCGGCGAGCTGCCGATGCCCGACGACGACGTGGCCGCCGACCGCTACCTGATCGCCGACGAGATGCTGGCCGCGGCCGGGTTCCGCTGGTACGAGGTGTCCAACTGGGCGACCTCCGACGAGGCCCGGTGCCGCCACAACCTGCTCTACTGGACCGGCGGCGACTGGTGGGCCGCCGGGCCCGGCGCGCACAGCCACGTCGGCGGCACCCGCTGGTGGAACGTCAAGCACCCCGCCCCCTACGCGCAACGCCTGGCCTCGGGCCTGTCGCCCGGGCACGCCCGTGAGGAGCTCACCGGCGACGACCGGGAGACCGAGCGGCTCATGCTGGAGCTCCGGCTCGTGTCCGGCTACCCGCTGGCCGACGTCCCGCCCGCCGCCCGTCCCCGCGTCGCCGCCGCGCTCGCCGACGGGCTCCTGGAGCCGGAGGCGTTCAAGGGCGGCCGCATGGTGCTCACCCTCCGGGGCCGCCTGCTCGCCGACGCCCTGGTCCGCGACATCCTCAGCTGACCGGCCGGACGCTGACCGGGTGGCGGCGGCCGATCGCGGCGGCCGATCGCGGCCCGGATCCGGAAGGTCAGCGCCGCCACCGGTTCAGGGGGCCCCTGTCACGAAGTCGATCAGCTCTTCCACCCGGCCCAGCAGCTCGGGCTCCAGGTCGGCGTAGCTCGAGACGGCGCCGAGGATGCGCCGCCACGCGTCGGCCGGCTCCACGCGCCAGCCCAGCGCGGCGATCACGCCCTCCTTCCAGGGCACCCCGCGCGGCACGTCCGGCCAGGCCCTGATGCCCACGGCGGACGGCTTGACCGCCTGCCAGATGTCGATGTACGGGTGACCGACCACCAGCACGTGCGGCGAGGTCACCCGGGCCGCGATGCGGCTCTCCTTGGAGCCCGGCACCAGATGGTCGACCAGCACCCCCAGCCGCCGCCCCGGCTCGGGCGCGAACTCGTCGACGATCGCCGGCAGGTCGTCGACCCCTTCCAGATACTCGACCACCACGCCCTCGACCCGCAGGTCGTGCCCCCAGATCTTCTCCACCAGGGCGGCGTCGTGCACGCCTTCGACGTAGATGCGGCTCTGCCTGGCCACCCTGGCCCGCAGCCCCTCCACGGCGATGGAACCCGAGGCGCTGCGCCTGGGGGCGCCGGGGGCGGCGGCCTGCGGCCGGACGAGCGTCACGACCTTGCCCTCCAGCAGGAACGCGGCCGGCGCGAGCGGGAACAGGCGGCGTTTGCCGAAGCGGTCCTCCAGCGTGACGGCCTCCTTGTCGCAGGCCACCACCGCGCCGCAGAAGCCGCTGTCGGCGTCCTCCACGACCAGGTCCGGCTCGGCCGGCACCTGCGGGATCTTGCCCTTGCCCGGGCGCCGCCAGTTTCCCGCGAGAACATCTCCCTCGTACACATCGGGGACCGTAGCAAATCACCCGCCCGCCGCGAGGCGCTTGCGGTGCCCGCCCCGGCGCACCACGACCACGATCGTCACGACGATCGCCGCCACGACTCCGAGCGACGCCACGAGCACGGCCACGAGCGCGCCGCCCACGATCCCGGACGCCGCGCCGAGCACGCTGCCGCCGATGCCGAACCGGGCGCCCGGCTGTCCCTGCGTGGCGCAGGTGAGCTGGTAATCGCCCGCCGAGGGCGCGTTGACCAGCGCGATCTGCTCCCAGCGGGTGCCGTTGACGGTGAGCGTGGTCTTCCCGGGCGTGCCGATGAGCGTGGCGTTGCCGGAGATCTGGCAGTCGAAGGTGACCGCGGTGTCCGTGGTGACGTAGAGCACCGGGCCGTCGGCCGGGTCGAGCGCGGCCGTGACCGTCTCGCCGGCGGCGAACGTCCGGCTCGGCGCCACGTTCGCCGCCGTGCCGAACAGGCCGGTGAAGAACAGCGCCACCGCGGCCACCACGCACACGGCGGCCACGCCCCACGCGACGCCGATCCACCTCAGCCTCGGCCTCAGCGCCTTCGGGTCCACCGGCTGCCCGAACCGGGGCGGGAACTGCTGCCCGTACTGCGGAGGCTGCTGCCCGTACTGCGGGGGTTGCGGCCCGTACTGCGGAGGCGGGGCGTAGTGCGCGGGCTGTCCCTGTGGCGGAGGCGGGCCGTACTGCGGCGGAGGCGCGTACTGTTGCTGCGGTGGTCCGGGCTCCGGCGGCGGGCCGTACGGCGAATTGTCCGTCATGTCGGCAAGTGTGATGCTTGTCATGGGGCATGTCACCGGCTAGCTCGTCAGGATCTACGCGCACGCGGACCCGGCGGCGTTATCGCACCTTGTGGGTGAGAGCCGTACACTTGGCACTCGGGAACACAGAGTGCTAGACCTGGCGTTTCCCCTAGAGGCAGCGGTAGGAGGTGCGCACGTGCTCGACGAACGTAAACTCGCGGTGCTCCGCGCCATTGTCGAAGACTACGTGTCGACCAACGAACCCGTCGGCTCCAAGGCGCTCGCCGAGCGTCACAACCTCAAGGTCTCCCCGGCCACGGTCAGGAACGACATGGCCGCGCTGGAGGAGGAGGGCTACATCACCCAGCCGCACACCAGCGCGGGCCGCGTCCCGACGGACAAGGGCTACCGCCTGTTCGTCGACCGGCTCTCGCAGGTCAAACCGCTCTCCGGGGCGGAGCGGCGGGCGATCGAGACCTTCCTCGCGGGCGCGGTCGACCTCGACGACGTGGTGACCCGCACGGTGCGGCTGCTCGCGCAGCTCACCCGGCAGGTCGCCGTCGTGCAGTATCCGACGCTGACCCGGTCCACGGTCCGGCACGTCGAGCTGGTGCCGCTCGCCGAGCGGCGGGTCATGCTCGTGCTGATCACCAACACCGGCCGCGTCGAGCAGCGCGTGATCGAGCTGCCCGAGGTGGTGGAGGACACCCGCATCGCGCACCTGCGCGCGGTGCTCAACGCCTGTCTCGACGGCTGCGGCCTGGTCAACGTGCCCGAGCTGGTGTCCGACCTGCCCGAGCGGCTGCCGGTCGAGGACCGGCCGGTGGTGGCGACGATCCTGTCGGTCCTGCTCGAAACGCTCGTCGAGCGGCACGACGAGAAGATCGTCTTCGCCGGCGCGGCCAACCTGGCCGGCGCCGACTTCAGCGTCGGCCTGCGCGACGTGCTGGAGGCGCTGGAGGAGCAGGTCGTGCTCATGCGGCTGCTCGGCGAGACAACCTCAGACACCCCGTCCGCGCTCACCGTGCGCATCGGATCGGAAAACGCCTATACCGGACTGCGGGGCACGTCCATCGTCGCGACGGGATACGGTTCTGGCGACAACCAACTGGCCCGGCTCGGCGTGCTGGGCCCCACGAGGATGGACTACCCCGTGACGATGGGCGCCGTACGCGCGGTGGCACGCTACGTCAGCCAGATCCTGGCTGCATCTTAAGAGGTCGATAAGTGGCAAACAGCGACTACTACGCCACCCTCGGGGTGCGCCGTGACGCCAGTCAGGACGAGATCAAGAAGGCCTACCGCCGGCTGGCCCGCGAGCTGCACCCTGACGTGAACCCTGATCCCGCCACCCAGGAGCGGTTCAAGGAGATCACCCAGGCTTACGAGGTGCTGTCCGACCCGAGCAAGCGCCAGATGTACGACCTCGGCGGCGACCCGTTCGGCGGCGCCGGTGGGGCGGGCGCCGGCGGCTTCGGCGCCGGGTTCCCGTTCAGCGACATCATGGACGCCTTCTTCGGCACCGCCGGCGGCACGCGCGGCCCGCGCTCGCGCGCCAGGCGCGGCCGCAACGCGACCATCCGGGTCGAGCTCGACCTGCGCGAGACCGCGTTCGGCACCACCCGCGAGCTCGTCGTCGACACGGCCGTAACCTGTGAGGTGTGCCAGGGCGCCGGCACGGCCCAGGGCACCCACCCCGACACCTGCGACATGTGCAACGGGCGCGGTGAGATCTCCCAGGTCACCCGGTCGTTCCTGGGCCAGGTCATGACCTCGCGGCCGTGCCCGCAGTGCGGCGGCTTCGGCAGCATCATCCGCCACCCGTGCCAGGAGTGCTCCGGCGACGGCCGCGTGCGCACCCGCCGCACGATCAAGGTGCGGATCCCGGCCGGCGTCGAGGACGGCACCCACATCCAGCTCGCCGGCGAGGGCGAGGTCGGCCCCGGCGGCGGCCCGCCCGGAGACCTCTTCCTGGAGATCGCCGAGAAGCCGCACGAGATCTTCGAGCGGCGCGGCGACGACCTGCACTGCACGGTCCAGATCCCGATGACGGCCGCCGCGCTGGGCACCATCCTGACCGTCGAGACCCTCGACGGCCCCGAGGAGATCGACGTGCGGCCCGGCACCCAGTCGGGGCAGATCATCACCATGTACGGGCGCGGCGTGCAGCGGCTCAACGAGTCGGGCCGCGGCGACCTGCTCATCCACGTCAACGTCGAGACGCCGGGCCGCCTCGACCCGGCTCAGGAGGAGCTGCTGCGCGAGCTGGCCAAGCTGCGTGGCGAGGAGCGACCGCCGGGCAAGTTCGCGCCGGGGCAGCAGGGGTTCTTCTCACGGCTGCGCGACGCGTTCAACGGCCGCTGACGCCGTCAGGAGCTCCTCCGGGAGCGCCACCCTGGCGGTCACCCCGCAGCGGAGCGACTCGTGCAGCCACACCCGCACGCCGAGCCGCTCCGCCAGCCGGCCCACTACGTGGTGGGCCAGGCAGCGGGCAGGCGCCGCCAGGAAGCTCTCCTCGCCCCTGAGGCGGGCGTTGGCCGTGGCCAGCTCCGCGGTCGTCATGCCGACGCCGTGGTCGGTGATCGTGATGCGGCACTCGCCCTCGTCCGCGCGGGCCCAGATCTCCACCTCGGAGTCGGGCGGCGAGAACGCCAGCGCGTTCTCCACCAGCTCGGCCAGCAGGTGCGCGACTTCGGCCACGACCGCGCCCCTGACGAGCGGGCCGTCCAGCACCCGCAGCGTCACCCGGTGGTGGCCCTCCATCTCGGCCAGCGTCAGGCGCACCACGTCGGCCACCGGGACCGGCTCCGACGACCGGCGGGCCGCCCGCTTGCCGGCCAGCACCAGCAGGCTCTCGGCGTTCCTGCGCAGCCGGCCGGTCAGCCGGTCCAGCTCGCAGAGCCTGGCCAGCGCGGCCTGGTCGGACTCGTGGCGCTGCAGCACGCCGACGGCGCCGAGCTGGCGGTGCACCAGGTCGCGGTTGCGCCGCCCGAGCTCGGCCAGCGCCTCTGCCGTGCCCGCGCGCAGCGCGGTGCGCTCGGCGGCAAGCCGCACGGCGGTCCCGTGCATGCCCCCGACGGCCAGCGCCACCTCGGTGAACGCGTCGGCCCGCGCGGGGTCCGTACCCGGCTCCCGTACGCCGCTCTCCAGCTCCGCCGCGTGGTCGCGCAGGATGCCCGCCTCCGTGGCCAGGTTGCGCAGCGGCCGCACGATCGAGCGGCTGAGCAGCATCCCGAGCACGAGCAGGATCAGCACGAGCGCCGTGCCCGCCGCCGCCAGCGTGACCAGGCGGCGGGTCTCGCGCTCCACGGCGGCGCGCGCGGCCGCGCGTGCCTGCGCCCCCGCCGTCCGCTGCGCGTCCCTCAGGGCGTCGGCACGGGCCGCGGTCGCGCTGTGCCAGGCCCGGGGGCCGGCCGACAGCGCCGAGCCGGTGACGCTCGCGACGGCCTCCTGCTCCAGGGCGGCGATCCGGGCCACCGGGCCGGTCCGCAGCGCGCGGTCCAGCGCCGCCCTGCCCGGCGGGCCGGCCAGCCGCCGGTAGCGGGTCAGGGCGTCCTCCTCGACGGCCCCGGCCCGCAGGAACGCCGCGTGGTCCGCCGCCGCGAACGAGCCTGCCGCGAACGCCCCCGTCACCAGCGCGCGCTCCTGGGCGGCCGCCTCCTCGCCCCGGGCCAGCGCCTCCAGCGGTCCGGCGGGGTGCGACGCGTCCAGCACGACCGCGATCGTGCGGGTGTAGGAGGTGAAGACGTCCAGGTGGCGGGGCGGCGCGCCGGAGGGGGAGCCGGCCGGCTCCGGAACGGGCGCCACGGCGATCTCCCCGCTCGCGCGGATCTCGGCCGGCGTGCTCAGCCCGGCCAGCGCCTCGCGTACCGGCTCGGCACCGGCGCGGCCGGCCAGCAGCGGGGTCAGGGCGGCGCGGGCGGCGTCGGTGGCGCGGCCCGCGACGATCAGGTCGGCGGCGAAGCGGTCATCACCGGCCGCGAGACCCGTCGCCAGCGCGCGCTCCTCCTGGAGGGCGTGCACCAGGCCCTCGGCGGCGAGCGCCAGGTCCACGTGGCGGACGGCGGCCGTGGCCCCGGCCCGGGCGGCGGCGAGGTCGGCGACGCCGGCTCCCGTCGCCGCGGCGAGCAGCACCGCCGGCACGGCCGGCAGCAGGAACAGGCGCACCCTCATGGGCAGCCCGCGGGCGGGGGACATGGTCATCGCGCTGGGCCCTCGTAAAGTGACGTCAGGAAAGTGCGAGTGCACGTGACACGATATTGCGTTGCGTGTTCGCTTGGCTGCGTGACGTGAAGAATCTGGAGTGCGGCAGGGTGACGGTTCCGGTGTTCCTCGCGGCGGATCTCAGCGGGTCCGAGCTGGTGCTCGACGGCCCCGAAGGGCGTCATGCCGCCGCGGTGCGGCGACTGGGCGAGGGTGAGCGGGTCGATCTGACCGACGGCGCGGGCGCGGTGGCCGAGTGCGTGGTGCGTGAGGTGCTGAAGGACGCGCTCCGGCTGGACGTGCTCGACCGGCGCGAGGTGCCCGCGCCCCGGCCCCGGCTGGTCGTGGTGCAGGGGCTGCCCAAGGGCGACAGGGGCGAGCTGGCCGTGGAGATGATGACCGAGGCGGGCGTCGACGTGATCGTCCCGTGGTCCGCCTCGCGCAGCATCACCCAGTGGAAGGGTGAGCGGGCCGCCAAGGCGCTGGCGCGGTGGCGGTCCACCGCGCGTGAGGCGGGCAAGCAGGCGCGCCGGTTCCACCTGCCGGAGGTGACCGAGCCGGCCACGACCGCGCGCGTCGAGGCGCTGCTGGCCGGGGCGGCGCTGGGGATGGTGCTGCACGAGGAGGCGGCCGAGCCGCTGTCGCGGGTGGCGCTGCCGCCGGGCGGCGACCTCGTCGTCGTGGTGGGGCCGGAAGGCGGCGTGTCCGGCGAGGAACTGGCGCGCTTCGAGGCGGCCAAGGCGGTGCCGGTGCTGCTCGGGCCGACGGTGCTGCGCACCTCCACGGCCGGCGTGGCCGCCGCGGCGGTCCTGCTGGCGCGTACCGGCCGCTGGTAGCGCTCAGGTCAGGGGAGCGGGATGGGGGTGCCGAGCAGCGGCGACGGCGCGTCCGACGAGGTCGGCGTGGGGTCGCCCGGAGGGCACTCCTCGACGGGGCAGGGCGCCTCGGGCTCGGCCGTCTCCGAGATCGACGGCGCGGGAGTGGGCGTCGGCGTGATCTCCGGGCAGTCGGACGGCGGCTCCGCCTGCTCCTCGGCGGCCGTCGGGCACGGCGTCGTGCTGGCCTCCGCCGTCGGCGTGGGCGACGGCTTGCTGGTCGACCTGGCCGTCTCCGTCGGCGGCGGCGAAGGCGGCTGGGTGGTCGGGTCCGGGACGACGATCGCCGGCGGGTCGTCCCGCACGGTGGCCTTGGGCTCGGCGGGCCTGCTGGTCGACGACTTGGCGGGCGGGGTGGCGCTCGACGTGGCGTCCACCTCCAGGACGGGAACCTGCTCGATCACCCGGTTGCGCAGCTCGGGGACCACCATGACGATCGTGCCGGCGACCAGGACCGCGCTGGCGGCGGCGGCGCCCACCCGCCACCAGATCAGGTTGCGTGCCCCGCGCCGCTCGATCCGGGCGCGGATGATCTGCAGCCCGTCCGGCGAGGGCACGACCGCGTCCGCCTCCGCGTGCAGCGCACGGCGCAGGGCATCGCCGTGCTCGTCGGGGGGCAGGGTCATGACATCTTCTCCAGGACGGATCGCAAGGCGGCCATGCCACGCGCCGTGTGACTCTTGACCGCGCCCTTGCTGATGCCCATGGCGTGGGCGATCTCAGCCTCGGACAGATCACCGTAGTAACGAAGGACCAATGCCTCTCTCTGACGGGTGGGCAGGGCTCGCAGCGCCTCGATCACGGCGGAGCGTTCGAGCTCGCCGATCGCCCCGTTCTCGGCGCTCGGCGCGTCGGGCAGGCCCTTGGGGGCGTACTTCTCGACGACCGCGCGGTGACGCAGCACGGAACGGGACCGGTTGACGACGGATTGACGCAGGTAGGCGAGTGCTTTGTCGGGGTCACGCAGTCTGCGCCAGGCGCCGTGGATGGCGACGAACGCGTCTTGCACGACTTCCTCCGCGGTTGCCATGTCGCGCACCAGCAACACAGCGAGACGTACCAATGACCGAAAGTGCGCGCTGTAGAGCGCGGTCACGGCCATGTCGGCGTCCCACCCGACCGGCACCGCCCCCATGGACCTGTCGGCCAGGAGGGTTTCGGTGGTCACTTCAGTGGGACGCGCGGCCTTGCCTGAGGGTTTACGCTCTTCCGGTTCCTTAGGGGGCATGACCCAGTCGTGTCCTCGCCAGGTGGCCTCGCCCGACCCTGAATCGTCTTTTTTCCTTGAAGTGTCGCACACACACCCTAACCGTGTTGATCTTCGGACGCCACGCGGGATCTGGTCACCGATTCGCAACGCTGATCAGGGGCTGGACGGCGCGCCAGGTCAGGGATGTCCCGTGACACAGCCCTATCGGTAAGGTGATCGGGTGACCGACTGCCTCTTCTGCAAGATCGTGGCCAAGGAGGTCCGGGCCGAGGTCGTCCTGGAGACCGAGCGGGCCCTGGCGTTCCGTGACATCAACCCGCAGGCGCCCACCCATGTGCTGGTCATCCCGAAGGCGCACCACGCCGACGCGGCGGCCCTGGCCGAGGCCGACGACGGGCTCGCCGACGACGTGCTCAAGGCCGCGCACGCCGTGGCCGTGCAGGAGGGCGTCGCCGAGGGCGGCTACCGGATCGTGTTCAACACCGGGCCGGCCGCCGGGCAGACCGTCTTCCACGTGCACGCCCACGTGCTGGGAGGGCGCGACCTGACCTGGCCG
The DNA here is from genome assembly GCF_001083785.1 of Nonomuraea sp. SBT364. GTDB lineage: Bacteria > Actinomycetota > Actinomycetes > Streptosporangiales > Streptosporangiaceae > Nonomuraea. Next base: position 11,137 of record NZ_LAVL01000148.1, read on the forward strand.
CCCGGGTGATATTGACATGAGCAATCGGCCTGGTCCCGGCTACCATGGGGACACAAGCCATGCCAAGGAGACCGGGAGGCATCAGGCCGCTGGCCTGCCCATGTCCGAACTACACGAATCCCGACGAACGGCACCTCCCTCGCGCACTCAAGCCAAGGTGCTGATTCCGGACGAATATCCGATGGTCAGCCTCCTGGGCTCCCGTGACGAGCTGCTGCGCGTCATCGAAGGCGCCTTCAAGGCCGACATCCACGTGCGCGGGAACGAGATCACCGTCACCGGCAGCCCCGACGAGAGCGGCACCGTGGTGCGGCTGTTCGAGGAGCTGGTCGAGGTGCTGCGCAGCGGCGGCGAGCTCACTCCCGACGCGGTCGAGCGGAGCATCGCCATGCTCCGCATGACCTCCGACCGCCCGGCGGAGGTGCTGTCGCTCGACATCCTCTCCTCGCGCGGGCGCACGATCAGGCCCAAGACGGTCAACCAGAAGCGCTACGTCGACGCGATCGACAAGCACACGGTCGTCTTCGGCATCGGCCCGGCCGGCACCGGCAAGACCTACCTCGCGATGGCCAAGGCCGTGCGCGCGCTGCAGGAGAAGCGGGTCAACCGCATCATCCTGACGCGTCCCGCGGTCGAGGCGGGCGAGCGGCTCGGCTTCCTGCCCGGCACCCTCTACGAGAAGATCGACCCCTACCTGCGGCCGCTGTACGACGCGCTGCACGACATGGTCGACCCCGACTCGATCCCCAAGCTGATGGCCGCGGGCACGATCGAGGTCGCGCCCCTGGCCTACATGCGCGGCCGCACGCTCAACGACGCCTTCATCATCCTCGACGAGGCACAGAACTCCTCGGCCGAGCAGATGAAGATGTTCCTGACCAGGCTCGGCTTCAACTCCAAGATCGTGGTGACGGGTGACGTGACCCAGGTCGACCTGCCCTCGGGCACGGTCAGCGGCCTGCGGGTGGTGCAGGAGATCCTCGAGGGCATCCCCGACATCCACTTCGCCCGGCTGACCAGCTCCGACGTGGTCCGCCACAAGCTGGTGAGCGAGATCGTCGACGCCTACGGCCGCTACGACGCCCTCCAGGAGCCGAGCTCCGCGAAGCAGATCCAGCAGCAGCGGGGTAAGCGCCGATGAGCATCGAGATCAACAACGAGTCCGGCGTCGGCGTCGACGAGGAGACCCTCGTCGAGCTGGCGGGCCACGTGCTCGGCGAGATGGGCATCAACCCGCTCGCCGAGCTCTCGATCGTGGTCGTCGACGAGGACGCCATGGCCGAGCTCCACGAGAAGTGGATGGGCGAGCCGGGCCCGACCGACGTGCTGGCCTTCCCGATGGACGAGCTGCGCCCCGGCGGCGGCGCCCGCGGCGACGGTGAGAGCCCCGCCGACCCGGCGCTGCTGGGCGACGTGGTGCTCTGCCCCCAGGTCGCGGCCAGGCAGGCCGAGGAGGCCGGGCACAGCGCCCAGGACGAGCTCGAGCTGCTGTGCACGCACGGCATCCTGCATCTGATGGGTTACGACCACGCCGAGCCCGAAGAGCACAAGGAGATGTTCGGGCTGCAGGCGCGGTTGCTCGAGGCGTGGCGGGAGGTGCGCAGCTCCCGGTGAACGCCTGGTTGCCGTTGGCCATCGTCCTCGTCGTGGTCGGTGGCCTGATCGCCAGCGCGGAAACGGCGCTGACACGCATCTCCCGGGTGCGCGCCGACGAGGCCGTGCGCGACCGCAGGCGCGGCGCCGACCGGCTGCACGCCATCGTCTCCGACGCGCCCCGCTACCTGAATCTGCTGCTCCTGCTCCGGCTGAGCTGCGAGCTGGTCGCGACGGTGATCGCGACCCTGCTGTTCATCGACCTCATGCACGACCAGGGCTGGGCGTACGTGTCCGCGGCGGCCGTGATGATCGTGGTGAGCTACGTGATCGTCGGCGTCATGCCGCGTACCCTGGGCCGCCAGCACGCCGAGCCGATCGCACTGGCCAGTGCCCCGATCGTCTACGGGCTGACGAAGATCTTCGGGCCGCTGCCCAAGCTGCTCATCCTGCTCGGCAACGAGCTGACGCCCGGCAAGGGGTTCCGCGACGGGCCGTTCACCTCGGAGGCGGAGCTGCGTGACCTGGTCGACCTGGCCGAGGAGCGCAGGGTCATCGAGCCGGACGAGCGCGAGATGATCCACTCGGTGTTCGAGCTGGGTGACACGCTGGTCCGCGAGGTCATGGTGCCGCGTACCGACATGGTCTACATCGAACGGGGCAAGACGCTCAGCCAGGCGCTGTCGCTGGCGCTGCGCAGCGGCTTCTCCCGCATCCCGGTGGCCGGCGAGAACGAGGACGACGTCATCGGCATCGCCTACCTCAAGGACATCACCCGCCGGGTGCACGAGTCGGGCGCGGACCGCGGTCACGAGCGGATCGAGTCGATCATGCGTCCGGCCACCTACGTGCCCGAGAGCAAGCCGATCGACGAGCTCCTGCGCGAGATGCAGGCCAAACAGACGCACCTGGCCATCGTCATCGACGAGTACGGCGGCACGGCCGGCCTGGTCACCATCGAGGACGTGCTGGAGGAGATCGTCGGCGAGATCACCGACGAGTACGACCAGGAGGCGCCCCGGGTCGAGCCGATGCCCGGCGGGGCGCTGCGGGTGACGGCCCGGATGCCGGTGGACGAGCTGGCCGAGCTCTTCCACACCGAGATCGAGGTCGACGACGTCGAGACCGTGGGCGGGCTGCTGGCGCACGCGCTGGGCCGGGTGCCGATCGCGGGCTCCCAGGCCGAGGTGGCGGGCCTCAGGCTCACGGCCGAGAGCCTGGCCGGGCGGCGCAACCGGATCAGCACCGTGGTGGTGCGGCGGGTGCTCCCGCTGGGCGACGACGTGGTCCCGGCCACCGCCGAGCACGACTGACGCACGACCGGTGAGCACAGCCAGGTTGTCGCAAGTGTTCTACAAGTCTTCTGCAAGCGCCGTCCGCCAATCTTTCCATCGACGCCCTGTGCGGTGGGTGTCACGAGGGAGGCGTCCGAACGCCGGGTGGGGTTCGCGGCGGGAGGAACGCTTCCGGGGGGACGGCAACGTCTCGGTCAGCTAGCCGATCGTGACGTTGTTCGGCGTAAAGGGTGTTCTCGTCTGATGAGGGCGGGAGCACCCTTTTTGCGTTTGATCGTTTGTTGGTAGTAGCGGTGGATTGCCGTAATTGCCGACCGGGGAGGCTGCCGGGCGGGGGGAATCATGAAACGCGGACAGCGGATCATCGCCTGCGGGCTCCTTGCCGGTGCCCTGACAGGCTGCGGAGACGGGGGCCTCGTCCAAGGGGTCGACGTACAGGCCCTGGCCCAGATGCGGGAGGTTCTCAAGAAGGAGCCCCGGCTGCCCGAAGGCTTCTCGCCTCGGCCCGAGCAGGCATGGCGGGCGCCGTTCACACCGGCAGACCGCAACTGCCGGGCCGTGCTGGAGGCGGCGGGCGGGCGCGCGCCCACGCGGGCCCTGACCGCGCAGGCGGCGGCCAGCTACCAGGGGGACGAGCTGGGCGAGCAGGTCGGGGTCGGCCTGGCCCGCTACACCGGCGCCGCCGCCGAGCGGCACCTCGCCGATCTGGCCAGGGCGCTGGAGGCGTGCCGGGCCGTACGCGAGGGCACCGGCACCCACCTGCGCACGACGCTGGTGCCGGTCGAGGAGGTGGCCGACGAGGCGGTGGGCGGTGAGCTGCGGGGGCGGCTGAACGGCTACCCGTACACGCTGGACGTGGTGCTCGCCCGGTCGGGAGACACACTGGTCTCGCTGGTGCACACGAGCATGGCCGAGGTGGACCCGCAGCGCACGCGGCAGCTCCTCGACGCCGTGATGCGGATGGCCAGCGCCTAACCTAGTCCTCGTGACTCTCGATCCCGAAGACAGCAAGATCATCACGCTGGCGCGTTCGTCCCGGGCGCGCAACGGCTCCGCCCAGGGCGCCGCCGTACGCGACGAGACCGGCCGCACCTATGCCGCCACCGACGTCGCCCTCACCTCGCTCGCCCTGTCGGCGGTGCAGGTGGCGGTGGCGATGGCCGTGTCCAGCGGCGCGCGGTCGCTGGAGGCCGTGGCGCTGGTGACCGACGGCGACGGGCCGAGCGCCGCCGACGAGGCCGCCGCCCGCGAGCTGGGCGTCAAGGCCATCCTCGTGGCCGGCCCCGACGGCACGCCGCGAGGCGGCGCGGCCGGCGAGGGCGAGGGCTGACATGCCGATGTCGCCGTTCCTGGCCCGGCTGCGCGACAAGGTGGGCTCCGAGCTGCTCATGCTGCCGTCGGTGAACGGCTGCGTGTTCGACGGGAGCGGCAGGCTTCTCGTGGCGCGCCACGGCGACATCGGCCTCTGGGCCACCCCCGGCGGCGGCGTCGACCCCGACGAGCGGCCGGAGGACGCCGTGGTGCGCGAGCTGCGCGAGGAGCTCGGCATCGAGGTCGAGGTGCGCGGCCTCATCGGCGCCTACGGCGGCCCCGACTTCCGCACCCTCTACCCCAACGGTCACCAGGTCGCCTATGTGATCATCACGTACGCCTGCGCCATCGTCTCAGGCACGCCCACCCCCGACGGCGACGAGATCAACGACGCCCGATGGGTCACCGAGCCGGAGCTGGCCGGGCTCGAGATGACCGCGTGGAGCCCGCACGTGCTGCCTCACGTCTTCGCCTGGTGGCGTGACCAGGCCGGTTGATGAGCCAGAATGCACTATGTGACTTCGCCAGACAGCCATCGCGCCGGATTCGCCTGCTTCGTGGGGAGGCCGAACGTCGGCAAGTCCACGCTGATGAACGCCCTGGTCGGCACGAAAGTGGCGATCACCTCGTCCAAGCCGCAGACCACCCGCCGGGCCATCAGAGGCATCGTGCACCGGCCCGAGGCGCAGATCGTCATCGTCGACACGCCCGGCCTGCACCGCCCGCGCACGCTGCTCGGTGAGCGGCTCGACAGCCTCGTGCTGTCCACGCTCACCGAGGTGGACGTGATCGGGTTCTGCGTGCCGGCCGGCGACCCGATCGGCAAGGGCGACCGGTTCATCGCCGACAAGCTCGCCGCCGTCAAGGGCACGCCCGTGGTGGCCGTGGTCACCAAGTGCGACCTGGTGAGCCGCGACCAGATCGCGGCGCAGCTGCTGGCGGTCTCGGAGATCGCGGAGTTCGCGGCGGTCGTCCCGGTGTCGGCGCGGTCCGGTGAGCAGCTCGACGTGCTCGGCGACGTGCTCATCGAGCACCTGCCGGAGTCGCCGCCGCTCTACGAGGGCGGTCAGCTCACCGACGAGCCCGAGCAGGTGCTGGTCGGCGAGCTCATCCGGGAGGCGGCCCTCGAAGGCGTGCGCGACGAGCTGCCGCACTCCATCGCCGTCGTCGTCGACGAGATGCTGCCCCGCGAGGGGCGCGACGACCTGCTCGACATCTACGCGCACCTGTTCGTCGAGCGGCCGTCGCAGAAGGCCATCGTCATCGGCCACAAGGGCGAGCGGCTGCGCGAGGTCGGCACCGCGGCCCGCAAGCAGATCGAGGCGCTGCTCGGCACCCGCGTCTACCTGGACCTGCGCATCAGCGTCCTGAAAGACTGGCAGCGCGACCCCAAGCAGCTGCGCCGTCTCGGCTTCTACGACTGACGGCCGTCAGCGCGCCCGCCGGCGGGCCAGGGCGAGGAGCGCCAGCAGGACCACCGCCAGCGACGAGGCCAGGGCCGCGAACCAGCCGTAGCGGATGACCGGCTCGATCGACAGGAAGCGGCCCAGGTCGATCGAGACCCGGTCCTGGAATCCGGCCGAGTCGGTCACGAACAGCACCAGCACCAGCGTCGCCAGCGCACCGGGCAGCGCGGCCAGGGCGGCGACCCTGGGTCGGGTCAGCAGGCCGGCCAGCCCGAAGGCGATCGCCACCAGGCCGGCGATCAGCGTCCAGACGCCGAACGTGTCGTCGATGCCGCGGACGTCGCGCGTCACGCCGGCGCCGACCAGCTCGCTCGTCGCCTGGAGACCGGCCCACGGCAGGACGGCGCAGAAGACCAGCAGACCGCCCGCGAGCATGATCGCGACGGCGAACAGCCTGCCGGTGGGCGATGGCATGAGGTTGTCGGCCACACGATCACCATAAGCCGACCGTGCCGCCGTCACCACCGTCCGCGACGCGCCAACGATGTCGCCGCGCCGCGCTATCGGCTTTCCCGGGCGCGCGACTCGCCCCACTCCAGCCTGGCCCGCAGCTCGACGGCATCGCCCGCCAGTGCCGAGACCAGGACGCCGGGACCGGCCAGAGGCAGCACCACCACCCCGTCCCCGACCCCGTCCCCGACCACGGCCGTCTGTGGCCGATCCCCGGCGAGGAGGGTGTTGCCGACGCAGGTGGCGCCCGCCAGGACGGCGGGGGAGGCGTCCAGGCCGGTGCCGAGCGACAGCTCCTGCCTGAGCAGCGGGCGCCCGCCGACGGTGGCGTCGAAGCGGGTACGGCAGCGGCCCGGCCGCTCGCCATGGCGGCCGAGGACGATCTCCTCGCGCCAGACGGCCCGGGCGGCCGGATCCAGCGCGAGCCGTACCGACAGGATGTGGTCGCAGCCGGCGGCGAGGACCGTCGGCTCGGGGACGAAGCGGAGCGTGGCGCCGGCGCCCACCCGCGCGCTGACGCGCATGGCGGACCGGCCCGCCCCCGGCAGGACGAGCGTGCTCGCGACCGACCGGACCTCCAGGGTGGTGTGCGGGGCGACGTCCAGGTCGAGCTCCAGCTGGTCGCCGCCCAGCGGGCCGGCCGCCGTCGAGATGAGGTGCACGGTGTACGGGCCCGTCTGGCGGAGCGTCAGCGGGGGAGCCGACCGCAGCGTGGGGATGGTGGTGCGGCCCGCCCGGCAGGCGGTCACCACCGCCGCGGCGGCCCGCATGGCACGCGGGGCGACGAGCGGCATGTCAGGAGTGACGCCAGGTCTTGGCCTGGTCCTTGACCCAGGCGGACACCTCGGCCGCGGTGGGGTCCTGCCTGATCGAGGTGAACATGACCGGTTTGCCGGCCCTGACCGCCGCCGCGTCGCGGGCCATCACGTCCAGGTCGGCGTTCACCAGCGGGGCCAGGTCGGTCTTGTTGACGACGAGCAGGTCGGCCATGGTGACGCCGGGGCCGCCCTTGCGCGGCACCTTGTCGCCGCCCGACACGTCCAGGACGAAGATCTGCCGGTCGGCCAGCCCGCGGCTGAACGTCGCCGTCAGGTTGTCGCCGCCGCTCTCCACCACGACCAGGTCCAGCGGTCCGAACCGTTCCTCCAGCGTCTCCACGGCGTCGAGGTTGGCGGCGATGTCGTCGCGGATCGCGGTGTGCGGGCAGCAGCCGGTCTCCACCGCGAGGATGCGTTCCGGGTCGAGGACGCCCGCCCGGCGCAGGAAGTCGGCGTCCTCGGTGGTGTAGATGTCGTTGGTGACGACGCCGAGCTGCAGGGCCGGGCCGAGCGTCCGGCACAGCGCCGCCACCAGGGCCGTCTTGCCGCTCCCCACCGGCCCGCCGACCCCCAGGCGCAGGGCGCGGCCGTGGCCGTCGGGGGTGTGGTGACGATCGCGGTGGTTGGCGCCCATGAGGTGGGATCCTTCCTGCTAGGAGATGAAGAGCCTGACGTGGGCCTGCGCGTGCCGTTCGGCGAGAAGATCGAGGGCGGGCGCGGCGTGGGCGGGCAGCCCGGCCCACGCAGTCACCGGCCCGCCGTCGGAGAGCTCCGAGCCGAGGTCGAGTTCCGTGGAGAGATCGGCCTCCGAGCCGAGGTCGAGTTCCGTGGAGAGGCCGAGCTCCGGGGTGAGGTCGGCGAGGAGGCGGTGGACGGCCACCGGGTCGAGCCCGAGCAGCCGGACCGCCGCCGTGGCCGGGCCGGTGATCGCCTGGTAGGCCGCCGCCAGAGCGGCGTCCCCGGGTGCCGCGCCCGCCGCGTGCGCCGCCGCGCCGAGCGCGATCGGGTGGTGCGGGCTCGGTACGGTCCGCGCCAGGTCGTCGAGCACCGGCGACGGCCACAGCCGTGCCGCCACCCGGAGCAGCAGCCTTCCCTGGGTGCGCGACGCCTTCCGCAGCGCGGGAGAGGCGGTCCGCGCGTCCACCTCGGCATCCAGCTCCTCCCACGCGGGCGAGCGACCAGGGAGGAACGGGCCGTCCTCCAGGGGTTGGGCGTCCCTCCGGGGCGGGGCGTCCCTCAAGTCTGGAGTGTCCCCCGGGGGCAGGGCGTCCGTCCAGGGGTGCGCCCGCGCGGCGAGGGCGCAGGCCGCGGCGGCGAGGGCGGCGGCGGTGCGGCCCGAGGTGCGGAGGCGGCCACGGAGGAAGGCCGCGAGGGTGGGCAGGTCGTGGACGGCGCCGGTGCTGATCGCCTGTTCGATGCCGCCGGAGTGGGCGTGGGCGCCGGCCGGGAGGCGGGAGTCGGTCAGGAGGAGGATCGCCGGGTTCATCAGAAGAGGAAGTAGCGCTGGGTCAGAGGCAGGCTCCGGGCGGGGGCGGGCTCGACGAGTTCGCCGTCGATGCGGACCTCGAACGTGTCGGGCGACACCTCGATGCGGGGCAGCGCGTCGTTGAGCGGCATCGACTCCTTGCCCCGGGAACGTACCGGAGCCACGGGAACCAGGCGGCGGCGGACGGCGAGGCGGTCGGCGAGTCCGGCGTCCAGGGCCTGGGGGGAGACGAAGTGCAGGGAGGTGGCGGCGGCGGTGGCGCTGGTCCTGCTCATCGTGGCGGCCGCGGCGGCGGACGCCGCGGTGGCGCTGCGGGTGGAGTTCCAGGTGGCGCCGACCGCCGTCGGCGTGGCGATCGCGCCGTGGGTGATGCTGGCGGTCGCGCTCTGGCTGTGGCTGCTGCTGATCAAGCACGTACAGGATCGCAGGACGTCCGGCGCCGGCCACGGCACGGACGAGGACGACATCGTGCCCTTCCCTCGCGCCGTCGGCGCGCAGGAGAAGCCGCATCGGGAGCCGTACGAACCGCCCCGCGCGGAGCCGCTGCCCGACACGCGGCTCGACCGGGAGCACCGGGCCCGCCTGGAGACCACGCCGGTCGTGGGCCCCACCCCCGCCCCTGA
>NZ_LAVL01000149.1 GCF_001083785.1 Nonomuraea sp. SBT364
GGGGCCGGAGTAGGCGGTGAGCAGGCGGGCCAGCAGCAGGTGGAGCGCGGTGTCGGCGGTGAGCGGGTCCCCGGTTTCGGCGGCGCGGTGGGCGGCGACGACGAGCGCGGCCATGCGGGCGTCGGTGACCACCGGGCGGGCGAAGGACGGCGTCGCGCGGAGGCCGGCGGGTCCTGCCAGTTCGGCGGCGGCGGCCGTGAGCTGGCCCGTGCTCGGGTAGAGGACGCGGTACGTCCAGCCGTCCGGCGTGAGGGCGTGGCCGGTGTGCACGACGCCGGGGTCGATGAGCACGACCTCCTCCACACCCGCGTGGGCGACGCCGCCGGGCAGGTGGATCGCCTCGGCGCCGGCTTCCACGGCGCCGAGGGCGAAGGTGTCGTGGCTGTGGCGGCTGAAGCGGTGCCCGACGTAGCGGGCCCGCATGAGGTCGAGGCCGCCCATGCCCGGATGGCGCCAGTAGCGCACCTTCTCCCCGGCGCTCATGGTTGACGATTCTCTCATCAGAATAGTGGCTTTTGTCAAACAAGGAAAAAAAGTCATTGGGTCTATCGAATCGCCCCTATTTTTCTTACGATCACATCGGCCAATCACGATCGACGAAGGGATCGCCGATGACGATTGAGATCAGGAAGGTCGAAGAAGTGGAGACGACAGGCAACAGCAACAGTTGCTGACCGTCCGCGGGGCCTCCGTCGCGGGAGGAGGCCCCGCACCTCAGCGCTCCGGGAGCCGCATTGACAAGGGTTCAGGTGAATCCGGCTTTTCCACTTTTTGTTGATGATGTCAATAATAGAGTCAGGTTGGGAGACTTTCCGCCGACCGGGCAGATCCTCGAACCCGCTCCGGCGCCGCTGCGCCGGCTCATCCGCCTGTGCGCGCGTGAGCCCGTGGCGCGCGGCGAGTTGCACGCGCTGATCCCCGAGGTGACGCCGGGCGAGATCGACGCGGCCGTGGACAGGCTGATCGAGGCGCGGGTGCTGGTGACCGAGGACGATCTCGGCGCGCTGGCCGCCGACGCCAGGCTGGGCCGGTTCGGGCTGTTCCTGGCGATGTTCCACCCGGCGGGGCGGGCCGCGGCGGCGCTCGGCGACCTGGAGCGGGCGCACGTGGCCGTGCTCGGCGCCGGGGCGATCGGCGCGGGCGTCGCCCTGCACCTGGCGACCTCGGGCGTGGGCCGCCTGACGCTGCTCGACGACGACCGGGTGGAGCTCGGCAACCTGCACCGCCAGCACCTCTACACGATGGACGACCTGGGCGCGGCCAAGACGGACGCCGCCGCCCGCGCGCTGCGCCTGCGCTGCCCCGGCGTCGGGATCACGCCGGTCGGGCGGCGCATCACCGGCCCCGGCGACGTGCCCACGGACGCCGACCTGGTGGTCAACACCGTCGACACCCCGCAGCCGCACATCCGCCGCTGGGTCAACGCCGCCTGCGTCGCGGCGGGCGTGCCGTTCGTCACCGGCGGCTTCAACCAGCACACCGGGCTGGCCGGGCCGCTCGTGATCCCCGGCGAGACCGGCTGCCTGACGTGCCAGGAACGCGCCCTGGCCGCCCGCTACGGCGCCGCCGAGCTGCCCGTCAGCGACAACGAGGGCCGGGCAGCGCCGTCGTTCGGGCCGCTGTGCGGGATCGTGGCCGGGATGCTCGCCTCGGAGGTGATCCGCCACCTGACCGGCACCGGACCGCCCGCGCTGCGGGGCCGGGCGGTGTGGCTGGACCTGCTGACGCTGGCCACCACCACGCGGGCCTACGAACGCGACGCCGGGTGCGAGGTCTGCGGGTGAGGACGGACCTGTCGTTCCTCAGCGTCGTCGCCGACGGCCCCGACGACTACGTGATCGGCAACGGTGAGACGTTCGTGCACGTGCCGGGCGTGGCGGCGGCCGTGGTCGCGGCGCTCGACGGCACCAGGACCGCCGCCGAGGCGCGCGCCCGGGTGCTGGCCGAGCGCGGCGTCGACGTGGACGTGGAGGCGTTCGTCACCGGCCTGGACGGCGCCGGGCTGCTGCGCCGCCCGCACCGCCCGCCCAACCTGTGGGACCGGATCAGGCCGGGGCACGTGGCGTGGTTCTTCTCCCGCCCGGCCGACGCCGCGCTGCTGCTGCTGACCGGATCCGCGCTGGCCGCCGCCGTCGCCCGGCCCGGCGTGCTGCCGAGCCCGGCGACGCTGGTGTGGGCCGACAGCCTCGCCTTCACGCTGGCGTTCGCGGCGGGCTCGTGGCTCCTCGTGCTGGTGCACGAGCTGGGCCACATCGCCGCCGCCCGCTCGCTGGGCGTGCGGGCGGAGCTGTCGCTGGGCACCCGGATGCAGTTCCTGGTCGTGCAGACCCGGATCACCGGCGTGTGGGCGGTGCCCAGGCGGGCCCGCTACCGCGCCCACCTGGCGGGGATGCGGGTCGACTGGCTGCTGGCGTGCGCCTGCGCGTGCGTCCTGTACGTGGCCGGGCCGTCCGGGTCGCCGGTGGCGCGGCTGATCATGGTCATCTGCCTCGCGCAGATCGCCTGGCAGTTCCTGTTCTTCATGCGCACCGACGTGTACTACGCCGTCGCCAACGCCACCGGGGACAAGAACCTGATGGCCGACGCCCGGGCGTACCTGCGCGGGCGGCGGGGCGGGGCACGGCGCGCCGGGGCACGGCGCAGCGTGCGGGTGTACGCGTGGTTCCTGGTGGTGGGGCGGGCACTCGGGCTGGCCTTCTTCGCCGGCTACACCGTGCCCGTCACGGTGGCGATCTGCCGCCGGTCGCTGGAGGAACTGGCCGGGCCCGGCGGGTGGCGGCCCGTCGCCGCGCTCGCCGTCGTGGCGGCCGGCTGGCTGCTCTACCTGGGCATACTCCTCAGGCGTCGCACCGGCACCACGTCTATCGGGGCGAATTCGGGGGAGTAACGCCAGGTAGTCCCTTGCGGAGCCTGGAGGTCGTCCATGCCCGGCACGTCCACGACGAGCCGCGTCGCCATGCTGGTGCTGGCGACGGTCGCGTTCGCGGTCAACTTCTGGGCGTGGGGACTGCTCAGCCCGCTCGGCTCGGTCTACGAGAAGCAGCTGAGGCTGACCGCGTTCGAGGTGTCGGTGCTGGTGGCGGTGCCCGTCATCGTCGGCTCGCTGGGCCGGATCCCGCTGGGCGCGCTGACCGACCGCTACGGCGGCCGGCTCGTCTTCGGCGTCACCACGCTGCTCGGCATCGTCCCGGTGGTGTTCCTGGCGTTCGCCGGAAGCTATCCGGCGCTGCTGATCGGCGGTTTCATCCTGGGCCTGACCGGGGCGACGTTCGCGATCGGGGTGCCGTTCGTCAACGCCTGGTTCCCGCCGGAGCGGCGCGGCCTGGCGCTGGGCGTGTTCGGCGCGGGCAACATCGGCACCGCGATCTCCGGGTTCGCCACGCCGTGGCTGGCGCAGCGGTTCGGCCACCAGGTGCCGTTCTGGACGGTCGCGGTGGCGCTCGCCGTCATCGGCGTGATCATGCTGGTGGCCGGGCGGGACGCGCCGGGCACCGCACCCGCGACCGAGCCGTTCGGCCGCCGCTTCCTGGCCGCCGCGCGGCTGCGCGTCACCCGGGAACTCGCCGGGATGTACGCGCTGACGTTCGGCGGCTTCGTCGCGTTCGGCGTCTACCTGCCGCTGTACCTGGAGAGCGTCTACCACCTGGCGGTCGCCGACGCCGCCGCGCGCAGCGCCGGGTTCGTGGTGCTGTCCACGATCGCCAGGCCGGCCGGCGGCTGGCTGGCCGACCGGCTGGGCGGGGAGCGGGTGCTCGGCTGGGCGCTGGCCGTCGTGGTGGTGTGCGCGGTCGTGGTGTCGTTCGCGCCGGGCATGCCGGTGGCCACGGCGGGATTCCTGGTGATGGCGGCGGCGCTCGGGCTGGGCAACGGCGCGGTGTTCGCCGTGCTCGGAAGGGCCGTGCCCGCCGCCATGGTGGGCAGCGCCACCGGGGTCGTGGGCGCCGCCGGCGGGCTGGGCGGGTTCCTGCCGCCGATCGTCATGGGCCTGATCTACCAGGCCACCGGCTCGTACTCGATCGGGCTGATGCTGCTGGCGGCGGTGGCGTGCGGCGCGTTCGTCTACTGCTGGTTCGTGCTGCGCCCGCGGGCGCGTGCTGACGGGAAGGTGTGATCGGCATGTCCGGCATCGACGGGCCGCTCAGCGACGTGCTGCTGCGGCTGGGCCGCTACCTGCGGCCGGGCGAGGTCTCGGCCGACCTGCGGACGCTGCACCAGGTCGGCGGCCGGCAGGGTGACGCGTTCTACCGGGACCGGTGGAGCCACGACAAGGTGGTGCGCTCCACGCACGGCGTGAACTGCACCGGTTCGTGCTCGTGGAAGGTGTACGTCAAGGACGGCGTGATCACCTGGGAGGCGCAGCAGACCGACTACCCGAGCGTGGGCGGCGACCGGCCGGAGTACGAGCCGCGCGGCTGCCCGCGCGGCGCCGCCTTCTCCTGGTACACCTACTCGCCGACGCGGGTGCGTTACCCGTACGCGCGCGGCGTCCTGGTGAGCCTGTACCGGGAGGCGAAGAAGCGGCTCGGCGACCCGGTCGCCGCCTGGGCCGAGATCACCACGGATCCCGACAAGAGGCGCAGGTACCAGTCGGCCCGGGGCAAGGGCGGCCTGGTCCGCGTCACCTGGGAGGAGGCCACCGAGATCGTCGCGGCCGCGCACGTGCACACGATCAAGACGTACGGGCCGGACCGGGTGGCGGGCTTCTCCCCGATCCCGGCCATGTCGATGGCCTCGCACGCGGTCGGCGCCCGGTTCGTCTCGCTGATCGGCGGCGCGATGCTGTCGTTCTACGACTGGTACGCCGACCTGCCGGTGGCCTCGCCGCAGGTGTTCGGCGACCAGACCGACGTGCCGGAGTCGGCCGACTGGTGGGACGCCTCCTACCTGATGCTGTGGGGCTCCAACGTGCCCGTCACCCGCACCCCGGACGCCCACTACATGGCCGAGGCCCGCTACCGGGGCCAGAAGGTCGTCGTGCTGTCGCCCGACTACAGTGACGCGGCCAAGTTCGCCGACGAGTGGCTGGCCCCGAACCCCGGCACCGACGGGGCGCTGGCCATGGCGATGGGGCACGTGATCCTCAAGGAGTTCTTCACCGACCGAATCACGCCCGTCTTCGACCATTACGTCAAGCGCTTCACCGATCTGCCCTTCCTGGTGTGCCTGCGTGAGCGCGAGCCGGGCCGGTACGTGCCGGACAAGTTCCTCACCGCCGCCGATCTGGGCCGGGACGAGAGGGAGGCGGCGTTCACCACCGCCGTGTGGGACGAGCGCACCGGCGGCCCGGCCCTGCCCAACGGCTCGCTCGGCTTCCGCTACTCCGAGAGCGGCGCGGGCCGCTGGAACCTGGACCTGGGCGACCTCGACCCCGCGCTCACCTTTTACGAAGGCGGCGAGCCGGTCACGGTCGCGCTGCCGCGCTTCGACGGCGGCGGCGGCGGCGGTGACGATGATGGCGGCGGCGTGCTGGAGCGCGGCGTGCCGGCCCGGCGGATCGGCGGCCACCTCGTCACCACCGTCCACGACCTGCTGCTCGCCCAGTACGGGGTGGCGCGCGACGGCCTGCCGGGCCGCTGGCCGTCGGGCTACGACGACGCCGCCGAGCCGTACACGCCGGCCTGGCAGGAGCCGATCACCGGCGTGCCGGCGGCGAAGGCGGCGCGGATCGCGCGCGAGTTCGCCCGCAACGCCGAGGAGTCCGGCGGCCGATCGATGATCATCATGGGCGCGGGGGCGAACCACTGGTTCCACGCCGACACCATCTACCGCTCCTTCCTGGCCCTGACGACGCTGACCGGCTGCCAGGGCGTCAACGGCGGCGGCTGGGCGCACTACGTCGGCCAGGAGAAGTGCCGCCCGCTGACCGGCTGGGCGCTCCTGGCCTCGGCGCAGGACTGGTCCAGGCCGCCCCGGCAGATGATCGGCACCGCGTACTTCTACCTGAACACCGGCCAGTGGCGCTACGACACCTTCAGCGCCGACGTGGTGTCCTCGCCGCTGGGCGGCGGCGCGTTCGCCGGCAGGTCGACCGCCGACCTGATCGCCGCCTCGGCGCGGATGGGCTGGATGCCGTCCTGCCCGACGTTCGGCCGCAACCCGCTCGACCTGGCGGACGAGGCCGCCGCCGCCGGGCGGGAGCCGGGCGCGTACATCGCCGAGCAGGTCGCGACCGGCCGGCTCCGCTTCGCCTGCGAGGACCCCGACGCGCCGGAGAACTGGCCGCGCGTGCTGACCGTGTGGCGGGCCAACGTGCTCGGCTCCTCGGCCAAGGGCGACGAGTACTTCCTGCGCCACCTGCTCGGCGCCGACTCCTCGCTGCGCGCCGAGGAGGCCGGGCCCGGCCTGCGGCCCCGCGACGTCACCTGGCGGGAGGAGCCGCCGCAGGGCAAGCTCGACCTGCTGCTGACACTGGACTTCCGGATGACGTCCACCACGCTGTTCTCCGACGTGGTGCTGCCGTCGGCCACCTGGTACGAGAAGCACGACCTGTCGAGCACCGACATGCACCCGTTCGTGCACGCCTTCACCCCGGCCATCGACCCGCCGTGGCAGACCCGTACGGACTTCGCGGCCTTCCACGCGATCGCCGAGACGTTCAGCGAGCTCGCGGGCCGGCACCTGGGCACGCGCACGGACCTGGTGGCGGCGCCGCTGCTGCACGACACGCCCGACGAGCTGGCCACCCCGCACGGCCGGGTGCGCGACTGGCGCGTCAGCGGCGACGTGCCCACGCCCGGCATCGACTTCCCCAAGATCGTCGAGGTGCGGCGCGACTACGGCTCGATCGCCGCCAGGCTGGGCGCGCTCGGCCCGCTCGCCGAGAAGCTCGGCGCCGCCACCAAGGGCATCACGTTCGACCTGTCGCAGGAGGTGGAGGAACTGCGCCGGGCCAACGGCGCCACACCGTCCGGCAGGCCGTCGCTGGCCACCGACGCGCACCTGTGCGAGGCGATCCTGGCGCTGTCGGGCACCACCAACGGACGGCTGGCGGCGCAGGGGTTCGCCACGCTGGCCCGGCGCACCGGGACGTCGTTCGACGGGCTGGCCGAGGAGCACCGGCGCATCCGGTTCGCCGACACGCAGGCCAGGCCGGTGGCGGTGATCACCTCGCCGGAGTGGTCGGGCAGCGAGACCGGCGGCCGCCGCTACTCGGCCTTCACCCTCAACGTCGAGCACCGCAAGCCCTGGCACACGCTCACCGGCCGCCAGCACTTCTACCTCGACCACGACTGGATCCAGGAGGCCGGCGAGACGCTGCCGGTCTACCGGCCGCCGCTCGACCTGACCGCGATGTTCGGCGAGCCCCGGCCCGGCGAGCAGGGCGAGCAAGGCATCACGGTGCGCTACCTGACCCCGCACTCCAAATGGTCCATCCACTCCGAGTACCAGGACAACCTGCTCATGCTGACGCTGTCGCGCGGCGGGCCGACGATCTGGATGAGCCCCGCCGACGCCGCCAGGGCGGGCATCGCCGACAACGACTGGATCGAGGCGGTCAACCGCAACGGCGTCGTCGTGGCGCGCGCCATCGTCTCGCACCGCATGCCGCAGGGCACCGTGTACATGTACCACGCCCAGGAACGGGTCGTGGACGTGCCCAAGAGCGAGATCTCCGGGCGGCGCGGCGGCATCCACAACTCGCTCACCCGCCTGCTCGTCAAGCCGACCCACCTGATCGGCGGCTACGCCCAGCTGTCGTTCGCGTTCAACTACCTCGGGCCCACCGGCAACCAGCGCGACGAGGTCACCGTCATCCGCCGCCGCTCCCAGGAGGTCGACTACTGATGAGGGTCATGGGCCAGCTCGCCATGGTCATGAACCTGGACAAGTGCATCGGCTGCCACACCTGCTCGGTCACCTGCAAACAGGCGTGGACCAACCGGGCGGGCACCGAGTACGTGTGGTTCAACAATGTCGAGACCCGTCCGGGCCAGGGGTACCCGCGCACCTACCAGGACCAGGAGAAGTGGAAGGGCGGCTGGGAGCTCGACGCGCGCGGCCGGCTGCGCCTGCGGGCCGGCGGCCGGCTGAAGAAGCTGCTCACCATCTTCGCCAACCCGCTCATGCCCTCCATCCAGGACTACTACGAGCCGTGGACCTACGACTACGACCGGCTCTTCTCCGCCCCCGCCACCCAGGACACCCCCGTGGCCCGCCCCACCTCGCTCATCACCGGCGAACCCACGAAGATCACGTGGAGCGCGAACTGGGACGACGACCTCGGCGGAGCCCCGGCACTGACCGCCGCCGACCCGGTGCTGCGCAAGGTGTCGGACGAGGTCAAGCTCGACTTCGAGCGGGCGTTCATGTTCTACCTGCCGCGCATCTGCGAGCACTGCCTGAACCCCTCCTGCGTGGCCTCCTGCCCGTCCGGCGCCCTCTACAAGCGCTCCGAGGACGGCATCGTGCTCGTCGACCAGGACCGCTGCCGCGGCTGGCGCATGTGCGTGACGGGCTGCCCGTACAAGAAGGTGTACTTCAACCACCGCACCGGCAAGGCCGAGAAGTGCACGTTCTGCTATCCGAGGGTCGAGGTCGGCATCCCGACCGTGTGCTCGGAGACGTGCGTGGGCCGGCTGCGCTACATCGGCCTGATCCTCTACGACGCCGACCGGGTGGAGGAGGCCGCGTGCGTGCCGGACGACCGGGACCTGTTCGAGGCGCAGAAGGGGGTGCTGCTCGACCCGGCCGACCCGGAGGTGATCGCGGGCGCGCGCGCCGCCGGCATCCCCGAGGACTGGCTGGAGGCGGCCCGCCGCTCACCCGTCCACCAGCTGATCTTCGAGTACGAGGTCGCGCTGCCGCTGCATCCCGAATACCGCACGATGCCGATGGTCTGGTACATCCCGCCGCTGTCGCCCGTCGTCGACGCGCTGTCGGGCACCGGGCACGACGGCGAGGACGCCGGCAACCTGTTCGGCGCCATCGAGGCGCTGCGCATCCCGATCGGCTACCTGGCCGAGCTGTTCACCGCAGGCGATCCCGAGCCGGTCCGCGGCGTGCTGCGCCGCCTGGCCGCCATGCGTTCCTACATGCGCCGGCTCAACCTCGGCCAGGAGGCCGACGAGTCCATCGCCGGGGCGGTCGGCATGACGGGCGAGCAGGTCGAGCGGATGCACCGCCTGCTGGCCCTGGCCCCCTACGACGAGCGGTACGTGATCCCCGCCGCGCACGCCGAGCAGGGCGCCCAGCTGGAGGAGCTCGGCTGCAGCCTCGACTACGAGGGCGGCCCCGGCATGAACGGCCCCTTCGGCGAGGCGTCCGGCGCGCCCGCCCCCGTCGCCGTGGAGAACTTCCATGCGCTCAGGCAGCGCCAGTCGGGTGACGACCTCGACCGCGCCGACGAGCTGCACGGCCGCGTCAACCTGCTCAACTGGGACGGCAAGGGCACGCCCGACGGCCTGTTCCCGCGCCGGGAGGAGAAGCCGTGATCGAGCGAGCCGTCCACCTGACCGCCTCCGTCCTGCTCAGCTACCCCGACGAGCGGCTCGCCGAGGCGCTGCCGCTGCTCACCGAGACCGTGCGCGGCCTGCCCCGCGGCGAGCCGGCCCGGCGGCTGCGCGCCTTCCTCGACCACGCCGCCGCCACCCCGCTCGGCGACCTGGCCGAGCACTACGTGGCCACCTTCGACCTCAAGCGCCGCTGCTCGCCCTACCTGACGTACTACGCCTACGGCGACACCCGCAGGCGCGGCATGGCGCTGCTGCGGTTCAAGCAGGCCTTCCGCGAGGCCGGCTTCGAACCCGGCACCGAGGAACTGCCCGACCACCTGGCCGTCGTCTGCGAGCTGTCGGCGCGCGGCGCCACCGCCCAGGCGGTCCGGCTCATGCGCGAGCACCGCGCGGGCCTCGACCTGCTGCTGGAGGCACTGCGCGCCGAAGGGTCGCCGTACGCGGACGTGGTCGCCGCCGTGCGCGCCACGCTGCCGCCGACCACCGCCCGCGACCGCGCCGCCGCCCTGCGGCTGGCCGAGGAGGGCCCGCCCGCCGAGGAAGTCGGCTTCTTCTCCGGAGGACTGGGATGAACGCGCTCGACCTGCTCCTGTGGGTGATCGCCCCGTACGTGGCGCTGACCGTCTTCGTGCTCGGGCACGTGTGGCGCTACCGCTACGACAAGTTCGGCTGGACCACGCGCTCGTCCCAGCTGTACGAGTCGCGGCTGCTGCGCGTCGGCAGCCCGCTGTTCCACTTCGGCATCCTCGTCGTCATCCTCGGCCACGTCGGCGGCCTGGTCATCCCGAAGGCGTGGACCGAGGCGGCCGGCATCGGCGAGCACGCCTACCACGTGACCGCCGTCGTGCTCGGCACCATCGCCGGCGCGTGCACCCTGGCGGGCCTGGCCATCCTGCTGTACCGCCGCCGCACCGTCGGCCCCGTCTTCACCGCCACCACCCGCAACGACAAGCTCATGTACGCCGTCCTGACCCTGGTCATCGTGCTGGGCCTGGCCGCGACCGTCGCCGCGAACGTGCTGGAGGGCGGCTACGACTACCGGGCGACCGTCTCGCCCTGGTTCCGGTCGATCTTCTACCTGCGGCCGGCGGGCGAGCTCATGGCCGCAGCGCCGATCCTGTTCCAGGCGCACGCGTTCAGCGCGCTCGTGCTGTTCACCATCTGGCCGTTCACCCGGCTGGTGCACATGCTGACCGCGCCGGTCGGCTACCTGACGCGGCCCTACATCGTCTACCGCAGCCGCGGCCCGCGCCCCGGAGCCCCCGGCCGGACGCCGACCGGCCGTCGGTAGGCTGCCGGGCATGCAGCCCGTACAGCACCCCGTTCATCACTCGGTCTCGACCTGGCAGCAGCCGCTTCCCGCCCCGGCCTCGCCCGGGCGTGCCGCGCTCGTGCGTGACCTGGCCGCCCGCGTCCTGGCGCTGGGCGGCGGCCGCCTGCTGGTGGGCATCGACGGGCTCACCGCCGCCGGCAAGACGAGCCTCGGCCACGAGCTCGCCGAGGCGATCAGCCTGGCCGGCCGGCCCGTCCTGCGGGCCACGCTGGACGACTTCAAGAAGCCGTGGAAGGACCGCCACCTGTACGACCGCGAGTCGGGGGAGGGCTACTACCGCAACGCCTACGACTACGACCGGCTCAAGCGGCTCCTGCTCGACCCCGTCCGCGACCCGTCCGCGACCTCCTGCGCGCTGTGCGCCGTCGACCCGCTCACCCAGGAGGACCACTCGGCGACCACGGCGCCGCTCGCCCCCGGCAGCGTCCTCGTCGTCGACGGCGTGTTCGCCTTCCGCCCCGAGATCGACGCCTACTGGGACTACCGGCTGTGGCTCGACGTGGACGCCGAGCTGTCCATCCGGCGCGGCGCCGCCCGCGACCAGAACTGGGCCGGCTCCGGCGCCGAGGCCGTCCACCGCGACCGCTACCTGGTCGCGGCCCGCCTCTACCTGGCCGAGGCCGACCCGGTGCCCCGCATGGACGCGGTCGTCGACAACCGCGACTTCGCCCGCCCCCGCCTCGTCACAGACCGTGGATACGCCGCCCCGTGATCTGGTGCGGCACGATGCGGATGTAGAGCTGCCGGTCGCCGCCCACCCACGGGGTGACGTCGGAGCCGGTCAGCCCGGCCGCCTCGTCCGGCGGCACGTGGTGGAACGGGCCCTGCGCCAGCACGCTCCAGCCCTCCCGCTGCGCCTCGTCGATCCGGTCCACCTCGAAACCCACCACGATCTCCACGCCCCGCACCCCGGTGCGCAGATCCTTGTCCATCGCGCCGCCGTAGGCGGTGCGGAACACGATCGCGCCGTCGTGCAGCCGGTAGTTGACCGGCAGCACCGTCGGGCCGTGCGAGCCGTCGAACGCCACCCGCCCGATGCCGCCCGGCCCGATCAGGCGCAGGCACTCCTCCCGGTCCAGCACCTCCACGTGCGGCGACTGCGCCGCCGGCCCGCCGCCGGGCGGCCTGTCGGCGGTGCCGCCGAGCAGGTCCTCGGCCGTGGTGCCGAGGGCCGTCGCCAGGCGTGACACGGCGTCGGCGCTCGGATTGCCGGGATTCTCCTCCAGATACTGCAGGTAGCCCGGTGACATGGCCGCCCGCCCGGCCACCTGCTCACGCGACAGCCCGAGCCGCTCGCGGTGATACGTGATGCGACGGCCGAGATCACCCGTGCCTGTCATGTCGTCCCCCTTCGCCCCCCTTGGAGACGCTACCCAGGTCAAACGGGCCCACGCGGTAAGGTGCCGGACGATGACCGACTTCCGCCCCGGCCTCGCGCTGGCCCGCTCCTTCTACGCCGGCGCCGTCGCGCCGCTCGTGCCCGTTCCGCACGCCGCCTGCCTGCTCGGTGAGGGCTCGGAGGTGCTCGGCTACGACGGCGAGCGCTCCACCGACCACGAGTGGGGGCCGCGCGCCCAGGTGTTCGTCGCCGCCGCCGACGTCGAGCCCGTGCGGCGGGCCGTCGCGGCCGGGCTGCCGGCCGAGCACGACGGGCATCCGACGTCCTGGTTCTCCCTGGCCGCCGGCGCCGTCACCCACCACGTCGAGATCACCACCTTCGACGCGTGGATCCGCGACCGGCTCGGCCTCGACCCGCGCGACGGCCTCGGCCCCGCCGACTGGCTCGGCCTGCCGCAGCAGCGGCTGCTGCACGTCACCCGGGGCGAGGTGTTCCGCGACGACCCCGGTGAGCTCACCCGGGTGCGTGACCTGCTCGCGTGGTATCCCGCCGATGTGTGGCGGTGGCTGATCGCCTCCCAGTGGCACCTGATCCACAACACCCAGCCGCTGCTCGGCCGCACCGCCGAAGCGGGCGACGCGCGCGGCGGACGCCTGCTGGCCGCCCGGCTGAGCGAGCTCGTCATGGAGATGTGCTTCCTGCAGGAGCGCCGCTACCGGCCCTACGCCAAGTGGTTCGGCACCGCGTTCGCCGAGCTGGAGGCCGCCGCCACGATCGGGCCGCTGCTCGACGGGGGCCGGCTGGCCGAGGCGCTGACGGAGCTCGGCCGCCGGCACAACGACCTGGGTGTCAGCGCCCCGGTCGAGCCCGCGCCCGGCCACTTCAAGGTCGGGGTGAACGACGCGGTCCGCCCGTACCTGGTCCTCAACAGCGAGGACTTCCACGCCGCCACCGTCGCCGCGATCACCGACCCGGCGCTGCGCGGCCTGGTCACCGTCGGCGGCATCGACCAGCTCACCCACGCCGACGACGCGCTGGTCAACTTCACCCCCTGGCCGTACCGCCTCACCGGCCTCTACCGGGACCTGCTCGGCGGCTAGCCGGGCGCCCGCCCCATGACGCGGGCGGGCTGGGCCACGGGGACGGCGGCGGGGGTCAGTGTTCCCAGGCGGCGGCGCCGCGCAGGAGGTGGTGGTCGGACATGCCCGGGGTGCAGGCCGCCGCGTCACCGCGGACGGTGGTGAACCAGTAGTAGCTCAGGAAGATGTAGTCGATCTTCCCGGGCGTGCCGACCTTGGGCGAGCAGACGGGCTCGGCGGTCGCCTCGCCACTGCGGCAACGGTCCAGGCTCCGGCCGCAGGTGCCGCCGAAGAAGTCCTTGTCGTTCTCGTCCACCTCCTGGAACACCCCGTAACCGCCGTTGTGGTCGTAGAGCGGGTCGAGGGCGGCGTCCGTGGGCAGGACGTTGAAGTCGCCGCCCAGCACGACGGGGTCGCCCTCCGAGGCGAAAGCCCGGGTGATGGAGGCGACGCGCTCCACCTGGAGCTTGGCGGTCGCCGGGTGGTGGTCGACGTGCGTGGTGCAGGCCCGGACCATCCGCCCGGTCACCGAGGCCCTGGCGCACAACATGATCCGGTTCTCCACCGGTTCGGCCTCGGGAAGGGCGTGGACGGAGCGGGAGCCGTTGTTGATCGTTCCCACGCCGCCCTTGGCGAAGATCACCACGCCGAAGCGGTGGTCCGTACCCCATCGGGAGCACCCCGCGGTGGAGGGGCTCGCGGGCAGGGCCGCGGCCCAGACGGAGTCGTAGCTGGGCTTGCCGGCCCGGTTCTGGAGGTGGTCGCGCAGGAGCGTCCACTGGTTGTAGCAGACCTCCTGGAGCATCACGAGGTCGGCGCCCCAGTGGTCGATGGCCTTGACGACCTGATCGCGCCAGGCGGTCCTGGAGTCGCCGTAGATGTCGGCGCACTGGCTCGCGGCGCCGCAGACGTTGTAGGACAGGAAACGCGGCCGCGGCCAGTCGGCGGCGTCGGGGGTGTCGGCGGTCGCGGGGGCGGGTCCGGAGACGAGGACCAGGGCTAACAGGAGGAGGGTGGCGAACGCTGCCCGCATCGGCGAGCTCCTTTCGTGTCGGCGTCACTCCACAGTGACGACCCGGTCGGTGAGCCTGGCTCGTTCGGCGGCGAAGACGGCGCGGTGGGAGGCCAGGGATTCGGCGGGCCCCGAGCGGATGAGGTCGCGATCGCCGGTGGCGACGGCGGCGACGAACGCCGCCATGAGCCGCTCGTCGCCGCCCGCGTGGCCGCCGCCCGCCGTGGCGTCCCCGGTCGCGGTCACCGGGACGGCCGATGAGCCGCCCGTGCGGAAGTCCTGGACCCGCACGCTCACGCCGTCGCACGCCAGCTCACCGTGCGTCCCGAAGATCGTGGTACGGCGATGCCCGCCGGTGGTGAACGCGGTCATGGTGAAGGTCCCGGTCGCGCCGCCGTCGAACTCCATGGCGACGACCTGGTGGTCCACCACGTCGTTGTCGCAGTCGTAGACGCACCTGCCGTACTGGCCGTGCCGGAGCGCGCTGGTGAGCGCCTCCTCGGTGAAGGCCGGCGTGACCACGCTCAGCGGCCACTCGTGCCGTCCGGCGCGGAGCCTGTCGAAGTAGAGGCGCTTGGCCGAGTACGGGCAGTCCGGCTCGACGGCGCAGTCGAGGCATCGCGCGGCGGCCCCCGCCGGACGGTTCTCGGGGCGGAAGTGCTTGAGCCCGCCGAAGCTGGAGACCCGGCGGATGCGCCGGCCGACGACGTACTGGAGCCAGTCGAGGTCGTGCGAGGACTTGGCCAGCAGCATGAAGGTGGAGCGGTCGGTCCGGCGCCAGTTGCCGCGCACGTAGGAGTGCGCCTGGTGCCAGAAGCCCACCGGTTCGAGGTGCTGGACGGACACGATCTCCCCGATCCGCCCGGACTCCAGCACGGAACGGACGGCATCGGTGTAGGGCGCGTACCGCAGCACGTGACACACCGCGAAGATCGTCCCGGCTCGCTCCACGGCCGCGACGATGTCCCGGCACTCGGCCTCGGTCGGCGCCAGCGGCTTCTCCACCAGGATGTGGTAGCCGAGCCCGGCCAGCGCGACGGCCGGGCCCGCGTGCTCGCCGTCCTGGGTCGCGATCACGACCGCGTCGGCGATGCGGCCCGCGTCCACCAGGTGCCGCCAGTCGCTGAAGACGCGCGCGCCGCTCTCCCCGGCCAGCGGGAGCGCCCGGTCCGCCGACGGGTCGGCGACGGCCACGACCCGCGCCCGGTCCGGATGCGCCAGCGCCCACCGGGCGTACCCGGTGCCGCGGTCCCCGGCTCCGACGATGGCCAACGACACAGGTGACATGCTGCTCCGCTCAGGCATTCAGGTTGTCCAGCAGGGAACTCTCGACGGTGTCCAGGGCCGTCCTGAGGGCTCCGGCGGTCACGGCCCGGTCGCCCAGCAGGGATACCTTCAGCTGCGGCGGCAGTGAGGTCATCTGCGGCAGCCTGCGCCGGATCGGCTCGGCGATCTGCTCGCCGGCGGCGGCCACGCCGCCGCCGATGACGATCAGTTCCGGGTTGAGGAGCAGGGCCAGCGTGCCGACCGCCCTGGCCATGCGGGCGAGGATCTCCTCCAGGACCTGCTGGGCCTCGACGTCGCCGTCCCGGGCCGCGGCCAGCAGGAGCGCGGCGTCGCCGGTCAGGTCGTGGCCGTGCTCGCGGAGCCGGGCCACGACCTCCTTGCCGATGTTGCCGGCCAGCGCCCCGATGCCCTCGGCGCCGGGCGTGTGCTCCAGCAGGCTGAGGAAGGCCATTTCGCCCGCGCCCCCGTCGTGGCCGCGGAAGACCTGGCCGCCCGAGACGATCCCCGCGCCCAGCCGTTCACCGGCCAGCACGTAGATGACGTCCTGGCTGGCCGCGGCCACGCCGCGCCACCGCTCGCCGACGACGGCGAGGTTGGCGTCGTTGTCGGCCAGGACGGGCGCGCCGAAGGAGCGGCCCAGCTCGGTGCGGAGGTTCAGCCCCGTCCACTCCGGCAGGACGTCGCAGGCCAGCACCACGCCGGTCCGGGGATCGACGACGCCGGGCGTGGCCGTGCACGCCGCCAGCACGGCCGGCCGTTCGACCCCGGCCAGCTTGAGCGCGGCCCGGACGGCCTTGCGCACCCCGTCGAGCCGGGCCCTGCGGCCGAGCTCCTGCCCGAGCGGCCGCACCTCGGTGGACAGCACGGTCCCCCGCAGGTCGGCCACCGAGACCATGCACTTGTGCACGCCGATGTCGATGCCGACGACGTGCCCCCGGTCCGCCTTCAGCCGTACGAGCCGGGCGGGCCGGCCCCGCCGTCCGGGAGTGTCGTCCTCCGTCTCGGTGATCAGGCCGACGCGCCGCAGGTCCTCGATCACCGCGTCGACCGTCGGCCTGGACAGGCCCGCCGCGTCGGCCAGCTCGCTGAGCCGGATCAGATCGACCTCCCGCAGCACGTCGAGCACCGATTCGGCGTTCAGCCTGCGGAGCAGGGGAGCGGTCGCGGAAGAGGTCATGGGGCTGCCCTCGGGAGGAATCGGAGAAGGTCGATGTGAGGCACCAGATCACCCCTTCACGGCGCCGGAGGT
Source organism: Nonomuraea sp. SBT364 (assembly GCF_001083785.1). Taxonomy (GTDB): domain Bacteria; phylum Actinomycetota; class Actinomycetes; order Streptosporangiales; family Streptosporangiaceae; genus Nonomuraea. Next base: position 16,752 of record NZ_LAVL01000149.1, read on the forward strand.
GAGCCCGGCGACGATGCGGCGCTGGCTGAGCAGGACAAGGATTACCACGGGCACCGTCACCATCAGGGCGGCCGCGGCGATCGCGCCGTACGGCTGCTGGAACTCCGAGTCGCCGGTGAAGAAGGCCAGCGCGGCGGGGACCGTACGGGACGCCTCCGTCGAGGTGAGCGAGATCGCGAAGAGGAACTCGCCCCAGCAGGCCAGGAAGGTGAGCAGGAAGGTGGTGACGACGCCGGGGGCCGCGACGGGCAGGATCACCCGGACCAGCGCCTGAAGCCTGGTGGCCCCGTCCATCTGCGCGGACTCCTCCAGATCCCACGGGATGGTGCGGAAGAAGGCGGTCATCAGCCAGATCGCCAGCGGCAGCGAGAACGACACGTACGGGATGATGAGCCCGAGCCAGGTGTCGAACAGCCCGAGGTCCGTCCAGAGCGTGAACAGCGGGCCGACCAGGGCGATCGCCGGGAACATGGTCAGGCCCAGGGCGACGCCGAGCACCAGCCGGTTCCCCCGGAAGCGGAGGCGGGCGACCGCGTAGGCCGCGAGGACGGCGACGATCATCGAGGCGGTTGTGGCGAGCAGCGAGATGCCCACGGAGTTGCCCAGCGCGGTGGTGAACACCGGCTTGGTGAACAGCCCGGTGTAGTTGTCCAGCGTGGGGGAGCTGGGCAGGAACCGGCCGTCGTGCTGCGAGGTGGGCGGTTTGAGCGACAGGCTGACGACCCACACCAGCGGGCCCAGTGTCCAGACCGCGACCGTGCCGGTGACCAGGAGGTCGACGATTCTGCGCCTCATCGCGCGCCTCCCAGCTCGGACCGGAACGCCCGGACGAACCCGCTCGCGATCAGCGCGACGCAGGCGAACAGCAGTACCGACACGGCCGAGCCGAGGCCCACCTCCAGATCCCTGATCAGGAACCGGTAGCTCAGGAACGACAGCGTCTCCGTGCCGACCGCGCCCTGCGTCTGGATGTAGACCGTGTCGAAGATCCGGAAGGCGTCCAGCGTGCGGAAGAGCAGGGCGACCATGATGGCCGGACGTACACAGGGGACGGTCACCCGCCAGAAGCGCTGCCAGGCCCCCGCCCCGTCCACCTTGGCCGCCTCGTACACCTCGCCGGGCACGGTGACCAGCCCGGCCAGCAGCATCAGCGCCATGAACGGAGTCGTCTTCCACACCTCGGTCAGCACGATCACCGTGTAGGCCGACCAGGTCTCGCCGAGCCAGTTGAAGTCGCCGCCGACGAAGCCCACCGACGGCTGGAAGGCGAAGCGGAAGGCGAACGCGGACACCACCGTCAGCACCGCGTACGGCACGAGCACGACCGTCCGCAGGAGTCGCCTGCCCCACAGGACCTTGTGCATGGCCAGCGCCAGGGCGAAGCCCAGCACGAACTCGGCGGCCACGCCGGTCACCGTCAGGACGATCGTCGAGGTGAGGTCCTGCCACCACGCCTGGCTCGTGAGGATGTCGCCGTAGTTGCCCAGTCCCGCGAACGCCCGCTCGTCCGGGGCGCTCAGCGAGTAGCGCTCCAGCGACAGCCACGCCGTCCGCAGGACCGGCACGACGGTCACCGCCGACATGAGCAGCAGCGCCGGGCCGGCCATCAGCCAGCCCAGCCGCCGCTCGGTGCGCGCTCGGTTCACTGACTCACTGCCTCGGAGAGCGCCGTGCCGGCCTTGGCCGCGCTTTCCCGCGTCACGGAGGCGGGCGGGTGGAAGGCCGTCTGGATCGCCGTGGACAGGGCGTTGTACTTGCGGACCATCGGGCGCGGCGCCGCGTCGGCGATCGAGTCGCGCATGACGTCGGCGAACGGGAACTTCGCCCGCACGTCGGCGTCGTCGTAGACCGACGCGCGGGCGGCCGGGATGCCGGCTTCCATCATGAACGCCTTCTGCGACTGCGCGGAGGTCAGGCAGGCGAGGGCGGTGAAGGCGGTCTCGCGCCGGCTCTCGGGCGTGCCGGCGCCGACGGCGATGTTGGAGCCGCCCAGCGGGGGAGCGCTGGGCAGGCCGGGCGTGACCCTCGGGTAGCGGGCCCAGCCGTAGTCGTCGAAGACCTTCTTGAACGCCGGCTCCTTCGCCGCCCGCTCGGCGGCGGCGGCGTAGACGTAGCCCCAGTTCGTCATGAACGACGCCTCGCCCTGCTCGAACGCCGCCCGCATGGTCTCCTCGTCGAGCGTGCTCAGGCCCTTCAGCGCCGCCGGGCCGGTGGCCAGCGAGCTGATGACGGCCGCCGCCGCCCGCCCGGCCTCGCTGTCGAGGCCGGGCTTGCCCTGCGCGTCGACGATCTGGCCGCCCGCCGAGGCGATGAGCGCGTTGATGAAGACGGTGTAGCCCTCGTAGCGGTTGCCGGGGGTGGCGACGACGCGCTCTCCCTCGGGCAGGCCGCCGGCCGCCTTGATCAGTTGCTCCCACGTCAGTTCGCCCTTGACCGGGTCGATGCCCGCCTGCTGGGCGCGCGACCTGCGGTACCAGAGCAGTTGCGAGCCGGACAGCAGCGGCGCCGCGTAGACCTTGCCCTCCCACGTCGCCGACTTGAGCGCGCCGCCCAGTGTGCCCGCCGACACCGTCGCGGCGGTGGGGGCGGGCAGGGGCAGGATCCAGCCGGCCTCGGCGAACTCCGCCGTCCAGACCACGTCCATGGTGATCAGGTTCACCGAGCGGTCCTTCGCCGACAGCCGCCGGACGAGCTGCTCGCGCTGCTTGTCGGAGCCCTCGGGGAGGGTCTCGACCTTGATCGTGTACTTGCCGTCGCGGGTGCAGGCGGCCACGGCGGACCGGGTGGGCTTCTCGGCGTTGGGGCCCTGCCACCAGGTGAGCGCGACGGGGCCCTCGCTCTCGGCGGCGCACGCGGCGAGCGGCAGGACGGTCAGCGCGGCCACGGCCAGGCGAAGCAGGTTCTGCATGAGGATCCTCGGGGGGCGGTGATTATTTAAGCTATATTTATTAAGTGTCTCTGAAGAATAAGCAAGCGGGGTGCCACCGTCAAGGCACGCCCGCCCGACGAAGGACGCAGATGCCCCCCAGAACCCTGACGACCCTGGTCGCCGCCCTCGCCCTCGCGCTTCCCGCCCCCGCCCGCGCCGCCGCCACCAC